>NZ_JBFRCM010000001.1:0-738339 GCF_040965735.1 Paraburkholderia sp. BR10936
CGTCCTTGCCGCTCGCGACCACGCGCAAGGTCGCGAGCGCGAGTTCCAGATCAATTTCACTCCAGGCGACCACCCCGGTCGCATGGTCCCGCTCTTGCGCGAGCGCGTCGGCGCAAGCGTGCGCCACGAGCGGCGCGAGCGCGCGCACCGGCGGCACCCGCGCGGCCCGCCAGCGGCGCGCGCCGGGCGCGAGGCCCGCGGCTGCGGCCTGCTCGTCGAGCCAGCCAGGGTCGTAGTGGAACGAGAGGCAGCGGTCGCCCGCCGCATGACGGTGGCCGCATTCGAAGCAGGCGCCGGTTTCCCCGAGCATGAGCGCGCCGGGCGTCATCAGCGCGCGCGCGTTGCCGCTGCGGTAGCCGAATACGCCCGCCGCCACGACGGCGAGGCACGCGCTCGTGTGGCGCTCCTCGTAAGGCCGGTCGCCGGGACCGAGCGTGCAGACGACGTCGTCGACCGACCAGCCGGCGCCCGCCCCGAGCGGGCGCGCCGTGGGCGCACGGCCGCTCGCGGCACGGCCTTCGCGCTCGCGCTGGGCGAGCGCGCGTTGCAATGAAACGGCGAGACCTTGCACGGCAACCTCGCGTGAAGTTGGCACGTTCGTTGGCTACGTTCGTTGACTACGTTCGTAGGCTACGTCTGCCGTTGTAACACATCGCCGCGAGCGTCGCCGGAGCGGCCCCGGCCGCTATCGCCGCCGTTCCTCGATGGCGCGCAGAAGCGACAGCGCGATGCCCTCGGCGGCAAGGCGCACCTCGTCGAGCGCCGGAAACGACGGCGCAATCCGCAGATGACTGTCGTGCGGATCGACGCCATACGGAAACGCCGCGCCCGCGGGCGTGAGGACGAGTCCCGCCGCCGCCGCGAGTTCGACCGTGCGGCGCGCGCAACCCTCGGGCGCATAAAGGCTGATGAAATAGCCGCCGCGCGGCACGTTCCAGCTCACGCCGGGCACGCCGGCGAGGCGCGCGCGGAACACCGCGTCGACCGCATCGAACTTCGGCTTGAGCAGCGCCCGATGGCGCGCCATCAACCCGGTGAGCGTCGCGCGGTCGCGCAGGAAGCGCACGTGGCGCAGCTGGTTGAGCTTGTCCGGCCCGATCGTGCGCACGGCTGAGTGCTTTTGCCACCAGGCCACGTTACGCGGCGCAGCGGCGAGCCACGCGAACGCCCCGCCGCCGAAGGTCACCTTCGAGAACGACGCGAACATCAGCGCGCGGTCTGCGTGGCCCGCCGCCGCGCAGGCTTCGAATACATCGAGCGTCGTGTGCGCTTCGTCGCTCAGATGGTGAAAGCGGTAGGCGTCGTCCCAGAAGAGCCGGAAATCGGGCGCGGCGGGCATGGCGGCCAGACGCCGGATCACCTCGTCGGACCAGATCGCGCCCGTCGGGTTGCTGTAGAGCGGCACGCACCACATGCCTTTGATCGACGCATCGTCGCGCACGAGCGCTTCTACGCGGTCCATGTCGGGGCCGTCCTCGTGCATCGGCACGGCGATCATGCGCACGCCCAGCGCTTCGCAGATCGCGAAGTGGCGGTCGTAGCCCGGCACCGGGCACAGGAATGCGATCTCGCCCTGCGCTCGCCATGGCGCGCCCACCTCTGCGCCCTCGCCCGCCGGCACGCCGTGCAGCAGCGCGAAAGTCAGCGCGTCGTGCATCAGTTCGAGGCTCGAATTACCCGCCGCGATCACCTGGGCGGCCGGCACGCCGAGCAGCCCGGCGCCCAGCTCGCGCGCCTCGGGCAAGCCGCTCGCCAGGCCGTAGTTGCGGCAATCGAAGCCATCGCGCGCAAGATAGCCCGCCTGTGCGGCTTCGTCGATGAGCGCCTGCGAGAGGTCGAGCTGTTCGGGCGAAGGCTTGCCGCGCGACATGTCGAGCCGCATCTGCAGTTGCTGGAATCGTTCGTAGGTCAAATCGACGGGCGGCGACATCAACATGGGCTTCTCCAGAAAGCGAAGGACGATGCGAAGAACAACGCGAAGGGTCGGTACGGCCCCAGTATCGGCGCGTCCCCGCGTTCAGACAAACGCGTTATATTGAAGCCTTCGATCAATTTTTCTTATACCAATGAAGACCCTCGACCTCGACGTGCTGGCCATGGTGGTGGCCGTCGCCGACGCCGGCAGCTTCGTGCGCGGCGCCGCGCTCGTGCACCGCTCGCAGGCGGCGCTCAGCATGCAGATCCGCGCGCTCGAGGAATCCATCGGCAAGCCGCTCTTTATCCGTGCACCGCGCAGCGTCACGCCCACGCCCGACGGCCAGACGCTCATCGCCTACGCGCGGCGCATGCTCGCGTTGCGCGACGAAGCGTGGGCCTCGCTCGCGCACCCGGAAGTGACGGGGCGCGTGTCGATCGGCGTGCCCGACGATTACGCGTCCTCGCTCATGCCGCCGGTCCTGCGCAAGTTCTCGGCGAACTGGCCGAAGGTGGAGATCCAGGTGATCGGGCTGCCGAGCAGCGCGCTCCTGCCGCTCCTGAAGGACAACAAGATCGACCTGGCCTGCATCACGCGTACGCGCGGCCTCGCGGGCGAGTTCATCCGCTTCGAGCCGATGGTGTGGGCCGCGCCCCCCGCGGCGGTGAGCGCGGCGAGCGGACGTGAGATCTGGCGCGAGCGGCCGTTGCCGGTCGCCCTCTTCGGCGGCGGCAGCGTCGCGCACACGAACGCGATCCAGGCGCTGGAGCGCGCGAAGATCGCCTATCGCACATCGTATGAAAGCCCGAGCCTGATGGGCCTGTGCAGCATGGTGGCCGCGGGTCTCGCCATCGCGCCGCTCGCGCGCTGCGCGGTGCCCGAGACGTTCGTCACGCTCGGCCGCCAGCATGGCTTGCCGGCACTGCCCGAACTGGAAGTGGTGCTCGCGCGCAGCGCACGCTCGAACCGTCCGCCGTGCGACTTTCTCGCCGACCAGATCCTCGCGGAACTGCGCGTTCAGGAGCGGTGATCTTCCGACGATGCTTCGGGCAACGAATCAGTCGATCAATCGTCGCCCAGCCGCGAAAGCAACGCGTAGAGGCGCGAGACATGCCGCAATAGCATTTCGCGATGCTTCTCGATCTGTTCGAGGCGGCCTTCGAGGTCGGCGCGCACGCGCTCGTCGGGGTCGGCGTAGTTGATCACGTCTTCGATACGCGAGCGCAGCACCGCGGGCTCGACCGGCGGCACGCTCAGGTAGCGCTCGAGCTTGCGCACGTCCTGCGCGGCGAGATCGCGGATCTTGCGCGTGCCCGCGAGACGCCGGTGCGCCTCGGGCGTCGCCGTCGCTTCCTCGCGCTTCGCGCCCTGGCCGAAGATCGGCTCGACGCGCAGCACAGGCGCCTTGCGTACCGGATGCGCGGTGCCGCGAAAGCGCGCGCGTGGCGTCTCGCTCGCGATCGCTTCGCGCGTCTCGTCGGGCACCTCGGCGCTGTCGTGCTTCACGTCCATCCAGCCTTCTGGCAGACCCGTGACGGCTTCCACGCCGCGCACGAACTCCGCGCTGAAGTCGCGCTGGCCCGACACGATCAGCTTCATGTAGCTCGCGGAAAACGTCATCATGCGCGCGAGCCGGGTGGCCGACCCGACCTCGCGCGTGAGCAGCGCCAGATTGGCACGCCACATCGGCATGAGCGTGGCGTTGGCATCGTCCATTGCGGAGCTCCTCCTTCGTTCGCGTCATCTGCCAATGATAAAGGCTGCGGCGCACCACGCGCGCTTTCGCGGGCCGTCTGCCCCATACGCGCGCTATCGTTAGCAATAGGGTCAGCTAACGGTAAAGGGAGCAAGGCACATGCCGACGACTGTCGGCCATGCACGGGGAAATGACTGAGGAAATGACGGCGAGCGGCGCGGCCGGACCTTGGCAGGCCTTAGAAATGGCCCGTGAAGCGGTAACGGCTGCCCGGATGCCAGAGATTGGCGACCGAGGCGACGAGCCCACGCGAGCGGGTGCGCCGGTGCAATACGAGGCACGGCTCGGCCTCCCCCATCGCGAGGCGCGCGCGCGTCTGCGCCTCGGGGGCGAGCGCCTCGATGCGATACTCCACGCCCTGCAGCGGCGCGACATGCACGAGGTACTGGTTCGGCGTAATGTGCGTGAAGTCCTGCGCCGCGTAATCGGGCGCGACGGCGGGATTGACCCAGCGCTCTTCTAGCTGCACGGGCTCGTCGTTTTCGAAGTGAAGCACCCGCGAGTTGAACACCTGATCGTTCGCGGCGAGCCCCATTTCGACGGCGAGCGCCTCGTCGGCGCGATGCACGCCGATCTCGAGCACCTCGGCGCGGTAGCGGTGCCCGCGCGCGAGGATTTCGTCGGAGATGCTGCGAATGGCGACGAGCGTCGATTCGTACTTCGGCCGCGCGACGAAGGTGCCCGCGCCCTGCACGCGCGTGAGCACCTGTTCCGCGGTGAGTTCGCGCAGCGCCCGGTTCACGGTCATGCGCGCGACCTTGAACTCGCGCGCCAGTTCGTTCTCCGAAGGCACCTGGTCGCCCTCGCTCCACTCACCGGCGTGAATGCGCGCGAGGACGAAGTCCTTGATGCCCTGGTATGCGGGAGCGTTCATCGCGTTGGCCCGTGCTTTGGCTTGGCGTCTGCTTGTGCGTGATCGCGCGTGCTTGCGCTTTACTGCGCCTCGGATTCGAATGCCAACGGGCTGTGCGAAGCGATGGCACCGTTCTGCACGAGACGCGCAATCGCTTCGATATCCGGCGCGAAATAGCGGTCGAGGTCGTAATGCGGCACCTCGGCGCGCACCGACTGCATCACGTGCGCGAGCGCCGGGCTCGTGTGGTGCGGCGCGCGCAGGTCCACGCCCTGGGCCGCGGCGAGCAGTTCGATCGCGAGGATGTTGGCCGTGTTGTCGGCGATGTCGGCGAGCTTGCGCGCGGCGAACGTCGCCATCGACACGTGGTCTTCCTGGTTTGCCGAGGTCGGCAGCGAATCGACCGAAGCCGGATGCGCGAGCGTCTTGTTTTCCGACGCCAGGGCAGCCGCCGTGACGTGCGCGATCATGAAGCCTGAATTCACGCCGCCGTCCTTCACGAGGAAAGGCGGCAGGCCCGAGAGCGTGGCGTCGATGAGCAGCGCGATGCGGCGCTCGGCCAGCGCGCCGATTTCGGCTGCGGCCAGCGCGAGATTGTCGGCGGCGAAGGCCACCGGTTCCGCGTGGAAGTTGCCGCCCGAAAGCACTTCGTTCGTTTCCGGGAAGATCAGCGGATTGTCCGACACCGCGTTCGCTTCGATGAGCAGCACCTGCGCTGCGTGACGCATCTGGTCGAGACACGCGCCCATCACCTGCGGCTGGCAGCGCAGCGAGTACGGGTCCTGGACCTTGCCGCAGTCGCGGTGCGAGAGGTTGATCGCCGAGCCTTCGAGCAGCGTGCGATAGGCCGCGGCCGCCTCGATCTGGCCGCGATGGCCGCGCAGTTCGTGAATGCGCGCGTCGAACGGCTTCACCGAACCTGCCGCCGCGTCCACGCAGAGCGCGCCCGAGACGAGCGCCGTGCGGTAGAGGTCCTCGATCGCGAACGTGTTGTAGAGCGCAAGCGCGGCCGAAGCCTGCGTGCCGTTGAGCAGCGCGAGACCTTCCTTGGCCTGCAGCGCGAGCGGCTTGAGGCCCGCAGCCGCGAGACCGGCTTCGGCGCTGGCGCGCTCGCCGCGGATGAACACTTCGCCGATGCCGAGCAGCACCGCCGACATATGCGCGAGCGGCGCGAGGTCGCCCGAGGCGCCCACCGAGCCCTTCACGGGAATGAGCGGCAGCACGTCGGCGTTGAACAGCGTGATGAGCGCGTCCATCACTTCGCGGCGGATGCCCGAATAGCCGCGGCCCAGGCTCGACAGCTTCAGCGCCATGAGCAGACGCACGACCGGGCGCGACATCGGCGCACCCACGCCCACGGCGTGCGAGAGCACCAGATTGCGTTGCAGCAGTTCGAGCTGGTCGCTCGGGATATGCGTGCTCGCGAGACGCCCGAAGCCCGTATTGATGCCATAGGCGGGCTCGCCCTTCGCCGTGATCTCGGCGACGGCGCCTGCGCCTGCGTCGATGGCCGCGAAGCTGGCCGGATCGAGCTCGAGCCGCACGGCCTCGCGCGCGATCTGGCGCAGTTGGGGCAGGGTCAGATGGCCGGGCGTGAGGCGAAGGGTCGGGAGCATGGTCGAATCCTGTCTATACAAGTCGCGAAAGTGGCCGAAGTCTAGCCTGGCGCGCCTGTCTATACAACTCCCCTTTGCGGCCCGTGTAGCCTGGGACTATCCATGAGAGCGCCGCCGGCGCGCGTCACGCGTCGAGTTGCAGCCTGCCCCCGATAAACGCGAGAAAGCATTGCACGCGTGCGGCGAGCGCCGCGCTGCGGTAGTAGACCGCGTGGATCGGCTGGCGCGATTCGATCAGCGCGTCGTCGAGCACGGTGACGAGGCGGCCCGCCTCGCGGTCGGCCGTCGTGAGGAAGTCGGAGAGGCACGCAATGCCGCTGCCGGCGAGCGCGAGCTGGCGGATCGTCTCGCCGCTCGAGGCCAAAAGCGCGGGCGCGATCGTGTAGCCGGGCTCGGTCGCCTGGGTCTTTGCGGCCGTGTGCGTTTCGTCGCCGGCCGCCAGCCGCAGCGGCCAGCCGTTCAGATGCGCGGGCGCCGTAAAGCCGATCAGCCGATGCTCGCGCAACGCGGCCACGCTGCCCGGCGTGCCGTGTGCCGCGAGATAGCCGGGACTCGCGACGATGCGCAAACGGCTCGTGCCGAGCGAGCGCGCGTGCAGCGTGGAGTCCTGCAGCGTGCCGATGCGAATGGCGATATCCACGCGCTGCTCCAGCAAATCGACGATGCGCTCGTTGTTCGTGAGTTCGAGTTCGATCTCGGGATACGCGTCGGCGAATGCCGCGACGTGCGGCACGATGCAGTGAAGCATGAACGGCGTGGCCGCATCCACGCGCAACCGCCCGGAGGGACGCTCGCGGTGGCGCGTGACGGCCTCCTCGGCGTCCGCCAGCGCCGCGAGAATGGCGCGGGCGCGATCGAGGAACAGCTCGCCCTCTTCGGTGAGTTGCAGGCGTCGCGTGGTGCGCAGGATCAGCGCGACACCGAGCTGCTTTTCGAGCCGCGTCAGCGCGCGGCTCACGCCCGAGACGGTCTGCTCGAGTTTTTCGGCCGCGGCGGTAATCGACCCCGCATCGATCACGGTGACGAAAACGAGCAGTTCGTCGGTCGACGTCTTCATCGTGGACATTCTTGATCCGCAGTCAATATTCATTTGAGACTAACACGGTTTTTGCAAAACCCGGATGTCCCGATACTGGCTTCCATCGCAATCAAGACAGGATCAGGAGCCCTTTATGAAAGTCTTCGTGACAGGCGCAGGCGGATTTATCGGCGGCTCGATCGCGGCGCATCTCGTGCGCGCGGGCCACACGGTGCGCGGTCTCGTGCGCAGGCCCGAGCAGTTCGCCGACCTCGAAAAGCTCGGCATCACGCCCGTACAGGGCGATCTCGACGACCGCGCGACGCTGATGGGGCAAGCACGCGACGCCGACGCCGTGGTCAACGCGGCGAGCAGCGACCACCGCGGCGCGGTCGAGGCGCTCATCGACGCGCTCGAAGGCTCCGGCAAGACGCTCCTGCATACGAGCGGATCGAGCATCGTGGGCGACGCGTCGGGCGGCGAGGCGACCGCGCACATCTATCGCGAATACGCCCTGCCCGAGCCGACCGCCGACAAGGCGCCGCGCGTGGCGATCGACAATCTCGTGCTCGCGGCCGCCGCGCGCGGCGTGAAGAGTGCCGTGCTCTGCAATACGCTGATCTATGGCGTGGGCGCGGTGCCGGGCGCCGCGAGCGTACAGTTGCCGCGGCTCGTCCGCCAGGCGCAGAAGAGCGGCGTGATGCGTCACGTGGGGCGTGGCCTGAACATCTGGTCGAACGTGCATGTCGACGACGTCGCCGAACTGTATCGCCTCGCGCTCGAAAACACGCCCGCGGGCACGTTCTACTTCGTGGAAAGCGGCGAAGCGAACTTCCGCGACATGACCACGGCGCTCGCAGACGTGATGGGTCTGGGCGCGCCGCAGGACTGGCCGCTCGAAGCCGCGATCGAAGAATGGGGCTACGAAATGGCGTCCTACGGCCTCGGCTCGAACAGCCGCGTGCGCGGCGAGCGCGCCCGTACGCTGCTCGGCTGGCAACCGCGGCGCACCTCGGTCACGGACTGGATCCGCAACGAGATGCTAAAAGCGCCGATCGCGCAAAAATAAGTGTTGTAGCGCACCTAATTGTTGCGTATCCGTAAGGTCGCTCCGCTAGAATCCGAGCGTCTTGCACTCGCCGCCGGCGCGCTGCGCGCCGGTACCGGATACGCCGATGCTCCTCGCGCTGAACTTCTACTGGCTAACCAACCTGCTGGCCATCCTGTTCATCGTCGCGTGCCTCTACGACACGCGCTACGACGAATATGGCACGCTGACGCTCGCCGCCGGCGCGATGGGACTCGTCGTGATGGCGATCGAAGTACTGCTGCGCCCCGCGTTCGACATGTCGCTGTAACGCGCTCTTTTCACGATTCATTCGCGACCGGCGCCGCTTTCTTTCGTTGCGCTAACGACTGTCCGCCCAGCGCATCTACTGCTTCTCGTGCGCACAGCACGACGCCGGCGCGGGCGCGTCTTCATAGCGATCGTGGTGGCGCATCCACTCGCGCATATCCTTCTCTTCGTTGCGTCCCTTTGCGGTCAACTCCAGCATCGCATAGGTGCCGATCAACATCTCTCCACCGCGCGCGTAGGTCGAATACGTGTGATACACGTTGCCCGCTTCGTCGCGATAAAACGCGCTGACGCCGGGCAGCTCGTCGCTCATGTAGTCCTGCTCGATGTAGTTGTAGATCGCCTTGCCGCGCGCCTTGTCGGCTTCGCTGAACGATACGTGATAGTCGAAGTTGAAGTCGCTCGCATGCGACGAAACCCACGGAAAACGCCAGCCCATGCGTTGTTTGAACGCTTCGATCTGCGCGAGCGGCGCGCGCGAAACGGCCACGTAAGTCACGTCGTGATGCTCCAGATGCGGCAGCATGCCGTCCACGTGATCGGACAGGAACGAGCAGCCCGGGCACCCCTCTTCCCACTCCGGCCCGAGCATGAAGTGGTAAATGATCAGCTGGCTGCGCGGCCCGAATAGCTGCGCAAGCGTGCGCGGGCCTTGCGGTGTCTCGAATGTATAGGTCTTCTCGACCTTCACCCACGGCAGTGCCTGGCGCTTGGCCACCAGCGCGTCGCGTGCGTGCGTGAAGGCGCGCTCTTCGGCGAGAAGCGCCTTACGGGCCTCAAGCCATTCGGTCTGCGAAACGATCTTGTGCGATTCCATCTTTCGATTCCTCCTTGCGCTTGAATGAGCGCCGTTCAGTCGAACAGCGCCACCAGTTGATCGATCGAACTCGTCCAGCCCTCGTTGTGCGAGTCGCGCGCCGCCTCGTCGAAGAAGCGTTCGTGCTTGAGCGTGAGGTCAGTGGCGGACCCGTCGGCGCGCAGCGTCACCGTGACGAGCGACTCGCGCTCCGGTGTACTGCGCCACGCCCACGTGAAGACGAGCTTTTCGTCGGGCACGACTTCGAGATACGTGCCGCTCACATCGTGGTCTTCGCCGTTTGCACCGCGCATGATCACGCGAAAGCGCCCGCCCTCGCGCACGTCGGCTTCGGCGTGAATGCAGGTGGTATCGAACGGGTGCATCCAGCGCATCAGTTGCGACGGCTGCGTCCACGCCGCGTAGACCTTCGCGGCCGTGGCGTTGAGACGTCGCCGGATGGTGAGGCTGGGAGCTTGCGGGGCGTTGCCAGGTCCGGCTGCGGGTTGGGTAGACATGCATCTTCCTCCACGAAAGCGGCGAGTCGATCGAGCGTTTCACTCCAGAAGCGTTGATAGTGCGCGAGCCACTGCATCGCGTCCTCCATCGGCCCGGCGGCGAGCCGGCACGCCACGGTGCGGCCGGTCTTCGCGCGCGTGACGAGGCCCGCCTGAGCGAGAACGTCCAGATGCTTCATGACCGCGGGCAGCGACATCGCAAATGGCTGTGCGAGCGCGCTCACCGAGAGCTCGTCGTGCTGCGCGAGGCGCGCCAGCAGCGCGCGCCGCGTGGGATCGGCGAGCGCCGCGAAGGTGCGGTCGAGGGTGGCGTCTTCATACTTAACCATGTGGTTTAGCATAGACGACGACCGAGCGATGTCAAGAGATGCGTAAGTCGTCCGCGAGCGGCGGTGCGCACGGCCGCATCGGCGCCACTAGAATGGCGATTTCTGCGCGCCGCGCCCCGCTATCTCCGCCCCATCACGCCATGCCGTCCAAAATCCGCAACTCACTGCTCTGGATCTTCGACGCCTTCGAGCGCGAGGCCGGCTATATCCGCAAGCCGATGTTCGGCTGCGACGCCGCCTATCTCGACGGCCTGCTGTGCCTCGTGGCCGCCGACCGCGACCCGCCCTTCAACGGCGTGCTGGTCTGCACGTCGCGGGAAAACCATGCGTCGCTCATCGAAGCGATGCCGGCGTTGCGAGTACACCCCGTGCTCGGCAAATGGCTCTATGTGCCGCAAGCCGATGCGGCGTTCGAAGATACGGCCGCGCAGTTGAGCGCGCTCGTGCTCGCGCACGACCCGCGCATTGGCGTGGAGCCCAAGCCACGCAAGCCGCGCAAAGCGGCCAAGGCTCGCAACAGCGTGCTGCCCGGGTAGCGCGCCAGAACATAGCGCGCAAAAGCCACACGGCCCGCGCCGCCGTGAAGCGACGCGGGCCGTGCAGCCGCCCGGGCGGGCCGCCATGGCCGCCGGGCGAATGACCGGGTCATCCGATGATCAGATGGCCCAGCCGCCCAGGTAGAACGCGGCCAGCACGCCGGCGATCACCACCGTGCCCACGTTCAGCTTGCGGATCTCGCCGCTCACCACGCGGCCGATCACGAGCGTGCAGAAGCCCAGCATGATGCCCGTGACGATGTTCGCCGTAAGCACGATGAACACGGCGCATACGAGACCCGACATCGCGTCGACCATATCGGCCATGTCGAGGCGGCTCACGCTCGAGAGCATCATGAGGCCGACGTACATCAGCGCGGGCGCCGTCGCATACGAGGGCACGAGGCCCGCGAGCGGCGCGAAGAACATCACCGCGAGGAACAGCACGCCCACCGTGGCGGCGGCGAGGCCCGTCTTCGCGCCCGCGGCCACGCCCACCGTCGATTCGATATAGGCCGCCGCCGGCGCGCCGCCCAGGAAGCCCGAGAAGATCGAGCTGACCGAGTCGGCCGTGAGCGCGCGCCCGCCGTTGACGATGCGCCCGTTCGCGTCGAGCTGGCCCGCCTGCCCTGCCACGGCGCGGATCGTGCCGGTCGCGTCGAACACGGCCGTCATCACGAGCGCCAGCACGCTCGGCAGCACGGCGAGCGAGAGCGCGCCCTTGATGTCCATCGCGCCGATCAGCGAGGCATGGCCCGGCGCCGACAGCGAAGGCCACGCGAACACGCCATGAAAGCTCACGGCCGGATCGATGGCGAGACCGAGCGCGGAGATCGCGACGATCACGATCAGGATCGAGCCCGGCACGCGGCGGTGCACGAGGCCGAAGATCGCGGCGAGGCCGACCACGGAAAGGATCACGGGCAGCGAGGTGATATGGCCGAGCGAGACCGGCAGGCCCGCGCCCGGATTCTTGACCACGAGGCCCACGTCATTGGCGGCGATCAGCAGCAGGAAGAGGCCAATGCCGATGCCCGTCCCATGCGCGATGCCGTGCGGCAGGTTGCGCAGGATCCACGAGCGCACGCCCGTCATCGAAATGCCCGTGAACACGAGGCCCATGAGGAACACCGCGCCGAGCGCGACTTCGGGCTTCAGGCCCTTGCCGAGCACGAGGCCGAAGGCGGTGAACGCCGTCAGCGAAATGGCGCAGCCGATGGTGATCGGCAGGCGCGCCCACAGGCCCATGAGCAGCGAGCCGAACGCCGTGGTCAGGCACACGGCCACGAACACGGCGCTGGTGTCGAAGCCCGCCTTGCCGAGCATGCCCGGCACGACGAACACGGAATAGACCATCGCGAGGAAGGTGGTGACGCCCGCAATCGTCTCCTGACGCAGCGAGCTGCCGCGCTCGGCAATGTCGAAATAACGGTCGATGAAACCCGAGGCCGGGCCCAATGAATCCGGGGACTCGACTTCGGCGGCGGTCGCACCGGCGAGCGGCTGCGCGTGGGGTTCGATCATGGTGAGTGCCTCCTTTATCAGCATGCTGAAACGGTTCACGGCTCACCAGCCCGATCCGTCATCAGGTTCGTCTCGAATTGAATTAGTCGTGTCGACGCGTTGCCGGCGCCTTCTTCCACTTCCAGGCGCTCATCGTTTTGACATCTCTTATGGATGGAGCGAAGGTTAGGCGAACACGATTTGCGCTCCCATCGCACGAACCGCATTGCGTTCATGCCGCGATGCTTATATGCCCGTGTACAGGCACGGCGCGGAGGCCGGCCCCGCGTTTACACCTGGGCGTGAAGCGGGCCGTTGCCGCGCGCGCCGGGGCCGGTTTCGTATGACGAAGCGCGATCGTCCCGGCGCGGCGCTTGCGGCGAGTCGACCAGCCGGCCGCCCACGCCGGTCGCCTTGACGCCGTCATGAATGCGGATTGGGCCGGTGCGCGGGTTACACTCACGCATCCCGACCCGGTTTCCCCCTGCCGCGCGCGCGTCGCGACGGCTGCTCCAAGGAGTTTCAGTAGATGAGACGCGGCTTCCTGCGTTGCGCACGTCCCGTTTTTCACTTCCCGTACGCCCTTACGCTGCTGATGCTGCTCACGCTCTCGGGCTGCAGCCTGTTCCGGCCGGCCCCGCCGCCCGAGCCGGAAGCGCCCGTAGCCACGGAGCCCGAGCCGGCCGCGAGCGAGCCCGAGGCCGCATCCGCGCCCGAGATGGCGAGCGAGCCGGAAGCGGGGGGCACGGCGAAGCCGGCGCCGAAGAAGCCGCGCCCCGCGCCGGTGCACCGCCGCCGTCCCGCGCCGGCGCCGCCCGCGCCCGCCAGCGCCCCGCCGGCGCCACCCCCCGCGCCCATCGTGCAGGTACGCACGCTCGAGCGCGGCACCTTCCGCACGCTGCTCGACAGCGAAGTGCAAAAGACCGACGGCAAGGTCGTGGGCCGCGCCGTCGACATGGTCACGGGCCCCGGCGGCAAGCCCGTCGACGTCGTGGTGAACCTGCAGGGCTTCATGGGCATTGGCGACCGCAAGGCCAACTTCCCGTGGAGTGGTGTGCGCGTGAATACCCAGGCGAAAACGCCCGCCATCACGCTCGCCCTGCCGGCCAGCCAGCTGCAGGTTCCCGACCGGCCCAAGGCCGGTGCGCCGCAGCCCGGCAACCCCGAGGCGAGCGCGACGCGCCTGCCCATGCTCGACGCGGACGTGGAACGCGCCAACGGCGGCAAGGTCGGCCGCGTCGTCGACGTGCTGCTCGACGGCAGCGCCGCCCCGCAGGCCGTCGTGCTCGACGTGAGCGGCACGCTCGAGAAACGTCATACGATCGCGGCCGACTGGTCGGCGCTGCACTTCGTCACGAAGAACAACACGCTCGAAGCGCAGCTCGAAATGAGCGACCAGCAGGTGGATGCCTCGCCGCCCTACGCACCCGACCAGCCGGTGCACGCGGTCACGCCCGCCGCCCCGCCGCCGCCGGCCCCGGCCCCGGCCCCGGCCGCTTCGGCCGCTTCCGCCACTTCGGCTGCTTCGGCTGCGCAAGCCGCGCCCGCTGCATCGCCCGTCGCCTCGGCGGCCAATGCCCACGGTGCCAAATGACGGACGGCACCATGCAACAACCCAATCCAGGCCAGCGCAGCGTGCGCGCGCTCGACTGGCTGAACTTCTTCGTGGCGAACGTACAGACGGGCTTCGGGCCGTTCATTGCGTCGTATCTGGCATCGCACAAGTGGACCCAGGGCGAGATCGGCCTGGCGCTTTCGGTGGGCACGATCAGCGCGATGGTGAGCCAGGTGCCGGGCGGCGCCGCTGTGGACGCCCTGCGCAACAAGAAGGCCGCCGCCGCGTGGGCGATCATCGCGATCATCATCTCTGCCGTCCTGCTCGCCGCGAGCCCGACCGTCGTGGCGGTGATGGCCGCCGAGGTCTTCCACGGCTTCGCCAGCTGCATGCTCGTGCCGGCCATGGCGGCGCTCGCCCTCGCGCTGGTGGGCCGCCAGAACCTGGGCGACCGGCTTGGCCGCAATGCACGCTGGGCCTCGATCGGCAGCGCGGTGGCCGCCGGCCTGATGGGCCTGTGCGGCGAGTACTGGTCGCCGCGCTCCGTGTTCTGGCTGACGGCTGCGCTCGCGTTGCCCGCGCTCGTCGCGCTCGCGATGATCGAGTACGACCAGAACGCCGCCTACGCCAAACCCGCGGCCAGGCCCGGCAAGGCCGCCGCGGCAGTTGCCGGCGAACCGCGCGAAACGATCCTCGACCTGCTGCGCGACCGGCGCATGCTGACCTTCGCGGCCTGTGTGGTGCTGTTCCACCTCTCGAACGCCGCGATGCTCAACCTCGCCGCCGGCGAAGTGACGGCCGGCATGGGCGACAACGTTCAGCTCGTGATCGCGGCGTGCATCATCGTGCCGCAAGCCATCGTCGCGTTGATGTCACCCTGGGTCGGCCGCACCGCGCAGGCCTGGGGGCGCCGCCCCGTGCTGATTCTGGGCTTTTGCGCGCTGCCGCTGCGGGCGCTGCTGTTCGCCGCCGTGGGCAACCCCTACTTCCTCGTCCCGGTGCAGATGCTCGACGGCCTGTCGGCCGCCGTGTTCGGCGTGATGCTGCCGCTCATCGCCGCCGACGTGGCGGGGGGCAAGGGCCGCTACAACCTGTGTATCGGGCTCTTCGGACTGTCGGCGGGGATCGGGGCGACGCTTTCGACGGCCCTTGCCGGCTTTATCGCCGATCACCTGGGCAATACGGTGAGCTTCCTCGCGCTCGCGAGCGCGGGCGCCGCCGCCGTGCTGCTGGTTTGGCTTGCGATGCCCGAGACGCGCGACGCGCTCGAAGAGGAAAACGCCCGCGACGCCACCGTGTGAGCAGTGCGCCGCCGGGGCGGGCGCCCGTTGCGCCTGCGCCGACGGATGGCGGCGACCCGCCTTTCACCCTGCAAACGAACAACGGCGCCCTTGAGGCGCCGTTTTGTTCTTGTGCAGTTCATGACATGAGCATGACGAGGTGTGACCAGCCACGTGGCATGTGAGCGGCGGGTGGCATACCCGCGCGGGCGACCGGTGCGCCCTGGGACGCCGCTCAGGCGGCCAGCGCCTCGTCCAGACGCGCCGCGACCACGGCGTTGGGCAGGTTGTCGAGCTTGCTCGCGAGGATCATCGCGTCGGCATTGGCCGGGCGGTGACGGCGATTGGGGCTCGGCCGGAACACCGCGTCGCCGCGGCGGATCTTCTCGCCGGTCAGCGCACAAACGGCGCTGCGGCGCGCCGTGCAGACCCGCCACAACTGGTCGGAGTAACGGCCATAGGTGGCGTCGCTCCAGCAAACGGTGATGCTGTCCGGATCATGCCGCCGGATCAACGTGATGCCCTGCGCATCCCACGAACGGACGGTGGCACGCCGCCGGTTCGCCGCCTCCGATGCGCCGCGTGTGATGGGTACCGGTTTGCAGCTTCTGCCGCCTTCGAATTCGCCGTCCAGGCTTAACGGCTCGGAAGCCGCGGACAGAAGGTCAATGGTTTGTTGCCAAACGCTGCCGGTATCTAATTTCGTCATAATGCACCTCGTGCACGTGGAAACGATTCAAATATGCCGGTCGAATAAGCACTCTGCCACGTCCGGATTATAGCGTGTCCAACTCGCAATCCACAGGAAAAACGCAATTTTCACACGATAATGCGAAACGCAAAAGACGAGACGGCAGAGCTTTCAGTTCCGGCTGTACGCCTCCAATGTTGGTTTCTTTACATCCGTGAACTTTTTTGCCGATTTGATGATACTTAACAATCTCACCGCGGAAAAAATAACCGGTTTCAGGCCTGGATGTCACGCGTCGCGCGACTTTCCACATAACTGAATTGTTACAGCGCCCGCTGCGCCACGCGCACGCATAAAGCCCGAAATGCCCGCCCATGGCCGGTCTCGCGGTCTTTACCGGCATCGCGACGGCTCCACTCTTACACACGGGACGTGACCGATCAATGAAACGCAATGCATCTATTCGACATCGGTGCATCAGACATATCACATACTAAACGTCAGTCTATTGGACGCGAAATTCTCGCACGAAGCTTGCATTCTCCACACCCATAGAATATCGAAGCATTCCACTATTCGAAAAGCAATTAATGGATTTCGGATATTGCTTTAGATGCATTGCCGCGACCCAATGCTGACATTGTGCAACTCGCAGGAGAGAAATAGCAACAAAACGGTGATGTTACGAGCCCTGTCGTGCGCACCGAAAGTCAGCACACTAATCCACCATTGAATCCGTGGATAAAGACAAACGAATGAAGCTATCGCGCGGCGCGCATCTTATGTCCCGCGGCCCTGATCGAGAAATTCGCCGGCGCGCACCTTGAGCATGGCGCCGAAGTCGTCGAGCCAGCCAATGGAAAGCCGCCAGCTTTGCCAGTACAGTTCGACGTCGAGCGCGCGGCCGGGCGTGAGCTCGACGAGTTCGCCACGCGCGAGATGCGGCGCGATCATGCGCTCCGGGCACATGCCCCAGCCCAGACCGTTCAGGCAGCAGCGCAGAAACCCGGCCACATGAGGAATCCAGTGCAGCGGCGCGTCGATCTGCGCGCGCGTAATGCGGCGAATGAAGCGCTTTTGCAGTTGATCCTTGGGATTGAACTCGACGCACGGCGCGTGGCGCAGCGTGTCGCGCGTCACCCCTTGCGCGAAATGCCGCTCGAAGAACGCCGGCGAGCACACCGCGAGGTAGCGCATGCGCCCGAGGCGCGTCGAGCGGCAGCCCTGCACGGGCTCGGCCTGCGTCGTGACGGCGCCCTGCACGCTCCCGTCGCGCATGCGTTGCGCGGTGTGATCCTGGTCGTCGATCACGAGGTCGAGCAGAACGCCGCGCTCGACGCAGAAGCCCGCCACGGCGTCGATGAACCAGGTACCCACGCTGTCGTCGTTCACGGCCACCCGTAGCGTCGGCCGCGCCGCCCCCAGCGCGCTCGTGAAGGTCGGCATCGCTCCGCCCAGCTCCGCCTCGAGCAATTGCACGCGCTCCGTGTGACGGCACAGCAGCGCGCCGGAAGCCGTCGCGACACAAGGCTGGCCGCGCTTCACTAGCACAGTGCCCACGCGCTCCTCCAGCAGCTTCACGCGCTGCGAAACCGCCGAGGGCGTAACGTTGAGTGCGCCCGCGGCGCGATCGAATGAACCATGCCGCACGACTGCGGCGAGCGCATCGAGCAAGGCATAGTCGAGCATTAGCGTTCCTTAATCCGGTTAATGAAAATGAGCTTTGCTTATGCGGCTCCTGGCGGCAGACTAACGCCATTCCCTGTCGATGTCCAATGACCGCAGGCGCTGCGCACCGCGCCGCCCGCGGCGCCTACTTTCTTCGCAACCGTCATGAACTGGCTCGCTTTCACTCACGGCGCGGCGCTCTGCGCCTCGCTCATCGTCACGATCGGCGCACAGAATGCGTTCGTGCTGCGTCAGGGCATCCTGCGCTCGCACGTCGGCAAGATCGTCCTGCTCTGCACACTGTCCGATTTCGTGCTGATCGGCGCGGGGGTAGGCGGCGCTTCGGCGCTCGTCGAGCGCTATCCGACCTTCGTGCACATCGTGCTGTACGTGGGGCTCGCCTGGCTCGTGTGGTTCGGCATCGGCGCGCTGCGCCGTGCGGTGCGCCCGTCGCACGCGGTGCTGGACAGCCATGCCGCGGCGGATGCGCCCGAACAGCGCGCCTGGCCGATCATCCTCATGACGCTCGCGTTCACCTGGCTCAATCCGCACGTGTATCTCGACACCTTCCTGCTGATCGGCACGGCTGGCGCGAGAGAACCGCAAGGCAGCCGCCTCGCCTTCGCGATCGGCGCGATGTCCGTGAGCGCGGTGTGGTTCGTCGCGCTCGGCTACGGCGCACGCGTGCTTGCGCCGCTGTTCCGGCGTGCGGGTGCATGGCGCGTGCTCGACGGCGCTATCGGCGGGATGGTGCTGTTGATCGCCTTTGCGCAATTGCGTTGAAGTCCACGAAAGCGCGATGCGCGGCGAGCGCACTTGCCGCGTGTGCCGCGTTTTACATGACGACCCGCTACCCCACGCGGCAAGCGTGCCGCACCGCCATGCTCAGGCCCGCTCGTTCGCGCCGCGATTGTTCAACGATTCGATATGGGGCGGCCCGTTATTGCGCCGAACGAGACAGACTCGATCGGAAGCGGCAGTCGGCCTTCTTGCGCGACGTCTGAACGATAGCTAACGATTCGACGGCACGTCGCGCTCATCGCGCATCGCGCCGGTTCGAAGTAAGCTCTTGCGACGACTGCAATCTCTTCTGCACTGCGTGCCTTTGCCGCCAGCAAAAGAACAGCGAGATGGACGACCTGATCCTCGACGCCTTCGATGCGTCGCAACTGATTCCCGGCTTCCACGCGCCAGCGCTGCCCGTCGAGCGTCCGGACCGCGAAACGCTCGACGCCGCCGAGCGCAACACGCGCCACTGGACGAGCCGTGTCACCGGTGCGCTCACGCCGGGCTCCGACGTGCATCGCGACGAAATGTGCCGCATGTTCCGCGAGACCTTCAATCCTTACCGGCCCTCGGTACTCGATTGGCCGCAGCTCGAAGCCGCGGCGCTCAAGCGCATTACCGATCTGCCCATCTGGGACATCGCCGTGCAAACGGAAGGCCGCGCGCGCCTGCGCATGGCCGCCTATGCCGCCTCGCTCGACGACGCCGTAATGCGCGACGCGCTCGCACTCAACGCGTGGGAGGAGAACCGCCACAAGGAAGTGCTCTCGCGCATGGTGGCGGCGTACGGCATCAAGCTCGCGAGCGAGCCGCCCTACGTCTACCCCAAGGACGCCGAATGGGCTTACCTCGTGACGGGCTACAGCGAATGCGTGGACAGCTTCTTCGCGTTCGGCCTCTTCGAAGTGGCGCGACGCTCGGGCCTCTTTCCGCCCGAACTCATCGACACGTTCGAGCCCGTCATGCAGGAAGAATGCCGCCATATCCTGCTGTTCGCGAACTGGGTGGCCTGGCACCGAGTCCGGCTCACCTGGTGGCAACGCATTCGCTTCGAGTTGAAGGTGGCCGGCGTCTGGGCCTTTCTGGCGTGGGAACGCGTTGGCCTCGCGCGCGCCATGGATGCCGAGGGCAACGAACACCGGCACGACAACAACTTCACGATGAACGGCGCGCAGCAGGTGACGGACGTGGACATCAGCGTACCGGAACTCATGCACCTGTGTCTCGCCGAGAACGAGCGGCGCTTTGCGGGCTACGACAAGCGTCTGCTGCGCCCGGTGACCATGCCGCGGCTCGTGCGCTTCGCACTGCGCTTCGTGCGCGACAAGAAGCACTGACGCTCCCCCCTTCCCCTGCACGCGCGCCGCTTCGTTCGAACGGACGATTGCGACGCGCGCTGCTTTCATGCGACGCTTCGCGCCCATGCAGGTTGCGCGGTGCCGCTTTAGCGTGCTCGAAGCACGCCTTCCGCAAAGCTGAATTCCGCGCAGCTCACGCGTCTGTCACAGTGACGAAAGCATTGCCCCTATCGAGGAGAGAGAGCTTGAAAATTCTGGTGCCCGTCAAGCGCGTGGTCGATTACAACGTGAAGGTCCGAGTGAAGTCGGACGGCACGGGGGTGGATATCGCCAATGTGAAATTTTCGATGAACCCGTTCGATGAAATTGCCGTTGAAGAAGCGGTGCGTCTGAAGGAAGCCGGCGTGGCGACCGAGGTCATTGCCGTTTCGTGCGGTGTTTCGCAGGCCCAGGAAACGCTGCGCACGGCCCTCGCTATCGGCGCGGATCGTGCCGCGCTGGTGGAGTCGAACGACGATCTGCAGCCGCTCGCCGTGGCGAAGCTTTTGAAAGCGCTCGTCGAGAAGGAACAGCCGTCGCTGATCATCCTCGGTAAGCAAGCCATTGATGACGATTCGAATCAGACCGGGCAGATGCTCGCTGCGCTGGCAAACTTGCCGCAAGCGACGTTCGCCTCGAAGGTGGTCGTGGCTGACGGCAACGCGACCGTGTCGCGCGAAGTGGACGGTGGCGCGGAAACGCTGTCGCTCAAGCTGCCCGCGGTCGTCACCACGGACCTGCGCTTGAACGAACCGCGCTACGTCACGCTGCCGAACATCATGAAGGCGAAGAAGAAGCCTTTGGAGACGCTCAAGCCTGAAGACCTGGGTGTCGACGTCGCGCCGCGTCTGAAGACGCTGAAGGTTGCCGAGCCGCCGAAGCGTTCGGCAGGCTTGAAGGTGCCCGACGTTGCGGCGCTGATCGAGAAGCTGAGAACCGAAGCCAAGGTGCTGTAAGGGGAGCGAAACAAATGACGAATCTGGTGAATCTGGCAATAGCCGAACACGACAATCAGTCGATCAAGGCTGCAACGCTGAACACGGTCGCCGCAGCACAGAAAATTGGCGGCGACGTGCACGTGCTGGTCGCGGGCCACAATGCGCAAGCCGCAGCGGATGCCGCCGCGAAGATCGCAGGCGTCGCAAAGGTGCTGCTTGCCGACGCGCCCCAACTCGAACAAGGTCTCGCGGAAAACGTCGAAGCGACGATCCTTGGCATTGCAAAGAACTACACGCACATCCTGGCTCCGGCAACGGCAGCGGGCAAGAGCGTCACGCCGCGTGTCGCCGCGAAGCTCGACGTCGCCCAGATCAGCGACATCATCGTGGTGCACAGCGCCGACACGTTCGAGCGTCCGGTCTACGCGGGCAATGCCATCGCGACGGTGCAGTCGGTCGATCCGATCAAGGTCATCACGGTCCGTTCGACGACGTTCGATGCAGTCGCTGCCGTTGGCGGCAACGCAGCGATCGAAAAGATCGAAGCCGCAGCCGACAGCGGACTTTCACAATTCGTGAGCCGCGAAGTGACCAAGCTCGACCGTCCGGAACTCACGAGCGCGAAGATCATCGTCTCGGGCGGCCGCGGTCTCGGCAGCGGCGAGAACTACACGAAGGTTCTCGAACCGCTCGCGGACAAGCTCAACGCCGCACTCGGCGCATCGCGCGCGGCGGTGGATGCTGGCTACGTGCCGAACGACTACCAGGTCGGTCAAACCGGCAAGATCGTCGCGCCGCAGCTGTACGTGGCCGTCGGCATCTCGGGTGCGATCCAGCATCTGGCCGGCATGAAGGACTCGAAGGTCATCGTCGCGATCAACAAGGACGAAGAAGCGCCGATTTTCAGCGTGGCCGACTACGGCCTCGTGGGCGACCTGTTCACGGCCGTACCGGAACTCGCTCGGGCAATCGGCTAATACCGCCGCCAGGCTGGCAGCAAAAAACGGAAGGCGCCTTTGTGAAAACAAGGCGCCTTCTTTATCGACTTCATCGCAGCAACTTCTACGACGACGGCAAGCGTTCAAGCACCCAGAATCCGCCGCGCCTTGAGGATCACCGGCATGTCGACCATCTTGCCTTCGAGCGCCACCGCCGCCCCGCCGCTCGCCTGCACCGCATCGAGCACGCGCTGCGCCCATGCGCGCTCCGCCTCGCTCCATGCGTACGCGCGATGCACAGGCTCGATCTGCTTCGGATGAATGCAAAGCTTGCCGCCGTAGCCGAATCGCCGTCCACGCCGTGCTTCACGCTCGAGAAGACCGGCATCGTCGAATACGGTCGAAACACCGTCCACGGGCGCCGCAATGCCCGCAAGGCGCGAGGCCAGCACGATCTGCGAACGGAACGCGTCGAGTTCCTCGCCGTCGCCGTCGATACCCATATCCACCTGAACGTCGAGCGTGCCGAACGCGACGCGCAGCACGCCTTGTGCGCGACACACTGCGTCCAGGCCCGCAATGCCGCGCGCCGTTTCCACGATCGGCAACAGGTGTAGCGCGCCGTGCGCGCCTGAGCGCACCGCCGCGACCTGCTCCGCGCTTTCCGCCTTCGGCAACATGATGCCCGCCACGCCCGCATGTCCCGCGAGGGCGGCGACATCATCGGCGAACCAGGGCGTGTCGGTGCCGTTCACGCGCACCCACACGGGGCGCACGGGGTCCAGCGACACAAGCACGGCGTCGCGCGCCGCGCCCTTCTGGTCCGGCGCAACCGCATCTTCCAGATCGAAGATCACGGCATCCGCCCCTGCGCCACGCGCCTTCTCGAAGCGCTCGGGCCGGTTGCCCGGTACGAAGAGATACGAGCGGGAAAGCACGGCGCTCATACACCCATCCTCTCGCCGAACAGCGCGCCCACGCGCTGCGCCTCGGCAATGCCCCATGCCGCGTCGAGCAGACGCTGCGCATCGCTTTCGCTCGCTGCGCCCGAAAATGCCGCGAGCCGCACGAACTTCGCGCCGATCTCCTCGCGCGAGAGCGTATTGCCCGGATCGCCCTTCGGCTCGTCCACGCGGCCCTGCAACGTCCGGCCGTCGCGCGTCGTCACGCTCACCTTGCCGATCCAGCGGGCGGGATATGCGCGATCCACTTCCTCGTCCAGCGCCATCGTCACGCGTTCGCGAAACGCGGCGATATCGTCCGCCGAGGAGTCGCGCTCGAACTCGTTCACGCCTGCATAGCCGCGATAGGCGACCAGTCCGAGCACCGTCCCCATGTTGAATTTCGCCTGGTGAACGGTGCTCGGCACGACCACGCTGCCGAGCACGTCGATGGCGCCTTGATGCACATGCGCTGTCACGCCCGCGATATCGTCGGGATTCAGACCGTGCGCTTCGATCACGGAAAGCAGCGCGTCAGCGGCCGGATGTGTGTGACGGCACGCCGCGTGATACTTGAACGACGTTTCGACCGTGGCCCAACGCTCGCCCAGGCGATCGACCAGCTTCGCGGGATCGGCGTCGCTCGACATACCCGCCGCCATGCCCTGTGCACCTTCGAGAATGCGCTGCGCGCCGCGAAACCCGTCCGCCGCGAGCTGGGCGGCCATCAGGCCATTCGCAGCCGCCATGGCCGTGTGCAACTGCTTCGAGTCGGCCGCGTCGCGCAGGAACTCCCACAAGCCGCTCGCCTGCGTGCCCGCCGATCCGAATGCGTCGAGCAGCTGCTCAGGTGTGAGCTTGAGCAGACGGCCCGCGGCGGCGGCAGCCGCGATCGTGCCCACGGTGCCAGTCGTGTGAAATATCTTGTAGTGCGAACGTCCCATGAATTCGCCGACGCGGATGCCCACCTCGTAACCCGCCACCGAGGCTGCGATGAACTCGTGTCCCGAGGCGCCCAGTGCCTGCGCGAGTGCCAGCGTCACCGGAAACACGACAGTAGCCGGATGCAGCACCGAGCCGTTGTGCACGTCGTCCTGCTCGACGAAATGCGAAGCGGCGCCGTTGGTCATCGCGGCGAAATACGCCGTGGTGCGAGTGCGGTCGATGATGATGTCGCACGGCCCCTGCGCGTCGGTGCCACCGCGCGCGGCACGTGCAAAGCGCGCAATCGTTTCGACCGGACGCGCGCCCTTTCCGCCCAGCGCGGAGCCGAGCCAGTCCACGTAAAGATTGACGGCGCGCTCGACCACGTGAGTCGGAATCGCGTCGAAGCGCAGTTGCGAGGCGAAGGCCGCGAGCGCGCGGCTGGGATGATCTGTCATGGCAGCGTAGTTCAGTGGAGTCGGTTTGCGAAGCGCGAGACGCGATCAGATGGCTCCGGCTTCGCGCAGCGCGCCGATGCGCGCCGCGTCATAGCCAAGCTCACGCAGGATTGATTCGGTATGCTGACCGAGCGCGGGCACCGCATCCATGCGGGCGTCGAATGCGCAAGGCACGCCCGGCGGCAACAGCGCCGGAACGGTCCCCGCCGAGGTCTGCACCTCGCGCCAGCGCTCGCGTGCCTGCAGTTGCGGGTGCGCCCAAACATCGGCCATCGTGTTCATCTGGGCGTTGGCAATGCCGGCGCGGTCGAGCCGTTCAATGACCTGCGCGGCGGTCAGCTTCGAAAACGCATCGACGATCAGCTCGCGCAGTTCCGCACGGCGCGCGGAACGCTGGGAGTTCGCGGCAAAGCGCTCATCGGTGGCGAGTTCCGGCTGCAGCAGCACGTGCTCGCAAAAGAGCTTCCATTCGCGATCGTTCTGCAGGCCGAGCATCACCGACTTGCCGTCGCCGGCGGGAAACGGCCCATAAGGATAGATCGTCGCGTGCGAAGCGCCTGCGAGTGGCGGAGGCCTTTGCCCGTCGATCGCGTAGTAGAGCGGATAGCCCATCCACTCCACCATGCTCTCCAGCATCGAAACGTCGATGCGGCAGCCGCGCCCGGTACGACCGCGCATCAGCAACGCACTGAGGATGTTCGAGTAGGCATACATGCCTGCGGCGATATCGGCGATCGAGCAGCCTGCCTTCGCGGGCTCGCCGGGCGACCCCGTGATGGAGAGGAAGCCCGATTCGCTCTGGATCAGCAGGTCGTAGGCCTTGCGCTCGCGATAAGGGCCGTCGTCGCCGTAACCGGAGATGTCGCACACGATCAGCTTCGGGTAACGCTCGCTGAGCGCTTCGTAGCTCAGCCCAAGTCGCGCGGCGGCGCCCGGGGCGAGATTCTGCACGAGCACGTCGGCGTCGGCGAGCAGCGCGTCGAGGATCGGCGCGGCCTCTTTGTGCTTGACGTCGAGCGAGAGGCTTTCCTTCGAGCGGTTCGTCCACACGAAGTGCGATGCGAGTCCATGCACGCGCTCGTCATAGCCGCGCGCGAAGTCCCCGACGCCAGGCCGCTCGATCTTGATCACGCGCGCGCCGAGATCGGCAAGCTGGCGCGTGCAGAAAGGCGCAGCGATCGCGTGTTCGAGCGTGACGACCTTGATACCGTCGAGTGGTCTCATGGCGCGCGCCTCCGGTCAGAACGAACGCGGCAGGCCGAGCACATGCTCCGCCACGTACGAAAGGATCAGGTTGGTCGAGATCGGCGCGACCTGGTAGAGGCGCGTCTCGCGGAATTTGCGCTCCACATCGTACTCGCAGGCGAAGCCAAAACCGCCGTGGAACTGCAGGCATGCATTCGCGGCTTCCCACGAAGCGTCGGCGGCGAGCAGCTTCGCCATATTGGCCTGCGCGCCGCAGGCCTCGTGCGCGTCGAAGCGGCGCGCGGCCTCGAAGCGCATCAGGCTCGCGGCTTCGACGTTGACGAACGCGCGCGCGATGGGAAACTGCACGCCCTGGTTCTGTCCGATCGGCCGCCCGAACACGATGCGCTCCCTGGCATAGGCGCTCACCTTGTCGATGAACCAGTAGCCGTCGCCGATACACTCGGCCGCGATCAGCGTGCGCTCGGCGTTCAGGCCGTCGAGGATGTACTTGAAGCCCATTCCCTCCTCGCCGATCAGGTTTTCCGCCGGAATTTCGAGGTTATCGAAGAAGAGTTCGTTGGTCTCGTGATTGACCATGTTGAGAATCGGCTGCACGGTGAGGCCGTTGCCGATCGCCTCGCGCAGGTCCACCACGAAAACCGACATGCCTTCGGACTTCTTCTTCACGTCGGCAAGCGGCGTGGTGCGCGCAAGCAGGATCATGAGGTCCGAATGCTGCACGCGCGAAATCCACACCTTTTGCCCGTTGATCACGTAGCGGTCGCCCTTGCGTACCGCCGTCGTCTTGATCTTCGTGGTATCGGTGCCCGTCGTGGGCTCAGTCACGCCCATCGATTGCAGGCGCAGTTCGCCGCTCGCGACTTTCGGCAGGTACTTGCGCTTTTGCTCGGCCGAGCCGTGGCGCAGCAGCGTGCCCATGTTGTACATCTGGCCGTGACAGACACCCGAGTTGCCGCCCGAGCGGTTGATCTCTTCCATGATGACCGAAGCTTCGGTCAGGCCCAGACCCGATCCGCCGTACTCCTGAGGAATCAGCGCAGCGAGCCAGCCCGCTTTCGTGAGTGCGTCGACGAATGCCTCGGGATAGCCTCGCGCCTCGTCGATCTTGCGGAAGTATTCACCGGAGAACTGCTGGCACAGATCGCGCACGGCTTCGCGGATGTCCTGAAACGAATCTTGTTGCGTGGTTTGCATGATCGATATGAATTCGCTATGTAGTTCGTGTTGCCGTTCAGGCCAGCGTGGCGGTGGCCTGCATCGTCAGATAGCCGTCGTGGTCCTTCGCCCAGAGTTCGACCGAGCGCGCGTCGTCCGCGAGCTTGCCGCACAGCGTGAACGCGTGGCCTGCGAACGTGGGCCGTACCGCGCGAAACGCAAACGTTGCGATGGTGGCGTCGGGCCGCTCGCGGTGCACGAGGTCGAGCAGCAGCGTGGCGATGAGCGGGCCGTGCACGACGAGGCCCGGATAGCCCTCTTCCTGCGTGACGTACGGGAAGTCGTAGTGAATGCGATGACCGTTGAAGGTCAGCGCGGAATAGCGGAACAGCATGAGCGCACTGGCGGTGAGCGTTCGCGACCATGTCTCGCCTTCGGGTGTCACTACCGGCTTGGGCGCGCTCGCGCCGGGTTGCGGCGCGTCGCGATAAACGATGTCGTGCTCTTCCTCGATGCACAGCGCCCCGCCGCTCTCGTAGCGATGCTGCACGGTCACGAACACGAGACGGCCGCTACGGCCGGTCTTATCCTCGATGTTCGCGATGGTAGAGGTGCGCGCGGCCTCGCTGCCCGCGCGCAGCGGCGCGTGAAAGGTAAGGCGTCCGCCCGCCCACATGCGGCGCGGCAGTTCGACCGGCGGCAGAAAGCCACCGCGTTTCGGGTGGCCATCGGGACCCGCTTGCGCGAGCGGCGAGACGGGCAGAAAATAGAGCCAGTGCCACAGCGGCGGCACGGCGCTATCGGGGGCTTCGCGATCGAGCGTGGCCGCGAGGGCGCGCAGCGGAAACGCGGTGATATCGTCGGTGAGCGTTTCGGTCTTGTCGAGCCACGCACTGAGCGTTGGCGTTTGCGATTCCGGCATGGCGTTTCTCCGATTCGAGACTGTTGGCCATACTATGAACGGCTCACATCGTTTCGCGAAGTTGCCTTTGCCGAATCGGCCCTTTCGCTTTCGTTAATCCCCCGACCATCGCGGCCCGATACTTGCACGCGGCTTTCAACCACGGCCGCGCGCAGGCCTCACGCTTCGCCGCGCAGATGGGCGGAGGCTTCGTCTTCCACGCGCTGCCACAACTCGAACGACATGGGGCGCTCGCCTTCTTCGAGCAGATGACCCACGAGGCCAATGGCGCGCGCCATCACACCGAAGCCGCGCACGATACGCCACGGGAAGCCGAATTCGCAGCAAATCGCGCCGATCGCACCCGTCGCATTGATCGGCAGTGCTTTGCCCGACGCACGCTCGGCCTCCGCGCCAATGAGTTGCATGAGCGTCACATAGCGCCCCGACATGCCGTTTTGCGCGGCCAGTTCAAAAAGGCGCGGCGTGCGGGGATCGATGGGCTTGTGCAGCGGATGGCCGAGCCCCGGAATCGGCGTACCGCGCGCGCGCCATGCGGCGACGGTATCGACTGCGAGTTTCTCCAGGTCGTCGCACTGGCCGTCATAAGGCAGCGTTTCGGATAGCATGCGGCACGCGCCTTCCATGCTGCCGACGAACACCGAGCCGAGGCCGCATAGCCCCGCGGCGACAGCCGCCTGCAGCGACTCGGGCGCGCCCGCATAGGTCATGCGCGCGGCGATGGCGCTTGGCGTCATGCCGTGCTCGACGAGCGTGATGACGATGGCGTTGAACATCGCGGACTGCTGCGGCGTGGCCGCCTTGCCCGTGAGTTGCAGAAACGCGAAGTCGCCGAGATTCATGTGGCCGAGCACTTCGTCGGGCAGACTCTTGCCTCGCACGACGATACGATCGGGCGTGCTGTACGCGATATCGGAGCGCACGAGCGGTTTCGGTTGACGGGCCATAGTCCTGATTTCCTTCGTTATACAGAATAGCGCTCAGCGCAACTGCGCGCGCCCATGGTTGAGCACGAGCACGTCGCGTTCCAGCACGCGCGCGCGAAAACTCACTTCGTCGCCATCTCGCCACATCTCGGTGCGGATCGTCTCGCCCGGATACACAGGTGCCGTAAAGCGTGCGTGAAACGCCACGAGGCGTTGCGGGTCGCTCGCGCACATCGTCTTGAGCACGGCATGCGCGGCCACGCCCCACGTGGCGAGCCCGTGCAGGATAGGCCGTTCGAAACCCGCCGCGCGTGCGACCTGCGGGTCGGCATGCAACGCGTTGTCGTCACCGCACAGGCGATAAATCAGCGCCGTTTCCGGGCGCGTCGGCAGATCGCAATGATGATCGGGCGCGCGCTCGGGCATCGGCGGCGGCGGCGCGGGCGCTTCGTCGCTCAAACCGTTGTCCGCGCTGAAGCCGCCGTCCCCACGGCAGAACGTGAGCTGCGTGACGGTGGCATACAGGTCGCCGCTTGCCTTGTCGGTAATGCTACGCTGGATTTCGAGCAGCGCGCCCTTGCCTGCGCCTTTATCGACCACCCGCGTGATACGCGAGCGGCCGATCACCGTTGCGGCCGGCGGCAGCGGCTTGTGCATCACGAGGCTCTGCTCGCCGTGCAATAGCCGCACCCAGTCGATGCCCGAGCGCGGGTCGCGCGCCCAGAAGCCGGGAAAGCCGAGCACGACGGCAAGCGTCGGCGGCACGCGCAACTCTTTTTCGTAGACGAATGCCAGGTCGTCCGGATCGACGGGATTGGCGCCGTATCCCACAGCGAGGCTGTAGAGCATGGCGTCGCGCGCGGTATAGGTTTGCTCGACGTCCTTGAACGGCCAGTTGCGCAGGGTGTGATAGTCGATCGTCATGGCGGTGCGTGGGATGAAAGATCAGGCCTCGGCGGCGGGCCACTTGAAGAGCGGGTCGGCCTTCTCGCGAAAGCGCTTCACGGCTTCGCGATGGAATTCGGTCGTGAACGCAATGCCCTGCGCCGCCGACTCGATTTCGAGCATCGCGCGCAGGTCGCTGCCAAGCGACTGATTCAACGCGCGCTTGGCCAGACCGAACGCAATGGGCGACGCCGTCGCGAGACTGGCCGCGACCTGCGTAGCGCGTGCATGGAGCTGTTCGGGCTCGACGACTTCGAGCACCGCGCCGATCTCTTTCGCTTCTGCGGCGCGTACCTCGCGCGCCGTAAAGACGAGATCCTTCGCGCGCGCGAGTCCCACCACGC
Organism: Paraburkholderia sp. BR10936; assembly: GCF_040965735.1. Taxonomy (NCBI): domain Bacteria; kingdom Pseudomonadati; phylum Pseudomonadota; class Betaproteobacteria; order Burkholderiales; family Burkholderiaceae; genus Paraburkholderia; species Paraburkholderia sp. BR10936. The sequence continues at coordinate 29,215 of NZ_JBFRCM010000001.1, forward strand.
GCGGCAGCGTATAGAACGCCCCGCAATCGGGCACGAGACCGACTTTCATGAAAGGCATGCAAAAGCGCGCCCGCGTGCTGGCAATCACGAAATCGGCGGCGAGTGCGAAGCTGAAGCCCGCGCCGTAGCACACGCCATCCACGGCCGCGATCACCGGGCGGTCGAGGTCGATCAGCATGCTCACCCAGCCATGCAGGTCGTCGATCCGGTCGCGTCCCGTTTCGGCGCTCGTCACGTTCATGCCGCGCACGTCGCCGCCCGAGCAGAAGTCATCGCCCGCGCCGCGCAAAATGACCGCACGCACGCCGCGGTTGGCACGTATGCGCTGCACGGCATCGAGCAATTCCACGCGCATCTCACCGCTGAGGGCGTTCTTCGCTTCCGGACGATTGAACGTGAGCGTCGCGACGCCCGCGTCCTGTTCGACCAGCAAGGTTTTTTCGCTCATGCGCTCACCCCTACGCTTGCGAGTTCAGCGAGCGCCTTGTCGAGCGCCGTGATGAGATGCACCGGCTCGACGCCTGCGAACTCCACGTCGGGACGCGCGAGAAATGCCTCGATATGCGCCGCGCAGGCTTCTCGCGTGGCGGCAAGTCCGGTGAAGCCGTCTTCGAGCCAGGCGACCGAAGCCAGCGGACGCGGGTGCCAGTCGCCGTTGACGATCGCCTTGACCACCGTGCCGTCACGCACGAGCAGACTCAGCCAGATCAGCCCGGCCGGCGCCTTTTCGCGTCCGCGCACGATACGGTCTCCCAGCGCGCTGATTGGACTGTAACGCGCGGCCTCGCTCTTCTCATGGAACCAGCTCTCTTCGTGCAACTCGCGCTCGTATTGCTGGGCAAAAACGAGTTCTTCACTGCCGAGCGCGCCAGATACGAGCGCCACTTCCCCGAACGTGCGGCGAACGCAGGCCGTGACCCACGCGGTCAACTCATCGGCGCTCACCTCGCGGCCGAGTTCCTGCTCCAGAAACGTGTAGCGCGACCCGAGATCCTTGTGCTTCTTGTCCTTCACCTTCTCTGGCGCCATGGGCATGGCGCGCGCCGCGATTGCCGTGTCGATCGCCTTCACGTTCAGCAAAATGCGGAACGTCAGCACGCCGCCTTCGATCTTCAGCGATGTGGCCACGAGCTTGCGTCCGTCGATCTCGACGTCGTTCAGCGGCCGATAAGCGGCTTGCAGGCCGAACACATCGCGTAGCGCTTCGGCGACGTGGCCCAGTATCGTCTGAAACGCTTGCGCCGCCGTTTGGGGCACGCCGGGCAGACCGATGGGCAGATAGAACGCGAGAAATGCCGAGCCGCGCCCCGCGTAAATCGCGCCGCCGCCGCTCACGCGCCGCCGCGCGAGCACGTTGTTGTCGCGGCAGAACGGCAGATCGAGCACCTGGTTCGGATCTTCGTTCACGCCTACGGTGATGCTGTCTTCGTTGAAGACGTTCAGATAGACCGTGGGCGGTACGAGATTCTCGGCCACGGCGCGCTCGACGGCCGGCGACACCGAAATGGAAAAGTCCGCGTAGCTGTGGCCGCCTACGACGAGTCGCCACGGGGTTGGGGTGTGCGTTGCGCTTGCATTCATGTCGTCTCTCTCCGTTGATCTTCTACGAGTGCCGCGCCTTCGAGCTTCGCGACCGTCTCGATGACGTCCGCGTGTATGAGCGTCTGGCGCTTGAAGCGCTCGGCTATGGCCTCGATCGCACCGCCCTGCACCGTCCCTTCCACCTGCAGCGTCAGATGGTCGCCACCATGAGTCTTAGTGCCGACCACGAGCCGATAGGCGCCCGTCGCGCCCTCCAGGCCCAGCGGCACCGTCTTCAATTCGGATGGGTAGACCTTCACGCCCTTGATCTTCACCATCGAATCTGCGCGGCCGAACACCACGCGCGGCAGCGACACCGTGCGCCCATGCACGGGCGCAGTGCGCTCGAGCATGGTGAGGTCGCCAGTGCGATAGCGCACGAGCGGTTGCAGTTCCTTGTTCAGATGCGTGAGCACGAGTTCGCCACGTTCGCCCTCGGCAACCGGATTGCCGGTGTCCGGGTCGATGACTTCGGCGTACAGCAGTTCGTCGAACACATGCACCCCCGTACCACCGGGGAATGTCCGCGCCACCGGCAGGCATTCGGAAAGCGAGTAACTGTCGATCAACAACGTGCCCGGCATCGCTTCGCGCACGCGGGCGTACAGCGCGGCATTGCCCGTGAACGCTTCGCCACCCGCGAAGAACACGCGCGGCACGGGGCACCCCGCTTCGATGAGCTTGAGCGCATGCGACGGGTTGCCGGCCAGCACCGTCACGCCGCATTGCTGCGCGACACGTGCCGCGCGCTCGGTCTCGCCCGGGCCATGCGGAATGCACGCCACGCCGCGCGCTTCCATCTGGGTCTGATAGAAAAGCCCCGCAACGAAGAGGTGATAGCCGAACGTCACCATGCACACGTCGCCGGGACCGATGCCGCACGCGTCGAGATGCTGCCCACACGCGGCTTCGATGGCACGCAGATCGGCCGCGCTCTGCAGGATCGGCACCAGCGTTGCGCCCATCGGTGTGAGGTGAACGCGCACCGGCGGAACGGCCGGCGCAAACGCGCCGTAGCCGGGGCAATGCATCTCGGCCACCAGTTCGGCGCGCGTCATGAGCGGCACGCGCTCGGCGAACTCCGCCGCGCTCGCAACGCTGCCCGGAAGACGTCCCGCATAGAACGGATGCGTTTGCAGCCGGGCGAGCTGCGCGTTGAGTGCATCGAGCATCGTCTCCTCCTTGTTATGTTCCGTAGGGATGCGAAGAGCGTTCGTACTCAAGCCGCCCGCTCGAAAATCGCCGCGATGCCCTGGCCGCCGCCTACGCACATGGTTTCGAGGCCATAGCGGCCCTTGCGGCGCTGCAGTTCGTAAAGCAAGGTCGTGAGCATACGTACGCCGGTCGCGCCGATCGGATGACCGAGCGAAATGCCCGAGCCGTTCACGTTCAGCCGCGCTTCGTCGTGCCAGCCCCAGCCCTTGAGCACCGCGAGCACCTGACACGCGAAGGCCTCGTTCAGTTCGACGAGATCGAGTTGATCGAAGGTGAGCCCGGTCTTGTGCAGCAGCTTTTGCACGGCCGGCACCGGGCCGATGCCCATCGTCGCGGGCTCGCATCCCGAAGCTGCCCAGCCCGTGAGGTAACCAAGCGGCGTGAGGCCCAGTTTGTCGAGTTGGTCTTCGGCGACGATCAGGCACGCAGCCGCGGCGTCGTTCTGCTGGCTCGCGTTGCCCGCCGTCACCGTGCCGCCTTTCATGAGCGGCTTGAGCTTCGCGAGCGACGCCTCGCTTGCGTCGGCGCGCACGCCTTCGTCGCGTGCGAACAGCACCGGGTCGCCCTTGCGTTGCGGCACCGAAACCGCCACCACCTCGTCGGCGAAACGGCCCGACTCCCATGCCGCCGCGGCGCGCTGGTGGCTGCGCACGGCGTACGCGTCCGCTTCCTCGCGCGTGATGCCGTATTCCTTCGCGAGGTTTTCAGCCGTTTCGATCATCCCGGAGATGTAGCCGAAGCGCGCTTCGGGCTGCGAGCGTTCGCGGCCACGCTCGAGACGATCGTGCATCTTCACCGAGCCTGCGCGAGCGCCCCAACGCATGTCGGTCGTGTAGTACTCGATATTGCTCATGCTTTCCACGCCGCCGGCCACGACCACGTCCGCCGCGCCGCTCTGCACCATCATCGCGGCGGTCACGACCGCCTGCAGCCCGCCGCCGCAACGGCGATCGAGCTGCATGCCGGGCACCTGCACGGGCAGCCCCGCTTCGAGCGCGGCCCAGCGGCCGATGCAAGGCGTTTCGCTGTTCGCATACGATTGCGCGAAGACCACGTCCTCGATGCGTGCCGGGTCCAAGCGGCTGCGCGCGATGGTTTCGCGCAGCACCGTGGCCGCGAGCGTTTCGACGGAAACAGGGCGCAGGCTGCCGCCGAACGTGCCGACCGGCGTGCGTACGGGTGCGACTATCGCTGCTCTTCTCATTTCGGATTCCTTTGCATGGTGTCTGGTTGTTGTTCGCCGCGTCGTGTGCCTGCGTACCGTCAAACCGCTATCGCATCCCGCCGCGCATGGTGTTGCGCGGCCAGCTGTTCGCGCCAGTCTGGCGGCGCGATGGCGAGCATGCGCTCAGCGCGCTGTGCGAGCGTAAGCCCTCGCAGGTCCGCCACGCCGTGCTCGGTGACGATCACCGCTGCGTCGCTGCGCGGCGTGCTGACCGGCCCCGAAAGACGCGCGACGATGCGACTGCCATGCCGCGTGCTGGCTGCGAGCGCGACGATCGCGACGCCTCCGTGCGAGCGCGCCGCGCCGCGCATGAAATCGAGCGCCCCGCCCACGGCGCCCACATAGCGACCGCCGGCAGCTTCCGCATTGACCTGCCCCGTCAAATCGACTTCGAGCGCCGAGTTGATCGCCACGAACCGGTCGAGGCTGCCGAGCACGTCGATGTCGTGCGTATAGGCCGTGGCGCGAAACTGAATCTGCGCATTGCGGTGCGCATGCGCGTAGACCTTGCGCGTGCCCATCATCGTGCCGGCCACGCTCACGCCTCGATCGCGCGGCTTGCGGGCATTCGTCACCACCCCCGCTTCGATCAGATCGACCACGGCGTCGCCGATGGTGCCGCTATGCACGCCAAGGTCGCGCCGGTCGCGCAACTGCGCGACGATGGCCTCGGGCAGCGCGCCCAGCCCGAACTGGATTGTCGAGCCGTCTTCGATCAGGGATGCGGCGTGCTGCGCGATGCGCCGCTCGATGTCGCCGGCCTGCGTGGCAGGCGCTTCCAGCGGCGCGCGGTCGGTATGGATCAGCACGTCGAAATCATCGCCGCACAACATGCGCTCGCCGAAGGTCCACGGCGCCACCGCATTTACCTCCGCAATGACCACGCGCGCACTGTCGATCAGCGGCACGAGATACTCATGGGCGATCGAGAGGCTGTAGCGGCCCGCCTCATCGGCGGGGGCAACTTGCAGCAGCAACACGTCGATGCGGTTCGGACCCGTCGTCAGCACGCTGCGAAACTGCGAGTAGTGACACGGCAGGATGTCGAGCACGCCTTCGCGTTCGAGCCGCCGGTTCGTACCCGATGCGCCATAGGCCATGAAGTCCACGCAGTCGGCATACGCGGGCTCGAGCGTGTCGGACCACGACGCGCCCACGAACACGCGAAAGCGCCCGCCTATCGCCTTGCGCTGCGCCATCAGCAGCGCCGTGAGCGTGCACGGCTCCGCACCGCACTGGCCCCATGCGAGCGTGTCGCCCGGGCGCACGTACTGCGCGAAATCGAGCTGCGCGGCGTCGACGATGCGCGCCGCGCGCGGGCCGCGCGTCATCAGACGGGGTCCCAGCTGAAGACATCGGCGGAAACATCGAGCGTATGGAACGACTTGCGCAGCGCCGGCATGGCATGCTCGGCGATCGTCTCCGGCGTCCAGCCTTCGCCGCGATGCACCGAACGCACGGGGCGCGGCTGGCTCATCAGGAAGATTTCGTTGTTGCGGACCGCGAAAATCTGGCCCGTCACGTCGGCGGCCTGTTCGCTCGCGAGGTAGACGGCGAGCGGCGCGATCTTCGCGGGCGTCATCTGCTTGATCCTGGCGACGCGTGCTTCCTGTTCCTGCGAATCGATCTTGATCGAGTTGATCATGCGGCTCCACGCGAACGGCGCGATGCAGTTCGAACGGACACCGAACTTTTCCAGGTCGAGCGCGATGGATTTCGACAGGCCCGCAATGCCGAGCTTCGCGGCGCTATAGTTGGCCTGCGCGAGATTGCCGATCAGCCCGGACGTGGACGTCATATGCACGAACGCCCCACTGCGCTGCTCCTTGAAGTGGTCGGCGGCGGCGCGCGAAACGTAGTAAGAGCCGTAGAGGTGAACCTTGAGCACGGCGTCCCACTCTTCTTCGCTCATCTTGTGGAAAAAGCGGTCGCGCAGGATGCCGGCGTTGTTCACCACGCAATCGATACGGCCGAACACGTCCAGCGCGTTCTGCACGATGCGGGCGGCGCCGGCGGCGTCGGCCACGCTGTCGGTGTTCGCCGTGGCCTGGCCGTCGAACGCCGTGATCTCGTTCACCACGGCTTGCGCGGGGCCGTCGTTATGGCCCTCGCCGGTGAGCGTGGCGCCCACGTCGTTCACCACGACTTTCGCGCCGTGGCGCGCCATCATGAGCGCGATATCGCGGCCAATGCCGCCGCCCGATCCTGTCACCATCACGACCTTGCCGTCCAGCATTCGTTGCGTCGTCATCGTTTTCGCTCCTCCAGCCCGCGTTGCGCCGGGCATTCATTCGATTTGAATCGTGATGCGGCAAGCTGTGCCGTTCGTGTTGCAGCTTGACGCATCGGCCAAAGCGGCACAATTTGGATATGCCGAACGCCTGTTTCGGCCAGGATTAACCCGTACTATCGCTAATGGCGTGCGTTGCGCCGCGGCGCAATAATGGCTGGAGTCTGCTCGCCCCTCATGTTTTTCGCATCCCTCTAACGAACGAGCTGACGGACATTGGAGTCACGGCAAGTCAACCCATGCATTTCGATCTCGTCGACCTGAAGCTCTTCACCCACGTAGCCGAGGCGAGCAGCCTCACGCGCGGCGCGGAACGCGCGCACCTGTCGCTGCCCGCGGCGAGCACGCGTATCAAGAATCTCGAAGAACAGGTGGGCGTGAAGCTCTTGAGCCGCACGAGCCAGGGGGTCACGCTAACGGGCCCCGGCGAGACGCTGCTCGCCCACGCGCGCCGCGTGCTCAAGCAACTCGAGCAACTCACGGGAGACTTGCAGGAATATTCGCAGGGGGTGAAGGGCCATGTGCGCGTGTTTGCGAACACCACGGCGATGAGCGAGTTCCTGCCTGCCGTGCTGCGCACCTACCTGATCAATCATCCCGACGTGTACGTGGACATTCACGAGCGCCTTTCGCCCGATATCGTCCGCGCCGTGCAGGACGGCACGATCGATATCGGCATCGTGGCCGGCAATGTGCGCACCGAGGGACTGCAGGTGCTGCCCTACCGGCGCGACCGGCTCGTGCTCGTCACCGCGCTCAGCCACCCGCTTTCGCAAGCGAGCGAGATGGCGTTTGCCGATACGCTCGACTACGACTTCATCGGGCCGCCCGACGAGAGCGCGATTTTCTCGTTTCTCAAGCGCGCCTCATCGGATCTGCAACGCACGATACGCTGGCGCATCCAGATCGGCAATTTCGAAGCCGCGTGCCGCATGATCGAGGCGAACATCGGCATCGGCGTGCTGCCCGAAGGTACGGCGCGCCGCCACGCGCAAACCATGTCGCTCAAGATCGTACCGCTCACCGACGAGTGGGCCGTGCGCAAACTGCAGATCTGCATGACCGACCGCGATGCGCTGCCGCTGTTCGCGCGCAAGCTCGTCGATCTGCTGGTGGCCGACGGCATCGGCCGCCTCGAATAGCCCCATGACGCGGCGCGCGTGCTGCGCGCCGCCCCTCTCGACTAGCGCCCGCCGGCCGCCCGAATCATATTGCGCGCAATGACGATCTGCTGGATCTGGCTGGTGCCTTCGTAGATGCGGAAGATGCGCACATCGCGGTAGAAACGCTCGATGCCATAGTCGGACATATAGCCCGCGCCGCCGAAAATCTGCACCGCGCGGTCTGCCACCCGCCCGCACATTTCGGATGCGAAGAGCTTCGCGCACGCGGCCTCGGTGCTCACGTTCTGGCCGGCATCGCGGCGGCGCGCCGCGTCGAGCACCATGCAGCGCGCCGCGTAGAGTTCGGTCTGGCTATCGGCGAGCATGGCCTGCACGAGCTGGAACTCGGCGATCTTCTCGCCGAACTGCTCGCGCTCCATCGCGTAGCGCAGCGCGTCGTCGAGCATGCGCTGCGCCACGCCCACGCAGATCGCCGCGATATGAATACGCCCCTTGTCGAGCACCTTCATCGCGGTCTTGAAGCCCACACCTTCTTTGCCGCCGATGATGTTTTTCGCGGGCACCTTCACGTCCTCGAAGATGACGTCGCAGGTATGCGCGCCGCGCTGGCCCATCTTCTTGTCGCGCTTGCCGAAGCTGATGCCGGGCGTTTTTGCGTCGACGATGAACGAGGTGATGCCGCCCGCGCGCGGCTCGTCGGGATTGGTGCGCGCCATCAGCGTAAACATGCCGGCCTGCGGCGCGTTCGTGATGAAGCGCTTGGTGCCGTTCACCACGTAGTGGTCGCCGCGCCGCTCGGCGCGCGTCTTGATGGAGGCGGCGTCCGAGCCCGCGCCCGGCTCCGTGAGCGCGAAGCTCGCGATGATCTCGCCGCTCGCAAGCTTCGGCAGCCATGTTGCCTTTTGCTCGTCGGTGCCGTCGATCACGATGCCCTGCGAGCCGATACCTACCGTCGTGCCGATGATCGAGCGAAACGCGGGCGAAGTCTTGCCGAGTTCGAACATCACGAGCACTTCTTCTTCCATCGTGAGATCGAGCCCGCCGTACTGCTCCGGGATGGTCAGGCCAAAGAGGCCCATGGCCTTCATGTCATCGACGATATCGGCCGGAATTTCATCGGTTTCGGCCACGCGCTCTTCGTTCGGCACGAGACGCTCGCGCACGAAGCGCGCGACGTTGTCGAGCAGAACGTTCATCGTTTCCTGGTCGCGAATCATGGTGTATGCCCTGCAATCGTTGATCGGGCGGCACGACGCCGCCCGTGAGGATGACAAAAACAGGAATGCTCAGTGAGCGCGCACGGCGCGTTTGGCCATTTCGCGCAGTGGCTGCTTTTGCAGCTTGCCGCTGGCCGTGGTCGGAATCATGTCGATGGTCACGATTTCCGAGGGGCGCTTATAGGCCGAGAGCCGCTCGCTCAGATAATGGGCGAGATCGGCCGTGTCGATCGTCGCGCCGTCCTTCGCTTCCACGAACGCCACGACTTCCTCGTTGCCTTCGGCGTCGCGCCGCCCCACCACGGCGCTCTGGCGCACCGCTGCGTAGGTGTTGATGACCGACTCGACTTCGATGGGATACACGTTGAAGCCCGAACGGATGATGAGATCTTTCGAGCGGCCCACGATGAAGAGCGCGCCGTCCGCGTCCAGCCGGCCGAGGTCGCCGGTCTTGAGCCAGCCTTCCGCATCGAGCACTTCGGCGGTCAGGCCCGGCTCGCGGTAGTAACCGTGCATGACGCCGGGACCGCGCACCCACAACTCGCCCGCTTCGCCGCGCGGCACATCGTGACCGTCGGGCCCGACCACGCGCAACTCGGCACCCTCGACGATCTCGCCCGAAGACACGTCCTTGCGCGGACGGTCCATGCGTGTGATGAATAGCGAGCCCGCGTACTCAGTCATGCCGTAGCCGTGATGCAGCGGCATGCCGAAGAGCGCTTCGACCTGCTGCTTGAGCGTGGGATCGAGCGGACCTCCGCCCGTGTACAGGTAGCGCAAACGGGGCGCATGTACCGTGCCGCCGTGCTCGCGCACATAGGCGACGATGCGCGTGAAGAGCGTCGGCACCCCCTGCAGGATGGAGATTTCGGAGGCGGCGAGCGCTTTCACGACCTCCTCGGCCGAAAAGCGCGCGGCCAGATGCAGGCTCGCGCCCGCCTCGAAGGTGGCGAGCAGCAGCGTGGCGAGTCCGAAAATATGCGACATCGGCATGACCGCGTACGCGCAGTCCGCCTGTGTCATGTCGCGCGATGTCGCCGAGACATGCGCGAAATGCAGCAGGCCGCGATGCGTGGCCATCACGCCCTTGGGCTGGCCCGTCGTGCCCGACGTGTAGATGAGCACCGCGACCTCGTGCGCGAGCGCTTCGGCCTCACGCACGGCGTTGAGATCGGGCGCGGCCATCATCAGCGGACCGAGCCCGGCGGGCGCGATCTCGCGCGCGCGATAGCGCACGCCATGACGCAGCGCGTCGGGCGAAGCACCATGCGTAAACAGCATGAGACGCGGCCCGCAATGGGCGCGAATCGTCTCGATCTCTCGTTCCGAGAGCCGCGCATTGACCACGGCCGGCCACGCGCCGATTTCGGATAGCGCGAACAGCAGCGTCACCACGGCCGCGCAGTTTTCGGCCACGACGAGCACGCGGTCACCCACGTCTACGCCCTGCTCGCGCAAAAACCGCTGCGCCTGCCCCACGTCGCTCCAGAGCTGCCCGAAGCTCGTCACCTTTGCTTCTTCGCGTATCGCCACGGCTTCGGGCGACGCCTGCGCCCAATGCCGCGCGATATCGCTGATCTTGCGCGCCGCTCGCCTCACCACTGTCACCTCCCGTCGTTGCTCTTTGACTGCGTACGGCGCGCCGTGGCACGCCGCATCGCGACAGGTATCAGTGTGGTTCAGGCGCGGCCTGCCAACAATTCGTTTTCGATAAAGCCGGCATTCGTCTGCCGAGAAGTCGGAATTCACCCCGATGGCCGGGGCTTCGAGGCGATTATCTTCTCGACCGGGAGCGTGCTCGGCGGGCGCTCAGCCCTCGTGGGTGACGCGTGCGAGGCGCCGGTGCGGCCCTGCGCAGGCGCTGCCGCCAGTCACTCCATCTGCGCCGCCGCACGCTCGCCTCCCATCGTGCCCCTGGAAGCGCTATTCGCCCGATGAATCGCCACGATGCCCGCGAGCGACACACAGGCCGGCACGGCCGCCGCGAGAAAGAGCGCCGACGACGACCACTGCAGGTGCAGGAGCGCGCCGCCCAGCACCGGGCCGACGACCGAGCCGATACGCCCCACGCCGAGGCTCCAGCCGATGCCGGTCGAGCGCAGCGAGGTCGGATAGTAGGTCGCGGCGAGCGCGTTGAGCGCGGGCTGGCCGCCGATGATCGTAAAGCCCGTCACGAAGATCGCCACGAAGATCGCGGCCACGGAGACCATCACAGCGGGATTGCCGATGGCGGCCGTCGAGACGATGGCGATCAGGAACGTCGTGGCGAGCACGCGCGTGAAGCCCGCAAGGTCGATGATGCGCCCGAGCAGCAGCGTGCCGATCACACCGCCGCCCCACAACGCCGTGCCGGCGAACACGGCGGTCCGGGTCGAATAGCCGGCGTCGCGGATCACGGTCGGCAGCCAGTTCGAGAGGAAATACATGGCGAGCAGGTTCGAGAAGTTCACGACCCACAGCAGCACGGTCACCCGCGCGCGCCCTTCCTTGAACAGCTCGACGAACGGCACGCCGCGCGAGCGCGTTTCCACGCTCGTGAACTGCACGCCGGCCGGCAACGCGAGCGCAGGGGCCACGCGGGACAGATTGCGGCGCACGCGCGCCTGCGTGCGCTCACCACGGCCGCGAAACAGGAGGAACTGGATCGACTCGGGCAAGGCGAGCCACATCAGCACGCCGAGCACGAGCGGAATCGCGCCGCCCACGAAGAACACGGCGCGCCACCCGAACGCGGGGATCAGCGCCGCGGTAATCAGGCCACCCACCACGCCGCCCAGCGTGAAGCCGCACGAGACGATCATCATGAGCGTGACGCGCATGCGGCGCGGGCTGTACTCGCCCGCGAGCGCCATCGCGTTCGGCATGATGCAGCCGAGACCCAGCCCCGCGACGAAGCGCCAGGCCACCAGTTGCGCGATCGAATGCGCGAAGCCCGTCGCGACCATGCACGCGGAAAAGAACAGCGTCGCGCCGATCAACACCGGGCGGCGGCCGATCTTGTCGGCGAGCGTGCTGAACGTGAGCGAGCCCACCAGCATGCCAAAGAGGCCCGCACCGAACACCGGCGAGAGCGTCTCCTTCGCGATGCCCCACTCGCGGATCACGACCGGCGCCACGTAGCCCATCGCCTGCACATCGAAGCCGTCCATCACGAGGCACAATGCGCAGAGCGTGACCACGAGGAGCTGATACGGCCCGAACCGGCTTTCGTCGATGATGCCGGTAACCTCCACCGCCTTGTTCATGCAATGTCTCCAATATTGTTTTGTCGTCTCGATCGCTCTACGGCGATTAAAGTTCGAGTACCAATCGCCCGCTTTTCGCTCGCGAGCAACAGGTCATCATGCGGGTTTGCGTGTCGCGTTCGGCGCGCGTGAGCACTACGTCGCGATGGTCGATCTCGCCCGCCAGCACGCGCACCTCGCACGAGCCGCACAAGCCTTCTTCGCAATCGCTTTGCACGTCGATGTTCGCGCGGCGCAGCGCGTCGAGCACGGTCTGGTCGGCGCCCACGTTGAGTACGAGCCCTGAGTCTTTCAGCTCGACTTCGAACGCCTGCTCCCGCGAGGGGTCGAGCTTGCCGCCGGTCGCCGCGAAATGCTCCACGCGCAGTGCATCCTCGGGCCACGCCTCGCTGCACGCTTCGAGTGCTTCGAGCATGCGCGCCGGTCCGCACGCGTAGACGCGCGTATGCTCGTCGACGTACAGCGCGGCAAAATCGTTGCGCGAGTCTTCGTCCGAAACGTGCAGATGCAGGCGCTCGCCGTGCAGCTGCGCGAGTTCGTCGACGAGCGCCATCGTCCTGCGCGAGCGCCCGCTATAGTGCAATTCGTAGTCGATGCCCAGTTCGCGCGCGCGGCGCGCCATGGCGCTTACCGGCGTGATGCCGATGCCGCCCGCAATGAAGATCGCGCGCCGCCCCTCTTCGTCGAGCCGGAAGTGGTTGCGCGGGCCGCGTATCTTCAGGCGCATGCCTGCGTGCAACGTGTCGTGCACCCAGGCCGAACCGCCGCGGCTTTGCATTTCGCGTAGCACGGCGATCTCGAACGCGCCCGTGTCGGCGGGGTCCGAGCACAGCGAGTACTGGCGCGAGATGCCGGTGTCGCCGCACTCCACGTCGATATGCGCACCCGCCGCCCAGCGCGGCAGCGCGCCGCCCTCCGGCGCGACGAGGCGCACACGGACGACGCCTTCTGCCACGGCGTCCACACGCTCGACCACCACAGGCCGCGAAAGCGCGTGCGCCGACGGCTCGCCAATGCGCACCGCCACGTGCGCGCCGAGCAGCGCCGGATTCGCGCGCTCCGGGTTTTGCGCGGGGTCCCATTCCACGAAGACATGCTCAGGACCCCGGAACGACGTGTTGGGCACATACGTGAACGTCTGCTCGGCCAGACGCATGTGCGGCAAGCGGCGCGTGAATTCTTCGAGGAAGATCTGCATCTCCATACGCGCGAGGTTCTTGCCCATGCACTGGTGCGAGCCATAGCCGAACGTGACGTGGTCGCTCGCGTTGTCGCGGCGAATATCGAACAGGTCGGCATCGGCGAAATGGCGCTCGTCATGATTCGCCGAGGACGTCACGATGAGCAGCTTCGAACCCGCCGGAACGTCGATGCCGCCGATTTGCACGTCTTTTGTTGCGAGGCGCCGCCAGGCCGCTACCGAGCCGTTGTGGCGCAAGCACTCCTCCACCGCGTTCGGAATGAGGCTCGGGTCCTCGCAGATCTCGCGCCACGCATGCGGGTGCTGCAGCAGCAGCTTCATCGCGTTCGCCGTGGCGTTGGCCGTGGTCTCGTGCGCGGCCACGATGCCGGCCATCATCATCGAATGCAGATAGGAGTCCGTGACGACTTCGGGATGTGTCTTCTGCTTGCGAATACCGTATTGCATCCAGCCCGGGCCGTCCGGATTCTGGCGCATCTTGTCCAGCACCTTGCCCGCGAACCGCCAGAAGTTGCCCACCGCGTGCGCGACCTCGACCTGCTCGTCGGGGCGCGGCCGGCCCCACGTATTGACCGTGTGCGCAATCGAATACTTGCGCAGCAGGTCCATGTCCTCCTCGGGCACGCCCAGAAAATGCAACGCCACGGTGAGTGGCACTTCCCAGAGCATCTGGTCCACGAGGTCGGCACGCCCTGCGTCGATGAAACGGTCCACGTACTCGCGCGTGAGGCGCCGCACCATCGGTTCGTGGTGCTTGAGATGTTCGGGCGTGAACGGCTCCATCAGCGCGCGGCGGCGCGGCATGTGGGCAGGCTCGTCCTCGTTCACGAGCGTTCGGTTCATGGCGTAGCCGTACGAGTCCAGCACCGCGTTCGCCTCGGGACCGGTGGGCGTGATCTTTTCGAGCGCAATGGAGGGCGAGAACGTGAGGTTGTCGCGAAAGATCGCCTTGATGTCGTCGTAGCGCGTGACCACCCAGTAGCCAAGCTGCGGGCTGTAGAACACGGGTTCCTGCTCGCGCGCCCAGCGCACGTACTCGGGCGGGTCCTGCTGGTAGCCGTCGCTGAAGGGGTCGAATGCTGCGGCATTGGGACTGACCGGGCAGCGCGACGTGGCGGCCGACGTCCGGTTCGCGGCGTGGGGAAACGGGCAGCGGCCCGTCGGTGGGGAAGGTGTCTCGCTCATATGCCTCTCCTGCATCCTGCGTGCATTACGTTTTGCGTAACTCTAGTACGCGTTGCGTAATTACGAGATAGGGGTTAACGTGCAAGGTCAGCAGGCACTATGCCGCCCCTACGCGCCCTAAAATCCGCGTGAACCCAACCGATATCCCAGCGTCCCGTCCAGTATGGAAAGCAGGAAAACCACTCCCCGTCGCACCACGGCCAAAGTGGCCGACGCTTCGACGTCGCCCAAAGTCGCGCAAGAGACGAGGGCCGTAGCCGCGCCGCGAGAGCGCCGCCAGCGCGTGCAATCCGCGCAAACCGGCATGGCCGTGCTCAAGGGTCTCGCGCGCCTGGGCGGCCGCGCGAGCCTCTCGGGTCTCGCCGCTTGCGTGGGCGAGAGTCCCGCAAAGGTGCATCGCTATCTCGTGAGCCTGATCGAGGAAGGCCTGGTCGCGCAGGACACCGCCACCCAGCAGTATCGGCTCGGCGTCGAGGCGATGATGATCGGCGTGGCCGCCATGCGTCAGGCCGATCCGGTGCGCATTGCGGAGCCCGCGCTCGTGCGCCTGCGCGAGACGCTCGAAGTGACGTCGTTCGTCGCGGTGATGGGCAACAAGGGACCCACGATCATCCGTTTCGAGGAACCGGGGCTGCCCGTGACCGTCAACGTGCGGGTGGGCTCGGTGATGTCGCTGCTATGGTCGTCCACGGGCCGCGTGTTTCTCGGCCTGCTCGACGACACGCGCGTGCTCGCGCAAGCTGAAGAAGAACTCGCCCACGCCGATGCTTCGTTGCGCGCTCAACTGAGTGCAAGCGATCCGATCGGCACGCTGCGGCGCGACGTGCAGCAAGCACGCTGCGCGAGCGTGCGCGACACGAATCTCAAGGGCATCAGCGCCGTTTCGGCGCCGCTCTTCGATCACACCGGCAAGCTCTGCGGCGTGCTCACGGCGCTGGGCGCCACCGGCGGCTTCGACGCCACGCCCGAGGGCCCGAACGGTCGCGCCGTACGCCGCGAAGCGGACGCCGTGAGCGCCCTCCTCGGCTACGTGGCGAGCAGCGCTTAACGCTTCGTCAGCGCATAAAAAACCCGGTTCAAAACTGACCGGGTTTTTCCTTTTTCTGAACGACGTTAGCGAGCCACCGTCTTTGCGTCCGCGTCGGTGAGGGTATCCAGGAACGCCATTACGTCGCGGATATCCGAGTCTGACCAGACCGGTTTGCCGCCCAGGTGATTCGTCAGCGGCTCCGTCCTGGTATCCACATTACTGCGCAGATTCTTCGGCAGGTCGTCAAACTTCATGACGTGGCCGTGCGCGTCTTTCGAATACCACTTCTCCGGGTTCGTGTCGCGCTCGACATAGAAGCGTAACGAATCTTCCAGCGTATGGTACATGCCATTGTGAAAGAAGACGCGTCGCGTGGCGACGTTGCGAAGCGTGGGCGTGCGGAACATCCCGCAGAACCACTTCTGCTGCTTCGCCTCGTCTTGACGCAGCGGCCCACATAACCCCATATCGAAGAAGTTCGGATCGCGGTTGGCCGGAATTTCCATGTTGCGCGGCACACCCAGCGTCTGAAAGTTGTAATCCGTCAATGCCGGATGCGCGCCGTGAGCGCCTTTGTTGATCGGGTGACAGCTTGCACAGTTGCCCTTGTCCGGGTCGCTGAACAGCGCCAATCCGTGCGCTTCCTGTGGCGTGAAATGCTCCTTGCCGTCGAGCACCCGGTCGAATTTGCTGGAGTACGGCGCGAACGACGGATCGTTGAACTGGAATGCCTGCAATACCTTTCCGAGGTCCGCCAGCGCCTGCGTCGGCCGCGAGAAAATGTCCTGACCGAATGCTTCGCGGAACTGCTGTGCGTAGGCGCTTTTGCTCAGCTTCTGCGCCACGTCATCCGCGCTGCTGTTTGCCATTTCATCCGGATTGAGCAGGGGAAATGCAGCCTGATCCGCGGGGGAGTTGTAGCGTCCATCCCAGGTGTATCCGCCGCTGGGCTGATTATCGCCGTCCTCGAGACGCTCTTTCAGGCTATTTGCCTGCGTGAACGTCCAGTAAGGCACAGCACGCAGATAGCGCAGCGACGGCGCCGAGCGCAGTCCGGCTCGATCGAGGTTTGGACCACCCAACTGGACTGCCAGACCGTTCGGCGGCCCATAGGCATTCTCAGGGCTGTGACAGGAGGCGCATGACTGCTTGCCGGAAGCCGACAGCGACGGATCGAAGAACGCTGCCTTGCCGATGGCTGCCAGATCAGGCGCAGGTGCTTTGACCGCGGCTGCCTGAGCGTCCGGTGCATGTTGGTCGCATGCGCAAAGCAGGCAAATGCAAAGGGCCGTTGTGAGAACAGCCCTTAGAGGAAATTGGCGCATGACGGATCAAGAAAAGAGCCCGGTTCGAGCCGAGAACCGGGCCAGGACAACAAAGTTCTTGTGAGACCGCTACGGATTAGCGGTTATCGATGTTGGCCGATGTGAAGATCGGCTTGAGCGATGCATCATCTGCGTAGCCGAGATACGAGCCGATGCCGAAGTTGTCTTCGAGCGAACGCAGCAGCGCGTAGTGGTTGTAGCCCGTACCATCCACGTGACCGCCCTTGATGAACGGCGACAGCAGAAGCGTACCGATCTGATCGCCACCGACTCCGAGGTAGTTCAACGCAATCGACACGCTGCGCACGGATGCAGGCAGCGTCGCCGGGTTGATACCGAGCAGGGCTGCTTGAGCCACCGGCAGCGTGGACATCGTGACCTGTTCCGGACGCGTCACGTTCGGACCCGTTTGCTGGTTGCAGCCCGGGCACTGGTTGCCCATTTCCGGCTCCAGCAGGGAAAGCGTCGTGCCATCTGCGCTGAGCGACGTTGTCGGCGTCAGTCCGGTCACGACGCCTTCGTCCGTCGTGATGATGATCAGGCCGTCCTGCTTGTAGGCGGGCGAAGCCTGAATCAACGGGATCGTGTTCTTCAGGAACGCGTCGATCGAAGCCAAACCGCCAGGCTGACCGTTTTTGCAGCCCTTGCCCGCCGCGCCCGTACCGTCACCATCATGGCCGTCGTTACACAGGTTCGGCGTGATGAAGGAGAAGTTCGGCGTAGTGGCAATCGACTGAAGATCCGTTGCCAGGTTGTCTTGCAGGTTGACCACGTGCGCGTCGCAGTTGGCCAGATCATCGATGGTCGAATGGAAATACGGGAACGGATTGTGACGCGTTGCGTACTCATCGCCTGCCACGTCACCCGAAGCCGAAGGCGCCTGCGCGGCCTGTGTGCCGTCCACAGCCTTCGCCGGGTCCGAGCCCGCAAGCTGCGCGGTACGGCGCGGGAACGAACAGGTTCTCGTGCCGTCACGGTTCAGGTCGTTGCCCATGTCCTCGTTGTAGCTGCGCCACGTGAGCTTGGCCTGTTCCATCTGGTTGCCAATATGCTGCACGCGGGCCGGGAACACGCAGCCGCCGCTCGCGTGGCCGTTTGCGTCCGTACCTGCCTTGAGAACCTTGGGGTTCGCCGAGTCGTTGCCGGCATCCACGATATCGGACCACAGCTGGAAGCAGTCCGTTTCGGTGTCGTGCGTCGACGGCTGACCCGACACCATCGATATGTAATTGTCCAGCGAAACGTGGCCGGTGCCGTAGTAGTTCGAAAGGAACGTGCCCTGCGGCATCAGCGATTTCAGGTACGGGTCCTGGTTCGAATCCGAGGCCGTCGTGCCGTACGTCGATTCCGCGCTCTTGTTTTCGAGCACGATAACCCAGACGTGCTTGATCGCCTTGCTCGAAACGACGGTTGCAATGTACTGATCGCTCGCGGCCTTCACCACGTTGTTGCCGTTGGTATTGAAGTCGCCCAGCAGGGCGTCCGGCGTCGTGCCGATCTTGTTCGCCAGTTGCGTTTGAGCATCCGACTGCGACAGGCCGCTGTCAATCAGTTGCGAGAGCTGCGTCGTGATCGCGCTGACGGAACCGACGCCACGCGGCGAACGGAACGTAGCCGTGCTGTTGAACGCCGTGCCCATGTTCTTGCCCGATGCGTCGTTCTCCGTTGCGCCGCTCAGGTCGGCCACGATGTACTTCCACGACCCCTTGCTCGTATCGGAGATCGAGAACTTGCCCTGGGCATCCGAGCGCGCGACCGGCTCGCCCTGGTCGCACCTGCCGTTGTTGTTCACATCCAGGCAGACTGCCGCATTCTGGATATAGCTGCCGAGCACCTGACCGGTGACCTTCGGTCCGCCATCTGAGCCGTTGCTTCCGCAACCAGATAACCCCGCCAATACGCCGATGCTCGCCAGCATCGCGAGCGCACCCCTGCGCGACTTTATTTTCTTCACAACCGTCCCTCGTTATAAGTCGGACACACCCGACGGATTTTGACTCGCGGAAAGCTTATGAAAGTTGTGTTACACGCTTGTTAAGAAGTTGTTGGGTAAACATAAAATGACTGCGTTTTACGGCTCCACGTTCGAAAGTCGTTCAAAATAATCATGCTTGCGCACACAAACACATGCCGCACGGGGTGAGGCGCCGCTATCGCGATTCCCGGCCCGCCGCGATGCAACCGGCTATCATGTGAATTCACACCGTAGATGGAACGAATCAATCACATGGCTTCCCCCCAGGAAAACATCAGCATGGCGGTGTTCTGCGACTTCGAGAACGTCGCGCTCGGCGTGCGCGACGCGAAGATCGACCGCTTCGATATCAAGCCCGTGCTGGAACGGCTCTTGCTCAAGGGCAGCATCGTCGTGAAGAAGGCCTATTGCGACTGGGAGCGCTACAAGGGCTTCAAGGCCGCGATGCACGAGGCGAGCTTCGAGCTGATCGAAATTCCCCACGTGCGCCAGTCGGGCAAGAATTCGGCCGATATCCGCCTCGTCGTGGACGCGCTCGATCTCTGCTATACGAAGTCGCACGTGGACACGTTCGTGATCGTGAGCGGCGACTCCGACTTTTCGCCGCTCGTCTCGAAGCTGCGCGAGAACGCCAAGAAGGTGATCGGCGTGGGTGTGAAGCACTCCACCTCCGACCTGCTCGTCGCCAATTGCGACGAATTCATCTTCTACGACGACCTGGTGCGCGAACTCGAGCGCGAACAGCACACGCACGGCAGGGGCAAGAACAAGGACGGCGGCGGTGCGAAACGCCAGGGCGGCGACGAACGACAGCCGAAGCAGGACGGCGACGAGCGCAAGTCGAAGGCCGTGGCCTTTGCGATCGAAACGCTCGACGCGCTCGTGCTCGAGCGTGGCGAAAGCGGCAAGATCTGGGCTTCGGTGCTCAAGAGCGCCATCAAGCGCCGGCGGCCCGACTTCAACGAAACGCGCTACGGCTTTCGCGCATTCGGCAATCTGCTCGAAGAGGCGCAGTCGCGCGGGCTGCTCGAAGTGGGCCGCGACGACAAGTCGGGGACCTGGGTGTCGCGGCTGAACCCGCCCCCGCTCGCGGCTGCCGCCGCCAGCGTGTCAGCGCCGGAAAGCACGGCGGCGCGTGCCGAGGAGCCGCGCGGCAGGCGCAAGGGCCGTCGCAATGGCCGCGGAGGCGGCGCGGCGGACGTGCGCGAAACCGCAGTCGAGCAACCGGTCGAGGCGCAAGGCGAAATTCCGTTCGAGCCGGTCGAGGCGCTCGCGCAAGCAGCGCATCGGTACGAAGCCGCGCCGCCCTTCTCCGTCGAGCCGTTCGACGCGAACGAGAGGACCCATTCGCCGCAAGAGGCCTACGAGGCGCATGCGGCGCCCGAACCGGCCGCCGATGTCGAACCCACCGCGCCCGCCCCCGCGCGAGCGCGCAAGACGGCAGCTCGCAAGAGCCCCGCGCGCAAGAAGACAGCGAAGAAAGCGGCAGAAACACCGGCCAGTTCCGTTGACGAACCGGCGAGCCCGGCAGCAGCGCCGGCTGAGCCCGCTGCCAGGAAGGCGCCGTCGCGCGCGCGTCGCGCGCGCAGCAAGGCCGCAGCGGAAGAAAGCTGACAATGGCGTGACGCGCGCTGCTCTAAGTTGGGCGGCGCGCAGCGCATCCGTCAATCGCCGAACGGATTCGCGGGGCGTTTGCCCTTCGCAGGCGGCGCATCTTCACTCGCGGGCGCAGTATCGCCGAAAGGATCCTGCTTGCCCGACGGCCCCGCCACTCCAAACGGGTTCGCGGCCTGCGCGGGTTTCGATCCGCCAAATGGATTCTCAGCGCCGGCGCGCTTCGCTCCCCCGAACGGATCGCACGTGCCGGCCTGCTGGCCGACATCGTCCTCCACGGCTTCATCCTTTGCCTGCGCGAGGTTGTACTCGGCCTGCACCTGCTCCAGCACGCGCGCCACGCTCGCTTCGAAGCCAGCCGCGTTGTGAAAGTGCTGCATCGTCCAGTTGCAGCCGCTGCGGTCGGGCTCCTGCAACTGCGGGCGCGGCACGCCGATCTTCACGCCGTCTTCGACCACCTCCTGCAGCTTGTGGATGCGCCGATGCACTTCCTCCTGCAGCCGCGAAGCATTGAGCGTCTTGCGCAACATTGCAAACCTCCTTTCCTGTACGCGTCACGTCGCGCGAGTCTAGCGCAATGACTCGCTCGCGTCGCTACGTGGCCGACGCGTTCATGTGCGCGAGCGCATCGCGCATCGAATCGCTCGGCACCACGAGTTGTCCCGTGAACGGCGTATCGAGGTCGGCGATCACGTAGACGGCCGACGAAATCGACACCGCACCAAGGAAGATCAGCACGATCGCCAGCGCGTTATGCGGCGCGACGAGCCCGAAGCTCAGGAAGATCAGAATCAGCCAGAGCGCGAGCATCGTGAAGAACGGCCGCGAAATCGTGCCATGCGCCTCTTCGATCAGACGCCACCGCGTATCGGTCACGCGGTCGAACATCTGTGAGAGCGGGCCCACGAGCGCCTGGTGATAGGCGTCGCGTGGCGCGAGCATTTCGATTTCGTGCCCGACTGAGTTGAGCAGCGCGCCGAGCGGCCGGCTTTCGAGTTCGTCATTGCCGACGCCCGGATCGTGTGGATAGTAGTTTCCCGGCGGCGGCTTTTCCTGCGCCCAGGTCGAGGCGATGGCGCTTGCCGTATACGCGCGCAGCAAGGTGCGCGCCGCGGCCGCGTCGGGACCGTATTCGCGCAGGCGTTGATCGAGCTGAATCAGGTCGGCGGCGTAGGCGCGCATGTCGTTGGTCGCCGTATCGAAGCTCGATTTCGCGGACGCGGTGAGCAGGCTCAGCACGAGCGCCGCAAACGTCACCAGCATACCGATCACGAGTTGCACGAGCTGCACGGTTTCATGCTTGCGATGCTCCTCGGGCAATAACGGCCGCAGCAGCACGCCGAGGCCCGTACCGCCGAGCAGCAGCGCGAACACGAGCAGCGCCGACTGGATTTCGGTCATGGCGACGGCCTGCGCTCCCCGGCTGCGGCGTTTTCCATCGGCGCGACGGTGTCGGTGTGCGGCGCTATGGGTGCTGGGGGCTGCGCATGCGCATCGGCGCCGCCAACGCTCAATGCGTCGATGCGCGTATGAATCTCCTTCGCGTGCGTCTCGCCCGGCACGAGGTCCGGATGCGCCCGCGGCACGGCGAGCTTCCACGCGGCGTCCAGCTCGCGCCGGATCGAATCGTAGATCTCCTTCGAGATCGAGCGGTCCTCGTACATGGCCTGCACGCGTTCGCGCCCTTCACGCAGCGCGTAGAGCAGCAGCATGCGCCGCTCGAGCACGTCCGAAGCCTGGCCGAAGCAACGGCGCACGTCCGCGAGCCCATGCTCGGCGGTCGCGATGCGCGCCTTGAGGATCGTCTTGAGCAGCGCCGCGAGACGCTCGCCCAGCAGCGGCGTGAGGCTGCGGTCGTTGAAGACGATCAGCTGATGCAGCACCACGCGGCGACACATCAGGAGTTCGAAACGATCGGCGAGCGCGTCGCCGTACGGCTGCCGCACGCGCAGCCAGCGATAAAGCAGGCGCGCGACGCGCATCTCGATCGTGTCGGCCAGTATTTTTGCGGCCGCGCGCTGATAACCAAGCCGCCCGCCCACGCGCGCCTCTTCGATCATGGCATCGGTGTTGCGCATCATGGCGTCCAGATTGCGGATCGTAATGATGCCGCTGCCATACTGCGGAATGAGGTCGCGCTCCTTCGCCGCGAGCGTCACGAGGCCGATGACGAGACGCTCGCGGTCCGAGAGCGCCGCCTCGAAATCGAATGCCGTCGCGCTGATGTCCACGCTGCGCCGGAACGTATGGCAGGCCTGGTCGGCGATCGCATCGGGAATGTGAAAGGTGCGTGCCGCCATATGCACGCGCTCGGATACGCCGATCGACGAAAGCTGCACCGCCTTTTGCTGCAGCGCCTGCTCCTGGGGCGACAGCAGATCGAGGCGCAGCCGCCGGATCAGCAGCTTGAGCGACGTGCCGTTCACGATGAGGCTCACGAGCACGAAGCCCGTCGCGAGGATCGCGACGAAGCGGCGCGTGGAATCGGGCAGCGCCGTGTCCTGCGCGAGGCCCAGCGCGAGCACGAGCGTCACCGCGCCGCGCAGCCCACCCCATGCAATCACGAGCTTGTAGGCCGCGCTCACGGGCTCGGTGAGCCGCAGGCGGCTCAGTAGCGGCAGCATGCCGAACACCACGACGACGCGCGCCGCGAACGCCGCCACCACCACGACGGCGAGCGCGACGAGATCGATCCATTGCGCATCACGCAGCGTGGCCGGAATCTGCATGGCCGCGAGCAGAAAAATCGCTGCGCCCGCCATGGCCGCGATCTGTTCCCAGATCAGTTGCAGATGCTTCCAGTTCACAGGCGACAGGCGCGTGCTCCCCAGCCCGCTGATGACGAGCCCGGCCGCGACCACGGCCACCACGCCCGAGACGTGCAACATCTGGTCGGCGAGGAGATAGAGCGGATACGGCAGCGCGAAACTGAGCGAGATCTCGGCTTTGCCCTCGCCGCCCAGCGCCGGCAGGAGCCACGCGAATGCGCGCCCGGCCAGCGCCCCGACCAGCAGCCCGCCGCCGAGCGCGATGCCGAGCGCACGCAGCGCGGCCGTTGCCGAGACATTGGCCGCGTCTCCTGTGATCGCGGCGATCAGCACGCCGGCGATGGCAATGGCGGCCGCATCGTTGAGCAGGCTCTCGCCTTCCACGAGGCGCACGAGCCGCTCGGGTGCACCCACTTCGCGGAACACGGCGAGCACGGCGGAAGGGTCGGTGGTCGCGATCATCGCACCGAGCAGGAGACCGTCGGCAAGCGGACCGAGGCCCGTGAGCCGGACTGCGCCGCCCACCATGCCGGTCGCCACGAACACGGCCACCACGGCAAGCAGCAGAATCGGCGCCGCGTCGCCGAGCATCTCACGCACGTTCACGCTGAGCGCGGCCTGAAACAGCAGCGGCGGAAGGAAGATCCAAAGGTAAGCTTCGGGCGGCAGCCGAGGCGCAAGCGCGGGCATCACGAAGTTCGCGGCGAGCGTGGGCCAGGCTTCGCCGCTCACGAGGTAGATGCCGCCCAGCGTGAAACCCCACCCGGCGAGCAGCACCGATTCGGAAATCGACCAGCGCAGGCTCACCGCCTGCACGAGCGCGATGCTCGCCAGCAGAAAGCCGCTCAGGAGAAGGACGTGGATGACCATGGCGTGCAACCGTCACGGCGCCGGCAGCCACACCACCGTCAACGACCTCACCCCTTGTGCCCCCTGGATCAACACACCTTCGATATCGGCCGTCGCGGACGGCCCTGTGACGAGCGCCGCGTAGCGCGCGCTGCGAAAATCGTCGCGCCGGTACGCGTCCTGCAGCCCCGCCACCAGCTGTGCGGGATCGAGCAGCACCACGAGATGCTGCACGATATAGCCGAGCGCGTTCACCACGTACTCGCACTCGCTCAGCCATAGCGATCCCGTTTCCGCCACGCCGAAGCGTGCGCGCACCACGCCCACGTCGACGTCTTCGAGCGAGGCCGGCTTCGTGACGGCGCTGATCTCGCGCGTGCCCTGGACCTCCGGCGTGGCCGACGCGATACGCGCCTCGCTGCCAAAGCGGCGCAGGATCATGGCGCGCACCTCGGCCCCGCTTTGCACCTGCGTGTCGCTGCCGCCCATCAGTTTGAGCGCGGCGCCAAAGCGCTCGCGCAGATCGCCGGCGGGCGCTTCGAACAACGGCACCTCGGGCAACGGTTCGTGCGCGGGTTGCGCGGCGCGCACGCGCGCGAGAAACGCCTCACGATCCGCCATCGCCGCCTCCCTTGCGGTTTTTCCGGTACCACGCATGGAACGTCGTGTGCGGCACGTGCGGCAGATCGCGCTGCTTGCCCCAGATATTGAGCGGGTTGTAGAGCATGAAGTTGGGCAAGCGCCGCAACGCGCCCTCGAGCGATTTCACCGTGCCGCGATAAAGCGTCGGACTGCCGAGCAACCGGCCAGCCATCTTCAGCACTTCCTGCTTCACGAATGGCACCTCGTGCTGTGCCGCGATGACCTGTCGCCACTGGTAGATCTGCTCGTGAATATTGATCTTCACCGGGCACACGTTCGTGCAGCTGCCGTTGAGCGTCGAGGCGAACGGCAATGCGCTGAAGCGTTTGAGGTCGAAGGTCGGATTGATGATCGCGCCGATCGGCCCCGCATAGGTGCTGCCGTACGAAAGCCCGCCGCTGCGCCGGTACACGGGACACGTATTCATGCACGCGCCGCACCGAATGCACTTGAGCGAATACCAGAACTCGGGCATGGCGAGCCGCTCGGCCCGGCCGTTGTCGACGAGCACGAAATGCATTTGCGCACCGGGCCGCGGCGCGCGGAAATGCGAGGTGTATTGCGTGATTGGCGAACCGAGGGCGCTGCGCGAGAGCATGCGCACGAATACGCCGAGATCGGAAAGGCGCGGAATCAGCTTCTCGATGCCCATCGAGACGATGTGCAGCGGCGGCACGTTGGCGGAAAGGTCCGCGTTGCCCTCGTTGGTGCATACCACCACCGTGCCCGTTTCCGCCACCGCGAAATTGCAGCCGGTCATGCCCGCCGTTTTCTCGCGCACGAACCACGGCCGCGTATTCATGCGCTGGCTTTCCGCCAGATAGTGAATGTCGTTGTTGTGCGGGTCCGTGCCGATGGTGCGGCCGAACACTTCGGCCACGTCGTCGCGCAGCTTGTGCACGGCGGGCACGACGATATGGCTGGGCGGCTGCTTGTCGAGCTGCTGGATGCGCTCGCCAAGGTCGGTCTCCATCACCGAAATGCCGCGCGACTCCAGATACGGACGCATCTCGCACTCGTCGGTGAGCATCGACTTGCTCTTCACGAGCGCCGTCATACCGCGCTCGCTCAGGATGCGATAAACGATTTCGTTGTGTTCCTCGGCCGTATCCGCAAAATGGACCTGCACGCCATTGGCTTGCGCCGTGCGCGTGAAATGGTCGAGGTAGTCGGCGAGATGCGAGAGCGTATGCGCCTTGATTTGCGAGGCGAGCGTGCGCAGCATTTCCCACTCGGGAATGGCATGCGCCTGGGCGTCGCGCTTCGAGCGCAAGTCCCATAGACGCTTGTCGTGGAAGGCGACATGCTCCGGCCGCGAGAGAAACGTGCCGGCGAGCTTCGCGTGTTCGACTCGCTTCATTCGCGCGCTCCGTTGAGCACCTGGGCAATGTGGATGAAGCGGATGTCCGCGCTCATGCGCTCGGCGCAGCCCTGCTGGTGCATGAGGCAGGACATGTCGGCGGAAACGATGTATTGCGCGCCCGCGCTCACGTGATCGACCACCTTGTCCTGGCCCATGCGCACCGACACCGCCTCTTCGGTCACGGCGAACGTGCCGCCGAAGCCGCAGCATTCGTCGGGGCGCGCCGGCTTCACGAATTCGATGCCCTTCACATGTTCGAGCAGCGCGAGGGGTTTCGAGAACGTCGGACCCGCGATTTCCGAAACCGAAGCTTCCTTCAAATGGCGCAGCGCGCTGCAGCTATTGTGCAAACCCACGCGCCAGGGAAATTCGGCCCAGGGGAATTCGCGCGCGCCCAGCACGTCGTGCAGAAACTCGACGAGTTCATAGGTGCTCTCGCGCACCTTACGTACGGTCTCGGTCTGCTCGATCGCGGTGAAGTGGTCGCGCACGTGATTCACGCAGCTCGCCGACGGGCCGACGATATAGTCGTAGCCCGCGAACGCGCGCGCAAATACCCGCTCCGCGCCGGCTGCCTCGGCCTGCGCACCGCTGTTGGCCATGGGCTGGCCGCAGCAGGTTTGTTCGAGCGGATAGTCCACCTCGCAGCCGAAACGCTCCAGCAGTTCCAGTGTGGCGATTGCCACCTCGGGGTAGAACGCGTCGATGAAGCAAGGGACGAACAAGGCAACTTTCATGCGCGGGCTCACACGAAAAGCGGACCCGAACATTCTACTGCCGAACGGCGCGGGCGTCGCGCGAAGCGTGTATGCGCTGCGCGTTTCCGCGGTGCATCATGCTGCGCCGCGGCTTTTCAATCAGAAGTTGTGGCGAATGCCCGCGATCACGGCAAGCTGCTTGTCGGAGTTCGAATTCACGAGGTTCGGAATCTGCGCCAGATTCTGCGTCGCTCCGCTCGCGGCATCGATCCCGAGACCCGCCCCCGACGACTTCTGGCCGATCGCCACCGCATAAACTGCCGTGCGCTTGGAGAGGCTGTAGACCGCGCCCAGATTGATCTGGTGAAGCCGTGTGGATGAGCCGCCGTCCGGGTGAGCGTCGTTGAAGATATAAGCGAAGCCGAACTGCAGCGCGGGCGAGTATTGCCACGACGTATTCAGCTCGGCGATATCGAACGAGATGTCCGCGCCCTGCGGCCGTGCCGCATCCGCGAAATACTGGCTCTGCGAAAGAAGCGTATGGGTATAGCTGAGCGCCACGCTAACCTTGTCGAACGCGTACGAGCCGCCCGCGCCGAAAATGCTCACGCGCTGCGCATTCTGTAGTTCGCAGTACGACGCATTCGGATTGCTGCAACTGAAGTCGCCGATATAGCCGCTCTCCCCGCCCAACGCCGCCTGCAGCGGATTGCGCAACTCGAGGTAGCCGGCAGAAAGCGAAAGCGGCCCGTTGGCGTAATTCGCCGCCACCGACCAACCGCGGTTCTGCGAGAAATTCCCCGCCACGCCGCCGAAACTGAACTGACCGCCTATCGTGAGGCCGCCGAAACTCGGGCTCACGTATTTGATCGAGTTATTGAAGTTGAACGCTTCGTTGAGATTGTCCACGTCGCCGAAGTGCGAGCCATAGAGCGTTGCCCAGTTATTGCTCGACACATAGGCGCCCAGATCGTCGGAAAACGGATCGTACTGGCGACCCAGCGTGAGCGTGCCGTAGTGGCTGTTCGCCACGCCCACCCAGGCGTTGCGGTTGAAGAGCGTGCCGCCCTGCAGGAGTGCGCCGTTCTGCGAGAAGAAGCTGTTTTCGAGCGTGAAATTGACGCTCGTGCCGCCGCCAATGTCCTCGCTGCCCGTGAGACCCCAGCGCGACGGCACGAGGTTGCCGCCGCCCAGTTGCCAGTTGGCGTGGCCGCTCGTGCTGCCGTCTGCGTGCGTGGTCTGCTGGTTGGTCGAATAGATGAGGCCCGCGTCCACCGTGCCGTAAAGCGTGACTGAAGATTGCGCGAGTGCGCTCGTCGCGAGGGCGCACGAAGCCAGCGCCAGCGCTGTGCGCTTGACGAGATTTGCCATGTCGTTGTCTTGTCGAAGAGAGATGGGCCGCTGCGCTGCATGCGCGTGCGCGGCCGAAGCGCGGCGCCGGGAGCGCGCCGCACGAGTCAGGAACTGCGGGAATCGAGGGCTTGACGCGAGACGCGTCCCGGGCAAGTCGTTATTGGCCGAAGCGCGCGTAGATGTCCGGCCGCGAACGCTTGAGCACGAAAGCAATCAGCACGCCGATCAGCGCCACCGCGAGCACGACCCACGGGAACGCACGTACGACCGGGCTATCGGAACCGGCGAGCGCGTCGAGATTGCCGATCAGCACGATGCCGATGGAGAGCAGACCGCAGCCGCCCAGCACCGGCGCGAGGAACGCGTGCCACAGTCGCGTGTCCTTCTTCGTGGCGCGGAAAAACGCCGCCACCGAAAAACTCGTGACCGCCTGCAGCATGACGATGCCGATGGTGCCGAGCGCCGAGCCCCAGCTGAACACGATGTTGAACGGATCGCTGCCCGCGAGAACGAAAAGGCCCACCGGCACAGCGACCGAAAGTGTCTGCAGATAGCTCGCGAGATACGGCGATCCATACTTCGGATGCAGGCGATCGAGCACCGCGGGAAGAATCCCCTCGCCCGCAAGCGCGTGGATGTAACGCACGATCGTGTTGTGGAACGACAGCAGGCTCGCGAAGATGCTGGAAAGCAGCAGGAAGCTCATCGTCGTGGTCATCGCGCCGCCCAGGTACTTCGTCGACTGGATGAACCAGAAGTCGCCCGGCTGTTTCGTCGCGACGTCCGTGACGTTGCTGATGCCATAGGCGCAAACGATGGCCCACGTGACGAACGCAAAAAACACGAGAATCAGCGTGACGGAAACATAGGTGGCGCGCGGCACCGTCACCTTCGGGTCGCGGCACTCCTTGCCGTAGATCGCCGTGGCCTCGAAACCGATGAACGACGCGAGCGCGAACATCACCGCGATGCCGAGGTGGCCGCTGAAAACGTGGCGCGGCGAAAACGGCTCGAGCGTCAGGCCATCCGGTCCACCATGATGAATCACGATCGCGAGGCTCAGCAGCAGGAGGATGCCGAGTTCGAGACACATGAGCACGCCGAGCAGGCGGCTGTTCAGGTCGATACCGCGAATGCCGGTGAACTGCACGACGACGAGGCACGCGAATGAATACGCGTACCACGGCAGCGAACTATGCAGCAGTGGCCCGAGCACCACCGTGCAGAAGAAACCGAACAGGCCGTACAACGCGATCTGGATGCTCGTGTACGAGAGCAGCGCGACGAGTGCGCCGGCCATGCCAACAGGTCGGCCGAAACCCGCCGTGATGTACGCGTAGAACGCACCGGCACGCACGATGTGGCGGCTCATTGAAGCGAAGCCCACGCTGAACACGAGCAGCACGACGCCCGCGATCACGAATGCGCCGGGAATGCCCGCGCCATTGCCAAGGCTGATGGCGGGTGGCACCGCGCCCAGCATGCCGGTGAGCGGCGCCGCCGCGGAAATGACGAGAAAGACGATCTGCCAAAGCCCGAGCAGGCTGCGCTGTGAGTCCACTGCCGCGTTGTCTCCAACGAGGTGAGCGGGAGAAGAATACGGTTCGTTCATCGTTGCCTCTGCGGGTGTCTGTTCTGGGTTCGCCATACGACACGATGAAGAACCGCGTGCCTCCGGCGCTCGACGAATCGAATTTCCCGATTCGGATTGAGCGCATGGTAGGCAGCTAATAAACTCGCCGGCTTGGCGCAACGCGCCAATTACTCGATAAAGTGCGCCAGGGCTGGAGCGGGTTTTCACTTAACCGCGCTGAAGCGGCCGATATTACCTTCGGCATCCTGATTAATGCCGCGAGCCGGGAATCCGTACTTCAGCCCACAAGCTTACTGAAAGCCGTCAATTCTCTTTCACGATTTGCGCGCTAGCGGGGTCGCTTGGCGCCTGCACGGCCCCAGTTGCGCGTCGCACGCCATAGCACGGTGGCGTCGGCATAACCCACGGCGCGGGCCACGGCCGCGTTGGTCATGCCCTCCTGCTCGCGCAGCACCGCCACGCTGCGCTCGCGCTCTTCGCGAATGATCTGGCGCACAGAGGTCCCGGCGTCGGCGAGATGCCGCTGCAAGGAGCGGTCCGAAAGCCCGAGGTCCTTGGCGATATCGCCGACCACGAGCTTTTCGCGCGCGAGCCGGCGCGTCACGAGATCGCGCACCTGGTCCACGAGCGTATGCGGAATCGTGTCGCGGGAAATCAGGTCGGTGGCGTGGCGCTCCATCATGCGCGCCATCTGCACGTCGGCGCTCTTGAGCGGCGTGTCGAGATCGTGCGGGTGCAGGACCACACCGTTGGCCGGCTGCTGGAAGCGCACGGGCACGCGAAAGAGGCGCAAATAAGGCTTGAGGTCCTCGGGCGCGGCGTGCTCGAAATGAATCTCGCACGGCGTCCATGCTGCGCCTCGCACCTGGCGAATCATGTGGCACATGGCGGAGACGCTGTACTCGGCGTCCTGCCGGCGCGGCCAGATTTGCGTATGCGCGATGCGATAGCTCCACATCGGCCATGCGTTGTCGCTCACGAGATCGACGGCCGTCGCGCTTTGCCACGAGCCGAGCGCGTCGGTGAACTTACGGATTGCGGCGCCGAGTGTAGGCGACGACATGAACACGAGGCCAGCCGGCCCCAGTTCCGTGAGCTGCAATTCGGCGCCTAAGCGCAGGCCGAGAAAGGGTTCGTCGAGGACCTGCGCCGCGCGTTCGAACGCGCCCACGTAGCGCCCGAGCGCCACGATTTCGTACGGATTGGAAAGCTGCCGGCGACTCAGGCCGAACTCGGCCAGTAATGCATCGCAGTCCGCACCGGCGGCGTCGAGTGCACGCACGATGGGACCCATCACGGCACCGCGAATCATCGGGAAACCGCTATTGACAGGCACTCTTTTCATGTCTCGCTCCATTAGGGCCTGTATGCGCCGACGGATTTAACAGTCGATCGTCTCTGGCGCACTCTATCGCCCCTTTGGCGCGTTTTGCAAGCGCGAAAAAAATGCGGCGTTTCTACGATTGACCCATCGACATCGCATGAGACGAATGCGGTTTCTTCATACCGTCCCATGCCCTGTTGCGCCCAACGCCATCCTTACGAAATGCTTATGAACACGAATCCGAACGCGCATCCGCTCGACCCGTTGAGCCTCGCCGAAATGCAGCTGGCCTGTGACATCGTGAAAGCCGCCGAGCAGCTCGATGATTTTGGGCGCTTTCCTGTCACCGAACTGTGCGAGCCGCCCAAGGCGGAAGTGCTCGCGTACAAGCATGGCGATTACTTCTCGCGCCGCGCCTTCGTCATCGTGATCGATCGCACCCGCAGCCAGACGCTCGAATTCGTGGTGGACCTGCGCGAGAAGAAAGTGGAATCGCGTAAGGCGCTCGCCTTGCAAAACGCGCCCTATGGCCAGCCGCCCGTGATGATCGAAGACTTCATGAACGCGGAGCGCATCGTCAAGGAAGACGCAGCATGGCGCGAGGCCGTGAAAAAGCGCGGCCTCACCGAAGACGAACTCGAGCGCGTGCAGGTCGATCCGTTCTCCGCCGGCGCGTTCGACCGCCTGAACGAGAATGGCCGCCGCCTCGTGCGTTGCGTAAGCTACTACCGGGAATCCCTGACCGACAACGGTTACGCGCACCCCATCGAAGGCGTCGTCGCCGTGGTGGACCTGCTCGCGCACAAGGTGATCGAGCTGATCGACGACGGCCGCATCATCCCCATTCCGCGCGCCAGGCACAACTACGACACGCCGAGCCTCGGCAAGCCGCGTGACACCGTCAAGCCGCTCTCAATCAGTCAGCCCGAAGGCCCGAGCTTCACGATAGACGGCTGGCAGGTTAGCTGGCAGAACTGGAAATTCCGCGTGGGTTTCACGCCGCGCGAAGGGCTCGTGCTGCACCAGATCACATGGGACGACGGCAAGAGCGCGCCGCGCCCGATCGTCTACCGCGCGAGCGTGACCGAGATGTGCGTGCCCTACTCGGACCCCACCACGAACCATTACTGGAAAAGCGCGTTCGATGCGGGCGAATACGGACTCGGCAAGCTCGCGAACCAGCTCGAACTGGGCTGCGATTGCCTCGGCACGATCCGCTATTTCGACATTCCGTCCGCCGACGACTTCGGCAACGGCTTCGCCATGAAGAACGCCGTGTGTCTGCACGAAGAGGATTACGGCACGCTCTGGAAGCACTACGAGTTCCGCACCGGTGTGTTCGAGATGCGCCGTTCGCGCCGCCTCGTGATCTCGTTCTTCGCAACAGTGGGCAACTACGATTACGGCTTTTACTGGTACTTCTATCAGGACGGTACGATCCAGCTCGAAAGCAAGCTCACGGGCATCATCCAGACTTCCGCGGTGGCGGATGGCGACAGTTACCCGTGGGGCGGCATGGTCACCGAGAACCTGGGCGGCCCGACGCATCAGCACTTCTTCAACGCGCGCTTGCACATGATGGTGGACGGCGAGAAGAACTCTGTCACCGAGCACGAATTCGTGCCGCGCGCGATGGGTGCCGGGAATCCATACGGCAACGTGTTCGATACGACCAGGCGCGTGCTCAAGACCGAGCAGGAAGCGGCGCGTAACGCCAGTGGTCAGACGGGGCGCTTCTGGAAAGTGGTGAACCCGAACGTGAAGAACCGCGTCGGCGCGAATCCGGGCTACAAGCTCATCATCAACGACTCGCCGCTCATGCTCGCCGATCCCAACTCGAAGGTGCGCCAGCGCGGCGGCTTCGCCACGCGCCACGTGTGGGTCACACCGTACGACACGACGCAGCGCTACGCGAGCGGCGACTACCCGAACCAGCACGCCGGCGGCGACGGCCTGCCGCTCTATATCGAGGCGAACCGCAACGTAGAGAACGAGGACATCGTGCTGTGGCACAGCTTCGGCCACACGCACGTGTGCAAGCCCGAGGATTTCCCCGTGATGCCGGTGGAGTATGCGGGCTTCATGCTCAAGCCCAACAACTTCTTCTACGGCAATCCCGCGATGGACTTGCCGGGCGGGCGCGATCCGCACAGCGTGCAGGACCGCGCAGACGCGCCCGAAGCAAAATCGTGCTGCCACGGCAAGCAGTGAGCGCGCGATGATGCCGCGCGAGCGCCGCCTCGATGTAATGCACGCCGCACGCCTGCTGTGCGTCTGGGCGTCGATCACGGGCGGCGCGAGCGCGCTTGCGGGAGGCGTCATGATCGCGGCGATGTCGGCCGGCGCGCCGTTTGCCGCATTCGCCGCGAGCGCGCTTGCCCTGCCTGCGATGTCGTTGATTCCGGGCGTGCTTGCGCGCAGCTTCGCCACGCACCCCACGGTGCCGATCGCGAGCGCACTCGCACTCACGATGGCGGCAATGGGCGCCGGCGCGCACGCAGGAGCAACGCTCGCGCAGACGCCGCTCATCCTGGGCGGCGTCGCCTTGATCGCCGCGGCGTGCATGCACTTGCGGCGCACGCGCGATAGCGCGGCAAGGTCGGTGCATACGCACGCAACGGCGCCCGTGTGGCGCAACGGCATGCTGCTCATCGCACCCGCGCTGCTTGCAGGCCTGTCGAGCGGCGTGCTCGCGCGCTTCCAGTTTTTTGCGCTCTGCGGCGGCACTGCGATGTCCGTGACGAAGGTTGTGACATCACTCGCCGTGGTGAGCCTCGCGGGCTGGCTCGCCGATCGCGTCGATTACCGACGCGCACTGCTCGCGCTCTTCGTATTGCGTGGCGGACTGCTCGCCGCGCTGACGTTCGATTGCCTCGCGCCGTGGGCTGCGCTTGCTGCCCCCGCATTCGCCGTGCTCGACTACCTGACGCTCCCCACGCTCATACGCGGCGGGCGAGCGTCGCGCGCTTCGGGTATCGGCTGCCCGGGCCTCGCACATCACGCGGGCATGCTGGCAGGCGCGGCGCTCGCCACCACGGCATGGGGCTTCGGACAGGGCTTTTACGCGCTGTTCATCGTTGCGGGCGCGCTCAATCTTGCATGCGCATACGCATTCGCAATGCCACGCCGATTCCGTGCACACACGCCCTACCCTGCGTCAGCCGCCCTCGCTACGGGCAGCACAATCGACTTACGCTGAAACACCGAAAAACGTTCGCATTACTACCGAAATCAGGAGACGGTATGGACTGCCAGGACTTCACGCACACGATCCGCACACAAATGTTCGTCGACGGACGTTTTAGCGAAAGCGGCAACGGCCGCACGTTTGCCGTATTCAATCCCGCCACGGGCGCGGAGATCGCGCAGGTGCCCGACGCCAGCGACGCCGACATCGACGCTGCCGTCATTGCCGCGCGCCGCGCCTTCGAAGCCGACACGTGGC
This sequence comes from Paraburkholderia sp. BR10936, assembly GCF_040965735.1. Lineage (NCBI taxonomy): Bacteria > Pseudomonadati > Pseudomonadota > Betaproteobacteria > Burkholderiales > Burkholderiaceae > Paraburkholderia > Paraburkholderia sp. BR10936. The sequence continues at coordinate 63,478 of NZ_JBFRCM010000001.1, forward strand.
GGCGTATGGCGCCCGCCGCGCGCGAGCGCCTGCTGCTCAAACTCGCCGACCTCGTCGAACAGCACGGCGACGAACTTGCTGCGCTCGAAACGCTCAACCAGGGCAAGCTGCTCGCCTTCTCGAAGATGCTCGAAGTGGGCGGCAGCGTGCAATGGCTGCGCTATATGGCCGGCTGGGCCACGAAGATCGAGGGCAGCACCGTGGATCTCTCGCTCGCTTTCCCGCCCGGCGCGCGCTATAACGCCTCCACGCGGCGCGTGCCTGCGGGCGTGGTCGCCGCGATCGTGCCGTGGAATTTCCCGCTGCTGATGGCGGTCTGGAAAATCGCGCCCGCGCTCGCCTGCGGCTGCACCGTGGTGCTCAAGCCCGCCGAAGAAACCCCGCTCACGGCCATCCGCCTCGCCGAGCTCGCGCACGAAGCCGGCTTTCCGCCGGGCGTGTTCAATGTCGTCACGGGCCAGGGCGAGACGGCGGGCGCAGCGCTAGTTCGTCATGCGCAGGTGGACAAGGTCACTTTCACGGGCTCGACCGAAGTGGGCCGCCTCATCGGCAAGCAATGCGCGAGCGATCTCAAGCGCGTCTCGCTGGAACTGGGCGGCAAGAGCCCCGTGATCGTGCTCGACGACTGCGATCCGCAGCGCGCGATCGAAGGCGCAGCCGGCGCGATCTTCTTCAATCACGGCCAGGTCTGCACGGCAGGCTCGCGCCTGTATCTGCCGCGCGCGCGTTTTGAGGAGATCGTCGATGGCATCGCTAAGGTTGCGCGCGCAACCGTGCTCGGCTCGGGTTTCGATGCGGCCGCGCAGATGGGCCCGCTCGTTTCGGCGCGCCATCGCGCCAAGGTCGCCGGCATGATCGCGCAGGGTCGCGACGAAGGCGGCGAGGTCGTGGCGGGCGGCGGCGGCGGCAATCGGCCCGGCTTCTTCATCGAGCCCACGGTGATTGCGAACGCGACCAACAAGCCGCTTACCGTCGTGCGCGAAGAGGTGTTCGGGCCGGTGCTCGTCGCCATGCCGTATGACGACGTCGAAGAAGCCGTCGCGGCGGCGAATGCTTCGGAGTACGGTCTGGGCGCGAGTGTCTGGACCAACCAGCTCGACCGCGCGCTGCGCGTCGTGGACGGCGTGCAGGCGGGCACGGTATGGGTCAACACGCACAACATGGTCGACCCGGCATTGCCCTTCGGCGGCTTCAAGGCCTCGGGTATCGGGCGCGAGCATGGCCGCGCGATCATCGACGCGTACACGGAGACGAAATCCGTCTGCATCGCCTACTGAGCGCCGCCGTGCAGCATTGTTAATCGAAATGGAATGATGAAACCCGGCGGCGCGCAATGATCGCCGCCGCGGTTTCGTCCATGATCGAGCCCGTTCTCACCACTTACGAGAAGGACTCCGATCATGAATGCCTCCACGAATTCGCGCGGCGTCGCCATCGTCACGGGCGCCTCGCGCGGCATCGGCGCCGCCATTGCCGAACGTCTCGCGCGCGACGGCTACGCCGTCGTCATCAACTACGCTTCGCGCAGCGCCGAAGCCGAGGCGCTCGTCGCGAAGATCGCGGCGGGCGGCGGTCGCGCGATTGCGGTGCAAGCGAACGTCGCGAAGGCCGACGACGTGCGCCGTCTCTTCGACACCACCGCCGAAACGCTGGGCCAGCCCACACTGCTCGTGAATAACGCGGGCATCATGAAGACGGTGACAGTTGCCGATTCAACCGACGCGATCTACGACGAAACGTTCGACATCAACGTGCGCGGCACGCTCAACACGCTGCGCGAAGCGGCGACGAAACTCGCGGATGGCGGCCGCGTGATCAACTTCTCGACCTCCGTGCTCGCGATGAATCTGCCGGGCTACGCGCTCTATACGGCCAGCAAGGCGGCCGTGGAGACGATCACGCGCGTGTTCGCACGCGAGCTGCGCGGCCGCTCGATCTGCGTGAACGCGGTGGCGCCGGGGCCGGTGGCGACAGAGCTGTTCCTCAGCGGCAAGACCGAAGAACAGGTCCAGCATTTCGCGAACATGCCGCCGCTGCAGCGCCTCGGGCAACCCGACGACATTGCAAATGTCGTGTCGTTCCTCGCGGGCCCGGACGGCGGCTGGGTCAACGGCCAGGTGCTGCGCGCGAACGGCGGGATCGTCTGACACGCCGCCCGGCGTGGCTTCGCGGCAGAACCCGGGCGGAACGTGGTCTCAGGGCAAACCGCTGCGGCGTGAAACCGGCGGTCCCGGCCGGTGCTACACTCCGTGGTCGAAAAACGGTAGAAAGACAGAGCCGGAGGCATGGCGCGCCGGCTCATATTGCGCCCTCAACCACTCCAGACCATGTATCTGTCCATCCTCGCCGTCGGCATTGGCGGCGCGCTCGGCTCGCTGCTGCGCTGGGTCCTCGGGCTACGCCTGAATGCCCTCTACCCTGACCTGCCGCTCGGCACGCTTGCGTCGAACATCATCGCGGGCTATGTGATCGGCGTCGCAGTCGCCTATTTCGGGCGCATGCCCCAACTCTCCGCCGAATGGCGCCTCTTCGTCATTACCGGCTTGATGGGCGGCCTCTCCACGTTCTCGACCTTCTCAGCCGAAGTCGTTTCGCATCTACAGCACGGACGTTTCGGCTGGGCCGCGGGCGAAATCGCCATTCACGTGTGCGCCTCGGTCGTCATGACGATCCTTGGCATTGCAACGGTATCGGCACTGGTTCGCTGATCGGCAACGAAAACGGCCGCGTTCGCCATTCGCGAAACGCGGCCGCATTAGTGATGCGACGGGAAGATCAGGCAGGACGCTGATACCCGCCCAGCAAACCGTTCTTCGAAAACACCCACTGCCACAACTGGATGTCGCGCGCACGGAACGCTCCGGCGCACGAAAGCAGGTAGTAGCGCCACATGCGATAGAAGCGCTCGCCCATCTGCGCCTTGAAACGCGGCCACGCGGCCTCGAAATTCGCGTGCCAGGCCATCAGCGTGCGGTCGTAGTCGGCGCCGAAGTTATGCAGGTCTTCGGCCACGAACAGGCCGCCCGAAGCGTCGGCGATCTGGCCGATGGTCGGCAGCTCGCCGTTCGGGAAGATGTATTTGTCGATCCACGGATCGGGCGTGGTGTCGCGGCGGTTCTTGCCAATGGTGTGCAGTACGAACAGACCGTCGTCGGCAAGACAGCGGTGCGCGACTTCCATATAGGTGCGATAGTTCTTCGGGCCCACGTGCTCGAACATGCCCACGCTCGCAATGCGGTCGAACTTCTCGTCGAGCAACCGGTAGTCCTGCAGGCGGAATTCAACCGGCAGATCCTTGCAGCGCTCGGCGCCGAGCGCGGCCTGCTCCTTCGAGATCGTCACGCCCACGCACGACACGCCATAGTGTTCGGCCGCGAACTTCATAAGGCTGCCCCACCCGCAGCCGATGTCGAGCAGGCGCATGCCAGGCTTCAGGCCCAGCTTGCGGCAGATGAGATCGAGCTTGGCGTCCTGCGCCTCGTCGAGCGTTTTCGCGCCGCCCGACCAGTAGCCGCAGGTGTAGGCCATGTTCTTGTCGAGCATGGCCTCGTAGAACTCGTTGCCGATGTCGTAGTGCTGCTGGCCCACTTTCCATGCCCTGCGCACGGTCTGGCGGTTCATGAGGCGCGCCTTGAGCGCGTAGAAGACGAGACGGGAGGGATCGATCTGGTCGTCTAGATGCGCGCGCAACACATGTGCGAAGAATTCGTCGAGTTGCTCGCAATCCCACTGGCCGTCCATGTAGGCCTCGCCGAGGCCCAGGTTGCCGAGCGCCAATACGCGCTCGGGTAACTGCGGATCGTGGATGCGCATGTCCCACGGCCGTGTGCCGTTGAATTTCACGTCAGCGCGCGCCAATAGCTGGGCTATAAACCGCCAGGCCCCGGAAACGGTGGCCTCACGAACGGGTTGAGCTGCTTCGAGATCAGTCGTTGCCATACGTGCTCCATGCGGCAGGAGTCGGGTCCTTGGTACCTTGCTCCGATGCCATTCAAGAGGTTGCTATCAAGACATTCGTCGTCGCGCGCGCTGCGAGAAACTCTATGATGCACCTACTTCAAAAATTGTGCAGGAACACGCACAAGCCATACGGGGCGGGCCATAATCGCAAACTCGACGAAACCCATCGCCCTGGCGCCAGCAAACGGCGCGCCCGAACTGGAGATACCGACAATGGCCTACGACGACAAGAACATCTTCGCGCGCATCCTGCGCGGCGAGGCACCCTGCATCAAGGTGTACGAGGACGACGCTACGCTCGCGATCATGGACGTCATGCCTCAATCCGAAGGCCACCTGCTCGTGCTGCCGAAGGAAGGCGTCGAGTTCATCTATGAGCTTTCACTGGAAGCCGGCGCCGCCGCGATGGCGACGGTGCAGAAGATGGCGGTCGCGATGCGCAAGGTGCTTGCGCCCGAAGGCCTCTTGATCGCGCAGTTCAACGGCGCCGCCGCCGGGCAGACCGTACCGCACGTGCACTTCCACCTGATTCCGCGCCGCGCGGGCGAAGAACTGCGCCCGCATGCGCGTGAAATGGCCGACATGGCGCAGCTCGAAGCGCTGGCCGCGCGCATTCGCGCTGCACTGTAAGCAATATGTATTGCTAACGTTAGCTATTCTTGACGCTTAAACGCCGTCGAATTGCACGAATTCGTCGAGCGGGACCCGCGCCGAGCGCCACTGGTTGATGGGCGCGTCCGGGTCTTCGTGACCGATCGCCATGCCGCAGAACACCATGCTTTCGCGCGGCAACGCGAGAAACTGGCCAACGCTTTGCGCGTAGCGCGCCCAGCATTCCTGCGCGCAGCTATGCAGGCCGGCTTCGCGCAGGAGCAGCATCACCGTCTGCAGGAACATGCCGAGGTCGGCCCATTGCGGCGGCCCCATCTGACGATCTACGCTGCAAAAGAGCGCGAGCGGCGCGTCGAAAAACGCGTAGTTGCGCGCGAATTGCCGTAGCCTGCCCGGCCGGTCCTCGCGCCCGACGTCGATGCTGCGGTAAAGATCCTCGCCCACCTGATAACGACGCTCGCGATATGGCGAACCCAGCTCGCGCGGATACACGTCGTACTCCATCGGCTCGCCCGCAGGCACCTGCGCAATGCGATCGGCCATGATCGACTTGAGCTTCGCGAGCGATTCGCCGCCCACGACATGAACATGCCACGGCTGCAGATTGCCGCCCGAAGGCGCGCGCGCAGCGGTATCGAGTACCCGGCGAATGACGGCGGGGTCCACCGGATCGGGCAAAAACTGGCGCACGGACTTGCGGCTCGTGACGGCTTCGCTGACCTTCAAGCAGATTCTCCTCGGGGGCTCGACGAAGCATTATCGGCGATCCCCCGCGCGGCTGCCGACGCACGCCGCTTGGCTCCGTTCTGGCGTCAGAACTTGTGACGGATACCCACTACGACAAGCGCCTGATTGCCGGCGCCCGAACTCACGCCGAAGTCGCCGATCGATGCCTGCGCAACGACACTCGAACCCTTTGCGTCGAGCGTGTGGCCACTCGCCTTCTGGTAACCGGCGAGCGCGTAGAGATCGGTGCGTTTGGAGAGCGAGTAGTCGCTGCCGAGGTTCACCTGGTTGTAGTGCGCTGACGAGGGCCCGGTGAGCGACGTGTAGTTGTAGCCCGCGCCCGCGCGCAGCGCCGGTGTGATCTGGTAATTCAGGAACGCCGAGCCGCTATTGAATTTGGCGGTTTGGTGGAAGGTCGAGTACGCATCGTTTGCGTATTGGGTGTTCGAGTAGGCCAGCCCGAAGCTCAATGCGCCCACCGCATAGCTGCCGCCTGCGCGCACGATCTGGATGGAGGTTGCGCTCGCAAAGCCCTGATTGATGACCGTGTTGAAGAGGCTATCCGAGCTGCTCGTCCAGCTGCGCACGCCGGCAGTGAGCGTGCTGCCGCCATTGGCGAAGAAATAGCCGGCCGCGAGCGAGAGCGGCCCGTTCGAGTAGGCGGCGCCGAAGCTGTAAGTCTGGCCGCTGCCGCTCGCGCCGGCCACGCCGCCAAAACCGTACAGCGCCTCGAACTGCAGCCCTGCGACGAGCGGGCTCGCGTACTTGACCGAGTTGCTCACGCGCAGGCTGTTGTCGTAGTTGTCGAGGTCGCCAGGCGTGCCGAACACGCCGCCGAACGGACCGTCAGCGGTGAGCGGCTGCACGAGATCGACGAGCGGATCGTACTGGCGGCCGAGCGTGAGCGTGCCCCACGTCGTGCTGGCAAGACCGACGATCGCCTTGCGCCCGAATTCGCGGCTGCCCTGCCCGAGCGCGCCGGTACCCACGTTGAAGCCGTTTTCGAGCTGGAAGATGGCGGCGAGGCCGTTGCCGAGATCCTCGGTGCCGCGCAGGCCCCAGCGGCTGCCCGAAAGGTTGCCGCTGCTGAGCTTGACGAGCGTGGACTGGTTCAGGCCGTTCGCGCCCTGGGCGTTGTGCACGTAAGCGAGGCCCGCGTCGACGATGCCGTAGAGTGTGACGCTGCTTTGCGCGTGGGCACTCGTGGCGATAGTGGCGCCCGACGCGGCGAAGGCGAGCGCGAGAGCGGCGGTTAGCGGGCGGCGTGTGAAAGAGGCGTTTTTGTTGTTCATGCGGGGCGTTCCGTTGCGTGTGGTGGTTGTCGCTACGCGGTCCTTGCGAGGCGGCTGCAAGGCCGGTGCGGCAACGTTACGGAATGCCCGGCAAGCGGGGAACGAACGAATTCTGCGTTGCTTAGGGTGCGCGAGGGACTTTGCAAAGCGCAGATCGTGCCAGGCGCTGCGCGAGCGCTTTCCTCCGGCGCGCGGAGTCTGCTATAATTCGCCTCCCGCCGGAGAGATGGATGAGCGGTTTAAGTCGCACGCCTGGAAAGCGTGTATAGGTTAATAGCCTATCGGGGGTTCGAATCCCCCTCTCTCCGCCAGGACAAAACGCCGAAACCCCGTAAGCGCAATGACTTACGGGGTTTTGTTTTTCCAGCCCATCAAATAGCCCGCCAGAGAGGGGATAACGTGCGCGGGGCACGTCCGAACGCCCTCAATTACACCCGCTCACAGTGCAATACTTGTTGTACACGAGCCCTTTGCCATCCATCCCCGAGATCGTTCGCGTGCCGTTGCCGTAGTTCGTGATCGTCTCGGTCCACGTCGACCCATCGGCAGCCTGCCCGGTGATGAACGTCGTGTCGCCAATCGACGCGCCGGTCTGCTCCCAGGCCTCGCCCGGCAGCTTCTGCTGATACCCGTTGACGGTAGACGTATTGCCGAAGCGCTGCACCGTGTACGAATTGCCCGATTCGTCGACGCAGTTCTGGAAGGCATCGTTGCCCCAGCATTTGGCAAAAGCGGCGGGCGCCGTAAAGGCGCCGAAAATGATCAGGCTGAGTGCAACGCGCTTCAATGATTTCCCCGAGAAAACGCCCTTTTTCGGCTCGATTCACCACGAGTCCGAGGCCGGCGGCGCGCGAAATTGTACCGTAGCCGCCAGGGCGATCTACGGATGCGCCGGACACGCGTGCATCGCACGCTCCCGCTAGTTATCGGACAAAAAACGGATGACTTGATGGGCGCAACGAGAACAGCAGCGCCGCCGGTCGTTGAACACGCAACGTTGGAAGGAAGTCCGAATCGACCAGAACAGGCAAGCAGAAAAAGGCGTCGGGCCGCAGCCCGACGCCGAATTCCCGCGTACTGCTTCGAGGACCGGCGCGGGAACGAGAGGACTTCAGTATCGCCTCGCCCGCCCGTTTTTTAAGTGCTCGACCGCACACCGGCAATCAGGTCCCCACTCTCACGGATGGCGGATATAGTCCACCAGCGCGAGCGTATACGCGTCCGGCTTGCGATCGATGAGACTCACGCCGATCGCCACGAGAAAGCCTGCGGGCACACCGAACACGCCAGAGCTGATGGGCTCGATGCCAAACCATCGCGGGCCCGCGAAGCCCGTGAGCTGCGTGAAGAACGGGTACGTCGAGACGATGTAATAGACGCACACGGTCAGGCCCGCGATCATGCCGGCCACGGCGCCCAGGCGCGTCGTGCGCTTCCAGAACACGCCGAGCACAAGCACCGGAAAAAGACTCGACGCCGCGAGCGAAAACGCCGCCCCCACCAGAAAAAGAATGTTGCCCGCGTTGAGCGACGCCACATACGAGGCGAACAGCGCCACGCCGAGCAGCAGGATCTTCGACATCGTCACGCGCCGCTGGCTCGACGCGCCCGGACTGACCATGTGGTAGTACACATCGTGTGAGAGCACGTTCGAGATCGTGAGCAGCAGACCGTCTGCGGTCGAAAGCGCAGCCGCGAGCGCACCCGATGCGATGAGCCCCGACATCACATACGGCAACCCCGCGATTTCCGGCGCAGCGAGTACCACCATGTCAGGCTGCATCTGGATATCGCTCCAGCGCACCACGCCGTCGTTGTTCATATCCGCAATGCTGATGAGGTATGGCTCGACGCGCCGCCATTGCATGACCCATTGCGGCAGATCGTCGAAGCGCTGCCCCACCAGATGCGTGAGGATCTCGAACTTGATCAGCACCGCGAGCACCGGCACGGTCAGATAGAAGAGCGCGACGAAAAACAGCGTCCAGCCCACCGAGCGCCGAGCCGAGGCCACCGAGGTCGTCGTGTTGTAGCGAGTGAGGATGTGCGGCAGGCTCGCCGTGCCAAGCGAAAGACACAGGAGCAGCGACAGGAAGTTGCGTTGATGAATGCGCCGCTGGGCATCGTCGTCGGCGGGAAACGGTTCGTTCATCGGCACGGGCGGCGCGGCGCGCTCGAGCAGGTCGTCGCGCTGGCGCGTCCACACCATGCGTGCGGCATCCACGTCGCGCGGGAAGGCGCTCAATTCACGTTCGAGCGAATCGATATCGCGCAGCGGGCCGTTGTGACGGCGCAGGTTCGCAAGCGATTCGACGAGGTGCGTCTTCTCCGCAACGTACGACTGCGGCAGCGTGTCGAGCCGCGTCTGCCATTGCGCCGCGCGCTCGCGGTAAGCGTCGCGCACGGTGGCTTCGGTGCTTGCACCGCGCACGTCATGCTCGAGCGCTTCCACGCGCTGCATCACGTTGCCGTAGTCGACTTGCGGCAGCCAGCCGAGGCCGTCGCGATGCGCGATCAGCGAAACCGGAATCAGAATGGCCGCGATGAGAATGATGTATTGCGCGACCTGCGTCCACGTCACGGCGCGCATGCCGCCGAGAAACGAACATACGAGAATGCCCGCCAGCCCGCAGAAAATGCCGATGGCGAAATCCACGCCGATGAAGCGCGTGGCGATCAGCCCCACGCCCTGGATCTGCGCAACGAGATAGACGAACGAGCAGAGGATGGTCGCGAGCACGGCGAGCGCACGCACGAGGTTGCTCGAAAAGCGCGTGCCGAGGAAGTCGGGGATCGTGTAGCGCGCGAGCTTGCGCACATACGGCGCCAGCAGGAAGGCGACGAGGCAGTAGCCGCCCGTCCACCCCATCAGGTAAGCGAGGCCATCGTAGCCGCTCGCGTAGAGCGAACCCGCAAGGCCGATGAACGACGCGGCGGAAAGCCAGTCGGCGGCCGTCGCCATGCCGTTGAAGAACGACGGCACACGCCGCCCCGCCACGTAGTATTCGACGAGGTCCGAGGTGCGCGAAAGCAGCCCGATCACCGCATATACCGCGATCGGCACGAACAGGAACACATAGCCGATCCACATGCCGGGGCCGGTGGAAAGCTCGATACGCCACATCACGTAGACGAAGGCGAGAAAGCCGAGCGTGTACAACGCATAGGAGCGTATGAGCCGGTGCGCAAGCCTCATCGTTGCTGTGCCTTGCTGGCTTCGCGAATGGCGATGTCGGCTTCGAGCGCGGCTTGCAGTACGCGGTCGGCGCGCTGCATCAGCACGATATAGATCGCCACGAGCAGCACGTAGAGCAGGATCGCGCCCTGTGCGCCGAGGTAGAACGGCAGGCTGAAGCCCGCGAAGCGCAGGTCGGCGAGCTGCCGCGCAAAGAGCGGCGCGACGAACGAGACCAGGAAGCCGATCGTCATGAGCACGGCGATCAGCGCGAGATTGAAGCGCCAGTAGCGCCGATGCGCGCGCGCCATCGCCTCGCTCACCGGAGGTGGCTCAGGCAATGGATTGAGATTGTTCTGCGGAGTCGTGTGTGGCGCGGCCATGCGCCTGTGTAGCAAAAACGCGTAGGGCCGGCAATCGGGGGCAATGCGGGGATCGATGCGGCGCGCGGCGCCAGGCAAGGCGCCGCGCGAGCCTCGGCGTTTAGAGCGATTCGCCGAGCTGGTCCAGAATCGCCGGGTTTTCCAGCGTGGAGACGTCCTGCGTGATCGCCTCGCCCTTCGCGAGCGAGCGCAGCAGACGGCGCATGATCTTGCCCGAGCGCGTCTTCGGCAGGTTCTCGCCGAAGCGGATGTCGCGGGGCTTGGCGATCGGCCCGATCTCCTTGCCCACCCAGGCGCGCAGATCGTTGGCGAGCTTCACGGCCTCGTCGCCCTGCGGACGCGTGGCCTTGAGCACCACGAACGCCACCACGGCTTCGCCGGTGGTGTCGTCGGGGCGGCCCACCACGGCGGCTTCGGCCACGAGCGGATTCGCCACCAGCGCCGACTCGATCTCCATCGTGCCGAGGCGGTGGCCCGAGACGTTCAGCACGTCGTCGATACGGCCCATGATCGTGAAGTAGCCCGTGTCCTTGTCGCGCACGCTGCCGTCGCCGGCCAGATACAGCTTGCCGCCGAGTTCCTCGGGGAAGTAGCCCGACTTGTAGCGCTCGGGTTGTCCCCAGACGTTGCGGATCATCGCGGGCCACGGACGCTTCACGACGAGAATGCCACCCTGCCCGTTCGGCACGTCCTGGCCGGTTTCGTCGACGATCGCGGCCATGATGCCCGGTAGCGGCAGCGTGCACGAACCCGGCACGAGCGGCGTCGCGCCCGGCAGCGGCGTGATCATGTGGCCGCCGGTTTCGGTTTGCCACCACGTGTCGACGATCGGGCAGCGCTTGGCGCCCACGTTTTCGTAGTACCACATCCACGCTTCGGGATTGATCGGCTCGCCGACCGTGCCGAGAATGCGCAGCGAAGAAAGATCATAGCTCTTCGGGTGCACCTTCGCGTCGGCTTCGGATGCCTTGATGAGCGAGCGGATCGCCGTGGGCGCGGTATAGAACACCGTGACCTTGTGCTTGGCGATCATGTCCCAGAAGCGGCCGGCGTTCGGGTACGTGGGCACGCCTTCGAACACGACCTGGGTCGCGCCGATCGTGAGCGGGCCATAGGCGATGTAGCTGTGGCCCGTGATCCAGCCGATGTCGGCCGTGCACCAGAACACGTCCGAGGGCTTGTGATCGAAAGTCCACTTCATCGTTTGCGCGGCCCACAGCAGGTAGCCGCCCGTGCTGTGCTGCACGCCCTTCGGTTTGCCCGTCGAGCCCGACGTGTAGAGGATGAAGAGCGGGTGTTCCGCGCCCACCGGCACCGGCGCGCACGTGTCGCTCTCGGCTGCCGAAAGCTCGTGCATCCACTGGTCGCGGCCTTCGTGCCATGTAACCTTGCCGCCCGTGCGCTTGTAGACGATCACGCTGTGCACCGCTTCGCAGCCGCCCATGGCGAGCGCTTCGTCGGCGATGTTCTTCAGCGGCAGCGCCTTGCCGCCGCGCATCTGTTCGTCGGCGGTGATGAGCGCGACCGCGCCCACGTCGACCATGCGTTCGTTGAGCGACTTCGACGAGAAGCCGCCGAACACGACCGAGTGCGTCGCGCCAATGCGTGCACAAGCCTGCATCGCGACCACGCCTTCCACCGACATCGGCATGTAGATGACCACGCGGTCGCCCTTCTTCACGCCGCGTTTCTTCAGCGCATTGGCGAAGCGCGACACCCGCGCGAGCAGGTCCTTGTACGTGACGTTCGTGACGGTGCCGTCGTCGGCTTCGAAGACGATCGCGACGCGCTCGCCATTGCCCGCCTCGACGTGGCGGTCGAGGCTGTTGTACGAGGCATTGAGTTCGCCGTCTTCGAACCACGTGTAGAACGGCGCCTTCGATTCGTCGAGCACCTTCGTGAAGGGCTTTTGCCAGCTCAGGGTTTCGCGCGCGAGGCGCGCCCAGAAGCCTTCGTAATCGCGTTCGGCTTCGGCGCACAGCGCCTTGTATGCGTCCATGCCGGACACCGTGGCGCCAGCCACCGTTTGCTCGGAAGGCGCAAAGACGCGGCGTTCCTGAAGAACCGATTCAATCGCAGACATCGACAACCCCTTGGTGAAGATGAAACGTCAAACTCGTGGACACGCATGAGCATCTTCAATGCCCGTGCGCGCCGTCTCCGTGCGCCGCCGCCCGCATGCGGGCACGGCGCTATTGGCTTGCGCCGGGAGCCGCCATTGTGGCATCCGGCATGCATGGGCGCGCGATACAGGCACGATCGTGCGCGATCTTCGCAAACTACCCATGCCGGCAAGATTAAGCGTAGCAACTTACCAGCCACTTACGCGCCCATGCAGACCATGCAGCGGCGCGCCATGGCACGCAAGTAAGCAGACATTTAGAATGCTAACTGAACTGCGCACCCGTATTCCAGCTTGAATCGCTATTCCCTGTTTCTCATTGCCTCGATGCTGCTCGTGGGCAGCAACGTCGGCATCGGCAAATCGATTGTCGCCTTCATTCCCGTTCCCCTCTTCGCGCTGCTGCGCTTCGTGATCGCGCTCGCGGTACTGGGCCCGCTCTTGCGTCGCTCCAAAATGCAACAGGTGAAGCGCGGCGAATGGATCAATCTGTTCCTCCAGGCGCTGTTTGGGACATTCGGGTTTACGCTGCTGATGCTCGGCGGCGTGCATCGCACGAGCGCGGTCGCGGCCGGCGTCATCACGAGCACGATCCCCGCCGTGGTCGCCCTCTTCTCCTGGCTTTTCCTGCGCGAGCGCCCCGACGCACGCGCACTCGCTTCCATCGTGCTCGCCATTGCGGGCATCGCGGTCATCAATTTCGCGCACGTGGGCGGCGGTGGCGACACCGGCGCCAGCTCGTTGATCGGCAACCTGATGGTGCTCGGCGCGGTGTGCTGCGAATCGCTCTATGTGATCCTGTCGCGCCGTCTCACCCAAACGCTCGCGCCGCTCGACATCTGCGCGTACACACACCTGTTCGGGCTTTTGCTGATGCTGCCCGTGGGTCTGCGGGGCGCACTGTCGTTCGATTTCGCGAGCGTCCCTTCGGGCATCTGGTGGCTGGCGCTCTGGTACGGGCTTTCGGCAAGCGTGTTCTCGTTCTGTCTCTGGATGACGGGCATACGCCATGTGCCGGGCAGCATCGCCGGCGTGTTCACGGCCGTGCTGCCGGTCGCGGCAGCCGTGTACGGCATCGCGTTTCTCGGCGAGCGCCCCACGCCCGCGCACGGCATTGCTCTCGCCTGCGTGGTGGCCGGCATCGGCCTCGCGAGCCTCAAGATCAGGCGCCTGCCGCCGGTGGCCTCGTGACCATTCCGTAATGCGATTGAAAGTATCGGGCGCGGGCGGCGCTGCCGCAATCCCGGCGAGCCCTTCCTGCGACGCTGTACAATAGCGCCCGCCCGGCCCCTCGCGCGCGCCTTCTGGCCCTAACCAGACGGCCCCGCTTGAGCAGCCCCGCTTAGGCAGCCCCACTTAGGCAGCCCCGCCCGAATTCGCCATCGTGATTGCCCATGTCCGCCGCACGCCCCCAGCCGCCTTCCGCCGCCGCCCCGGGTAAAGCCCGTCGCCGCATGCGTCCGTTGCCCAGCATCATCTTCATGAGCCGCTGGCTGCAGGTGCCGCTCTACCTGGGCCTGATCGTCGCGCAAGCCGTGTACTGCGTGCTGTTCCTCAAGGAGGTCTGGCACCTCGTGAGCCACGCCACCACGCTCGACGAAACGAGCATCATGCTGGCCGTGCTCGGCCTGATCGACGTGGTGATGATCTCGAACCTGCTCATCATGGTGATCGTGGGCGGCTACGAGACCTTCGTCTCGCGCCTGAATCTCGAAGGCCATCCCGACGAGCCCGAATGGCTCGACCACGTGAACGCCGGCGTGCTCAAGGTGAAGCTCGCCATGGCGCTCATCAGCATTTCGTCGATCCACCTGCTCAAGACCTTCATCAATCCGGACGCCGCTTCGGCGCATACGGTGATGTGGCAGGTGATCATCCACGTGGCGTTCCTCGCCTCCGCGCTAGTGATGGCGTGGATCGACCGCATCACCACGCATACGCACCCCGAACACTATCAGGAGCTCGCCGCGCGCCATCCAGCGCCAGGCGGGCACGCCGCTGCGCGTCGAGCGGTTCCCGAGCACGCCGAGTCCGACTGAACCGCGCACACGGCAGACATGATTCAAAACACCCGTCCCCACAGAAGCTAGCCATGACCGTCATCAAACAGGAAGACCTCATCCAGAGCATTGCGGATTCGCTGCAATACATCAGCTACTACCATCCGCAGGACTACATCGAGGCGCTCGGCCGCGCCTACGAACTCGAAGAGAGCCCGGCCGCGAAGGACGCGATCGCGCAGATCCTCACCAACAGCCGCATGTGCGCCGAGGGCCGTCGCCCGATCTGCCAGGACACCGGCATCGTCACGATCTTCGTGAAGGTCGGCATGGACGTGCGTTGGGACGGCGCCACGATGGGCGTGACCGACATGATCAACGAAGGCGTGCGCCGCGGTTACCTGAACCCGGACAACGTGCTGCGCGCCTCGATCGTGAGCCCGCCCGAAGGCGGCCGCAAGAACACGAAGGACAACACGCCGGCCGTGATCCACTACGAGATCGTGCCGGGCGACAAGGTCGACGTGCAGGTCGCAGCCAAGGGCGGCGGCTCGGAGAACAAGTCGAAGTTCGTGATGCTGAACCCCTCCGACTCGATCGTCGACTGGGTGCTCAAGACCGTGCCGACGATGGGCGCGGGCTGGTGCCCGCCGGGCATGCTCGGCATCGGCATCGGCGGCACCGCCGAAAAGGCGATGCTGATGGCGAAGGAATCGCTCATGGAATCCATCGACATCCAGGACATCATCAAGCGCGGCCCGAAGGACTGGATCGAAGAGCTGCGCGTGGAACTGCACGAGAAGGTCAACGCGCTCGGCATCGGCGCCCAGGGCCTGGGCGGTCTCGCCACCGTGCTCGACGTCAAGATCATGGCCACGGCCACGCACGCGGCTTCGAAGCCCGTCGCGATGATCCCGAACTGCGCCGCCACGCGCCACGCGCACTTCGTGCTCGACGGCTCGGGCCCGGCAAAGCTCGAAGCGCCCTCGCTCGACGCATGGCCGAAGGTCAACTGGGAACCGAACACGGAAACGAGCAAGCGCGTCGACCTCAACACGCTCACGCCGGAAGAAGTCGCTTCGTGGAAGCCGGGCCAGACGCTCCTGCTCTCGGGCAAGATGCTCACGGGCCGCGACGCGGCGCACAAGCGCATCGCCGACATGCTCGCCAAGGGCGAGAAGCTGCCGGTGGACTTCAAGAACCGTGTGATTTACTACGTCGGCCCGGTCGATCCGGTGCGCGACGAAGTGGTCGGCCCGGCAGGTCCCACCACGGCCACGCGCATGGACAAGTTCACGGAGCTGATGCTCTCGCAAACGGGCCTCATTTCGATGGTCGGCAAGGCCGAGCGCGGCCCGGTCGCCATCGAGGCGATCAAGAAGCACAAGGCGGCTTACCTGATGGCGGTGGGCGGCGCGGCTTACCTCGTGTCGAAGGCGATCCGCGGCTCGAAGGTCCTCGCGTTCGAAGACCTCGGCATGGAAGCCATCTACGAGTTCGACGTCCAGGACATGCCGGTGACGGTCGCCGTGGATTCGTCGGGCACCTCGGTCCACAAGACCGGCCCCGCCGAATGGCAGGCGAAGATCGGCAAGATTCCGGTCGCCACGGTTTGATGTCTGCTTGATGCCTGTTTAAAAACCGGGGCCGCGCGCCCCGGTTTTTTTTGCATCACGCGAGGCGTACTGAGATTAGTTCCCAGCACTGAGTAAATCGCCGATATACACCGCAATTCAATGTGGATTCGGCCTTGGCTTTTGTGTATTGAGCGTTTATTGTTGGAAACCAGTCACCGCCCCACAAAGAAAGGAAAGACTATGCAAGGCGACAAGAAGGTCATCGAATATCTGAACGCGCAGCTCAAGAACGAGCTCACGGCTATCAATCAGTATTTCCTGCATGCCCGCATGTACAAGCACTGGGGCCTCGAGAAACTCGGCAAGCATGAATATGACGAATCGATCGGCGAAATGAAACATGCCGATATGCTCATCGAGCGTATTTTCATGCTCGACGGTCTGCCGAACCTCCAGGACCTGCATAAGTTGTTGATTGGCGAAGAAACCAGGGAAATTCTCGAGTGCGATTTGAAGCTCGAACAGATTTCCCAGTCCACCTGCAAGGAAGCCATTGTTTATTGCGAATCGGTGCGCGACTTCGTTTCGCGAGAGATTTTCGTGACGATTCTCGAAGACACCGAAGAGCACATCGACTGGCTCGAAACGCAGATCGACCTCATCGGCAAGATCGGCATCCAGAATTACCAGCAGTCGGCCATGGGTTCGGTAGAATCCTGATCGCGCGCCTCGCGCCCGCGCGCATCCGTCCGCCTTGCGGGTGCGCCTCAACCCTTTTGCGCCCATCCCCGTGAACCTTCCGGCCTCATCCAGCGCTGCGCCCATCGGCATCTTCGACTCTGGCCTCGGCGGCCTGTCGGTGCTGCGCGCCGTGCGTGCGCTACTGCCCGCCGAGCGGCTAGTGTATGCCGCCGACTCGCGCTACGCCCCCTACGGCCAGCGCGACGACGACTTCATCGCCGACCGCACGCTCGCGATCTGCGAATGGCTCGTGGCGCAGGGCGCGAAGGCGCTGGTGGTGGCCTGCAACACGGCGACGGCGCAGTCCATCGCGCTCGTGCGCGAGCGGCTCTCCATCCCGCTCATCGGGGTGGAGCCGGGGATCAAACCGGCGGCGCTGGTTTCGAAATCGCGCGTAGCGGGCGTGCTCGCCACCCAGGTCACGCTGCGCAGCGCGCGCTTTCAGGCGCTCGTGGAGCGCCACGCAGCCGACCTGCGCGTGCTGTGCCAGCCGGGCCATGGCCTCGTGGAGGCCGTGGAGCGCTGCGACATCGGTTCGGCCGACTTGCTCGCGCTACTGCGCGCATACGTCGAGCCCATGCTCGATGCGGGCGCGGACACGCTCGTGCTCGGCTGCACGCACTACCCGTTTCTCGACACGGCGATCCGCTCGATCGTCGGGGAACGGATGACGCTCGTCGACACGAGCGTCGCCATCGCGCGGCAGCTCGAACGCGTGCTCGACCAGCACGGCCTGCGCGCTAGCGGCGAGCCTGCCGGCGCGGGCGGCGACGAGATTCGCTTCTGCTCGACGAGCGACGGCGCGCACCTGCACGAACTGGCGGCCGCGCTGCTGGGTCTCGACGCCCCTGTCGAGCGCGTAGTCATCCCCTCGCGCCGCTCGCGGGAACTGGAAGCGAACGCCGCCTGACGCACCGGCGCCACACACCGCGCGTGATACGAAGTTCGCGATTCGCGCCTCCCCCGGAAGAGCGCGTTTCAACCCCGTTTCCGCCTATCTGACTCACCCGCCTCGTTCCGCTTGGCTCCTGCCAGGAGTCTCCTGGTGAACTCCCGCGGCAATGCTCAATCCTGCTGACAGTCACGCAACGGCTAACCGCTAGCCGGCCCGTCAAACGCCTTGACGAGCGCTCTACAAGGCTTGCCTTTTCCTGACGCAAAGCAAAACCCCTGCTAACCATCCGGTTTTGTTACAAAAAATCCGCCTCCGCGCTTGCCAAACCCAGCAAACATAATGATAATAATTCGCATTAACTCTCTCTATTGCGGTCCATCATGATTGTCTGCGTTTGCAAATCCGTCTCCGACCGGACGATCCGCGCCTCCATTCAGGAAGGCATGGATTCTTTCGACGAGCTGCAGTTCGAGCTCGGCGTCGCGACCTGCTGCGGCAAGTGCGAAGAATCCGTTCGTGACGTGATGGCGCAAAGCGGTGTCTGTGCGAGCCGCTGCGGGGTCACGCAACCGGCGCACCCCGCCGTGGTCCCCCATGCGGTTCCGCTCACGTTTTACGAGCGCAAGGCTGCCTGAAGCCATGGCGCGCATCCGGCCACCGATGCGCGCCCGCCCCGTCCGCCCGTTTAGCCGGCGGCGCCTCAGGCGCCACGCGCCGCGGACGTCAAATCGCCGCCGACAGCAAGCCCGTCTCCCGACCAGCCAGCTACCGCTCGTACCCCTCAAAGGAGGTCGTGATGGAATTGCTGCTCGGATTCGTAACGACGTTGTGCATCTCGCTGTTGATCTTTCGCAAATAAAGCTGCCCGACACGACGCGTAGGTTTGCCTGCGCGCCGTCGTCCGCATGGCAGCCACGCTAAACATGCAGGCTTTCCAAACCACCGCTGGCACGCTGCCGTCTCCCTCCGTTCGCGTCAACCGCCGTGTCGTCACCGCGAGCGCGATCGTGGTCGCGCTGCACGCCGCGCTCATCGCCGTCGTGCTGATGAAGCGCGAACCCGTGACGCCCGTCGCGCTCCAGTCGCAGACGATGATGGCCGAACTGCTCAAGCCCGAACCGGTCGCCGCCCCCGCTGCGATTCAGTCCACGCCCACGCCGCCTCCGCCCAAGCCGGTCCCGCACGTGACGCGCGAGAAGCCGAAAGTACAGCCCAAGCCCAAGCCAACACCGCTGCCCGTGGCCGAAACGCCCTCGCAGCACGCGATCGAATCGGCCGCGCCCACGGCACCCACGCCGCCGGCTCCCACGCCGCCCGCACCGGCACCGCAAGCCGCGGCGGCCACCGACGCCAGGCCGACCATGGCGCTCTCGGCGCCGAAGAACGTCTCGCACCTCGACTGCCGCATCGTGCAGCCCGACTATCCGACGCTCTCGCGTCGGCGCGGCGAAACCGGCACGGCATTCGTGCACTTCGTCGTGGGCCTCACGGGCAAGATCGAGAACATCGAGCTGAAGAAGTCGAGCGGCTCCACCCGCCTCGATGACGCCGCGCTCGACGCGATGCGCCAAAGCTCGTGCAAGCCGTACCTGGAAAACGGCGAAGCCGTCCGCGCGGCCTACACGCAACCATTCGAGTTCAGCCTGAACAATTGACGGGCTGAAGTCACACGCTTTCATGAATTGAATAAAGAGGATCAGGAATGCAGAACTACGGTATCGCCCACGTGTGGGCGCAAGGGGATTTCGTGACACGCGGCATCGCGCTCGCGCTTTTGATAATGTCCGTGCTGTCGTGGTGCGTGATCGTCGTGAAAGGCTGGAATGTCGCGCGCCTGAAACGCCTCACGAAGAACGCCGAGCAGCAGTTCTGGCATTCGGACGATCTCGCCGACGGCGTGAAGAAGCTCGGCAGCGGCTCGCGCGAAGACAACCCGTTCCTCGCACTTGCGCTGTCGGGCCAGGAAGCCGCCGACCACCATCACCAGACCCAGCCGCATCTGCACGACCGCATGGACGTGTCGGACTGGGTCACGCGGTGCCTCAAGGACACGATGGACGAGTCGGTCGCGAAGATGCAAAGCGGTCTCGCCATTCTCGCCTCGATCGGCAGCACGGCGCCGTTCGTCGGCCTGTTCGGCACGGTGTGGGGCATCTATCACGCACTGCTTACGATCGGCGCGACGGGTCAAACCTCGATCGACGCCGTGGCGGGTCCCGTTGGCGAAGCGCTCATCATGACCGCCTTCGGCCTCTTTGTCGCGATTCCCGCCGTGCTCGGCTACAACGCCCTCACCCGCGCCAACAAGGCGATCGTCACGAAGCTCAACCGCTTCGCGCACGGCCTGCATGCCTTCTTCGTGACGGGCGCGCGCCTCACCTCCACCGCACGCGGCGGCGCGAAGGAAGGCAACACGAGCAACCTGCGTGTCGCTGCGCGCAGCCACTAAAGAGCGGAGGCAAGCATCATGGCGATGAGCCCCTTTGCCAGCGACGACGACGATGGCCTGATGAACGAAATCAACATGACGCCGCTCGTCGACGTCATGTTGGTTCTCCTGATCGTTTTCATGGTGACGATTCCGGTGATCCGTCACGCCGTGAAGATCGACCTGCCGCATGCGAGCAGCCAGAAGGAAGACGCGAAGCCCGCGCAGATCAATATCTCGATCGAAGCGGACGGTACCGTGCTGTGGGACGGCACGCAGGTCGACGACGCGGCGCTGAACCAGAAGATCGCAGCCGCGGCGCAAACCACGCCGCAACCGGAACTGCATCTGAACGCGGACCGCAAGGTGCAATACGAACGCGTGGCCCAAGTGATGTCTGCCGCGCAAAGCGGCGGCCTCACGAAGCTCGGCTTCGTCACCGACCCTGCGCATCACTGATCGCGTCACTGCACGCAACGCGCAAAATTGAGCGGTACAAAGTAAAAGGCCTTCATCGTCAGATGAAGGCCTTTTTTCGTGCGCACGCGGCGCATTCGGGCGGTGGCGGCGACTCCCCGACAATCGATCGGTTCACGCCGGCACATGCGACTGCCGTGGGCAACACGGACTGCGCTTTCGGCCCTGAAGGCCCACTATGATAGCGGCCATCAATTCCCGCTCAAGACCGGTGCTTGGCGAGAAGGACTTCAATATATTCCTCTCGCTTCGCACCTTCAAGAGCCAGGCCATTGAAAGTAGCGATGGCCGCTCACGCTTGAATGCCTAAAAACAAATGGCGCTATACGTTGCGCACGAATGCACTGCCTGAAAACTCAAGTTTCATACAAGCGCACGTGCCTGCACGTTCGCAAAGCTTCATGCAGTTTCGATCTTGCTCGCGCTCTTTGTGCGCGAGAGCCCAACCTGCCCGGCGGGTGCACTCTGCCCTTGCGCTTTCGGCGCAAGCGCGGCGATGTCGCTTTTCAGCGGACATTCCTGCTGCAAGCCCTTATCGGCATCGAGCACTTCGACGAGGTAATCGACGAAGGCACGCACGGCCGGAACCATGCCCTGGCGCGAGAGAAATACCGCATAGAGCTGCGGCACCGGCAGCGTCCAGCCCGGCATCACCGGTGAAAGCTTGCCCGAGCGCAGCGCGGCGCCGTACATCATCTCCGGCAATGCCGCGATGCCGAGGCCTTCGAGCGCCGCTTCACGGATCGTCGTGAGGTCCGCGGTGATGAGGCGCGGCTCGTGTTCGTGCGAGTGGCGCGTGCCGTCGGGTGCGATGAGCTGAAACACGTGGCGGCCGTCGCCCGTGGGCGTGTCGAGCGTTTCGAAGCGCGCGAGGTCTTCCGGCGTGAGCGGCGGCGCGTTCTGCGCGAGCAGGCTCGGCGCGCCCACCAGCATCTGCTCGGTGCGCCACAGCGGACGCACCACGATATTGGCGTTCTGCGGCGGCTCCGAGCGCACGCGCAGCGCAATATCCACGGAGTCTTCGAACAGGTCGATCACGCGGTTCGTCACGCGCATCACTACCCGCACTTCGGGGTAGCGATGCATGAATTCCGGAATGACCTGCGAAAAGATCGTTTGCGAAAGCGTGACGGGCACGCTCACGCGCACCGTGCCGCGCGGCGACGACCGCAGCGACTGAACGACGTTCACCGCGGCCTGCGCTTCC
Source organism: Paraburkholderia sp. BR10936 (assembly GCF_040965735.1). Taxonomy (NCBI): domain Bacteria; kingdom Pseudomonadati; phylum Pseudomonadota; class Betaproteobacteria; order Burkholderiales; family Burkholderiaceae; genus Paraburkholderia; species Paraburkholderia sp. BR10936. Next base: position 85,073 of record NZ_JBFRCM010000001.1, read on the forward strand.
GCGAGCATCGAGCGGCAATGCTGGTAAAAGAGTTCGCCCGCTTCGGTGAGCGCGAGCTTGCGCGTGGAGCGCTGCAGCAGGCGCACGCCGAGCGAGGCCTCGAGTTCGCTCACCCGCCTCGACAGACGCGACTTCGAGATGCCGAGCACGCGTTCGGCAGCGGAAAAGCCGCCATGCTCGATCACCTGCGAAAAGTACATCAGGTCGTTGAGATTATGCGAATCGATTTTCATGTCGTCGTTCCAGCGATGGGACAATCCATTGCGATGAGGCCATAAAACAGGCCAAATTGGCTACCTATAATAGCGGTTTGTTTCGCATATAACGCAATTCCCACAATTCGAGGTGATATCCATGACCATGACCCGTACGATCGAACGCGTGTATCCCGCGGTTCGCACCACCGAGGGTGGCGGATTCATCGTCCATCGGCCGTTTCCGACCCGCCAGCTGATGGACTTCGATCCGTTCCTGCTGCTCGACGAAATGGGCCCCGTCGATTACGCGCCCGGCGAGGCCAAGGGCGCGCCCGACCATCCGCACCGCGGCTTCGAGACCGTCACCTATATGGTCGAAGGCCGCTTCGGCCACAAGGACTCGGCGGGCCATTCGGGCACGCTGCGCCCCGGCGACGTGCAATGGATGACGGCCGGCGCAGGCGTGATCCACAGCGAGATGCCCGACCCCGAATTCACGCGTACGGGCGGCCGCATGCATGGCCTGCAGCTGTGGGTGAATCTGCCCGCGCGCGACAAGATGATGGCGCCGCGCTACCAGGAGCTGCCCACGGAGCAGATTCCGGTGGGCCGCTCGAAGGACGGCAAGGTCTCGGTGAAAGTGATCGCCGGCGAAGCGCTGGGCGTGAAGGCCGCGATCGAAACGCGCACACCCATCCTCTACCAGCACTTCACGCTCGCGCCCGGCGCGCGCGTGGAGCAGCCGGTGCCGAGCGACTATCGCGTGTTTGCGTACGGTCTTTCTGGCACGGGTCTGTACGGGCCCGATGCGCAAGCGATCGATGCCCAGCAGATGGTGACCTTCGCGAGCGACGGCGACACCGTCACGCTCGCCGCCCCGGCCGACGCGAGCGCGCCGCTCAGCGTTCTGTTGATCGGCGGCGTGCCGCTGAACGAGCCGGTCGTGCGCTACGGCCCGTTCGTGATGAACACGGAGCAGGAGATCCGCCAGGCCGTGCTCGACTATCAGGCCGGGCGCATGGGGCGCATCGCTCACTGAAACCGGGTTGCGCGGGGACGAGGCTTCCGAAGCATCGCTACAGGGCGGCCCGGTTTCCGTCACAATAAGGTTTCTGGGGCGCGCATCGCAGGTAGCGCGCCCGTCCCTCTTTAACCGTCCCGCCCGCGAGGAGCGCATGGCCGAACCCGCAGTCACCGCACACATTGGCTCGACGAACTACCAGGTCCAGTTCGACGACGGCACCCACACCTGGATCGCCGACGAACCCGCCTCGCTCGGCGGCGGCGACCGCGGACCGTCGCCCTTCTCGCTCTTGCTCTCGAGCCTTGGCGCCTGCACCTCCATCACGCTGAAGATGTACGCGCAGCGCAAGGAGTGGCCGCTCGAAGGCGTACGTGTGAAGCTCGCGATGGAAACCGGCAGCGAAGGCACGAAGATCGATCGCCAGATCGTGCTCGAAGGCGCGCTCACCGACGAGCAGCGCGAGCGCCTGCTGCAGATCGCCAACGCCTGCCCGGTCCACAAGGTCCTCACGAATACGATCACGATCCGCACGGGTCTCGCCGTCGCTTGAGCGACCGCGCGCGGACACAGACACAGGAAGGCGACGCCTTGAATTTCGAACACCTCATCCAGATCAACGATCCGCTGAACCCGCTCGTCGAGGCCATGACGCGCGAGCAGCTCTGGGAAGGGCTCGTGCTGCGCGCCGAGCAGCCGCAGCTCTTCGTGATCGGGCTCGACAGCTGCACGATCCTCTCGCGCACCGAGAGCACGATGGAGCGCGAGTTGCACTATGGCCACGCCACGGTACGCGATCGCGTCACGCTCACGCCCAACGAGAGCGTGCGCTACGACATCATGGCAACCGCCGAGTACGTGGGCGGCTCGCTCACGATGACGATCGAGCAGCCCGATCCGCTACAGCTCTTTCTGCGCTTCGAGTACCGCACGACGCTGCCGACCGCCGATACCGAGGACGACCGGCAGACCTCCGAGATCGTGAAGTCGGCCTATCGCGAGTCGGACATCGACACCGTGCGTCTCATCCGCCAGTTCGTGCAGGGCGACGGCAGCGCGCTGCACTGACGCCCCCCGTGCGCTTGCCCTATCGCCCTGCGCGGCGCGGCAAGCGCCGATTCAGCGCGCTTCGGCTCAGGCTATCGGCATTCGATTTCGATGAATATCTCGTAGTTGCAAATACGAACTATTATCATTTAGAATTCATCCATCGAATCGAGACAAAGACGTCACGTTCATGACCGAACTGAACCGCACCTCCACGCTTAGCTTGCGCCGCAACGGCAGCTCGGCATTGACCAGCGCGCGACCCAGGCCTGCCGTCACACAGCCCCAGCCGCGCAAGGGCGCCGAACCGGCGGCCGCCGCGGCAAGCGACGAGAGGAAACTGGATAGCGCGGCGCTGCTGCAAGGCCGCAGCCACGTGAGCATCATGCACAACGGCGAAACGTATCAGCTGCGGGCCACCCGGCTCGGCAAGCTGATCCTGACGAAATAGGCTTTACGCAGTTTTCAACCGGGTATTGTGGGGACCGCCTCCACCGAGAGGCGTTGGGGCATTAGCCAGCAACGACGGCTTGCACGCGAGATCTAGACCCCTTCGTGCAGACATCCTTCAAGCTTCAGCCAGCCGTCGAAGCAAGCCACGCCATTTTTTTGTTCTCATACCAGATCGGGGCGGCGCGCGAAGCGTGAGCCGCCCGGGACAAACGCCGCGGCATCCGTCCGCGGCTTTTGTTTTTTCCGGCGCCGCCCGGCGCGGCAAAGGATTGGCTTACTCCACCTCCAGCGCCGCGATGCCCGCGCGCGCGATGGCGGCATCCTGGTCGGACTTCACGCCCGAGACCCCGACCGCGCCAATCACATCGCCGTTCACGCTCACGGGTACGCCGCCTTCCAGCATGCCGGTGAGCGGCGCACTCAGGAACGCCGTGCGGCCCTGCTTGATCACGTCCTCGTACACCTTGCTCTCGCGGCGGCCCAGCGACGCGGTGCGCGCCTTGGCCACGGCGATCTCCGCGCTGATGGGCGCTGCGCCGTCGAGGCGGCGCAAATGCAGCAGATGGCCGCCATCGTCGACGATGGCGATCGTCACGTGCCATTCATTCGAACGGGCGTGCGCGACGGCTGCCTCGGCTACCCGGATCACGTCTTCATCGGTCAGTACTGCTCGCGTTCGCATGCGTCTCTCCGAAAAGTCAAAAACCGGATTTGGCGAAATCGCCAACCCGGTTTTGAGAGTAACACCCAGACTTGTGCCGCGACGCGCTGATCCTTCGTATGTCGCCTATATCAGCGGCAGATGAAGAAGCGTCGAAACAAGCTCAGCGCACCCAGCCCCAGAACATGAGCCACCAGGCGCTGTCCACCACGGCGAGCGCCAGCGCAAAGCCCGCGAGCGCGAGCGCGCGCTGCCAGAACCGCGAGCTGTAGCGCCCTGTCACGCGCCACGCGAGCCACGCGCTCCAGAGGTTCGTGATGACCAGAATCGCAATGCGCACCTCGGCGGCCCAGTCGAGCGGCACGTGCTCCGCGCGCAGCAGCGAGAGCGTCGTGGCGGACAGGCCGAGGAACACGCCGGCCCCCGCCAGCGGGATCAGCGACTGTGCGAAGTGATGCAGACGGCGCATCTCGAAACGCCCGAGCACGGCAATCGAGCCCGCGAGGATCGCGAGCAGCACGGTGCCATAGACGAGCCCCGTCGCGACGATATAACCGACGATCATCGCGCCGTCGAGCCACGAAAAGACGTCGTTCTGCGCGGGGTAATGCGTGAGCAGGAACCACGGCGCGTTGGTATCGAGCGGCCAGGTGATGTCGCGGTCGATGAGCCAGCCCGCGAGCCACTGCTTGATGCCAATGAACCACGGCGAGCCGGTCCAGTGGAACGCGCCGATCGCCACCCCGAGCAGGCCGTAGAGAATCAGCGCCGTGTCCCACCCGCTGGCCTGGCTGTCGCCGAGTTCGACCACCTCTTGCGCCGGCGATCGCCACGAGAGCGCGATGGCGTCGCGGTGGCCGCTGCAGCGGCCGCACATGTGGCACTGCGCCGCGCCTTTCATGTTGCGCAGCGGCACGAGCGGCGCGCAGTTCACGGGAATCACGCGATGCCCGCCGTGCTCGCCGTGCGTATAGGAGTTGCGCCAGGCGTCTTCGTCGACCTTGTAGCGAAACGGCGCGAGGCGCGCCAGAAGCGCGAAAACCCCGTTCACGGGGCAGAGATACTTGCACCACACGCGCTTTTCGCGCCCGTACAGAAAGCCGATCACCATCGCGCCGAGCGTCGATCCGCCCAGCACCAGCAACACCGCCTTGGGGTACTGGTAGACGCTCACCATCTGTCCGTAGATCGTGGTGAGACCGAAGGCCACGAAAGGCCAGCCGCCCCAGCGCATCCAGTGCGGGATGGCGCGGCCGCGGCCGAACTTGCTCGCGAACTCGGTGAGCGCGCCTTCGGGGCACAGCACGCCGCACCACACGCGGCCGAGCATCACCATCGAGAGCAGCACGAACGGCCACCAGATGCCCCAGAACACGAACTGCGCTGCGAGCGTGAAGTTGTTCCACAGGTGCGCCGTGTCGCCGGGCAGCGGCATCGCCGCCGGCACGAGAATCAGGAATGCGTAGACAGCGACCACGACCCACTGCACGGCGCGGATCGCCGCGCCGTTACGTTGCATCCACTGGCCCGCCTGGGCGAGCTTGCCTGGGCGACCCGTTGCCTGCGTCGGGCGAGCGGATGCACAACTCATGCTGCCTTCCTCTTCGCAACCGCACCCGCGCGGCCAGTGGCGCGCCGCACGAGGAACCACACCACGAGCCAGTACACGGCATAGGCGATCAGGTTCATGAGCGCCGGATGCGCGCGGTAGCCCGTAAGCGTCGCGACGAGCGAGCCGAAGGTGCTCGAGTCGTCGAGGATCGCCGAGGAGTTCCACACCTGATCGACGATGGTCGGCAGGATTTCCTTGTCGATCAGCTTGTCCACGCCGGTCTGGAACAGGCCCGCGCCGAGGAACAGCAGCATGATCTCGGTGATGCGGAAGAAGTGCCGCCACGAGAAGATCTTGCCGCCCAGCTGCAGGAGATAGAACGTGAGGAACGCGAGCGCGAGGCCGATCAGCACCGCGAGGTACTGACTCGCGTCCACATGGCCCGACTGGCCGAAGCCGAGGCCGTAGAGAAAGATCACCGTCTCGCTGCCCTCACGCGCGATGGCAAGCGTGACGAGAATCGTTATGCCCCACCAGTTCGCGTCCTGCGTGCTCTTTTCCAGCGACTCTTCCATCTCGCGTTTGAGCGTGCGGCCGTGCTGCTTCATCCACAGCACCATCTGCACGATCAGCACGCACGCCACCAGCACCATGCCGGTCTGGAAGTAGTCCTGCGCATCGCCCGACAGCACTTCGGTAAAGCCGACCAGCGCCGCGCCGAGGCCGATGGCGGCAAGAATGCCGAGCGCCACGCCGCCCCACAGGTACGGCACGCCGCGCCGCGCATCCGAGTCGCCGTTTTTCAGCCACGCATAAAGAATCCCGACGACGAGCAGCGCCTCGACGCTCTCCCGCCATACGATGAACATCACCTGACCCATTCAACACCTCCCGCTACCGGCGCTACGCGCCGGCGGCCTGACTTCTCAATGCCCATTTGGCGACGCTCATTTGGCGACGATCACGCCCTGCGCCTGCTGATGGAAATCGTCGAAAAACTTGTACTCGCCCGGATCGAGCGGCGCGATCACGACGAAGGAGTCCGCGCCCGGCGCCAGGACTTTTTCCTTGCGCAGCTGAACGCTCTCGAACTCCGCTGCGCCCTTGCCCGTATTGCGCACCTCGATCTTGATGCGCTTGCCCGCCGGCACTTCGATGCGCGCGGGGTTGAGCTTGCCGTCGGCCATTTCGAGCTTGAACGTGGGCAGATCTTCGGCGTGCGCCGTCGTGGCCACGCCCGCCAGCGACACCGCAAACGACGCGCTGAGTGCGAGCGCCGCAAACTTCCGCATTCCAGTCATTGGTTTTACCTGCTCCTTGCTGCCATTCATGCGGCGGCGCTGCACGCGATGCGCGCCGCCGCCCGAGCTGCTTCGCGACGGCTTAGTAGCCGCCCTTCTTGCCGATGCCCGCGAACGGGAAATCGTATTCCAGCGTGATGGGCTTGAACCACGGGCCCACGCCCGTTTCCTTGTCGACGTGACGGCCGAACGCCATGTGGCCCGTCTGCATCGGCGCGTCCACGATCAGCTTGAGGTGGTACTTGCCGGGACCGGCCAGCTTCACGTTGTCGCCATAGTGCGGGCCGTCGTTCGCGACCATCGGCATCAGGTCGCCCTTTTGCGCATAGCTCGACCCCGGCTTCGTCAGTTCGTAGTGAACCTGCAGATACGGCATCCAGTCGCCTTCGGCGAAACCGGTCGGGTTGTTCTTGACCGCGTGGATATCCGATTCGAGGTGAATATCGGAATCCGATGCCTTGCGCATCATGCCTTCGGGCTCCATCGTGATCGGCTGCAGATAGACCGCGCCGATCTCCATGCCGCCCTGGATGGCCTGCTTGCCGATCGGGTATTCAGCTGCGTTGGCGGCAAATGCCGCCGTGGCGGCCGCAATGACGGCAGTGCCGCGCACGAGAGTGTGAATCCGCATCGAAACTCCTGGTTTTTATATGAGGGTGACTTCCCACTGAGCCTGCCGCATGCACATAAGAAAGTTAATGCGAACAATTCTCAATAATGGCGAAGTTTAACACCGATGCAGATGAGGGACAAATTCGGCGCCAGGAAAAGCCTCAGTGGAACAGGGTTTTAGCAGCGCCTGGTTAACACAGGCTTAGGGCGCCTTACAGCGGGGTTCCCGGGCCGGGAATACACGAAAGGCAATCGAAGGAATACTCGGGGGCGAGACAGGCGCAGGGTGGCGCCCATGCCGCCCTGCCCGCCCGAGGGGATAGCCCGCTCGACGCCCATCAGATCGGATGATCGCCCACGTTCGCCCCGAACACGCGCCGGCGCAGCACGGCGAGCTGGTCGCGCGTCTGTGCGGCCTTCTCGAATTCGAGGTTCTTCGCGTAGTCCATCATCTGCTTTTCGAGCTTCTTGATTTCCTTCGCGATCTGCTTCTCGGACATGTCCTCGAACTTCGCGCGCTCCTGCTCCTCGCGCAGTTCGGCGCGAGCTTCATCGACGTTGTAGACGCCGTCGATGATGTCCTTGATGCGCTTCACGACGCCGCGCGGCACGATGCCGTGCTCTTCGTTGAAGTGCATCTGCTTGGCGCGGCGGCGCTCGGTTTCGTCGATGGCACGGCGCATCGAATCCGTGATGCGATCGCCGTAGAGGATCGCCTTGCCGTTCACGTTACGCGCTGCACGGCCGATCGTCTGGATGAGCGAGCGCTCGGCGCGCAGGAAGCCTTCCTTGTCGGCGTCGAGAATCGCCACGAGCGAGACCTCGGGAATGTCGAGGCCCTCGCGCAGCAGGTTGATGCCCACGAGCACGTCGAACGTGCCCAGACGCAGGTCGCGGATGATCTCCACGCGCTCGACCGTGTCGATGTCGCTGTGCAGATAGCGCACCTTTACGCCGTGGTCGGCGAGGAACTCCGTGAGCTGCTCGGCCATGCGCTTGGTGAGCGTGGTCACCAGCACGCGCTCGCCCGCGGCCACGCGCTCGTTGATCTCGCCGAGCACGTCGTCGACCTGCGTCGATGCGGGCCGCACTTCGATCACCGGGTCGACGAGGCCCGTGGGCCGCACGACCTGCTCGGCGATCTGCCCCGTCACTTTCTTCTCGTAGTCGGCCGGCGTGGCCGAGACGAATACCACCTGGCGCATCTTGCGCTCGAACTCGTTGAACTTGAGCGGCCGGTTATCGAGCGCCGAAGGCAGCCGGAAGCCGTAATCGACGAGATTCTCCTTGCGCGCGCGGTCGCCGTTGTACATGCCGTTGAACTGGCCGATCAGCACGTGCGACTCGTCGAGAAACATCATGGCGTCGGTCGGCAGGTAATCGACGAGCGTGGGCGGCGGCTCGCCGGGCAGCGCGCCCGAAAAGTGCCGCGAGTAGTTCTCGATGCCCTTGCAGAAGCCCAGCTCCTGAAGCATTTCCAGATCGAAGCGCGTGCGCTGCTCGAGGCGCTGCGCCTCCACGAGCTTGCCTTCCGTGTGGAAGAACTCGAGGCGCTCGCGCAATTCCGACTTGATGGTTTCGACGGCGCGCAGCACGGTCTCGCGCGGCGTGACGTAGTGCGACGACGGGTACACCGTAAAGCGCGGAATCTTCTGGCGCACGCGGCCCGTGAGCGGATCGAAGAGCTGCAGCGTTTCCACTTCGTCGTCGAACAGTTCCACGCGCACGGCCATTTCGGCGTGCTCCGCCGGGAAGATGTCGATGGTATCGCCGCGCACGCGGAAGGTGCCGCGCTGGAAGTCCTGCTCGTTGCGCGTGTATTGCATGGCGATCAGGCGTGCGATGACGTCGCGCTGGCCGAGCTTGTCGCCGTGGCGCAGCGTGAGAATCATCTGGTGGTATTCGGACGGATTGCCGATACCGTAGATCGCCGAAACCGTCGCGACGATCACCACGTCGCGCCGCTCCATGAGGCTCTTGGTGGCCGAAAGCCGCATCTGCTCGATGTGCTCGTTGATCGACGAATCCTTCTCGATGAAGAGATCGCGCTGCGGCACATAGGCTTCCGGCTGGTAGTAGTCGTAGTACGAGACGAAGTACTCGACGGCGTTGCGCGGAAAGAACTCGCGGAATTCGGCGTAGAGCTGCGCGGCGAGCGTCTTGTTCGGCGCGAACACGATGGCCGGGCGGCCGAGGCGCGCGATGGTGTTCGCCATCGTGTAGGTCTTGCCCGAGCCCGTCACGCCGAGCAGCGTCTGGAACGAGAGGCCGTCTTCCACGCCTTCCACGAGCGTTTCGATGGCCGTAGGCTGGTCGCCGGCCGGCGGGTACGGCTGGTAGAGCTGGAACGGCGAGCCTTCGTAGTGGACGAATTTCGACTCGTCGAGCGCGGGCGCGTCGGCGACGGTGTGGTCGGACATGGGGGCATCCTGTGCGCGGAGCAAACAACTATTCTAGCGTCTCGCCGCCTCTTGCCGAGGGGCGAGCCTGGGTGGGTCTGACTGAACCTTGGGGGGGTCTGGATGCTAGATGGGTGCGGCGGCCGGCTCTGCAAGGGCTACGCGCCCAGACGACGATCGGCGGCCGGCGAACGCTGCGCAACGACACCGCAGAAATCGCCCAATCGTGCCGAAATAGCCCTCAAAACGGCGCGGAGAATGGCAAATCCGCGGAAATCCTGCTTGAGGATTCGTTACAATAGCGAGTTCCGTGGCCGGTGCAGCATGCGGCCCAACCGATCTTCCTTCACTCTAGCCGAACGATCATGTCCCTCTTTTCCGCTGTCGAACTCGCCCCCCGCGACCCGATCCTGGGTCTGAACGAAGCCTATAACGCCGATGCGCGCGCGACCAAGGTGAATCTCGGCGTGGGCGTGTACACCAACGAAGAAGGCAAGATTCCGCTGCTGCGCGCGGTGCGCGAAGCAGAAAAGGCCCGCGTGGAAGCCGGTCTGCCGCGCGGCTATCTGCCGATCGAAGGCCTCGGCGCCTACGACGCCGCGGTGCAAAAGCTGCTGCTCGGCGACGACTCGCCGCTGATCGCCGCGGGCCGCGTCGTCACGGCGCAGGCGCTGGGCGGCACGGGCGCACTCAAGATCGGCGCGGACTTCCTCAAGCGCGTGAACCCGAGCGCCAAGGTCGCGATCAGCGACCCGAGCTGGGAAAACCACCGCGCCCTCTTCGAAAGCGCGGGTTTCGAAGTCGTCGCGTATCCGTACTACGACGCGCTGACCAACGGCGTGAACTTCGAAGGCATGCTGAGCGCGCTGAACGGCTACGCCGCCGGCACCGTCGTCGTGCTGCACGCGTGCTGCCACAACCCGACCGGCGTGGACCTCACGATCGACCAATGGAAGCAGGTCATCGAGGTCGTGAAGGCCCGAGGCCTCGTGCCGTTCCTCGACATCGCCTATCAAGGCTTCGGCGACGGCATCGCGGAAGACGGCGAAGTCGTTCGCCTCTTCGCCGCTTCGGAACTCAACGTGTTCGTCTCGTCGTCGTTCTCGAAGTCGTTCTCGCTGTACGGCGAGCGCGTGGGCGCGCTGTCGATCCTCACCACCAGCAAGGAAGAGTCGGCGCGCGTGCTCTCGCAACTCAAGCGCGTGATCCGCACGAACTACTCGAACCCGCCGACGCACGGCGGCTCGGTGGTCGCAGCCGTGCTCGGCTCGGCCGACCTGCGCGCCATGTGGGAAGCGGAACTCGGCGAAATGCGCAACCGCATCCGCGCGATGCGCACGGGCCTCGTCGAGCGCCTCACGGCCGCCGGCGTGGACCGCGACTTCAACTTCATCAACGTGCAGCGCGGCATGTTCTCGTACTCGGGCCTGACCGCTGCCCAAGTCGACCGCCTGCGCGAAGAGTTCGGCATCTATGCCGTGAGCACGGGCCGCATCTGCGTGGCCGCGCTGAACACGCGCAACCTCGACGTCGTGGCGAGCGCAGTCGCACAAGTGCTGAAGTAAGCGCGTTCGGGGGCAAGACAGGCCGCTGCGCAGCGGCTTGCCGGCGCGATAAAAAAGGCGTCCGTTCTTTCGAACGGACGCCTTTTTCTTTGGTGAAGACTGCGGAAAACCCGCCGGCAAGTATCAGCCGCCGTGGCCTCGCGAATCGCGATGGATATCGTGCGTGACGAAGCCCGAGTCGTTGTCCGGCTTGTCGAGCCAGTCCGGCTGCGCGAGCGAGGCGCGGATATCCTGCAAGCCGCTAGCCCAGTGCTCGTGCATGGTCGAGAGGCCGAACTGGTAGTCCTTGAAGTGCCCCTCGTATTCCTTCTGCCGGTAGATGAGGTGGATCACGTTGTACTTCTTCGAGCACGAAAGCTCGTCCGCCAGCGCGACCCACGGGTCATTGCGATGCTCGGGCGCGACGCGGTCGAGAACCTCGCGCAACACATGCCGGTAACGCTGCGAGCGCTGCAGGATATCGGTCACGAGGCGCGTGCGGCTCGAATACTGAATGTCCTTCACGCGCCCCTGCACGTCGATGAGGTTGTCGGGCACCGGCCCGCGCGCGCTCCAGAGATCGACCTGGAACGCGAGTGTGTCGCGCCGCGGTGTAGTCTGGATCACCTCATAGAGCGGCGTGTTCGACATCAGGCCGCCGTCCCAGTAGTACTCGCCGTCGATCTCCACCGCCGCGAAGCCCGGCGGCAGCGCGCCCGAGGCGATGAAATGCTCGGGACGCAAGGTCGTGGTCTTGTTGTCGAAGTAGACGAAGTTGCCGCTGCCCACGTTGACCGCGCCCACTGACACGCGCGTTTCGCCCGAGTTGATGCGCTCGAAATCGCACAAGCGTTCCAGCGTGGCCTTGAGCGGCTTCGTGTCGTAGTAGCTGGCCGTTTCGGGCGAACCCGATCCGTTGGGCAGCGGCGGCGGGAAGCGCGGCACGAAAAAGCCCTTCTGCCCCTCCACGATCGCGCCTGCCGCCTGCATCGCCGTGAAGGTCTTGCGCACGGCGGCGTTTGCATTGAAGAGCGCATGCTCGACGAAGGGCGGCAGCGGGAAGCTGAAGGCGGGCTGGCAGATCGTCTCCCAGAACTCGCGCAGCCGCGCCACGCGATGTTCGGGCGCATTGCCCGCGATGACGGCGGTATTGAGCGCGCCGATCGAGATACCCGCGATCCAGTTCGGCGCGATGCCGGCCTCGACGAGCCCTTCGTACACGCCGGCCTGATACGCGCCGAGCGCACCGCCCCCTTGCAGCGTGAGCGCGATGGTTTCCCATTCTTTCGCTTGCGCGCCGCAGTTCGAAACATGCGGCTGCGGTGCGTTCCCCTGCGGTGCGTTCCCGACACGCGCGCCGGTATGCGCGCCGACCTCGTCGTCGACTGCGCTCGACTGGACCTGCCCCTTCTTGCGTTGCGCCATTGCCGCGCCTCCTCGGCCCGATGCCTGCGTTATTGCATGAACCAGCCGTGGCTCACCACGAAAGACTGGCCGGTAAACGCAGCGCTCGGGAACGCCGAGAGGAACAGCACGGTTTGCGCGACGTCTTCGACGGTCGTGAAGATGCCGTCCACCGTGCCGCCGAGCATCACGCGCTTGACCACTTCTTCCTCCGAGATGCCGAGTTCCTTCGCCTGCTCGGGAATCTGCTTTTCCACGAGCGGCGTGCGCACGAAGCCCGGACACACCACATGCGAGCGCACGTTGTGCTTGCCGCCTTCCTTGGCGAGCACGCGCGCGAGGCCGAGCAGCGCGTGCTTGGCCGCGACATAGGCCGACTTGAGCGGCGACGCTTCGTGCGAGTGCACCGAACCCATGTAGATCACGACGCCGCCGCGGTCGTCCTTGTACATGTGCTTGAGCACCGCCTTGGTGGTGAGGAACGCGCCGTCCACGTGGATGGCCTGCATCTTCTTCCAGTCGGAGAACGCGTAGTTTTCGATCGGGTTCACGATCTGGATGCCGGCGTTCGAGATAAGGATGTCGACCGGTCCGAGTTCGGCCGCGACGCGGTCGATGCCCTGATTCACGGCCTCTTCACTCGTGACGTCCATGGCGACGCCGATAGCCTTGCCGCCTGCGCCCTTGATCTCTTCGGCCACGGCATCCGCGCCGCTCTGGTTCAGGTCGGCGATGGCGATCGCGGCGCCCGCCTGCGAGAGCGTGAGCGCGATCTGCTTGCCAATGCCGCTGGCCGCGCCGGTAACGACGGCGACCTTGCCATCGAGTTTCGTGTTCAGAGAGAGAGACGACATCGGGCACCTCCAGGTGAGTGAACGGGACAGGATGAAACCTCGGAGCGCGCGCCGTCAAACCTGACGAATGGCTTATGCCATCCGGCCGGATGTTGCGTCGCGGCCAACGAGGCTATTGTGCATGAAGGCGCCTCGTCGAAGCATCGAGCAGGACAGGCAAAAGGATTTTCGCCGCACTGCAAGGCGCGGCGCGCACGGCGCAAGCCGTTCAGCAGCGACGGCCAAGTCGTGCTAGCTTTATCGGCTCACAAGGAGGCGTTCATGAACTATCGGCGACTGGGCCGCTCAGGCCTGCAGGTAAGCGAACTGTCCATCGGCTCGTGGGTCACCTACGGCAACCAGGTCGACGCCAGGCTCGCGCGCGAATCGCTCGCGGCGGCGCGCGACGCCGGCATCAACTTCTTCGACAATGCCGAGGCCTACGCCGGCGGCAAGTCGGAAGCGCTCATGGGCCAGGCGCTCAAGGAACTCGCGTGGCCGCGCGTGAGCTATGTGGTCTCGACCAAGTTCTACTGGGGCTTGAACGAAGCGCCCAACCAGTACCACACGCTCAACCGCAAGTACCTCATGAACGCCATCGACGGCTCGCTCGAGCGGCTGCAGCTCGAGTACGTCGATCTCGTGTTCTGCCACCGCCCCGACCCGAACACGCCGGTCGAGGAAACCGTCTGGGCAATGAGCGACATGATCACGCGCGGCAAGGCGCTCTACTGGGGCACCTCGGAGTGGAGCGCCGACGAAATCCGCGCCGCGTGGGAGATCGCGGAGCGCCATCACCTGCACAAGCCGGTCATGGAGCAGCCGCAATACAACCTGTTTCACCGCACGCGCGTGGAAGACGAATACCGCCGGCTCTACGAAGACATCGGCCTCGGCCTCACCACGTGGAGCCCGCTCGCCTCGGGTCTGCTCACCGGCAAGTACCGCGGCGGCGTGCCGACGGGCAGCCGCGCGGAACTGCAGGGCTACGACTGGCTGCGCAAGAACGTCACCGACCCCGACAAGAACGAGATCGTCGGCAAGCTCGCCGAGTTCGCGAAACAACTCGACTGCTCGGTGGGGCAACTGGCGCTCGCGTGGATCCTGAAGAATCCGCACGTGAGCACGGTCATCACCGGGGCCTCGCGCATCGAGCAGATCGGCGAAAACATGAAGGCGCGCGACGTGGCGGAAAAGATCACGCCGGACGTCAAGGCGCAGATCGAGGCGATCGTCGGCGACGCTTACGACTGACGTGGAGCGCGTACCCGCGAGGCGCGGCGCACCCGACACCGCGGGGCGGATTCGCGCGCAGGCATAGCCGGACGGACGGCGTACCGCGGGTCGCGTCTTGCGGTGGCGTACAATACGCGGCCTCGCGGGCGGCGCAGTCATCGCGCCGCCGCTGCCGTCTTCCCCGTATTCACCGGACCTCGTGTCCCGTCCATCATGCTGAGCTACCGTCACGCCTTCCACGCCGGCAATCATGCCGATGTCCTGAAACACGCCGTTGTCGTGCAACTGCTGCATTACCTCGGCAAGAAGGACAAGGCGTACTGGTACATCGACACTCACGCGGGCGCCGGCGCCTATGCATTGCGCGAAGGCTACGCGACGAAGAACGCCGAGTTCGACACGGGCGTCGGCAAGCTGTGGGGCCGCAACGACCTGCCTGCGGCGCTCTCGGACTACGTCGACGAAGTGGCGGCGCTGAACCCCGACGGTGAGTTGCGCTTCTATCCCGGCTCGCCCTATCTCGCATGGCGCCTCATGCGCGAGCAGGACCGCATGCGGCTGTTCGAATTGCACAGCACGGAAATCGACGTGCTGCGCCACCGCTTCCACGACGCGGGCCGCCGCGTGATGATCTATGCGGGCGACGGCTTCGACGGCATCAAGGCGCTCCTGCCCCCGCCGCCGCGCCGGGCGCTCGTGCTGATCGACCCGTCTTTCGAGGACAAGCGCGACTATGCGCGCACGCTGACGTGCGTCGAGGAAAGTCTCAAACGCTTCGCGAACGGCACCTATGCGGTCTGGTATCCGCAGGTCACCCGTCCCGAATCGCAGCGCTTCCCGGAGCAACTCAAGCGCCTGCAGAACAAGAACTGGCTGCACCTCACGCTTTCGGTGAGCAACCCGCCCGAAGACGGCTTCGGCCTCTACGGCAGCGGCATGTTCATCCTGAACCCGCCGTACACGCTCGAAGCGGCGATGAAAGAGGCGCTCCCGTGGCTCGTGAAAAATCTCGGCCAGGACGCCGGCGCGCAATTCAGGATCGAGTCGCGCGGCGACTAAGCCCCGGACTCAAACCCGCCTGAACGGCGTCACTGCCCGGACGGTAGCGGCTGGGGAAGCGGCGGGTTTGGGCGATGAGGGGGGCGCGGCGGCCGCGGCGGTGTCGGCCTCCCGCCGCCCTGCTGCACTTCCACGTACGGCGCGACGACATACGGCTGCGAAGAATCCGGCGCGAGACCCGCCGGTTGCGTCGCCTGAACCATCGGCTCGTGCGAGAGCGGCGCGTTTTGCAGCACCAGCCCCGGTTGGCCGTCGCTGATCCCTCTTTGTGTATCCAGAATGAGCGACTGCCCGGCATGCGCGCCGGCGCTGGCGCACGCCACGACGACGACGATCAGGCCCGCACGCGCAACAGAAAAACGACGCAACGCGCGGCGCGGCAACACAGGCATGCGGTGGGAAATGCGGTCTAGCACCATGAACGGCCCCCGGAGAGAAAGCGACACCATTGCTATGACGGCTTGTCGCAAAAAGACTTTACCTTACCCCGGTGGGAAGGCTCAGACTCGGTTCCATCGGCGGTGCAGAAACGACAAAGCCCCGCCAATGCGGGGCTTGAGATCGTGCTGCTTCAACCGGACTGAAGCCCGGTCAAAGCTGGCTTACAGCGAGTTGTAGCCGTTCGTTTCGATCGAACGAAGGCGCTGCTCGAGCTGGACGATATCGGCCGACGAGGCGAGATACGCTTCGCGGCGACGACGTTCGGCAGTTTCAAACCAGTTGCTCAGCTTTTCAAGAAGGAATGCAAACATGACGGTGTGCTCCAAGGATTCGGTTCGGCGATCCCCGGTGAATTCGCATCAGGGATAACCCTCATCAGGGATAACCCGTATTGTAACGGTTGCACCGAACTTTGCCAGTGAATTGCCCGAATACTGTGCATTCCATTTTGGAATGGCCCCTAAGTGCGAATCGGCAACATCATGTTCTATCGACACATTTTTCAGCGAATTCGCGGAGACTTGACGGCAACCACGTTACATCGCACCAATACGGTGCAAACAGCCCATGTGGTTGCGTCAATTTGCCTGCCGCGGTTGCACCTGCGCTCAGTGCACGTGGCCGGGCTCGTGGCACTCTGTAGTCGCGGCGTCGGCAAGCCGTTCGATGATCGGGCAGTCGGGCCGGTCGTTGCCCTGGCAGTGCGAGGCCAGGTGGGCGAGCGTGTCGCGCATCTGGGAGAGTTCGGCGATGCGCTGGTCGAGTTCCGCGACATGTTCGAGCGCGATCGATTTGACCTCGGCGCTCGCGCGGGAGCGGTCGTGCCAGAGCGCCAGCAGGCGCCGGATGTCCTCTACCAGAAAGCCGAGCCGGCGCGCCTGGCGGATGAAGCGCAGCGAATGCACCTCCTCCGCGCCATAGACGCGGTAGCCGGACTCCGTACGCCCTTTGGGCGCGAGCAGCCCGACACTCTCGTAGTACCGGATCATTTTTGCCGTAACGCCCGATTCGCGCGCCGCTTCACCGATGTTCACGCCGTTCTCCCGCTGTCTGGTCGATCGTTTGATCAATTCACTGATCGTACACCTTCCCACGATGGGAAGGTCCAGCGCGGCATCCAGTCCCCGCTGGCATAATCCGCCGACGGCCTCATATCGAGTAGGAAAAGCCTCAATCTCTGAAAAAGGAACACACGATGATTCAGTTCAACGTCGAAGGCATGAGCTGCCAGCACTGCGTAGGCGCCGTCACGCGCGCGATCCACGAACACGACGCGCAAGCCCGGGTCGAGATCGATCTGGCCGCCGGCCGCGTGAAGGTCGAATCGAGCCAGAGCGCCGAAGTCCTGAAAACGGCGATCGACGAAGCCGGCTACACCGTCGTCGGTACGGCCAGCTGACGGTCCGGGCCATGTTCAAGGTTGCCGTGATCGGCGCGTCTGGCCTGCTTGGGCGCGCCGTGGTGCGCGAACTCGCCGCCGATACCGCCTGGCAAGTCGTGCCGACCGCGTTCCGTCACGGCGGCCCGCAACAGACTGTGCTCGATGTGCGCGATACGCAGGCCGTGAACGCGTTCGTCGAGCGCGAGGCGCCCGACGCGATCGTGCTGGCCGCTGCCGAGCGCCGCCCCGACGTGTGCGAGCACGATCCGGCAGCGGCGCGCGCGCTCAATGTCGATGCGGTGCGCAGCGTCGCCGCGGCGGCGCGGCAGCGCGGCGCGTGGGTGCTCTCGATCTCCACCGACTACGTCTTCGACGGCACCGAGCCGCCCTACCGCGTCGACGACACGCCGAATCCGCTCAACGCCTACGGCCACAGCAAGCTCGAAAGCGAACGGGCCTTGCTCGAAACCAGCGACAACGCCCTCGTGCTGCGCCTGCCGTTGCTGTACGGGCCGATCGTCGGCTGGCACGAATCCGCGGTCACGAGCCTCGTGCCGGCCATCGTCGCTTCGGGAGAGACCGGGGCGCAGGCGGCGCCGATGGACGCGTGGGCCACGCGCTACCCCACTTTCACGCCCGACGTGGCGTTCGTGATCCGCGAACTGTTGCTGCGCTGCGCAGACGGCAACGCGGTGCGCGGGGTCGCGCAGTGGTCCGGCGACGAGCCGATGACGAAGTACGACATCGCCCAACGGATCGCGCAGGCGCTTGGCGTAGAGGCGCGTCTGCTCGCACAGCCCACGCCCACCGACGCCACGCCGCGCCCGCGCGACTGTCATCTCGATTCGAGCCGCCTCGAAACGCTGGGGATGGGCCGCCGCACGCCGTTCGACGTGGCGATTCGCGCCGTGCTCGACGCTTTCATGAGAGACGGCGTGCCGGCCGCTCGCCAGTGAAAATTCAGTGAAAATTGCGGCTCTCTGTGGCGAGCCGCCCGAGCAGCCGGCTGTGGTCCTCCAGCCGGTGCGCCACGAGGTGCACGACCTCGCCCTCGCGCTGCACCACGCCCGCCACCGCCAGCAGCGAAGACCCTAGCAGTTCCTTGCGCTGAGACTCGACGAGCGACGCGTGCACGATCACGTTGACGCTGCCGGTCTCGTCCTCGAGCGATACGAAGATCGTGCCGTTTGCCGTGCCCGGCCGCTGGCGCACCGTCACGATCCCGCACACGCGCGCGAGCATGCCGTGCCGGCAATGCGCCAGCTGCTCCGCCGTGCGAAAACGCTGCTTCGCGAGGCCGTGGCGCAGCAGTTCGAGCGGATGGCGATTGAGCGTGAGACGCAGGCTCGCGTAATCGGCGACGATTTCCGCACCTTCAGAAGCGCGCGGCAGCGCGAGCGGCGCCTCGGCAACGGGCGCGTCGCGCAAAAGCGCAGGCACCGCGTGCTGCGCGGTCACGGCCCACCATGCCTCGCGCCGGTGGCCCGCGATGCTCTCGAGCGCGTTCGACGCCGCCAGCGCCTCCAGCTCGCGTCGCGTGAGCGCCGCGCGGCGCGCGAGATCGTCGACGTCGGTGAACGGTGCGCGCTCGCGCGCCTCAATCACACGCCGCGCGGCATCTTCGGAAAAGCCCTTGATGAGACTGAAGCCGAGGCGCACGGCCGGCCCGCCGCGTCCATAGCGCTGCGGCGCAAGCGCAATGCGCAAGTGCACGACGCGCTTGAGGCCGTCCATGAACCTGTGCCGCCGGCCGCCGCGCTTGAGCGTGCCCCTGCGCGTCAGCACGGCCGCACCCAGCAGCGCGCGATAACGCAGCACCTCGGCGGTGCGTGCGCGAACCGCCTCGCCATCGAGCCGCTCGCCGGGTGCGCCGCGCTGCTCCAGCACCGACGCCCAGTCGCTCAACGCGATATCGGGCGCGCGCACCTGCACGCCGTGACGCTTCGCATCCTGCACGAGCTGGGAAGGCGAATAGAAACCGAGCGGCTGACTATTCAGCAGTCCTGCCAGAAATGCGGCGGGCTCGTAACGCTTGAGCCACGAACTCGTGTAGACGAGCAGCGCGAAACTCGCCGCATGGCTTTCCGGAAAGCCGTAGTCGCCGAAACCCTCGATCTGCTTGCAGATGCGCTCGGCGAATTCCGGCGAGTAGCCCTTCTTGAGCATGCGCTTCGTGAGATCGGCCTGATACGGCCGCAGATCTCCATCGCGCCGCCATGCGGCCATCGCGCGGCGCAGCTTGTCGGCTTCCTCGCCGGTGTAGTCCGCGGCGACCATCGCGAGATGCATCACCTGCTCCTGGAAGATCGGCACGCCGAGCGTACGTTCGAGCACCGGGCGCAATTCTTCCTTCGCATATTCCACTGGCTCGTCGCCGTGCCGGCGCTTGAGGTACGGATGCACCATGTCGCCCTGAATCGGCCCCGGTCGCACGATCGCCACCTGGATCACGAGGTCGTAGTACGTGCGCGGCCGCAAACGCGGCAACATGCTCTGCTGCGCGCGCGACTCGATCTGGAACACGCCGACCGTATCGGCCCTGGCGCACATGCGGTACACCGCCGGGTCCTCGACCGGAATGTCCTGCACGCGCATCTCGGGCAACCCGCGCCTGAGCGCCACGAATTCGAGCGAGCGCCGGATCGCCGAGAGCATGCCGAGCGCGAGCACGTCCACTTTCAACAGCCGCAGCGCGTCGATATCGTCCTTGTCCCACTCGATCACGTAGCGGTCCTTCATCGCCGCGTTTTCGATCGGCACGAGGCGCGAGAGCTTGTCGCGCGCGATCACGAAACCGCCCACGTGCTGCGAAAGATGGCGCGGAAAACCGCGCAGCTCGCGCGTGAGGCGGATGAGCTGCTGCGTCACGTGCGAGTCGGGCGAAAAGCCCGCTTCCTCCAGATGGCGCGCGATCGAATCGGGGCCGTCCCACCACTGATGCGCGCCCGAGAGCTTTTCGACGAGCGCATTGTCGAGGCCGAGCGCCTTGCCGACATCGCGCAACGCGCTGCGCGAGCGATAGGTGATGAGCGTCGCGGCCAGCGCGGCGCGGCGCGTGCCGTACTTGCGGTAGATGTACTGAATGACCTCTTCTCGGCGCTGATGCTCGAAGTCGACGTCGATATCGGGCGGCTCGTTGCGCGCGCGGGAGAGAAAACGCGCCACGAGCATGTTCATGCGCACGGGGTCGATCTCCGTGATCTTCAGGCAGTAGCAAACCACCGAGTTCGCCGCCGAGCCTCGCCCCTGGCACAGGATCTTCTGATCGCGCGCGAAGCGGACGATGTCGTGCACCGTGAGGAAGTACTTCTCGTACTTCAACTCGTCGATGAGCCCGAGCTCCTGCTCGATCTGATCCCGGCGCTTGTCGTTCAGGCCGTCGGGCCAGCGCTCCAGTGCGCCCTTCATCACGAGCTTGCGCAGCCACGACTGGGGCGTCTCGCCGGGCGGCACCAGTTCCTCGGGATATTCGTAGGCCAGCTCGCCGAGCGAAAACGTGCAACGGCGCGCGACGTCGAGCGTCGCGTCGAGCGCCTCGCGCGGATAAATCGCGCCAAGCCGCACGCGCGAGCGCAGATGCCGCTCTGCATTCGCTTCCAGCGCGCGCCCGCACGAAGCGAGCGGCTTGCCGATACGGATCGCGCTCAGCGTATCCTGCAACGGCTTGCGCGAACGGGCGTGCATCAGCACACCGCCCGCCGCGACGAGCGGCAGGCCGCTCTCCTGCGAGACATGGCGTAGCACTTCGATCTGCGTGTCGTCGCCGCCGGTCTGCCAGAGTTCGAGCGCGAGCCAGGCGCGCTCGGCCGCGAAGCCCGCGAGCCAGTGCGCGGCGCGCAGCGTTTGCGCGAGCGTGGCCGCGCGTTGCGGCACGAGCAGCAACACGCACTCGCGCAAGTGCTTCAGATGTTCGAAACCGGGCTCGGGCTCGGTGAAATCGGCGGGATGCACGCGATAGCTGCCCTTTGCCGCCCGCGAGCGAGCCAGCGTGATCAACTCGCAGAGATTGCCGTAGCCTTCGCGTGTCGTTGCGAGCGCAACGATCGTGCAGAACGGGGCGCCATGTTCGTCGACGAGATTCAGCTCGCTGCCGATCAGCAGGTGCAGCGACGGCTCGAACGGGCCCAGCGCCGCGGCGGCGGCATGGCCGCCGCGTTCGCGGGCCTCGCGCACGGCTTCGTCATACGCCTTTTTGCGCGCCTCGTCGTATTCGTTGAGCGCACTCCAGGCGCGCACGACGCCCGCGAACGAGCATTCGTCGGTGATCGCGAGCGCGCGGTAGCCGTGGCGGATTGCCTGCTCGACCATCTCGCCCGGGCGCGACGCGCCGTGCAGGAAGGTGAAATTGGTCAGGCAGTGCAGCTCGGCGTAGTCAGGCAGCTGCGCGGCCAACTGCGCCGGCAACTGTGGAGGCGACGACGCGCCCGTCCCGCTGATCGACATGATTCCTGAAACCCGAAAGAACGACGAATAAGCGCTAGCCGAACAGCCCTTGCAGATACCACTGGCCGCCAATGCGCTCGCGATACAGCCAGAACATGCGGCCCTGGTCGTCGGCGGCGACGTAGTAGTCGCGCCCGACGCCCTCGCCGTCCCACCAGCCGGACTCGATGCGCTCGGTGCGCGTGAGCGTCTTCAGCGGCCGGCGATAAACGGGCCGATCGCCGCGCGTCGCGAGCTTGAGCGGCTTTTCGAGCAACCACGCCGGACGCGGCTGGGTCGGCAGCGGCACCTCGGGCAGATCGAAGGCGCTTTGCACGGGCGCGCTCGCGCCGGCTTCCTGCTGCGGCTTGCCTGCCTTGCGCGGCTTGCGCGTACGCTTCGCGCCGCTCTCGCGGTAAGGCCGCGCCGACATCGCCAACTCGGGCCGGTGATCGTCCTCGACGAAAAGCTGCAGCACGTTCTGCTCGCCAAGCCGCGCGCCGATGCGCTCGAAGAGCTGCCCGAGCGACGCCTCGGCGGCCTCGGCCATCGGAAAGAGCGTGTCGGTGGGCGCCGCGTATTCGCTCACCTGCGAGGCGACGAGCGCAAGGCCGATCACGGGCGCGGCAAGCTCAGTCTGATTCAGGCGCTCGCGAAGCAGCCACAGCAGATGCTCGGCGTCGCGCGAAGGCGATGCCCAGGCGATCGTGAGCGTCGAAGTGCGCGGCGCGTGACGCGAAGCCAGTTCGTGCTCCAGGCGCAGTTCGAAGCCGCTCAACGCCGCGTGCTGCGCCGCCAGCCAGCCGGCCAGCTGCATCACGAGCCGGCGCGCGGCAAAGAGCAGCGCCTCGGCGCTCTCCACGCGCGCCTGCAATTCGAGCGACGCGTGAAACGACGGCGGCGCGGCAAACCAGACGCGCGGATCGGGCGCCTCGCCGCGCGCCTGCGCGAGCCAGCCGAGCACGCCGTCGCCGAAACGACGCACGATGCCGTCGCGCGGCAACCGCCGCAAATCGCCGAGCGTCGCGCAGCCGATCTGCGTGAGCGCGTGGTCGTGCTGCGCGGCGAACGGCGCAAGCGTGACCGGCAGTGAGTCGAGCGCGCGCGCGAGCGTTGTTTCCTTGAGCACATGCCAGCGGCGCGACGAACGCGTGACGCGCGCCTGCGCGAGCGTCCACGCCCCCCACGCCGTGGGCGCACACGCCATGCGCGCGGTGTGCCCGCAGCCGGCCACCGTCGCCGCGACCCTGGCGAGCAGCGCACGCACGCCGCCGAACAGACGCAAGCTCGAGCCGACTTCGAGCAGCAGCGTGTGCGACTGCGCGAACGACACCTTGGGCGTATAGGCGAGCAACGCGAGCGCGAGCGCCTCGAACGCGCGGGTCTCGCGCGCCGGATCGGCTTCGAGCAGCACGAGCCCCGGCGCGAGCGCGAGCGCATGCGAGCGCGTGTTGCCGGGCTCGACGCCTGCGCGCAGCGCGTCGAGATCGGCGATCAGGATGCGCGTGTGGTCGGCGAGCGCGTAGCAGCGCGGCGCGCTGGTGACATGGGCATCGACGCTTTCAGGCAGGAGCGGCGTTGACGGCGCCGGCGGCATCAGAGGTCTGACGGCCTCCAGCGGCAACAACGGCAAGGTGACGGCGATCCACAGCATGATTGACCCCGGGCCACGGCATGACGACGGAAGCTGCGTCCGGCTGGGGCAGCACCGCATCCTGCAGCGGCAATGTAATGACGAGTGGCTGGGCGGGCGGCGGCCCGCGGCGCTTGAAAATATCGACGGAGAGCGCGGCGAACTGCATCCATTGCCGGCGGTTCAGGCTCGCGTCGTCGGGCGGCGGCACCGGCGAGCAGGTCATGCGCAGCGGCGCCGGCGACGACTGGTTGCGCGCGGCGAGCGGCCGCACGAGAAATGCGAGCGCCTGCGAATCCTGGGCGGCGACCTGTAGACGGCGCACGGCGTCGGCGCGCGCCTTCGCCTGCCAGAGCAGCACGGCGCCCAGGCCTTCCTGCTTGAGCGCCTGTTCGGCCACCCAGGCGGCTTCGTCTTCGGCCGCGCGCACCCAGATCACGCGATCGAGCGCGAGCCCCCACGCCTTGAGCGCGCAGGCGTATGGGCGCCACGGCGGCGCGACGAGCAGCACGTGCCGGCCCGCCTGCGCGGTGAGCGCGCGCAGCGCCGGCGCGACGAGTCGCATCTCGCCCACGCCGCCCTGTTCGACGAGCAGCTCGGTCAGGCTGCCCGAGGGCCAGCCGGCGCCGGGGAGCTGGGCGTCGAGCGTCGCGTGGCCGCTCGGCACCGTGCGCTCGCTGGCGCGCGCGAGCTGATCGCCTTGCCACACGCGGCTTTGCAGCCGGGGGGGCAAGTGCGCGGCGAGTTGCGCGGTGGTCTGCGCAGTGGTCTGGGCTGCTGCTGCCATGTTCGTGGCCTGATTGATGGGAACGCTTCGCCCTGCCCGGCAAGAAATGGGGCATCGGCAAGAAGGAGGTCGACTCGCCTCCACCTGTATATTTATACAGTATTTTGAGAGATTGGAGGAGGCGGAAATTGGGGGCGGGTCACTTTGCGATCGCCGAGGGGCGACCGGACCGCCGCCGGACGTCGCGCTGACGTCCGGGGCAAACGCTGCTTAATACACACCGCCAGCCCGATGTGGGCGCTGTGCGATAAGGGCGGCAGAGCTTGTTGCTATCAAGACGCCTGCGCCGACGTCATATCGAGCGCCACGGCTTGCGCCACTTCGATGCCGTCGATGGCCGCCGAGTAGATACCACCGGCATACCCGGCGCCTTCGCCCGCCGGATACAGACCTTCGACGTTCATGCTCTGGTAATTGTCTTTGCGACGAATGCGCAGCGGCGACGACGTGCGCGTCTCCACGCCGGTGAGCACGGCGTCGTGCATCGCGAAGCCTGCGATCTTCCTGTCGATCTGAGGCAGGGCTTCGCGGATGGCTTCGATCACGTAGTCGGGCAGCGCGGTGCTGAGATCGGTCGGGTGCACACCCGGCTTGTAAGACGGCACCACGGAGCCCAGCGACGTCGACGGACGACCGGCGATAAAGTCGCCGACCAGTTGGCCCGGCGCCTGGTAATTGCCGCCGCCGAGTTCGAACGCCCGCTCTTCCCACTTGCGCTGGAAGGCGATGCCCGCGAGCGGACCGCCCGGATAGTCCTCCGGCGTGATGCCGACGACGATGCCCGCATTCGCGTTGCGCTCGGCCCGCGAATACTGGCTCATGCCATTGGTGACCACGCGGCCGGGTTCGGAGGTCGCCGCGACCACCGTGCCGCCCGGGCACATGCAGAAGCTATAGACCGCCCGTCCATTGTTGGCGTGATGCACCACCTTGTAGTCGGCCGCGCCGAGTTGCTTGTGGCCCGCAAACTTGCCGAAACGGCTGCGATCGATCAGCCCCTGCGGATGCTCGATCCGAAAGCCCAGCGAAAACGGCTTGGCTTCCATGAACACGCCGCGATCGTGCAGCATCTGGAACGTGTCGCGGGCGCTGTGGCCGACGGCCAGCACGACGTGGTCGCACGGCAGCGTCTCGCCGTTCGAAAGCTTGAGCGCGCGCACCTTGCCCTGTTCGATCTCGATGTCTTCGACGCGGGTTTCGAAGCGCACTTCACCGCCCAGCTCGTGGATGGTGGCGCGCATTTTTTCCACCATGCTGACGAGACGGAACGTGCCGATGTGCGGCCGGCTCAAGTACAGGATATCCTCCGGCGCGCCCGCCTTGACGAACTCCTCGAGCACTTTGCGGCCGTAGTGGTGCGGATCCTTGATCTGGCTATACAGTTTGCCGTCGGAAAACGTCCCGGCCCCGCCTTCGCCGAACTGCACGTTGGATTCGGGGTTGAGCACGGACTTGCGCCACAGCCCGAAGGTGTCCTTGGTGCGCTCGCGCACGGCCTTGCCGCGTTCGAGGATGATGGGACGAAAGCCCATCTGCGCGAGGATCAGTCCCGCGAACAGGCCGCATGGCCCCATGCCGATCACCACCGGACGCGGATGCGTCGAGTGCTCGGGCGCCTTGGCGACAAAGCGGTAGGTCATGTCGGGCGTCACCCCGCAATGCGGCTTGCCGGCGATCCGCTTGAGCGCGGCCGCTTCGTCCTTGACTTCGACGTCGACGATATAGGTCAGCTTGATATCCGAGCGCTTGCGTGCGTCGTGCGCACGGCGGAATACGGTGTAACGCACGAGCGCATCCGCCCCCACGCCGAGTTCCGCGAGACGTCCCCGAATCGCGGCTTCAAGTTCGCTTTCGGCGTGGTCGAGGGGGAGTTTGACTTCGGATAAACGTAACATGGCTGCCAGGGTGCGATCGCCACGGGAGTTGTGGCCGATCCGTATTTTATAGGCTCGGTGGCTTTTCAAAGGGAACGCAAGCCGTACGACGAGACGCGAGCGCGTATGACCCAACATGGGAGAAAAAGAAAAAGGGGCTACAGGCCAATGGCGTGTAACCCCTCGGTATTGCTGGTCGGAGCGATAGGATTCGAACCTACGACCCTCTGATCCCAAATCAGATGCGCTACCAGGCTGCGCTACGCTCCGACGAATCAGCGATTGTATCGGCACTGATGCCACGCCGTCAAATCTGAGTGAGCCATAGCGACGAAAAGCGATCCACATCACGCGCTTGCCGCACACCGGCCTGGCGTGCACCATGACAGGACACGCCGCACGTGCATCCCATACCGCCAAAAAAGGAGACGCCATGCACCTCATCCTCTGGCGCCACGCCGAAGCCGAAGACATCGCCGCCAGCGACCTCTCCCGCCAGCTCACCACACGCGGGCGCAAGCAGGCGCAGAACGTCGCGCGCTGGCTGCGCGCGCGCCTGCCCGACGACGCCGTGATCCTCGCCAGCCCCGCCGCACGCACCATCCAGACCGCCGAGGCGCTCACCGACCAATATCGCGTCGTGCGCGAACTCGCCCCCGATGCGAGCGTCGAGGAGGTGCTGACCTCCGTCGGCTGGCCCAAGGGCCTCGCGTCCACGGTCGTCGTGGTGGGCCATCAGCCCACGCTCGGCGAGGTCGCGGCGCGGCTGCTCTCGGGCGGCGCCGATTCGCGCAGTTGGGCCGTCAAGAAAGCCGGCGTGCTCTGGCTCGCGAGCCGTGAGCGCGACGGCGGTGACCAGGCGGTCCTCCACGCGGCCATCACGCCCGATCTCGTCTAGCCCCGACCCCGCCTGCGTCTGCCCACCGGGCCGCCTGCACGCGGCCCCTACAGCGGTTCAAGCGCGGTTCAAGCGCGATTCAAGCGCCCTTCAAACGCGCCCGCCGCCCCCCGCCTTTCTGGCCACCTCGTCCGTCTGCCTGACGCCACGTCATCGAATCGTCATTGCGTTTTCATGGAAACGTAACCGCGTATTACTACATTGCCGGAAAAGTTCTCTTACTTCCGACCAGGACGCCCTATGCGAGATCTGCCGACGCCCACCCTGCCGTTCGCCTCGACGCTGTTCGAGTCGAACCGACGCTTGCCGCGTGCCGAAGAAACGGTCACCGCGCAGCATCGGCTGCAGGTGGCCTGGGCTCGCACCGACGAGGAGCTGCGCGAAGCCCAGCGCCTGCGCTACCGCGTTTTCGCCGAAGAGATGGGCGCACGCCTGACCGGCCCCGCCGGCCTCGACGTCGACGCCTTCGACGCCTACTGCGACCACCTGCTCGTGCGCGACCTCGACACGCTCAAGGTCGTCGGCACCTATCGCGTGCTGCCGCCGCACCAGGCGGCGCGCATCGGCCGCCTCTATGCCGAAAGCGAATTCGACGTCTCGCGCCTCGCGCATCTGCGCCCGAAAATGGTCGAGGTGGGCCGCTCGTGCGTGCATCCCGACTACCGCAGCGGCTCGGTCATCATGTCGCTGTGGGGCGGTCTCGGCGGCTATATGCAGCACAACGGCTACGAGACGATGCTCGGCTGCGCGAGCGTGGCCATGGCTGACGGTGGCCACTACGCGGCGAACCTGTACTGCGCGCTCGGCGCGAACGCGCTGACCGCGCCCGAATACCGCGCGTTCCCGCACACGCCGCTGCCCGTCGAGGAACTGCGCACCGGCACGCCGGCCGTGCCGCCGCCGCTCATCAAGGGCTATCTGCGCCTCGGCGCGAAGATCTGTGGCGCGCCCGCCTGGGACCCCGACTTCAACACCGCCGACTTCCTTACGCTCTTCCGCCTCTCGGAAATCAACGAGCGTTACGCGCGCCACTTCCTCGGCGAAGCCGTCACGCGTTAAAACCTCATCCGCTCCTCAGTGGGCAGGATGAGTCAACAAAAAAAGCCCGGCTCACGAACGAGCCGGGCTTTTTTATCGGCGCAGTCAGACGAGGCGCAGCGCGCTACGCTCACTCTTCCGTATAGACCACGCGATACGGAATGCCGATCTTGCCCCATTCCGCCGCTTCCTGAACGAGGTTGTAATCGGTGAGCGGATTGTTCTGGACCCAGGCATTGGGCAGCAGCACTTCGTAGCCGCTGCCCTCCTCCTCCACCTTGATGTGCGGCAGACCGACATCGGCGCGGCGGCGCGTCAGCAGCGCGGCGAGACGCAGACAGAACAGCAGCGTCCATTCCACATCGCGCGTTTGCGAGAGCTTGCCGAGCTTGCCCACGTGGCCGAGCACCAGCGCGGCGAGGCGCGCCTGGTCGGTGCGCGAGAAGCCGGGCATGTCCGCGTTGCTGGCGATGTAGGCCGAATGCTTGTGGTACGCGCTGTGCGAGATGGAAAGCCCGATTTCGTGCAGCGACGCCGCCCACGTGAGGAACATGCGGTTCTCTTCGCGGCGCTCGTCGTCGGGCTCCTCGAACTGATCGTAGAACTTCACGGCCAGCTCGCCAATGCGCCCCGCCTGCGCGCGATCCACGCCGTAGCGGCGCATGAAGCCCTCCACCGTCACCGTACGCATGTCCTCGTGCTGCGAGCGGCCCAGCAGGTCGTAGAGCACGCCCAGGCGCAACGCGCCGTCCGTGGTGTCGACATAGTCGATACCGAGCTCCTCGAACACCGCGATCATGATCGAGAGACCGCCCGCCAGCACCGGGATGCGGTCGGGCTTGAGCGCGACGAGCTTGAGCCGGTTGACGTTCTCGGCCTTGATGAGCGCGCGCTTCAGGCGCTCGAGGCCACCGCGCGAAATGCCGTGCGTGATGCCGGGATCATTGAAGCCGTTCGCCTCGACGAGTTCTGCGAGCGCGCGCGCCGTACCCGACGAGCCGATCGCCTGGTCCCAGCCGGTCTTGCGGTAGTCGGAGGAAATGATCTGGATTTCACGCGTGGCCGCGAGTTCGGCCTGGCGCATGGTGTACTCGTCGACGTTGCCCGACGGGAAGAACTGGCGGCTATGGCTCACGCAGCCGATATAGAGGCTTTCCATGCGGATCGGCGTGTAGTGCGCGCCGATGATGAACTCGGTCGAGCCGCCGCCGATGTCCACCACGAAGCGCTTGCCCGCGCTCGCCGGCACCGAGTGCGCGGCGCCCGCATAGATGAGGCGCGCTTCTTCGCGCCCCGCGATCACTTCGATCGGGAACCCGAGCGCGGCTTCCGCCTCGGTGAGAAACTCGCGCGCGTTCTTGGCGACACGCAGCGTATTGGTCGCCACCGCGCGCACCTGGTCGGGATGAAAGTCGCGCAGGCGCTCGCCGAAGCGCTTGAGCGCGTCCCAGCCGCGCACCTGCGAGGCGCGGTCGAGCAGCTTGTCCCTCGAGAGGCCGGCCGCGAGGCGCACCGGTTCGCGCAGCGCGTCCACCGGGTAGATCTGGCTGCCGGCATCGGTTTCCTCGACGCGGCCGACGATCAGACGAAAACTGTTCGAACCGAGATCGACGGCGGCAAGCAGTTGGGGATTGGTGACCATCGAAGGGGCAGGCTCCATGCGTGCATACAGAGACGAACGCGCAGCCATGCGGGCTTGCTGCGCCGCCGCCGCGCTGTCCAAATGCGTCATTTTAAGCGTAGCCGACTTCACCATGTCGCTCCTCGCATTGGTCATGACCATGGGTACTTTTACCCAGCGTGCATGTTCGCAACGCGACTTGTCGATTTCGTGAAAATGCGGCGTAAAATTTATGACACTTCGAAAGTCACAATAAAGTCATATTACTGTGAGAATTTCCGAGCGTCCGTTCGAATCCATTTCTGACATTCCGTTTTCATTGCCGATGTCCATCCGCTATCCCCTACTCAATCGCGAACTGGGCATTCTGGGATTCAATGAGCGCGTGCTCGCACAGGCGTCCGATCCCGCTGTTCCTCTGCTGGAGCGCTTGCGCTTCATCTGTATCACCAGCAGCAACCTCGACGAATTCTTCGAAGTCCGGATGGCCGGGCTTCAGGAGCAGATGCGCGACAACCCGGGCGTGCTCTCGCCCGACGGCATGTCGCTGCAGCACGTGTACGACCTCGTGGTCGAGCGCGCGCAGCGTCTCGTGCATCGCCAGTACCGCATGCTGCACGACACCGTGCTGCCCGCGCTCGAACAGGAAGGCATCTACTTCCACGGCACCGACGCCTGGAACGAAGCGCAAACCGCATGGGCGCGCAAATATTTCTTCGACGAACTGCTGCCCGTTCTCACGCCCATCGGGCTCGATCCCGCGCACCCGTTCCCGCGCGTGCTCAACAAGAGTCTGAACTTCGTGGTCGAGCTCGAAGGCAAGGACGCTTTCGGGCGGCAGGCCGTCATGGGCATCGTGCAGGCGCCGCGCGCGCTGCCGCGCCTCGTGCGCATGCCGCAGGAGCTTTCCGGCTTCCAGCACGGCTTCGTGCTGCTCGGCTCGCTCTTGCAGCGCTTCGTGGGCGAGCTGTTCCCGAGCCTCGTCGTGCGCAGCTGCAACCAGTTCCGCATCACGCGCAACAGTGAACTCTTCGTCGACGAAGACGAAATCACCAACCTGCGCGTGGCGCTGCAGGGCGAACTGCCGGCGCGGCACCTCGGCAATGCGGTGCGTCTCGAAGTGTCGGCGGAAACGCCCCCGCATCTCGTGAAGCGCCTGCTCGACGAAAGCGGCCTCGACGAAAAGGACTGCTATTTCGTCGATGGCCCCGTGAATCTCGTACGGCTCATGCAGCTGCCCGAGATGGTCGATCGCCCCGACCTCAAGTTCGTGCCGCACGTGCCCGCGATTCCGCGCCGCATTGCCGCGAACAGCAACATGTTCGATGTGATCGATCAGGGCGACGTGCTCCTGCATCATCCGTACGAGAGCTTCCAGCCCGTGCTCGAACTACTGCTGCAGGCCGCGAACGACCCGAACGTCGTCGCGATCAAGCAGACGATCTACCGCACCGGCACCGACTCGCCGCTCATGGACGCGCTCATGCAGGCCGCGCGCAACGGCAAGGAAGTAACGGTGGTGGTGGAGCTGCTCGCGCGCTTCGACGAAGAGACCAACATCAACTGGGCGGCGCAGCTCGAAGCCGTGGGCGCGCACGTGGTGTACGGCGTGGTGGGCCACAAGTGCCACGCCAAGATGATGCTGATCGTGCGCCGCGTGCCCGTGAACGGGCGCATGGTGCTGCGCCGCTACGTGCACCTGGGCACGGGCAACTACCACCCGCGCACGGCACGCCTCTATACCGACTTCGGCCTCATGACCTCGGAGCCGAAGATGTGCGAGGACGTGCACCACGTCTTCCAGCAGCTCACCGGCATCGGCGGCGAGCTGCAGCTGCACGATCTGTGGCAGTCGCCGTTCACGCTGCATCCGAAGATGATCGAGGCGATCCGCAACGAAGCCGATGCCGCGCGCGCGGGCAAGAAGGCGCGCATCGTCGCGAAGATGAACGCGCTGCTCGAGCCGACCGTGATCGACGAGTTGTACGAAGCATCGCAGGCCGGCGTGAAGATCGATCTGATCATCCGTGGCGTGTGCTCGTTGCAGCCCGGCGTGCCGGGGCTCTCCGAGAACATCACCGTGCGCTCGATCGTCGGGCGTTTCCTCGAGCACCACCGCATCTACTACTTCTATGCGGGTGGTAAGGAAGACGTCTACCTGTCGAGCGCGGACTGGATGGATCGCAACCTGTTCCGCCGCGTCGAAGTGGCGTTCCCGATTCACGACCGCAGACTCAAGCGCCGCGTGATCGCCGAAGGGCTTTCCACCTTCCTCGGCGACAATCAATCGGCGTGGCTCATGCAAAGCGACGGCCACTATCGCCGCCGCCGCGCGGGCAAGGCCGTGCGCAATGCGCAGTTGAGCTTGCTGGCGAAGTTCTGTCCGTGATGCCTTGACGGAGCAATAACGCCGAACGCAAAAAAGCCGCTTCGAATGAAGCGGCTTTTTCAATTGCGGCGGCGCTTCGTTACGCCGGCGCCGGCTGCCGTCTCGTCGTGCGCGCGGCCGGGAAGCGCACCGTGAACGTGCTGCCCCGCCCTTCCTCGCTCTTCACTTCGAGCGCCGCGTCGTGACGCTGCAGCACGTGCTTGACGATCGCGAGACCCAGTCCCGTGCCGCCCGTATCGCGCGAGCGGCTGCGGTCCACACGATAGAAGCGCTCGGTCAGGCGCGGAATATCGGCGGCCGGAATGCCGAGGCCGCTGTCGGTGACCGCGAAGACCGCGCTGCCGTGTTCTGCGCGCCACGACAGATGCACCGTCCCGCCGTCCGGCGTGTAGCGCACCGCGTTGGTCGCCAGATTGCCGAGCGCGCTCATGATCTCGGTTTCGGAACCGGTGACGCTCAGTCCGTCGTCGAAATCGGCCGTGATGCGGTGACGCCCGCCCGAAAGGCTTTCGGCGTCCTCGCGCACGTGCCCGAGCACCGCGCGCATATCGACCATGTGGTCGCCGGGCTGGCGCCCCTCGCCTTCGAGCTTGGCGAGCACGAGCAGGTCGGTGACGATATGGCGCATGCGCGAGGCCTGTTGCTCCATCAGTTCCAGGTAGCGATTGCGCTCGGCTTCGCCAAGCGGCAGCTCGCGCATCGTCTCGAGGAAGCCCGAGAGCACCGTGATCGGCGTTTTCAGCTCGTGCGAGACGTTGGCCACGAAGTCGCGCCGCATGGCGTCGGTGCGCTCGAGTTCGGTGATGTCCTGCGACAGGATGAGCTTGCGGTTCTCGCCGTACGGAAACACCTGCACCGAGATCACGTTCTGACGCTTCGCGCCCATGCCTCGCATGATCAGCATGTCCTTGTAATCGTGCGAATTGAGGTAGCGCACGAAGTCGGGCTGACGCACGAGATGCGTGATGTGCTGGCGCAGGTCGCGCCTCGCATCGAGGCCGAAGTGAACTTCCGAGATCGCGTTGCACCACTCGATCTGGTCGTGGTCGTCGAGCATGGCGACGCCGTTGGGCGACGCCTGGATCGCCTGGATGAAGCGCGAATGCTGCTGCTCCACCTGGCGCACCTGAGCGTGCCAGCGCTTCGCGAGCTTATGCAGACGGTAGTAGATTTCGCCCCAGATGCCGGGAGCGCTCGGCACTTCGCCGTAGACCGGCGCGTCGAGCAGGCGCCACAGACGCTGCTTGTGAAACGTGCTGAAGAGCATTTGCGCGAGCAGCGCCAGAACGGCGATGCTCAGCGCGATCTTGACGCCGAAAATCGCGCCAACACCCGCGCACATGAGCGCGAGCAACACGATCGATACGAGGGAGCGCGCCCAGATGATGTTCATGTTCCTGCGATCGAAGATAAATACGGTCGGATGCGGGCACGCGACATCGAGTGACTACCGCGCGCATACCGGCGGCAGTGAAACGGTCGCGCCGCCCGGTGAGTCACCCTGCGGCGCGGCCATGGGTCCAGCTCAGGCGCTCTTGGCGAGACGGTAGCCGCTGCCGCGCACCGTTTCGATCATAGCATCGCACCCTGCCGGCTTGAGCGCGGCGCGCAGACGCTTGATATGCACGTCCACCGTGCGCTCTTCCACGAACACGTGATCGCCCCATACCTGGTCGAGAAGTTGCGTACGGCTATGCACGCGCTCCGGATGCGTCATGAAGAAGTGCAGCAGGCGGAATTCGGTCGGGCCGAGATCGAGCTTGATTTCCGAGCCTTCGGCGGCGGCCGCCACGCGGTGCGTGGCCGGATCGAGCTTCAGACCGTTGATCGCCACCACGTCTTCCGTGAGCTGCGGCGCACGGCGGCGCAGCACCGCCTTGATGCGCGCCATCAGCTCCTTGGGCGAAAACGGCTTAGTCACGTAATCGTCAGCGCCGATTTCGAGGCCGAGCACCTTGTCCTGCTCGTCGCCGCGCGCGGTCAGCATGATGATCGGAATATGCTTCGTGCGTTCGTTGTTGCGCAAGTCGCGCGCGAAGTTCACACCCGACTTGCCCGGCAACATCCAGTCCAGCAGGATGAGATCGGGCAGCACGTCGCTGATCAGGTTTTGCGCCTGCTCCGCGTTGTAGGCGCGGATCGGGCAGTGGCCTGCGTGCTGCAGGTTCACCGAAATCAGCTCGGAAATGGCGGGCTCATCTTCGATGACGAGAATGCTGCTAGGCATCGGCACCTCTTGACCTTGTTACCTATGGAGTGAATTAGCTGAGCGCTTCGCGTTCGAGCGCGTCGCGCGACTTGTGGCGCACGTCGGTGCCCTTCACGATGTAGATGATGAATTCCGCGATGTTCTTCGCGTGGTCGCCGATCCGCTCGATCGCCTTGGCGATGAACAGATAGTCGAGGCCCACCGAAATCGTGCGCGGATCTTCCATCATGTAGCTCACGAGTTTGCGCACGAACGCGCGGAATTCCTCGTCGATCGCCTTGTCGTCGCGCACGATCTGCGCGGCGGCCACGGTGTCGAGACGCGCAAACGCGTCGAGCGCGCGGCGCAGGATCGACACGGCCATTTCGCCCGAGACCTTGATCTCGGCGATGTTGACCGCGCGCGAAGCGCCGTCTTCCATCAGGCGTTTGGTGCGCTTGGCGATCTTCTCGGCTTCGTCGCCGGCGCGCTCGAGGTTCGTGATGGTCTTCGAAATGGCGAGCACGAGGCGCAGGTCGCGCGCGGCCGGCTGGCGGCGCGCGATGATGTTGCTGCACTCCTCGTCGATCTCGACTTCCATCGTGTTGAGGCGGTCTTCGGCGGCGATCACGCGCTCGGCGGCGGCGCCGTCGAACTCGTTCAATGCCTGCATTGCCGTGATGATCTGCGATTCGACGAGGCCGCCCATTTCGAGCACCTTCGACGAAATGAGGTTCAAATCGGCGTCGAACTGGCTGGACAAGTGTTTGTCGGACATGATTTGCTCCCTGCTCCGATTAGCCGAAGCGGCCGGTGATGTAGTCTTCCGTTTCCTTGCGGACCGGCTTGATGAAGATCTTTTCGGTGTCACCGAATTCGATCAGCTCACCAAGGTACATGTAAGCAGTGTAGTCCGAGCAACGCGCGGCCTGCTGCATGTTATGGGTGACGATCACCACCGTGTAATCGCTCTTGAGTTCCGCGATCAGCTCTTCGATGCGGCCGGTGGAAATGGGGTCGAGCGCCGAGCACGGCTCATCGAGCAGCAGCACTTCGGGGCGGATCGCAATGCCGCGCGCGATGCATAGGCGCTGCTGCTGGCCGCCCGAGAGGCCGTAGCCGCTCTGGCCGAGCTTGTCCTTCACTTCGTTCCAGAGCGCGGCCTTGGTGAGCGCCCATTCGACGCGGTCATCCATTTCCGGGCGCGAGAGCTTCTCGAACATCTTCACGCCGAACGCGATGTTGTCGTAAATCGACATCGGGAACGGGGTCGGCTTCTGGAACACCATGCCGATACGCGCACGCAAAAGCGAGATGTCGCGCCTGGTCGTCAGCAGGTTCTCGCCGTCCATGACGATTTCGCCCTCGGCGCGCTGCTCCGGATAGAGCGCGAACATCTTGTTGAAGGTGCGCAGGAGCGTGGACTTGCCGCAGCCCGACGGGCCGATGAACGCCGTCACCTTGCCTTCGGGAATCTGCAGGTTGATGTTCTTCAGCGCGTGGTACTTGCCGTAGAAGAAGTTCAGGTCCTTCACTTCGATCTTCGGCTTGCCCAGCGCCGGCAGGCGTGCGTTCTGGGCGGGATCCGCAGGTTCAAACCCAGCGGAGGGCGCATTGCCGTGCGCAGCGGTGTTGAGGTGACTCTCAGCCATGTTCATCGGGAACTCCGCCCTTGCTTACTTGTTCGAAAAGATCGTGCGCGCGAGGATATTCAGACCCAGCACGCCGAGCGTGATCAGGAAAACGCCGGCCCACGCAAGCGACTGCCACTGCGCAAACGGGCTCATCGCAAACTTGAAGATCGTGACCGGCAGGTTCGCGATCGGTTGATTCATGTTCGCGGTGAAGAACTGGTTCGACAGCGCGGTGAAGAGCAGCGGCGCGGTTTCGCCGGCGATACGCGCAACCGCCAGCAGCACGCCCGTCACGATACCGGCGATCGAAGCCTTCAGCGTGATCGACATCACCATCTTCCACTTCGGCGTGCCGAGCGCGAATGCCGCTTCACGCAGGTTGTTCGGCACGAGCTTGAGCATGTTCTCGGTCGTGCGAATCACGATCGGAACCTGCAGGAGCGCCAGCGCAATCGCGCCGGCCCAGCCGCTGAAGTGCCCCATCTTCGCCACGACGAGCGCGTACACGAACAGGCCCACGACGATCGAAGGCGCCGACAGCAGAATGTCGTTGATGAAGCGCGTGACGCCCGCGAGCCAGCCCTTCTGGCCATATTCCGCGAGATAGATGCCCGCGAGAATGCCGATCGGCGTGCCGACGAACGTTGCGATCGCAACGAGCATCAAGCTGCCGACGATGGCGTTGGCGAGACCGCCGCCGTCGGTGTTCGGCGGCGGCGTGGACTGCGTGAACAGTTCCACCGAAAGGCCGCCGATCCCAAGCGAGAGCGTCGTGTAGAGAATCCACACGAGCCAGATCAGGCCGAACACCATCGCAGCGAGCGAGCACGTGAGCGCGATCGCATTGGTCACGCGGCGGCGACGCTGCAGCTTGTCGCGCATGCGCTCCAGTTCGGGGCCGTAAATCGCGCCCGGAATTTTCATCATCGGTTCGCTCATCGCGCACCCTCCGCTTTTTCAAGGCGCAGCAACATGAGCTTCGAGATCGACAGCACGATGAAGGTGATCACGAAAAGGATCAGGCCGAGTTCCATCAGCGCGGCGGTGTGCAGGCCCGGGCTCGCTTCCGCGAACTCGTTGGCGAGCGCCGAGGTGATGCTGTTGCCCGGTGAAAAGAGCGACACGTTGTCGAGCAGGTTCGTATTGCCGATCACGAACGTGACGGCCATCGTCTCGCCGAGCGCGCGGCCGAGACCCAGCATCACGCCGCCGATCACGCCGGTCTTGGTGAACGGCAGCACGATCTTCCACATCACTTCCCACGTCGTGCAGCCAATGCCGTAAGCCGACTCCTTGAGCAGTACGGGCGTGACTTCGAACACGTCGCGCATGACCGAAGCGATATACGGAATGATCATGATCGCGAGAATCACGCCGGCGCACAGAATGCCGATGCCGATGGGCGCGCCCTGGAACAGCGCGCCGACGATCGGCATGCCGCCGAGCAGCGAGCCGAGCGGCTTTTCGAACCACTGCGCGAAGATCGGCGCAAAGACGAGCAGACCCCACATACCGTAGACGATCGACGGGATCGCGGCGAGCAGTTCGATGGCGATGCCGAGCGGACGGCGCAGCCACGCCGGCGAAAGCTCAGTGAGGAACAGCGCAATGCCGAAGCTCACAGGCACGGCGATGATGAGCGCGATGATCGAGGTGGCGATCGTGCCGTAGATGGGCACGAGCGCGCCGAACTGCTCGCTGGGTGGATCCCAGTCGGCAGTCCAGAGGAATGCGAAACCGAATTTCTGGATCGTCGGCAACGAGGCGACGATCAGTGACACGATGATGCCGCCGAGCAGCAACAACGTGACGATGGCGGCGAGGCGTGCGAGGCCGCCAAAAATGATGTCCCCTGCCGGGCTGGGCGCTTTTTGCTGCGCGGCGTTGCCGGGCGGGTTCGACACGAGCGGGACGTCGGACATGGTGACCTGGGTTCCAGTTGCCGCGAGCGCGGGCTCACGACGTTGATGCAGCCGTGGGACTGCAGATCGCCCGACTTCCGGCCGTTAATACTGACGACTCAGCCGGAAGGCGGACGGCACATCTTGGACAGCGCGGATTCAGGCAAGCCACAAGCGAACAGGCCGCGCGCGTCACGCGGCGGCCTTTTTTTACACTTGCCTGACGCCCTGCTTACTCGGCGACCGGCTTGCCGCTCGCGTCCTTGACCTTCTCCTTCCACTGCGACTTGATTTCGCTCACGACCGACTGCGGCAGCGAGATGTAGTCGAGGCTGTCAGCAGCCGGCGTACCGTTCTTGAAGGCCCAGTCGAAGAACTTGAGCGTTTCCTTGCCCTGGTCCGGCTTGTCCTGTGCCGTGTGCAGCAGCACGAAGGTCGCGCCGACGACCGGCCATGCGTCCTTGCCCGGCTCGTTCGTGAGGATCTGGTAGAACGACTTCTTCCAGTCCGCGCCAGCGGCCGCTGCCTTGAACGTTTCGGTGTCCGGCTGAACCACAGTGCCCGCCTCGTTCTTCATGGCAGTGTAGACCATGTGATTTTGCTTGGCGTACGCCCACTCGACGTAGCCGATCGCGCCCGGCAGACGCTGCACGAAGGCTGCGACGCCGTCGTTGCCCTTGCCGCCCGTACCCGTCGGCCAGTTCACGGTCGTGCCTTCGCCGACCTTGCTCTTCCAGTCGGGGTTGACCTTCGACAGGTAGTTCGTCCAGATGAAGCTGGTGCCCGAACCATCGGCGCGGCGGACCACGGCGATGTCGAGATCAGGCAGCTTGACCTTCGGGTTCAGGGCGACGATGGCCGGATCGTTCCACTTCTTGATCTTGCCGAGGTAGATATCGCCGAGCACCGGGCCCGACAGGGTGATCTCGCCCGGCTTCACGCCCGGCACATTGATCGCCGGCACGACGCCGCCGACCACCGTCGGGAACTGGAACAGGCCTTCCTTGGCCAGATCCTCGTCCTTCAGCGGAGCGTCCGAGCCCGCGAAGTCAACGGTCTTGGCCTGAATCTGCTTGATGCCGCCCGACGAACCAATACCTTGGTAGTTCACCTTGCCGCCGCCCGCCTTTTGATAGGCATCCGCCCATTTCGTATAGATCGGTGCTGCGAAGGTGCTGCCCGCGCCGGTGATGTCAGCAGCCTGCGCTGCGATCGCGAAGAGCGCGCCAGCAACGCCAGCGAGCGCGGTTTGCATCAATTTCATGAGACCTCCAGTGTGTGAGCGGATGAACGACACCGCGAAGCTTAGGGGGTCTCTGTGACAGTACTGTGACGATTCATGAAGCGAACGTGACAGTTCGATTACTGGCTGAAAGGCGCGTGGATATGCGTTTTGGGCGACTTTGCAGGCGCGGTTGCGACATGGCCTGCACGTGCCTGGATAGCAGAAAAGCCCGCCAGGCGGGAGTTTGGCGGATGCTGAGGGTCGCATGAAAAAATTCGAGGCTTTCCTCGAAAATGGTTTGCAAACCGTTATGCGATTGTTTTAAACGTTTGCCTGCTTCCCTTGTGACGCCGAATAAATCGCAAAAAAATGAGCACGACGGCGGATTGCAACGTCGTGCTCATCGGTTAGGCGCAAGCGTGATTCAGTCGCGCGACTTGCGCGACTGAATCGTCGGCGATCACGCGATCGAACGCTTCACCACACTGGCGATCGCCTCGGCGTAATGCATCGTGTCGCGCTCCTCGCGGGCTTCGACCATCACACGCAGGACCGGCTCCGTCCCTGAAGCGCGAATCAACACACGGCCCTTGCCCTTTAATTCCGCCTCGGCGGAAGCGATCGATTGCTGGATCTCGGCGTTGCCCTTCCAGTCGGCGCCCTGCGCGATGCGCACGTTGATGAGCTTCTGCGGAAACAGCTTCACGCCGTCGAGCAGCTGCGCGATCGTCTTGCCGCTGCGCTTCATCGCCGCGAGCACGAGCAGCGCCGAGACGATGCCGTCGCCGGTGGTGTGGCGGTCGAGCGAAAGAATGTGGCCCGAGCCTTCCGCGCCGAGCTGCCAGCCGCGCTCGCGAAGTTGCTCCAGCACGTAGCGGTCGCCCACGTTCGCGCGCACCAGCTGTACGCCGAGGCCTTCGAGCGCCTGCTCCACCGCGAGATTGGTCATGAGCGTGCCAACTGCCCCTTCCACTACTTTGCCGTCGGTCGCGATGCGGTCCTTCACGAGCACATAGAGCAGCTCGTCACCGTTGTAGAGGCGGCCCTGGGCATCGACGATCTGCAGACGGTCGGCGTCGCCGTCGAGCGCGATGCCGAGGTCCGCATGATTCGCACGCACGGCGCGCACGAGCGCATCGGGCGCGGTCGCGCCCACGCCGTCGTTGATGTTGAACCCGTTCGGCGACACACCGATCGGAATCACATCCGCGCCCAGCTCGTGGAACACGTGCGGCGCGATGTCATAGGCCGCACCGTTGGCGCAATCGATCACGAGCTTCAGGCCGCGCAGATTGAACGCCTGCGGGAACGTGCTCTTGCAGAACTCGATATAGCGCCCACCCGCGTCGTGCAGGCGGCGTGCGCGGCCAAGCTGTTCGGACGGCGCGCAGGCGAGCGGCTGCTCGAGCTGCTCCTCGATCAGCGTCTCCACTTCGTCGGGGAGCTTGTTGCCGTCGGCGGAGAAGAACTTGATGCCGTTGTCGTAGTAGGGATTGTGCGACGCGCTGATCACGACACCCGCGGCCAGCCGCAGCGCACGCGTGAGATAGGCGATGCCTGGCGTCGTCATTGGCCCGGCCAGCATCACGTCGATGCCCGCAGCCGAGAGCCCCGCTTCCAGGGAGGCTTCGAGCATATAGCCCGAAATACGCGTGTCCTTGCCGATCAGCACGGACGGGCGCGGCCCGGATGCCGCTGCCGACCCCGCGAGCACCTTGCCCGCGGCATAGCCTAGCCGAAGCACGAAATCGGGCGTGATCGGCGCCTCGCCGACCTTGCCACGCACTCCATCAGTTCCGAAATAACGACGTCCCATCTTTCTACCCCTCGGTTTGGTGCTGCTTTGTCCTGTATTGTGGCGCCCGGAGCCGCTCCGGCGCACTTCGCGCCGGTCAGCGTTGCGCCGGGCAAACGCTCAGCCTTGTGTAGCCGACGTAGCGGCGGACATCGCGTCACGCATCGCCGCCCAGACTTTGAGCGCGTCCACGGTGGGCGCCACGTCGTGCACGCGAATGATCGCCGCACCGCGCTCTGCCGCGCACACGGCCGCCCCCACGCTCGCCGCCACGCGTTCGGGCGCGGGCCGGTTCACGAGCGCGCCGAGCATCGACTTGCGCGACATGCCGGCCAGGATCGGATACGGTGCGAGGCCTGCCGCAACCTCTGGCGCCGTCTCGGGCAGGTGCGCGAGCAGCGCGTAATTGTGCTCGACCACCGACTTGCCGAAGCCGAAGCCCGGGTCAACGCTGATGCGCGCCTTCGCCACGCCTGCCGCTTCGAGTTCGGCGCAACGCTGGGCAAGAAACTCGCGCACCTCGCGCACAACATTCACGTAGTCGGGCTCGCCCAGCTGCATCGTCTGCGGCTCGCCGAGCATGTGCATCACGCACAGCCCGCAGTTGCTCGCGCGCACGGCCTCGATCGCGCCGGGCATCCGGAAACCCCAGATGTCGTTGATCATGTCTGCGCCTGCCGCGAGCGCCGCGCGCATGACCTCGGGCTTGTACGTGTCGATCGACAGCGGCACGTTCGCACCCTTGAGCTTTTCCACCAGCGGAATCACGCGTTCGAGTTCCTCGTCGAGCGGCACAGGCGGCGCACCCGGGCGCGTCGATTCGCCGCCGATGTCGATGATATCGGCGCCGTCTAGCATCATCTGCTCGGCGCGGCGCAAGGCGTCGCCGAAAGCGATATAGCGACCGCCGTCGGAAAACGAGTCGGGTGTGGTGTTGAGGATGCCCATGACGAGCGGACGCTCGAACGTCAGCGTGAAACGACCGCACGCGAGCGGTTCAGGTGGGAGACTACCTTGCGAGGAGATGTTGGGCACGTCAGAAAACGTCAGATGTGTAACGAGATGCGGCGCCACAGCGGCACGCCAGAAATGCAAAACGGGCCGATGTGAACATCACACCGGCCCGCAACTTTACTCGATAAGGATCACGCCGGTGCGGTGGCGCTACCGGGCTTGACCTCAGTGCCCGTGCTGCCGCCCGACGACGCGTCGCCCGGCGACGGCGTGCTCTTCGGCGAGCGCGGCGGACGGCCGGCCATGATGTCGTTGATCTGGTCGGCGTCGATCGTTTCCCACTCCATGAGGGCCGCGGTCATGGCTTCGACCTTGTCGCGGTTCTCGTCGAGCAAGCGCTTCGCGAGGTTGTACTGCTCGTCGAGCACGCGGCGGATTTCCGCATCGACTTTCTGCTGCGTCGCTTCCGAGATCGCACGCGTGAAGCCCTTGCCGAACGGGCCACCGTCGTTGTCGTCGTCGGCGTAGACCATCGTTCCGAGCGCGTCGGTCATGCCGAAGCGCGTGACCATGGCGCGAGCGGTTTGCGTGGCCTTGTTGAAGTCGTCCGAGGCGCCCGTGCTGATCAGGTTCATGAACAGCTCTTCCGCCACACGGCCACCGAACAGAATGGCCAGACGATCCAGCAGATAGTCCTTCGAGTACGTTTCGTTGTCGTGCTCGGGCAACTGCCACGTCACGCCCAGCGCGCGACCGCGCGGGATGATCGTGACCTTGTGCACCGGGTCCGCCTTCGGCAGCAGCTTCGCGATCACCGCGTGACCCGACTCGTGGTACGCCGTGGCGCGCTTCGCTTCTTCGCGGATCACCGCCGACTTGCGCTCCGGACCCATGAAGATCTTGTCCTTCGCGTCTTCGAAGTCCTGCATTTCGACGATGCGCTTGCCGCGGCGCGCCGCGAACAGCGCGGCTTCGTTCACGAGGTTCGCGAGGTCGGCGCCCGAGAAGCCCGGCGTGCCGCGTGCAATGACCGCTGCATCCACGTCGTTGGCGATCG
This sequence comes from Paraburkholderia sp. BR10936, assembly GCF_040965735.1. NCBI lineage: Bacteria > Pseudomonadati > Pseudomonadota > Betaproteobacteria > Burkholderiales > Burkholderiaceae > Paraburkholderia > Paraburkholderia sp. BR10936. The sequence continues at coordinate 127,630 of NZ_JBFRCM010000001.1, forward strand.
GCACCTTGCGCAGGTGCACCTTCATGATCTGTTCGCGGCCGCGGATGTCCGGCAGGCCAACATAGACCTGGCGGTCGAAACGGCCCGGACGCAGCAGCGCCTTGTCCAGCACGTCCGAACGGTTGGTTGCCGCGATCACGATGACGCCCGAGTTCGCCTCGAAGCCGTCCATCTCGACCAGCATCTGGTTCAGCGTCTGCTCACGCTCGTCGTTGCCGCCGCCCATGCCGGCGCCACGATGGCGGCCGACCGCGTCGATTTCGTCGATGAACACGATACACGGTGCATGCTTCTTGGCCTGCTCGAACATGTCGCGCACGCGGGCCGCGCCCACGCCGACGAACATTTCGACGAAGTCCGAACCCGAGATGCTGAAGAACGGCACCTTCGCTTCGCCGGCAATGGCGCGCGCCAGCAGCGTCTTACCCGTGCCCGGAGGGCCAACGAGCAGCACTCCGCGCGGAATGCGTCCACCCAGCTTCTGGAATTTTTGCGGATCGCGCAGGAAGTCGACGAGTTCGGACACTTCTTCCTTCGCTTCGTCGCAGCCCGCGACGTCGGAGAAGTTGACCGCATTGTTGTTCTCGTCGATCAGGCGGGCGCGCGATTTACCAAAGGAGAACGCCCCGCCTTTGCCGCCCCCCTGCATCTGTCTCATCATGTAGAACCAGAACACGATGATGAGTATGGTCGGCCCGAGGTAGTACAGCGCGGAAACGAGCGCGTTCGGCTCTTCGTCAGCCTTGCCGCTCACCTGCACGCCATATTTCATCAGGTCGCCGACCATCCAGATGTCGCCTGGGGAGACGATCTGGTATTTCTGGCCATCAGCCGGAGTGACCGTGAGGTTCCGCCCCTGCACCACGACGCTCTTGACCTTGCCGTTCTTCGCGTCGTCCATGAACTGCGAATAGGAAACGCCTTCCTGGACACGGGGCTTGTCGAACTGCTTGAACACCGTAAACAGCACCAGTGCGATTACCAGCCACACTGCTGCCTTCGAAAACATGTTGTTGTTCAAAGCACCACTCCTTCACTCATAGATGGGCGCCTACATTTGCCTTGCGACTGCGACACCACCAAAGCATTCTAATCCAGTACACGGACCCCTGCCATAACGTTTCGCTACCGCAGGAATAGCCCGAGCGCCTTGTCCGGACCGCCTCTCGGGGTCATTTTGCGACCAGATTGCGCCATTTGCACGGCAATCATGCCCCGTTTAACAGGGACGCTTCAGATGTTTACCCAAAATAAACGTTTCAGACGATTTATCACGCGAAGCCTTCGGTTTGCGTGCCGCCACGACCTTGAACTGCTGCTTGAACTTCTCGACGATCTGACTGTAACCGCTGCCGTGGAAGCATTTGACTAAAAGGGCTCCATCGGGTTTCAGATGATTCTGCGAAAACTCGAGCGCGAGGTCGCACACGTGCTCGATGCGTGCCGCGTCTGCCGACGCGACCCCCGAGAGATTGGGCGCCATGTCCGAAATTACAAGGTCGACCGGGCGGCCGCCCACCAATTCTTCCAGTTGCGCGAGCACCTCGTCGTCGCGAAAGTCGCCCTGCAGGAACTGCACGTCGGAGATGGGTTCCATCGGAAGGAGATCGAGCGCAATGATCGTGCCGTCGATCCCACCCTGCCGCTGGTCGTCGCGCTTCGTGCCTTGCGCGAGCTTGTTGCGAGCGTACTGGCTCCAGCTGCCGGGCGCCGCGCCCAGGTCCACGATCACCATGCCGGGGCGGATCAGCTTGTCCTGCTCGTCGATTTCCTTCAGCTTGTAGGCAGCGCGGGCACGATAGCCCTCCCGCTGTGCCATTTTCACGTACGGATCGTTGATATGGTCGTGCAGCCACGACTGGTTGAAGCGATTTTTTGCCATTAAAGATGAACTCTTGCTGCGTGATTCCGCGCTTTTAGCGGATAATACGCGTTTTATTCGTGCGGCCGTCGCGGCCCGCCTGGCCGGATGTTTGTTGCTCCGCCGGCGTTTTTTGCCCGCGCCCTGCCGTTCCCCACGGTTTTCCGTAGTTCCGACGCGCTTTGCCCGCTGGCGGCCCGCTTTTCGCGGACCGCAATCCACGTCTGTCCAGGTTGTCAATTCACGCCTGTCGACCCGCGCGGCGCCGTCATTTTAGTCGAGTCTGCCACATCCCATGCCCGCCCTCACTCTTTCCGCCGAACAGCGCTCCGAGCTGCGCTCCCAGGCTCACGCGCTCAAACCGGTCGTGCTCATCGGCGCCGAGGGACTGACCGACGCCGTCCTCAAGGAAATCAAGGTTCACCTTTTTGCGCACCAGCTCATCAAGGTGCGCGTGTTCGGCGACGAGCGCGAAGAGCGCCTCGCGATCTACGAAGAGATCTGCGACCGCCTGAGCGCCGCCCCGATCCAGCACATCGGCAAGCTGCTCGTCATCTACAAGCCCGAAGAAGCCAAGGCGAAGGCCACGACCGCGCGCGCCGGCGCCCGCGGCACCGTGTCGCGCCCGGCCGCCGACGTACCGAGCGCTCGTGAAGCGGGCAAGCGCGGCGCCGCGCCGCGCACCGTCAAGGTCGTCAAGGCCAGCGAGAACCCCATGCGCAAGCCGAAGGCGCAAAAGGTGACGGTCAAGGGCAACGAGCGCGTCACGCAAGGCGGCAACATCAAGCGCGCCAAGAAACGCCAAACCAGCTCCAAGCGGGCCCACCAGGGTTCGAAGTAAAAAGCGCGGCCTTCGAGCCGCGCTTTTTTTACGCCTGAACCGGCTTCAGGCCACTTTCAGCGCGGCGCGCTTTCCATGCGCTGCCCCAGCGTGCCGCGTGCCGAAGGCAGCAGCCAAACGAGCCACGCACCCAGCAGGCTCTGCACGAGATAGAACAGGCTCGACACGCCGTGCAGCAAGCCGAAGCGGCTCGCATACGGCGAACTGGCCACGTCCATGCCCGCGCTCATCGCCTGAACGCGCAACGCGTTCATGAACGGCTGCAGCGCGAAATAGCCGATCAGCACGCACAGCAGCATGGCGGCCAGAATCCAGCGCAGCCGGCGATAGCCCAACGCGCCGCGGCGCACGAGCACGCTCGAGAGCCCGAGCAGCAGCAGCCCGCACACCACGCCGATCAGACCTTCGAGGCGAAACAGCTGCGCGGCGAGTTCGCCCGCCACCGGCCTGTCGAGCGACGCGAACAGGACGGGGGCGACCGCATAGCCGATGGTCAGCTGACTGCCGACCCACAGCATGGCGAGCAGCCCGAAGAGGCGGTGCGCAACGAGCGAAACCGGAGTGGCGGAACCCACGTGGCTTGCAGTACTCACGTCGACGCGCCCTCAGACGTAGCGGACCTCGATGACCTCGTATTCGCGCACGCCGCCGGGGGCCTGCACTTCGGCGACGTCGCCTTCGGACTTGCCGATCAGCGCACGGGCGATGGGCGAGCTGACCGAGATCAGGCCGTGCTCGAGATCGGCTTCGTCGTCGCCGACGATCTGGTAGGTCACCGTCTTGCCCGAATCGAGGTCTTCGAGATCCACGGTCGAGCCGAACACCACGCGGCCGTCTGCTTCGAGCGTGGCCGGGTCGATGATCTGCGCGGCCGCCAGTTTCGACTCGATCTCGGCGATGCGGCCTTCGATGAAGCCCTGCTTTTCCTTTGCGGCGTCGTATTCCGCGTTTTCCGACAGATCGCCCTGCGCGCGCGCTTCCGCGATCGAATTGATGACCGCCGGACGCTCGACGGACTTGAGGCGCTGCAACTCTCCGCGGAGTTGGTCTGCACCGCGCTTGGTCAAGGGAATCGTGCTCATAAACAACTCGTACGGCCCAAAAGGGCCTAAAGGAGACCGCGCCACGCACGCTTGTCGCGCACGTTGCGGCCATAAAAAAATTCCGCGGTTAAGTGCATCCCGCGAGGGCGGCTGCGCGGTCTGGCGCAGCCTGAAACCCTGTTGGGACGCCGCTTAACCGCGGCACATTCAGCTTTTGTAGCCTGCCTCGTCGAACGTTAGACAGACAATGGAAGCCTTAGTTTAGGCGAGCATGGAGGCCTTGTAAATCATAGACTTCCAGGTTCTTCAGGTAGCGCAGACCCTCGACGGCCGCACGGGCGCCCGACATCGTCGTGTAGTACGTGACCTTGTTGGCCTGCGCGCTCATGCGGATCGAACGCGAATCGGCGATCGCGGAGCGGGTTTCGTCGACCGTCGTGAACACGAGCGAAATCTCGCCATTCTTGATCATGTCGACGATGTGCGGACGGCCGTCCTTCACCTTGTTCACGACCTTCACCGGCACACCGGCCGCCTCGATCGCGGCAGCGGTGCCGCGCGTGGCGACGATCGGGTAGCCGAGTTCGTGCAACATGCGCGCGACTTCGACAGCCTTGGGCTTGTCGGCGTCCATCACGGTGATGAAGACGGTGCCCGACTCCGGCAGGCGCGAGCCCGCTGCGAGCTGCGACTTGAAGAGCGCTTCACCGAAGGTCTTGCCCACGCCCATCACTTCGCCCGTGGAACGCATTTCCGGTCCGAGCACCGGGTCGACGGTCGGGAACTTGATGAACGGGAACACCGCTTCCTTCACGCTGAAGTACGGCGGCACGACTTCCTTCGTCACGCCCTGCTCCGCCAGCTTCTGGCCGACCATCGCGCGCGCCGCGATCTTCGCGAGCGGCAGGCTGGTCGCCTTCGAGACGTATGGCACGGTACGCGAAGCGCGGGGGTTCACTTCCAGCACGTAGATGATGTCCTTCTTCGAACCGTCATCCTGCGGCACTTGCTGGATTGCGAACTGCACGTTCATCAGGCCGACCACGTTCAGCGCCTTGGCCATCGCGGCAGTTTGACGCTTCAGTTCGGCGACCGTTTCCTGCGACAGCGAGTACGGCGGCAGCGAGCAGGCCGAGTCGCCCGAGTGCACGCCTGCCTGTTCGATGTGTTCCATGACGCCGCCGATGAACACGTCCGTGCCATCGGAGATGCAATCCACATCGCATTCGATCGCGTCGTTCAGGAAGCGGTCGAGCAGCACCGGCGAGTCGTTCGACACCTTCACGGCCTCGCGCATGTAGCGCTCGAGGTCGCGCGGCTCGTGGACGATTTCCATGGCGCGGCCGCCCAGCACGTACGACGGACGCACGACGAGCGGGTAGCCGATTTCGTCGGCGAGCTTGAGCGCTTCGTCTTCGGCGCGTGCCGTGCGGTTCGGCGGCTGGCGCAGGTTCAGGTCCTGCAGCAGCTTCTGGAAGCGCTCGCGGTCCTCCGCGGCGTCGATCATGTCCGGCGACGTGCCGACGATGGGCACGCCGTTCGCCTCGAGGTCGAGCGCGAGCTTCAGCGGCGTCTGGCCGCCGTACTGCACGATCACGCCAACCGGCTTTTCCAGGTCCACGACTTCGAGCACGTCTTCGAGCGTGAGCGGCTCGAAGTACAGACGGTCGGACGTGTCGTAGTCGGTCGAGACGGTCTCGGGGTTGCAGTTGACCATGATCGTTTCGTAGCCGTCTTCGCGCATCGCGAGCGCGGCGTGCACGCAGCAGTAGTCGAACTCGATACCCTGGCCGATCCGGTTCGGGCCGCCGCCCAGCACCATGATCTTCTTGTTGGCGGTCGGGTTGGCCTCGCACTCTTCCTCATAGGTCGAGTACATGTAGGCGGTCTTCGTGGCGAACTCGGCCGCGCAGGTGTCAACGCGCTTGTAGACCGGGCGCACGTTCAGCTCGATACGACGCTTGCGCACGTCCGTGGCGTTGCTGCCCAGCAGCTTCGCGAGACGGCGATCCGAGAAACCGCTTTGCTTGAGGTAACGCAGCTCGTCCTTCGAGAGACTTTCGAGCGTGCGGCCCTTGCATGCCTCTTCCTTCTTGACGATCTCTTCGATCTGCGCGAGGAACCATGGGTCGATCGCGGTCTCTTCGAAGATCTCTTCGCGCGTCATGCCCACGCGGAACGCGTCGCCCACGTACCAGATGCGGTCCGGACCGGCTTCGCCGATCTCGCGGATGATCTCGTCGCGGCTCGTGGTCTTTTCGTCCAGACCGTCGACGCCGACTTCGAGGCCGCGCAGCGCCTTCTGGAACGACTCCTGGAACGTGCGGCCGATCGCCATGACTTCGCCCACCGACTTCATCTGCGTGGTGAGGCGCGGGTCGGCTTCGCGGAACTTCTCGAACGCGAAACGCGGAATCTTCGTGACGACGTAGTCGATGGTCGGCTCGAACGAAGCCGGCGTCTGACCGCCCGTGATTTCGTTCTTGAGCTCGTCGAGCGTATAGCCCACGGCCAGCTTGGCCGCGACCTTGGCGATCGGGAAGCCCGTGGCCTTCGAAGCCAGCGCCGACGAACGCGACACGCGCGGGTTCATTTCGATCACGATCATGCGGCCCGTGCGCGGGTCGATCGAGAACTGGACGTTCGAGCCGCCCGTATCCACGCCGATCTCGCGCAGCACCGCCAGCGAGGCGTCGCGCAGGATCTGGTATTCCTTGTCGGTGAGCGTTTGCGCCGGCGCGACCGTGATCGAGTCGCCGGTGTGGATGCCCATCGGGTCGAGGTTTTCGATCGAGCAGACGATGATGCAGTTGTCCGCCTTGTCGCGGACCACTTCCATCTCGTATTCCTTCCAGCCGAGCAGCGATTCTTCGATCAGCAGTTCGCGCGTGGGCGAGAGGTCGAGGCCGCGCTTGCAGATCTCTTCGAACTCTTCACGGTTGTAGGCAATGCCGCCGCCGGAACCGCCGAGCGTGAACGACGGACGGATCACGACGGGGTAGCCGCCCGAGCCGGTGGCTTCGGCGATTTCGCCTTGCACCTTGAGCGCCTCTTCCATCGAGTGCGCGACGCCCGACTTCGCCGAACCAAGGCCGATCTTCGTCATTGCGTCCTTGAACTTCTGGCGGTCTTCGGCCTTGTCGATGGCTTCCGGCGACGCGCCGATCAGCTCGACGTTGTACTTCGCAAGCACGCCGTGGTGATGCAGGTCGAGCGCGCAGTTCAGCGCGGTTTGGCCGCCCATCGTCGGCAGGATCGCGTCCGGGCGCTCCTTCTCGATGATGCGCTCCACCACTTCCCACGTGATCGGCTCGATGTACGTGACGTCGGCCGTGTTCGGGTCGGTCATGATCGTCGCCGGATTGCTGTTGACGAGGATGACCTTGTAGCCTTCTTCACGCAGCGCCTTGCATGCCTGCGCGCCCGAATAGTCGAACTCGCACGCCTGGCCGATGATGATCGGACCCGCGCCGATGATGAGAATGCTCTTGATGTCTGTCCGCTTGGGCATAACGCTCTCGCTAAATATTCCTGTGTCTTTTACGTCTGGCGGCTCGCGGGTGACTCAGCTTGCCGCCCGGGTGCGCGCGTGGGCCGTCGTTCTTCGAACCGGCTCGCTGCGCACCCTGCTCTGCTTTTGCGCTCGATGCGGCGCTTACGCCGCCTTGGCCTTGTCCATCAGCGCCGTGAAGCGGTCGAACAGATAGCCGATGTCCTGCGGGCCCGGCGACGCTTCCGGGTGGCCCTGGAAGCAGAACGCGGGCTTGTCGGTCAGCTCGAAGCCTTGCAGCGTGCCGTCGAACAGCGAAACGTGCGTGACGCGCGTGTTGGCCGGCAGCGTGGCGGCATCCACCGCGAAGCCGTGGTTCTGCGACGTGATGACGACACGACCGTCGGCCAGATCCTTCACCGGATGGTTCGCGCCGTGGTGGCCCGTTTTCATCTTCATGGTCTTCGCGCCCACGGCGAGGCCCATGATCTGGTGGCCGAGGCAGATGCCGAAGGTCGGGATGCCGCGCTCGATGAAGGCTTGCGTCGCCTTGATCGCGTAGTCGCAGGGTTCCGGGTCGCCGGGGCCGTTCGAAAGGAACACGCCGTCCGGGTTCAGTGCGAAGGCATCTTCAGCCGTCGCTTGCGCCGGCAGCACCGTGACGTCGCAGCCGCGCTCGGCCAGCATGCGCAGGATGTTCTGCTTCACGCCGTAATCGAACGCCACGACCTTGTACTTCGGCGCCGATTGCGTGCGGTAGCCTTCACCCAGACGCCATTCGGTGGTGTTCCACTTGTACGGCTCGTCGGTCGAGACGACCTTCGCGAGGTCCATGCCCGCGAGGCCCGGGAACGAGCGCGCGAGTTCGATGGCCTTCGCTTCGTCGTCGGAGCCTGCGAGGATCGCGCCGTTCTGCGCGCCCTTGTCGCGCAGGATACGCGTGAGCTTGCGCGTATCGATGCCGGCGATGGCGACTACGCCTTCGTCCTTCAGATACTGGCCGAGCGTGCGCTCCATGCGGAAGTTCGAGGCGAGCACAGGCAGGTCGCGGATGATCAGACCGGCGGCATGGACTTTCGTGGCTTCGACGTCTTCGGCATTGACGCCGACGTTGCCGATATGCGGATACGTGAGGGTGACGATCTGGCGAGCGTAGCTCGGGTCAGTCAGGATTTCCTGATAACCGGTGATGGCCGTGTTAAACACGACTTCACCGATCGTATGACCCGGCGCGCCGATCGAGTAACCACGAAAGACCGTGCCGTCGGCGAGCGCGAGCAGAGCGGGAGAGAATGACGGCAACACGGGAGACTCCTTGGGGGAGCACCCTGTGCCGACCTGTTATCCGACGTTGCGATCTTGCGACCTGTGGGAGCGGCTGCGGCGTCGGCACCCCTTTCCGTGAGGATCAGGATGCGCGCGCGGCTCGCTCGCTTGCGCGACTCTTCGTGCGGTCGACCGTTGTGGCGCCGGGCCACGAGCGCGCGTTTGTGACGCAGGATCGGGCGGCAGCCGGCCAGTTGACGATGAAGCGCGGGCGGCGGATGAACGGATGGGAGGAGGTAGGCGCTAGGGTGCGGGTTGATAAGCTCAAACCTTGAAATTATAGCGCGAAAGTCACCTTTCCTTCAAATTTCAGGATGACGCTGGCGACGGGGAGCGTGCTCGCGGCCCGGTGCATGGCCCTTTCCACTATAGCGGGCGGGGGCGCAGCGGCAAGCGTCGCCCGCACGGCGCCGCACCGAATCACGCCCTTTATGTTTGGGACCCGCCAATGAAAACGCCGCCACCTGGCGGGGTGACGGCGTCAAACACAACAAAAACGGAAAAGTGATCGGAGCGAAATACCATGCGCTGCCCCCGCAACGCATGTTTGAGCACCCTTCGCCAGCCGCTATTTTGTATGGTGTTTCTGCGTGTGGGTGTCGGCCTTCGGGCGGCTCGCCGTACCCTTCGACGCCTTGCTGGGCGCAGCGCTGACCGTCCTGGCCTTGACAGGTTCAGAAACCTTGACGACCTCGGTGCGCGCGCGACCGTGCTTCTTATCGTATCGCGACTTCGACCCGGTGTCTGCAACGCGGGTGCCAATTCGCTGCACTCCACCACTAGAAACGTTCGTTGCCAGACGCTCCGGTCCCGGCTCGCTCGGCATCGCCTTGTTGACCGGTACGTGCAAAACCAGCACCTGGCCGGGCGCGACGTAGTCGCGGCGGGTCTTGTTCCACGCCTTCAACTGGCCTAGCGACACGCCATAGCGGCTCGCCACGGCTTCCATCGACTGCTTGCGGCGTACGCGGATCAGCATCTTGCGCGTGTCGGGTACGTCCGGCTCCATGGCCAGCACCGCGCTTTCCGCCACGTCGGCGCTGATGTCCTCGTCGTCGCCGTCGTCGGTGCGCGGCACCACGAGCGTCGAGCCCGCCTTCAGGCGCATGCCCGCCGGAATCTTGTTCACCGACATCAGCGTATCGGCGTCCACGCCGATCTTCTGCGCAATCGCCGCAGGCGTGGTGCGCGAGTCGGTCGTGTAGACGGTCCACGACGAAAGCTGACCGGAATAGGCCTTCAGGTTGCGCTCGAACGCGCTCGCGTTGTCGAACGGCAGCAGGATCTGCGGGTCGGTCGCGCCGAGAATCACGGGCTTCTTGAACGACGGGTTGAGCGAGCGGAACTCGTCGGTCGTCATGTTCGCGAGCTTGGCGGCGACGTCCACGTCGATGTCGTGCGAGGTCGTGACCGTGACGAAATACGGGTGGTTCGGAATGGATGGCAGCGTAAGCCCGTACTGCTGCGGGTTCATCACGATGTTCTTGACCGCCTGAAGCTTCGGCACGTAGTTACGTGTTTCGCTGGGCATGCGCAAGCTTTGATAGTCGGTCGGCAGGCCCGCCGCCTCGTTGCGCGCGATGGCGCGCTGCACGTTGCCCTCGCCCCAGTTGTAGGCGGCCAGCGCGAGATACCAGTCGCCGAACATGTCGTGCAGGCGCGAGAGATAGTCGAGCGCGGCGCTGGTGGAGGCCAGCACGTCGCGGCGCTCGTCCTGCCACATGTTCTGCTTGAGGTTGTAGGTGCGCCCCGTGCCCGGCACGAACTGCCACATGCCGGCGGCCTTCGCGACCGACAGCGCCTGCGGGTTATAGGCGGACTCGATGAACGGCAGCAGCGCGAGCTCGGTAGGCATGTGACGCGCCTCGAGCTCTTCGACGATGTGATAGAGGTACTTCTGCGAACGCTCGGTCATGCGCGCGACGTAGTCCGGCCGCTGGGCGTACCAGTTGGCGTTCATGTCGACGAGGTCGCTCTGCAGGTCGGGCATCTGGAAGCCGCGGCGAATGCGTCCCCAGAGGTCGGCGTCGGGGCTCGTCAACTGATCGACGGAGCCTTGATCGACGTTAATGGTTTCTTTGGCAGCGGAGGTCTTACGAATGAGGTCGGCGTTGGCCTGGGCGTTGGCTGGTGCTTGAGAACTCGCAGACGGTCCCCCGCTCGCACAGGCGGCGAGCATGAGGACCAGCAGCGCACTGATTATGAATCGCATGAAAATCTACATCCGCATGGCTGGAATTTGCAGCCGATAGTACGGAACGTGCCGGTTTCCGTCAATCGGAATTAATGGAAAAAAAGCCATGAAATCCGCAGCTTGGGCGTGATTCCATACGATTGGGTTGAGCATGCCCCCTGGCCCGGCTGGGTCAGCGGAACCGATTCTTCCATTCACGCATCATTGCGAAAGCCGCCAGCCGGTCCGGCACCGATTCGTGCAGCGCCTCTGAGAGCGCGGCTTGCACCGCCGCATCGCCCGCGCGCAGGAAAGGATTGACGGCGCGCTCGTGCGCGATCGTCGTAGGCAGAGTCGGCACGCCGCGCTCGCGCAGCGCCGCCGCCTCGCGGCTCCAGTCGAGCAGATCGCCGTTTTCGGGATCGCAGGCGAGCGCGAAGCGAATGTTCGACAACGTGTACTCGTGTGCGCAATGCACATGGGTATTGCCGGGCAGCGCCGCGAGTGCGTCGAGCGAGTCGAGCATCTGCGCGGGCGTACCCTCGAAGAGGCGGCCGCAGCCGCAGGCAAAGAGCGTGTCGCCGCAGAACACGTGAGGTGTGCCGGTGGCATCGGCCGCCAGGAAATACGCAATATGGCCACGCGTATGGCCAGGCACATCGATCACCGTCAGGTCGAGCGCGGGTGCATCCAGATGGACGGCGTCGCCACCCTTCACGCGCGTGACGAATCCATCGAGCGAGCCGAGCGCCTCGCCGGCCGGGCCGTAGACGGGCACGCGTGCGTCGGCGAGCAGGTCGGCCACACCGCCGACATGGTCGTTGTGGTGATGGGTGAGTAAAATAGCGACGAGCCGCCAGCCGCGCTTCGCGAGGTACGCGCGAACCGGAGCGGCGTCGCCCGGATCGACGGCAACGGCATTCCGGCCGTCCGAAACGACCCAGATGTAATTGTCTTCAAAAGCCGGAACCGGTACGTACTCGTAGGCGCACGCATCGCTCGAACGCGCGTACTCAAGCGGATTCTTCATGGGGCGACGTATTCTTCGACATGTCTGACCGATTGATTATAGACTGGCCCGCCTGGACCGCCTCGCCCGCTGGTAGGTATGTGCTCGGCTGGGAGCAGGAGCAGCTCGACCGCGTGGTGTCGAACATATTCGGCTACCATGCGCTGCAGCTCGGCCTGCCGCAGCTCGACGCCCTGCGCGAGAACCGCATGTCGTGCCGCGGCCTCGTGCTCGATGCCGCCAGTGCTGCAAGCGCACCCTACTCCGTACCCGGCGCGTCGGCCCATTCCCACCCGAACGGCGGGCAAACTCCGCCCGAGGCAGGCGGCGCAACAGCGGACCGCACGCCGGCTGCGGGCGGCGGTTCGTTGCTTCACGCGCCCGCGGGCCGCAGCACTGTCTGGTGCGACTTTCTCGATCTGCCGTTCGAGGCGCAGAGCGTCGACCTCATCGTGATGCCGCACACGCTCGAATTCACGAGCGACCCGCACCGTCTGCTGCGCGAAGCCGAACGTGTGCTGATGCCCGAAGGGCAGCTGCTGATCGTCGGGTTCAACTCGCTTTCACTGTGGGGTGCGCGCCAGTCGGTCGGCAAGCTGACCGGCCATCCGTTCCTGCCCGCGCGCCAGGACCTGATCGCGTTCACGCGTCTGAAAGACTGGATCAAGCTGCTGGGCTTCGAGCTTGAACGCGGGCGCTTCGGCTGCTATCGTCCGCCGCTCGCGACGGACCAGTGGCTCGGCCGCTACGGCTTCATGGAAGCCGCCGGCGACCGCTGGTGGCCGATTTTCGGCGCTATCTATATGGTGACGGCGATCAAGCGCGTGCGCGGCATGCGCCTCGTCGGCCCATTGAAGGTCAAGAAGCCGGTGCTGGCCGCGAGCCTGAAGCCCGCGGCGACCACCCCCTCCCCAACACGCAACAAGGACTCATGAGCACACCCGACTTCGTCGAAATCTTCACGGACGGCGCCTGCAAGGGCAACCCCGGCCCCGGCGGCTGGGGCGCGCTGCTGCGCTTCGGCGCGCAGGAAAAGGAACTGTTCGGCGGCGAGGCCGGCACGACCAACAACCGCATGGAGTTGATGGCGGTGATCGCCGCACTCGACGCGCTCAAGCGCCCGTGCAAGGTGATCGTGCATACCGACTCGCAGTACGTGCAAAAAGGCATCAGCGAGTGGATTCACGGCTGGAAGAAGAAGAACTGGATGACGGCCGCTAAAACGCCGGTCAAGAACGACGACCTCTGGAAGCGTCTGGACTCGCTCGTCGCCCAGCACGAGATCGAGTGGCGCTGGGTGAAGGGTCACGCCGGCCACCCGGAGAACGAGCGCGCCGACGCGCTCGCGAACCGCGGCGTCGCCACCCTCGCGGAACTCTGAGACCGCTGCTTTCCAGGACCGCTTCGCGGCGGCCTCACGCTTTCACGCCTTACAAGACATGCGCCAGATCATTCTCGATACCGAAACCACCGGCCTGAACGCCCGCACGGGCGACCGCATCATCGAAATCGGCTGCGTCGAGCTGGTGAACCGCCGGCTCACCGGCAACAACCTGCACTTCTACGTGAACCCGGAGCGTGACAGCGACCCGGGCGCACTCGCCGTGCACGGCCTCACGACCGAGTTCCTCTCCGACAAGCCGAAGTTCGCCGAAGTCGCGGACGAGATCCTCGACTTCATTCGCGGCGCGGACATCATCATCCACAACGCGCCGTTCGACATCGGCTTTCTCGACGCCGAACTCGCGCTACTCGGCAAGCCGGGATTCAAGGAGCACTGTGGCGAGGTGATCGACACGCTCGTGCAGGCCAAGCAGATCTTCCCGGGCAAGCGCAACTCGCTCGACGCCCTGTGCGACCGCTTCGGCATCAGCAACGCGCACCGCACGCTGCACGGCGCGCTGCTCGACTCGGAACTGCTCGCCGAGGTGTACCTCGCGATGACGCGCGGCCAGGAAAGCCTCGTCATCGACATGCTGGGCGAGCACGCCGCGCCCGGTGCGGCCGCCGCGCCGCGCATCCAGCTCGAGTCGATCGATCTGCCGGTGATCATGGCTAGCGACGAAGAAATCGCCGAACACAATGCCGTGCTCGACGGTCTCGACAAGGCGATCAAGGGGACGTCGGTTTGGCGCACCGAGCCGGCTCCCGCCGAAGCCAATGCGGCCGATGCGCAAAATGCTTAAAAAGGGCTTTACAAGATCGAAAACACCCTGCATAATCTCAATCTCTTCGGGTGGTTAGCTCAGCGGTAGAGCACTGCCTTCACACGGCAGGGGTCACTGGTTCGATCCCAGTACTACCCACCAGAATTCCTGGTGTTGGTAACGACAAGCACCGAAGAATAAAGGCCTCGTTGCGAAAGCAACGAGGCCTTTTGCTTTGGCTTCGGCATTGCGCGAAACATCCGGTCGGCGCGTTTCACTGTCAGCAATCCGAATCAAACAATCGAAGGATCTAGACCGATGCCGCGCGCCATGCCCGTGGCCGCGAATACCATCACGACAAGCATGAGCGTCTGCCATCTGCCGATGAGTGCGTATTTCGCCGCGCCGGTGAGATCCGGCACGTCGCCGCGCCGCACGGCGAGCCTCCAGCGCAGCAGCGCCATCATGGGTGCGATTTCGAGCAGAAGGATCAGCACGAGCGCGGCCATCTTTACGAGAAAGAGCGGCTCATGGATGTAGTACTCAGCGCCCTTCTCGAAACCGCCGAACGCACGCATTGCGCCAGTCACGATCAGGACGACCGCCGAGCCGCCCCAGCCGTTGTCGGCGCTGAAGATCATCGGCAGGTCTTCGGTCGACGTGCAGCGGCGCAGGCCGCGCGTGCGCCGCAGGATCGAAGCGAGCGCAAAGCCGAAGGCGAGCAAATGAACGGCGGCGAGCAACCAGCGTATCAGCATTGCAACTCCTTCCGGTGGACGACAGGAACGGCAAGCAATGGTAAAGCGGCGAGAACGCGGACGTCGCGCAACGCGGCCGGGCCACGGGCCGTCAGACCTGCTTGAGCGCGGTGTCGAGGGCACGTGCAGCGGTGCGGTCGCCTTCGGAGGCGAGCCCCACGCGAAACACAGTCTGACGGTTATGGCCCGCCGCAGCGGGCGAATCCCAGAGCAACTCGATCTTCGCGCGGCGCGCGGGCTTGCCCGCAGGCGCCGCAGCAGAGGATGCCGATGCCGCCCGCTGCGCAGCGGGCGCGCCCGGCTCAGGCGTGGCCGCAGACTGGCCGGCCCCCAGCGTTGCAGTGGTATCCGTGGTATCCGCGGCATGCGCAGCATCCGAAACAGCAGCCGGTTCGGCGACGCCACCCGCGGGCGCAGGATCGCCGGTCTGCGGCGGCGCGGGCAAGAGCGCGGGCCCGGACGCAACGGCCCCGCCCTGCGCCGCACCGCAGAGCCAGCGCACCGACAACTCGCGGGCATCATACTGGCCTACCTTACGGCTCTCCCGCCAGACGACCGTCGTGCGCGTCGCAGCATCGATCGAAACGGCGAAGCGCCCGATCGCGAAGCGCCGCGCGGCGAAGTTGCTGCGCCAGAGCGCGCGCGGCCGGCAGATCCAGACCACGGCGGCATAGAGCGCGGGGGCGGCAACCAGCCAGCCGTTGGTGTCGGCCACGGCGTGGAAGGTGCGACGCCAGCCGGCGGTCCAGACGAACACGCCGATCGAGCCGATTGCGAACAAGAGGCCGAGCACGCCGAAAAATCGCAGCGCCTGACGCAGCCACTGGGGCAGCGGATGAAACGGCCGCTCGACGCGCGCCTTGGCGCCCGGCAGCACGATCAGCAAAAACAGGAAGACGAGATTCAGGCTTGCCGCCGGCGACGACGCCATGCCTTCGAGCGCGGCGACGAAGTTCATTTGCGCCATGGAGTGCAACCAGCGCGCGAGGATTACGAGCCCGATCGCGCGTAGCGCGAAAAGCGTCCCGGCACCGGGTACGGTGGCCGTGGGCGTCGGTCGGGTTCTGGCCAAGGGTATTCTCCTCTGTCGACCAGAGTTGACGCTTTAGCGTCTTACTCTGGTCCCATGCATAGCTGTCGACCAGAGTTGACGCTTTAGCGTCTTACTCTGGTCCCATGCAAAGCTGTCGACCGGAGTTGGCGCTTTAGCGTCTTACTCCGGTCCCATGCAAAGCACGCTTTCGTGGGCGCTGCGGATTTTACGGCACGGCCATTATAGGGACATTAAGCGTGCGCCTCACCCGCCGCCGCCGCGAATGTGACAACGCCCCGGTGCATTGCACCGGGGCGTTGGGGAACAGCGGGAAAACCGGGCGCGCCGCAGCGCGTCCAGTTTCGGTACGTAGCTTAGCCGGCGTTGACTTCGCGCAGCACGGTGCGATGCTTCTGGCGCAGCAGTTCTTCGTACACGGCCACGTAATTGCGTGCCATCACCTTCGACGAGAAGCGTGCCTCGAACGCGGCGCGCACCTTCTCGCGCGGCAGCGTCGACACGCGCTTGACCGCCGCGACTGCGCTGATTTCGTCCTCGACGACGAAGCCCGACACGCCGTTCTCGATGACTTCCGGCACCGAGCCGCGCTTGAACGCGATGACCGGCGTACCGCAGGCCATGGCTTCGATCATGACGAGACCGAAGGGCTCCGGCCAGTCGATCGGGAACACCAGGGCATGCGCATTGCCGAGGAACTCGCGCTTTTCGTGCTCGCCGATTTCGCCGATGTACTCGACATGCGGCAACGCCATCAGCGGCTTGATGACTTCTTCGTAGTAGGCGCGGTCGGCCTTGTCGATCTTGGCGGCGACCTTGAGCTTCATGCCCGCCTGGCCGGCGATGCGGATCGCCCGGTCAAGACCCTTCTCCGGCGAAACGCGGCCGAGGAATGCGAGGTAGCCGGGCTCGACGTTCGGAATCGGCGTGAGCACGTCTTCCGGCAGGCCGTGGTACACGGTCTGCTGCCAGTTGGCCTGCTGCAGCGGAATACGCTGGTTGTCCGAGATCGACACCACCGGCACGTCGTTGAACGCATTGAACACCGGCTGCAGTTCCGGCAGGTCCAGACGGCCGTGCATGGTCGTGACGAACGGCACCGGCTGGCGCTGGAACAGCGAGAACGGGTAGTAGTCGATGTGGAAGTGCAGCACGTCGAACTCGTCCGCGCGGCGGCGAACTTCTTCGAGCAGCAGCATGTGCGGAGCCATCACGTCGCGAATCGTGGGGTCGAGGCGCAGTGCCTGCGGCCAGAACGCTTCGAGCTTTGCCGAGGTGATCGAATCGCCGCTGGCGAACAGCGTGACATCGTGGCCCTGTTCGACCAGCGCTTCGGTCAGGTAGGAGACCACCCGTTCCGTGCCGCCGTACAGCTTGGGAGGAACCGCCTCGTGCAACGGAGCGATTTGAGCGATTCGCATAGTGGTGAACTCCTTCCTCGTAATAAATCGGGCAATAGACTGCAAGTTTGACAATCGACCTATGCAGGCTGCGGCTTCCTTGTCGCCACGCGCCTTACAGGCGTTCCATACCGCTAACCGCGCCGGAAATCCGGACACAGACCCGACGCAGTTGTGAAGCGGCAAGAGAGCGCACACGCGGCGGTTCAGGCGGTAAACGCGCAGGGTTCGCGGCCGTTGACACAGAAGCTGTCAAATTCCCTACGCTGTCCGAGTCGGCATTATCCCGGTCCAGGGTAAATACCGGCTAGATCATTTCAAAGTCTTTACGTTGTTACACACCGGAAACACTCCGCAACCCATTGTTTTCCAAGAGAGTTCTAGATTGGGTGCTGCGCTGCGGGAAGCAACTGCGCGCGATTGTCGCGGCTCTTGTGCGCATGAATCGATCCTGCTCGTTTCCGGGTTCGCAACCGGCCGACAGCGTGTTGCGAGCAAGCACACCGCTTTTCCGAATGCAATCGGTAATTCTATCTCTAAAACACCTATCTCTAAAACGATCCACGATTCCTGTTGAACCTCCACTGCAACAACGTGTCCCCAATCTGTATCCCGCGCTATCGTGTCGCGATATGATGCGCGTCCGCCGGGCACAGGCGGTGCGCCAGGCCCATGGGGTGTTTACAATGCGGTAAGTCCGCCTTCGTTGCCGCGCGCCGGAAGCCGTTCATCGCCGGAGCGCCCGCTATCTTCCTTGAACTTGCACGGACGAAATTCCGTCAGACCGACCACCCGATCAATTGGAACATCTGACTCCCGCTCAGCGTAACGCCCACAACGCCAAGCTCGCGAGCTATGCGCGGCGCCCGCTCGCGTTCCTTTTCCGCTACATCAAGCGCCATCCGTTCGCCCATACTGTCGTGCTCGCGAGCGTGTTCGCGGCCGTCGGCTGCGCGCTTGCGTCGCAGTACGCCATCAAGCATCTGATCGACGTGCTCGGAGCGGGACGCCACCATCCGGGCCCGCTGTGGACCGCGTTCGCCATCCTCGTCGGCCTGATCGCCGCCGACAACCTGCTCTGGCGGGTCGGCGGCTGGTTCGCAGCGCACACCTTCGTCGCCGTGACGGGCGACCTGCGGCGCGATCTCTTTCAGTATCTGAGCGGGCACTCGCCCACTTACTACGCCGAAAAACAGCCCGGCACGCTCGCCAGCCGCATCACGGCGACGTCGAACGCCGTCTACACGGCCGAGAACACCACCGCCTGGAACGTGCTGCCGCCCTGCATCGCCGTGGCCGGCGCGATCGTCATGATCATCGTCGTGAACCCGCTGATGGCGGCGGGCCTCCTGCTCTGCTCTGCGATCCTTTCGGTGATCCTCTTCAAGCTGGCTGGGCGCGGCTCGTCGCGCCACCACACCTTCGCCTCGAAAGCGGCCGCGGTGGATGGCGAGCTCGTCGACGTGATCGGCAACATGGCGCTCGTGCGCGCCTTCGGTATGACGTTCCGCGAGCAAAAGCGCTTCGGCTCGACGGTCAAGGCCGAACTCGACGCGCGACGCTCGAGCCTGCTCTATCTCGAAAAGCTGCGTCTGCTGCACGCCGTGATCACGGCCATGCTGTCCGCCGGCCTGCTCGGCTGGGCGCTGTGGCTGTGGGATCAGGGCAAGGCGACGTCGGGCGACATCGTGCTGGTCAGCTCGCTCGGCTTCACGATCCTGCACGGCACGCGCGATCTGGCCGTGGCGCTCGTGGACGTGACCCAGCACGTGGCACGCCTCGCCGAGGCCGTGCAGACGCTGCTGGAGCCGCACGGCATGCCCGACCGGGACGACGCCAAGGAGCTCGTGGCTCAGGGCGGCCGCGTCGAATTCGAGGGCGTGACCTTCGCGTATCCGCACCGCAAGCCGATCCTCGACCATTTCGACCTGCGCATCGAGGCCGGCCAGCGCGTGGGGCTGATCGGCAAATCGGGCGCAGGCAAGACGACGGTGCTCGCGCTGCTGCAGCACTTCTACGACACCCAGGGCGGCGCCATCAAGATCGACGGCCAGGACATCGCGCACGTTACGCAGGACACCCTGCGCCACGCCATCGCGCTCGTGCCGCAGGACATCTCGCTGCTGCACCGCTCGATCTACGAAAACATCGCCTACGGCCGCCCCGAGGCGAGCCGCGAGGAAGTGCTCGCCGCGGCCCGCGAGGCGCGCTGCGCCGAATTCATCGAGGCGATGCCCGAGGGTTACGACACGATCGTGGGCGACCGCGGCGTGAAACTGTCGGGCGGCCAGCGCCAGCGCATCGCGATCGCGCGCGCCATTCTCAAGAATTCGCCGATCCTGCTGCTCGACGAGGCCACCTCGGCGCTCGACAGCGCGTCCGAAGAGGCCATCCAGCAGGCGCTCGACCGGCTGATGGTGGGCCGCACGGTGATCGCGATCGCGCACCGCCTCTCCACGCTCAACAACTTCGACCGCATCATCGTGATGAGTGCGGGCAAGGTGATCGACGACGGCAGTCCGGAAGAACTGCGCAACCGTCCGGGCCTCTACCGCGACCTCCTCGCCAAGCAGTACGGCAAGCAGGCCACGCTCCATCTGGGCAGCAAGAAGGCCGACGAAAAGCACGTGGCCTGACGCCACCCCGCCTGCGGGCGCATCGCCCGCTGGTCTTGCCCCAGACTCCCGGACGCAAAAAAGCCGCTTCAGTGCATCGACTGAAGCGGCTTTTTTTCGCTCTCGAATGGGAGCGAGGCGCGGGTGCTCAGCCCTGCGCGCGCTCGAGCGGCCGCAAGCTCACCCCTTGCCGCACGCAGACCCGGCCGAGATCGCGCATGAAGCGGTCGCGCCAGACCGAGACATTGTTCTCGCGCAACTGGGCCATCATGTCCTGATAGCGCGCGAGGCGCTCAGCAACCGGCATGGAGAGCGCGGCGCCCAGCGCATCGGCCATGCCGTCGATATCGAGCGGATTGACGATCAGCGCGCCGGAAAGCTCCTGCGCCGCGCCGGCAAAGCGCGAGAGCACGAGCACGCCCGGGTCCTCGGGGTCCTGCGCCGACACGTATTCCTTGGCGACGAGGTTCATGCCGTCGCGCAGCGGCGTGACGTAGCCGACGTTCGACGCCCGGAACAGCGCGGCCAGCACCGCCCGTTCGTACTGGCGGTGGATGTACCAGATCGGCGTCCAGTCGAGTTCCGCGTAACGGCCGTTGATACGCCCCGACTCCGCCTCGAGGCGCAGCCGGATGTCCTGATAGGCATGCAGGTCGGCACGCGTGGGCGGCGCGATCTGCACGAACGAGACCTTGTTGCGCTGCGCCGGCGTGTGGTCGAGCAGGCGTTCGAAAGCACGGAAGCGCTCCACGAGCCCCTTCGAGTAGTCGAGCCGGTCCACGCTCATGATGACCTTGCGCCCGTGCAGCGTGGACTTGAGCGTACGCACCGGCTTGCCGCGCTCGCCGGCCTTGGCGAGTTCCGCGATCTCGTCGGGATAGACGCCGATCGGGTAATCGCCCGCGCAGAGCGTCTGCCCGAACGCCTCGATGCGCGTGAGGCCGTCCGGCTGCATCGCCGTCGTGCCTCCCGCCTCGTTCACGATGTAGTCGCAGAAGGCGCGCAGATCGGGCTTGGTCTGGAAGCCGAGCAGGTCGAACGCGCACAGCGCCTCAACCAGCTCGCGATGCGGCGGCACCGCCAGCAACACCTGCGAGGCCGGAAACGGAATGTGCAGGAAGAAGCCGATGCGGTTCTTCACGCCCGCCGCGCGCAATGCCTGGGCGAACGGGATGAGGTGATAGTCGTGGACCCAGATCACGTCGTCTTCGCGCAGCAGCGGCACGAGCTGCTGCGCGAGCCACGCGTTCACGCGGCTATAGCCCTCGTAGTCGTGGCGGTCGTACTGGACGAGATCGGCGCGGTAGTGGAAGGCGGGCCAGAGCGTCGCGTTCGAGAAACCGCGGTAGTACTGGTCGTAGTCGCGCCGCAGCAGGCCGATGGTGGCGAAGGTCACGGGACCGCGCTCTTCGAGGGCGATCTGCGGCTGGCCGGAGGTGAGCACGTCCCCGCTCCAGCCGAACCACATGCCGCCGGTTTCCTTGAGTGCGTCGTACACGCCCACCGCGAGGCCGCCCGCGGCCGGACCGCCTTCGGAAATCGGCGCGACGCGGTTCGACACGATGATCAATCGGCTCATGAGGGGCGGGGTCCGTGCAGGAAATCGGGAAGGCGTGGCGCGCGCGAGGCGGGGCTTCGGCTCGGCCAGGTCAGGCAGTCTACGTGGGCAATGAAGTGAGGCATGCGCGCGGTCATCGGGCGCCTGGCATGGCGGCGACCAGCGATGCGAGCCAGCCGATCAGCGCTTCGACCGAGTCGACGCGCGTCTGCGCGATGGTGTCGCCGCCGCCGACCTTGATTGACAGCCCGCCCAGCGCGTTGACGACGGCGAAGCCCTTTTCGTCGGTCAAGTCGTCGCCGGCGAACACCGGGCTACGGCCCGCGAACGGCGGCTCGTCGAGGAACGCGCGCAGCGCGCGGCCCTTGTCGACGTCCTTCGGCTTGATTTCGTAGACCATCTTGCCGGGCTGCAGGACGTAGGCGTCAGCGTAGTCGGCGGCGAGGCGCTCGGTCGCGGCGCGCGCTTCGGCTTCTCGCTCCGGCGCGTTGCGGTAGTGCAGCGCGAGCGACGCGCCCTTGATCTCGAGCAGCATACCCGCATGCGTGCGCACGACCTCCGCGAGCACCTGCTCCATGTGCAGCAGACGCTGGTCGTTGAAGCCGACACGCTGCGTGTCGCCGTTGGCGTCGCGCCGCTCGGCGCCGTGCAGGCCGGCCACGGGCATATCGGGCATGCCGAGGAAACCGTCGATGCTCTCGATGCCGCGACCGGAGACGATCGCCACCGCGCCGTGCGTCGCGCGGCGCAACTCGCGCAGCAGCGCGAGCATCTCCGGTCGGACGAGCACGCCATCGGGCGTGGGCGCGAGCTCGACGAGCGTGCCGTCGAAATCGAAGAAAAATGCCGTCTGATCAGGCGGCAGGACTGCCGGAAGTGCTTGCATTGCGTTCTTTTCACCCATCGGCCTCGCTGGCCGGGTATGGCCCCGGGCTGCGCCCAGGGAAAGTGTGCGAATCTTACCGCGCCTTGGATCGATTATCGAGAAAGTGAGGGCTGACCGCCTGTGCAGGCATTCCCGGACTCGAAGATGCGGCATATCGACGCGAGCGATCGGCACGACCGGGCCACTCGCGACCGCGCGGACCCAATTTTGCTACAGTCGCAGCGACAAGCCGAGCCCCATGGTCTGAGCGAGCGCGGCCAACGTGATCCAATCGAGTCGACGAGATTGCCTTTGTTTCCCACCTTCGAGCGCACGCTGCGCACGTTCCGCACCCGCCTGCGCGGCCACCTTCGCGGCCACCTTCGCGGCGGCATGCGTAGCCTGCGGCACGCGGCGGTGGTGGCCGGCGCGGTGCTGCTCGCCGCGTGTTCGCACCCGGGCGAGGCGTGGCAGATCACGAACGTGAGCGGTCATCTGCCCGACCTGGACTTCGCGCTCACGGCCGACAACGGACAACCCGTGACCGGCACCAGTTTTCGCGGGGACACGACGCTCGTCTATTTCGGCTACACGCATTGCCCGGACGTCTGTCCGGAAACCATGGCGCGCCTGATGCAGGTTATAGCGAAGCTCGGCCCCGACGCGGACAAAGTGCGGATACTCTTCATCAGCGTCGATCCGGCGCGCGATACGCCGCAGGCACTTCACGCCTACGTCGGCGCGTTCGACGCCCGGCATGCGCGCGGCCTGACCGGCACCGATGCCCAGATCGAGTCGCTCGCGCGGCGCTACCGCGTGGCCTATCAGATGGAAAAGCGCGACCCCGACGGCGACTACGAAGTCACGCACAGCTCGGCCGTCTATGTGTTCGACGCGCAAGGTCATGCGCGCCTGCTCGCCACCGACCACGACTCTGCGGACGCGATCGCGCATGACCTGCGCCGCGTCATCAACGACACGGCGTGAACGCATGCGGCCTCGCCGGTCCAAACATCGGGTTTTGACGCAACAGCAATCGCAACAGGAAACGTTATGACGAAGAACCTCAAGTCACTCACCGTCTCGCTCGGCTGCGCGCTGAGCACCTTCGGTGCGCTCGCCGCCTTCGCGCCCGGCGCACACGCCGCCACCACGCTGAGCGCGCAGGACGCATGGGTGCGCTGGCTGCCCAACGACCTGCCGGCCGCGGGCTACGTGACGCTCAAGAACGATGGCGACCAGCCGGTCGACCTCGTGGGTGTCTCGAGCGACGCTTACGGCATGGTCATGCTGCATCAGACAGTCTCGAATGGCTCGACGCAGAAGATGGTCATGGTGCACAAGGCGACGGTGCCTGCGCACGGCACGCTCGCCATCGCGCCGGGTGGCTACCACCTGATGCTGGAGAAAGCGAAGCACAAGGTCGCGCCGGGCGACACCGTGAACGTGAAGCTGCAGTTCTCGGACGGCGAAACGCTCGACACGCCGTTCGCGGTCAAGCCGCCCTCGGGGCAGTAAGGCCGCGGTAACACCACCGCGCGCGCATTCAATACTGGTTGCGCGCGCAAGCATGTTGAACCCGCGATGAAGCCGCCGCCATGCTCGCGATGACCCTGCTCTACTGGCTCCAGCCCTGGGAGCCTTCGCCGACCGTGATGATCTGCACGATGCTCGCGGCGGTGTTGTTCGTGCGCGGCAAGCGGCACGCGCGGGTGTCGCTCGCACGCCAGCTCTCGTTCTGGTTCGGGCTTGGCGCGCTCTACGTCGTGCTGCATACGCGCCTCGACTACTACTTCGAGCACGAGTTCTTCATGCATCGCGCGCAGCACCTGGTGCTGCACCATCTGGGGCCGTTCTTCATCGCGCTCGCCTACCCGGGTGCGGCGCTGCGCGCGGGCATTCCGTTCAGGTGGCGGCAGCGCTTCGTGCGTCCCGCGCTCGCCGCTCGACCCGTGCGCGTGGCGCTCGACATCGTCATGCATCCCGTCGTCGCGGTCGGA
Source organism: Paraburkholderia sp. BR10936 (assembly GCF_040965735.1). Taxonomy (NCBI): domain Bacteria; kingdom Pseudomonadati; phylum Pseudomonadota; class Betaproteobacteria; order Burkholderiales; family Burkholderiaceae; genus Paraburkholderia; species Paraburkholderia sp. BR10936. The sequence goes on from NZ_JBFRCM010000001.1 coordinate 151,767, forward strand.
CTCTTCGTCGGGCTCATCTATTTCTGGCTCTTTTCGCCGATCCACCTCATCGCGATGCTCGACTGGCGTCTCTACCGCGTCATGAACTGGAGCATGGTGCTCGACGGGCTGTTGTTCTGGTGGCTCGTGCTCGACTCGCGCCCCGCACCGCCCGCGCGCCTCTCGCCGGGCAAGCGCGTGCTCGTCGTGATCGCGGCGATTCCGCCGCAGATCGTGCTCGGCGCGTTCATCTTTTTCACGCCGCACGAGCTTTACCCGGTCTATTCGATCTGCGGCCGCGCGTTCACCTGGCTCTCGCCCATTCGCGACCAGCAGATCGGCGGGCTGCTGCTGTGGATTCCGGGGTCGATGATGAGCGTGGTCGGCGCGCTGGTCGCGCTGCGCCACTGGATGCGGCTATCCGCGCGCGGACGCTTGCAGCGGGACCGGCGCCCCGGCATGCGTCCGGCGGACGGCCAGCGTCACGAGGAAGAGCGCACCCTGCGCACGTAAAGCACTCGAGTGCCGGCGCAAGATGCAATCAACGTCGAATCAGGCCGAGCGCATCCATACGTGCGCAATGCCGTCCTCGTCGTGAATCTCGCCAACGGGCGAGAAGCCGAACGCACCGTAGAACTTCTGCAGATGCGCCTGGGCATGCAGACGCATCGCGACCTCCGGCCATTGACGCTCGATCTGCGCGATGGCGCGTTCGAGCAGCGCGTTGCCGAGTTTGATGCCGCGGTGGTTTTGCGACGTCACCACGCGGCCGATGCGCACGTCGGGGTCCTGCGCGTCAGGCAGCAGCACGCGCAAATAGCCCGCAAGCTCCCGCGCGCCGCCCTGCTCGCTCCATGCGAACAGATGCCATGCGCCGAAGTCGAGACCGTCGATATCGCCATACACGCAGTTCTGCTCGACGACGAACGCGTCCGAGCGCAGTTTGAGCATGGCGTAGACTTCGCGCGCGTCGAGCGCATCAAAGGCTTTCCATTGCCAGTCGAATTGGGGCAGCGGCAAGGCGGTGGACTGCACGGTCATGGTCGGTGATTTCCATCAAGGCGTCGTGAATGACCACGATTATGCCGCGCGCCGCGAGCGCCACAAACCCGCGACTCGCGCAGCGCTCACTTTCGCCGGCGCGGTTGCTCGTATTTGCGCCAGTACTGGAATGGCTCCTCGTGCAGATCGATGTCGAGATCGACGATGCGCGCCTGCATGCTCTCCTGCGCGTCGGCAATGGCCTTGTTGTAGACCGCCGGCGCGATCTCTTCGAGAAAGAAGCCCAGCAGCGCGCCCGCTGCGACGTTGCCGATCGGCTCTTCCATGTTGGCATCGAAATAGCGCTGGATGGAGGCGATCGCTTCGGTGCGCGCGTCTTCGGGGAGTTCGATGGACATGTCGGCAAACCGCAGAGGAAAGGTTGCGGTTATTTTGCGCCAGGCGCGTTGGCGTGTCGCGAAAAACGCAGCAAGGCGGGCGCAAAAAACAAAAGCCACCCGAAGGTGGCTTTTGTTTTGCATCTGGAGGCGCGAGCCGGAGTCGAACCGGCCTACACGGCTTTGCAGGCCGCTGCATAACCGCTTTGCTATCGCGCCAGAAGCGGACTGACCGGGGTGCGGAAACTGCTTGCGCTCGCAACGACCGGACAGATTTGTTTGATGGCTTGATACGCTGACCAAAACCTGCCAAACAAAAAGGGAAGCGCTGCTTCCCCTTGGCATTTGGAGCGGGAGACGAGTCTCGAACTCGCGACCTCAACCTTGGCAAGGTTGCGCTCTACCAACTGAGCTACTCCCGCAAATATCCTGCTTTACTGCGACTTTTACTGCTTCGGCACTTCGTTTTTCGTTACTGCAAAAACGCCGCACCTGAAATTCTGGAGCGGGAGACGAGTCTCGAACTCGCGACCTCAACCTTGGCAAGGTTGCGCTCTACCAACTGAGCTACTCCCGCATATTGGCTTTAGATTTCGCCGAATTTTCCACTAACATCGGCCTATCTTCTGCTATCTCCACCGCATCTTCTTGCTTGCTACTGCGTCGTGCAGCGGAGAAGTGAGATTATGTATAACCCGCAGAATCGTGTCAACCCCTTCGCATGATCTTTTTGGAAAAAGACATAAGGGATTCACAGCACAGGGGTCACAAGCTCCCCCGTTCGCGGATCTGGGGCCACGCGAGCTTCATGTAGTAAAGCATCGACCAGATCGTGAGGAACGCTGCCACGTAGATGAGCCACGCACCCCACACGCGCGAGTCGAACAGCGTTACGCCACCGAGCGTGAGCGGGGCGTAGAACAGCAGCATGGGAATCGCGACCATCTGGCACGCGGTCTTGAACTTGCCGAGCGAATTCACGGCCACGCTCTTCGACGCGCCGATTTGCGCCATCCACTCGCGCAGCGCCGAGATCGCGATTTCGCGCCCGACGATCACGAGCGCGATCACGGCGTCGAGACGCTGCAGATGCACGAGCACGAGCAGAGCCGCGGTCACCATGAGCTTGTCCGCGACGGGATCGAGGAATGCGCCGAACGACGAGGTCTGATTCCACTTGCGCGCGAGAAAACCGTCGAACCAGTCGGTGAGCGCCGCCAGCACGAAGAGCAGCATCGCCAGCACGTTCTGCTGCATCGGGGAAAGCATCGTCTGCGGCAGATAGAACACGCCAACCACGAGCGGAATCGCCAGGATCCGCAGCCAGGTCAGGAGAATCGGAATATTGAACGGCATCGGCTGGCGCTATCTGTCGGGGAGATGCAATGATGGGAGATGCAATTGTGCCGCGTCGCCGCACGTGCCACAAGCAACCGTAAGGAATGGCCAGGCCGGACCCGGCCAGCGACGCCGCCGCATCAGTGAAGCTGCTGGTAGATCTGCTCGGCGAGCGAGCGCGAGATGCCCTCCACGCTCGCCAGATCCTCCACGCTCGCCGCCATCACGCCGCGCAGGCCGCCAAAGCGCGCGAGCAGGCGCTGGCGACGCTTCGCCCCCACGCCCTCCAGCTCTTCGAGACGCGAAGTCTGGCGCGTTTTGCCGCGCTTCGCGCGCATGCCCGTGATGGCGAAGCGGTGCGCTTCGTCGCGGATCTGCGCGACGAGCATGAGTGCGGCGCTCTCCTTGCCGAGTTCGAGCGGCGCACGGCCGTCGGCGAACACGAGCGTTTCGAGGCCGACCTTGCGGCCCTCGCCCTTCGCCACGCCCACCAGCATCGCCGGATCGAGACCCAGTTCGGTGAACACCTGGCGCGCGATCTCGACCTGCCCCTTGCCGCCGTCGATCAGGACGATGTTGGGCAGCGTGCCGCCGGGCGGCGGGGCTTCGACTGCCTCGCTGGCCTCCACGGCTTGCGACGCTGCATCCGGGTCGGCCGGATCGGGCGCAGGCACGGACAGCCCAGGCGCCTCGTCGGCTTCGGCGCGCGCCGCTTGCGCGACCATCTTTTCGTAGCGCCGCGTGAGCACCTGGCGCATGGCGGCGTAGTCGTCGCCGGGCGTGATGCCGGTGATGTTGTAGCGCCGGTATTCGGCCGACTGCATCTTGTGATGGTGATACACCACGCATGAGGCCTGGGTCGCCTCGCCCATCGTGTGGCTGATGTCGAAGCACTCGATGCGCAGGTGCGCGAGATCGTCCAGCTCGAGCCCGAGCAGTTGCGCGAGCGTGCGCGTGCGGGCCTGCTGCGAGCCCTGCTCGGAGAGCAGACGCGCGAGCGCGAGCCGCGCATTCTGTTCGGCCATGGCAAGCCATGCGCGCTTCTGACCTTGCGGCTGACGCAGCACCGTGACCTTGTGTCCGGCCTGCTCGCTCAGCACGTCCACGAGTTCGCGGTTCGCGGGCGGATGGCTCACCACCAGCACGGGCGGCACACGGTTGCCGAAGTAATGCTGCGCGATGAAGGCGTCGAGCACTTCGGATTCGATGCCGATCTCGCGCTTTCTGCGCGCATCCGCCTGCGGCTCGAGCGCGGGCGTGGCGGTTTCGGCATCGCTTGCCGCGTCGTCATCGTCGGCGAGATCGGCCGCGATGGCGAGCGGATCCGCTTCGAGCGCCGCATCGTCCTGTGCGTCTTCCGCCTGCGCTTCCTCGACGTAGTCCTCCACCGTCTTGCGCGCGAGCGTGGGCAGCGACTTCAGCGCGCTTGCCGCGACCACGGTCTCGCTGTCGATTTCCTCGGCGACGCCGCCCTCCTCGTCGGTCAGCGCACGCTCCACGTGCGCGGGGAAATAAGCCTTGTCGCCCAGATGCCGGCCGCCGCGCACCATCGCGAGATTCACGCAAACGCGCCCGCCCAGCGCCACCACGGCAAGAATGTCGACGTCGCTCTCGCTGCCCGTTTCGATGGCCTGTTGATGCAGCACCGTCGAAAGCGAACTCATCTGATTGCGCACGGAGGCCGCCTGCTCGAACTTAAGCTCCGAGGCGAACGCGTGCATCTTCGTCTCGAGTTCCTTCATCACCTCGTTCTGACGGCCCAGCAAAAAACGCGATGCGTTGTTCACGTCGCGCGCGTAATCCTCTTCGCTGATGGCGCCCACGCAAGGCGCCGTGCAGCGACCGATCTGATGCAGCAGGCAAGGCCGCGTGCGGTTGTTGAACACCGAGTCCTCGCAGGTTCGCAACTGGAATACGCGCTGCAGGATCTGGATGCTCTCGCGCACCGCCGACGCACTCGGAAACGGCCCGAAGTACTGGTTGTTGCGATCCACCGCGCCGCGGTAGTACGCCATGCGCGGGAACTTGTGCCCGGTGATCTTGAGAAACGGATACGACTTGTCGTCGCGAAAAAGGATGTTGTAGCGCGGTGTGAGCGCCTTGATGAGGTTGTTCTCGAGCAGCAGCGCCTCGGCCTCGGAACGCGTGACCGTGGTTTCGATGCGCGCGATACGCGTGATCATCATCGCGATGCGCGGCGAAAGCTGCGTCTTGGTGAAGTAGCTCGATACGCGCTTTTTCAGGTCGCGCGCCTTGCCGACGTAGAGCACCGCGCCTTGCGCGTCGTAGTAGCGATACACGCCCGGCAGATGCGGCAACTGCGCGAGCGCCTTTTTCGGGTCGAAAACGTCGGTGTCGGTCATCCAGTTTCGGGGACGGGCGGTGCGTCGAGAGAGATGAGACCTGGCCCAGCGCCGCCGTCGCGACGCATTCATGGCTGTGTCCTAGAATCGCAAGTTTAGATCATTCCATGCCGCACGGAACCTGCGCCGAACTTGCCGGCCGGGCGTTCTGCACCCGCTTGCTGCATGGCGGTCCCGATTCTCCGCGTCACCCGCTACCTATGACAGAAGCCCCCACACCCACCGCCGTCAGCGCTAGCGCCATTGCCTGCGACCTCTTTTGCGCCGTCATCGACAATTTCGGCGACATCGGCGTGTGCTGGCGGCTCGCACGCCAGCTCGCGCACGAGCACGGCTGGCAGGTGCGCCTCTTCGTCGACGACTTGCACGCGTTTCGCAAGCTCTGCCCCGCGCTCGACCCGAGCCGCGCCACGCAATCGGTCGAAGGCGTGCTCGTCGAGCACTGGCACGCGCCGGAGCATGCGGGCGACATGCTGCAGATCGCCGATGTCGTGATCGAGGCGTTCGCGTGCGAGCTGCCGGGCGTCTACGTCGCGGCGATGGCCGAGCGTGCGCGCAAGCCCGTCTGGCTCAACCTCGAATATCTGAGCGGCGAGGACTGGGTCGCCGACTTTCATCTGCGGCCGTCGCCGCACCCGCGTTACGCGCTCGCCAAGCACTTCTTCTTTCCCGGCCTCGGACCCGGCACGGGGGGCGTGCTCAAGGAGCGCACGCTCGATGCGGCGCGCGCGGACTTCGAGCGCTCACCGGACGAGCGCGCCGCATGGTGGCAGCGCGCCACGGGCGGCCCACCGCCCGGGCCGGAAGCCACCGTGATCTCGCTCTTCGCCTATGAGAATCCCGCCGTCGACGCGCTGCTCGAGCAATGGCGCGACGGCGCGAAGCCGGTGGTCCTGCTCGTGCCGGAGGGCCGCATCTCTGGCGCGCTCGCGCGCTTTTTCGGAGAGCCGGCGTTCGGTGCAGGTTCGCAGGCCACGCGCGGCGCGCTTCGCGCGCACGCGCTGGCGTTCACCGAGCAGCGCGGTTACGACCCCCTGCTCTGGGCGAGCGACCTCAACTTCGTGCGCGGCGAGGACTCGTTCGTGCGCGCCCAATGGGCCGCGCGACCGTTCGTGTGGCACATCTACCCGCAAGCCGACGACGCCCATCTGCCGAAGCTCGACGCCGCGCTCGCGCACTACGGCCGCACGCTGCCGAAGGCACCGCGCGCCGCGCTCGGACGCTTCTGGCATGCGTGGAACGGCCGCGGCACGCCGGACTGGGCCGATTTTGCGCAGCATCTGCCCGCCTACGCGGCGCGCGCCAACGCCTGGGCGGCCGAACTCGGGCAGGTTGGCGATCTCGCCGGAAATCTCGCCGAGTTCGCAAAAAGTCAGTTAAAATAAGCGGTTATCCGACGGCAGCCGTCTCAAGCGCTTCGAGTTCCGCGGCCCCCATCGTGCACGCATGAAAGAGGGTCGCAGCACCTGCACCTGCTGCAGCAACCGAATCCGCTTGCGACGTTTGCCGTCGAGCACACTCGAAGCTACTTAATCTGGACAGGACAGTTTTTTACTATGAAGACCGCACAGGAACTCCGCGTCGGCAACGTCGTGATGATCGGTAACGACGCGATGGTCGTGCAGAAGGCCGAATACAACAAGTCGGGCCGCAACGCCGCCGTCGTCAAGATGAAGTTCAAGAACCTGCTGACCGGCGCGGGCATGGAAACCGTGTACAAGGCGGACGACAAGTTCGACGTCGTCGTGCTGGATCGCAAGGAAGTGACGTACTCGTACTTCGCCGACCCGATGTACGTGTTCATGGACGCCGACTACAACCAGTTCGAAGTCGAAGGCGAGATGATGGGCGACGCCCTGAACTACCTCGAAGACGGCATGGCTTGCGAAGTCGTGTTCTACAACGAGAAGGCCATCTCGGTCGAACTGCCGACCGTGCTGGTGCGCGAGATCATCTACACGGAACCGGCCGTCAAGGGCGACACGTCGTCGGGCAAGGTCCTGAAGACCGCCAAGCTGAACACCGGTTTCGAGCTGCAAGTGCCGCTCTTCTGCAACATCGGCGACAAGATCGAAATCGACACGCGTACGAACGAGTACCGCAGCCGCGCCTAACGGCGGGCTGACGACAGCCTCAGGCCGAAAAGGCGCCCGCCCGCTGTCCCAGCGGCAAAAGGCGTACACCGCTATGAAAGCGCCCCCCGGGGCGCTTTTTCTTTTTTTGCCGAACGTGTATGTTTGAGAGTGCTACGGAAAACCTTACCGGTTATGCGCAATGGATTACGTGCTTGCCGCCTTTAGCGGGCAAGCGGCGAGCAAGGGCAGCGCGCACCGGTCAAAGTGACTCCCGCGGCACGATTTCTGCTGTGGGGTGAGAGAGCATGCGTACCACGCTCTTTCCCCTTTTCAGGAGAAACACAATGAACAACGACATTGCCGAAGGCAAGTGGAAGCAGTTGATCGGCAAGGCCAAAGCGGCATGGGGCGAGCTGACGGACGACGAACTCGCCAAAGCCGAAGGCCGTGCGGATCGGCTCGCCGGGCTTATCCAGGAACGTTACGGCAAGACGCGTGACGAGGCGGAACTGGAAGTGCGCCGCTGGTTCGACGCGCACCGGCCACGCGACTGACGCACCGTCCACGGCATGGCCGGTACGGACGTCGCCCACTTGCAGGCAAACAGGGGGTTGCACGCATGCCAAAGCGCCCGGCGCTTCGGGCTTGCGCTGCTGCTCGGCCCCGCCGGCAGTTCACTGCCCGGCAACGCCGTCGCGCCCCCGTTCTGGCGCAGCACAACTGGGAGGACCGGAACTGAACACCCTGCTACGAGACATCTCCGTGATCTCGGTGAAATCTTTCGCATCGTGCCGCGCTCCCGCGCGCCGCGCGGCTGCCTGCCGGGGCGCACGCGCTACCCGCGCGCGCAGCACCGGCGCGACTGCGCTCATCCGTAAGCCGCTACCGCCATGCCACACGCCCTGATTGTCGAAGACGATCCCAATAGCCTGTCAGGTCTGTCTGCGATCCTGTCGGCCGACGGGTTCTCCGTCGACACCGCTGCCACCCTCGCCGAAGCGCGTGCCGCCCTTGCGCGCTTCATCCCCGACGTCGTACTCGTCGACCTGAACCTGCCCGATGGCGGCGGCCTCGAGTTGCTGCCGCATTTGCCGGCGCAGCCGCCAGGCGGCGCCCTGCCGGTGATCGTGATGACCGGCAACGCCACGGTCGAAAGCGCGATCGAAGGCCTGCGCCACGGCATCTGGGACTATCTGCTCAAGCCCGTCAACATTCCGCGCCTGCGCAGCTTGCTCGCACGCATTCCGCGTCCCTACGAGCTAACCGAGGAGGTCAGCGCGCTGCGCGCGACACTGCGCAAGATGGGCCACTTCGGGCCGATGCTCGGCCGCAGCAGCGCGATCCAGCATGTCTACGACACGCTCGAACAGCTCGCGCCCACCGAAGCGGCGCTGCTCGTGCACGGCGAAGCCGGCACCGGCAAGGAAGTCGCGGCGCGCACGCTGCACCAGCTGAGCCGCCGCCGCAAGGGGCCGTTCATCGTGTGCGACGCGCGCTCGCTCGTGGCCGAAGCGGCCGCGGGCCGGCCGCTGGCGAGCGTGCTGTTCGGCCACGAGCGCGGCGCGTTCACGGGCGCGGAACAGCGCGAGCCGGGTCTCGTCGATCAGGCGAGCGGCGGTACGCTTTTCATCGACGAGCTGACCGACCTGCCGCGTGAGCAGCAGGAAACACTGCTGCGCGCGCTCGATTCGCAGACCTTCATGCGCGTGGGCGGCAACAGCGAGGTGGGCACCGATTTCCGCCTGATCGCGGCCACCCATGCGAACCCGCGAGAAGCCGTCCAGCAGGGTGCACTGCACGAGGATCTCTGGCTGCGCCTCGATGCGGCGGCGATCCAGCTGCCGCCGCTGCGAGAGCGCGACGACGACGCCGCCCTGCTCGCGCTCGCCTGCATCGACGAACTCAATCAGGAGGCCCAGGCGCACGGTCTGGCCGGCGCGACGCGGCTCGTCGCGCCCTCGTTTATCCGCGAGTGCCTCGCGTACGACTGGCCCGGCAACGTCCGCGAACTGCACGAACGCGTGAGGCGCGCGTGGCACGCCTCGGGCGAGGTGCTCGAGACGCTGCAGGCCGAGGAAAGCAGCGGCGCGGGCCCGCGCGAGATGAACGGCGGCCGCGTGCAGGTCACCGTGGGCACGCCGCTCGCCGACGTGGAGGAAATGCTGATCCGCGCGACGCTCGACGCCGTGGGCGGCACGCGGCACCGCGCCGCGTCGCTGCTCGGCATCAGCCCCAAGACGCTCTATAACAAGCTCCAGCGCATGCGGCTCAACTGAATCGGCAAAACCCACGCACGTTGTAAAAAGGCTGTCCTTCGTTTCCGAAGGACAGCCTTTTTCATTCCACCGACGCAGCAATCAGCACATCAAGGCAGCACGCTGCGCAGTAACGCCTGCGCCTCGATGTACCCCGGGTCCGCTACCATCCTGTCCCAGCGCTGCGCCTTGCCGCGCGCGCGCATGCGCTTGATGCGCAGCCCCGAAGCCTTGGGCGCGCGGCGCGGCTCCATCGTACGCAACGCGTCGAGCACCTTCCCGGCTTCGTGCGGTTGGTTGCAGATCAGCACCATGTCGCAACCCGCTTCGAGCGCGGCGCGCGCGCCCTCGGTGAGCGTACCGCCCTGGCGCGCGGCCTCCATCGAGAGGTCGTCGCTGAAGATCGCGCCCGTGAAGCGCAAGCGCTTGCGCAGCACTTCCTCGACCCAGATGCGCGAGAAGCCCGCGGGCTTCGCATCGACCTTCGGATAAATCACGTGCCCCGGCATCACCGCCGTGAGCGAGAGACCGAGCCAGTCGTAAGGCTGTGCGTCTTCGCCGAGGATCGCTTCGAGCGGACGCTCGTCGACGGGCACCGCGACGTGCGAGTCCGCCGTCGCGAAGCCATGCCCCGGGAAATGCTTGCCGCAATTGGCCATGCCCGCAAGGGATAGCCCGTGATTGAGACTCTTGGCGAGCAGCGTGACGACCCGCGGATCGCGATGGAACGCGCGATCGCCGACCACCTTCGACTGGCCGTAGCCGAGATCGAGCACCGGCGTGAACGAGAGATCGATGCCGCACGCGCGCAACTCGCTCGCGAGGATATAGCCCACCGCCGTTGCGAGCTTGGTGGCGAGCAGCACATCCTTGTCCCACAAGGCGCCGAGGCGCCCCATGGCTGGCAGCACGGTGAAGCCGTCGGTGCGAAAGCGCTGCACGCGGCCGCCTTCGTGGTCGACGGCGATCAGCAGGTCCTCGCGCACCGAGCGGATGGCGTCGGTCAGCGCAACGAGCTGCGCGCGGTTCTCGTAGTGACGCGCGAACAGGATCACGCCGCCCGTCATCGGGTGTGCGAGGCGACGCACGTCGTCGTCGTTCAGCGTGGTGCCGACCACGTCGAGCATGACTGGCCCGGGATTATTCTTCATCGATGAGTTTTGCGTAGATGCCGCGCAACGCACGGCGAAAGATATCAACCGTTGATTTCCGCAACCACGAACGACACCGCGTAGTCATGCTCGTCGGTGATGCTCACGCGCGCCGTGATACCGCGTTCGTCGAGCCACCGCGCGAGTTCGCCCGAAGCGGCGATCACCGGACGGCCGCCCGGCTCGTTGAGGGTCTGCATGGCGCGCCAGGTCATCGGCATACGCATGCCGAGGCCGATCGCTTTCGAGAACGCCTCTTTCGCGGAGAACCGCGTGCATAGATACGCGAGGCCCCGCGCCGCCGAGCGCGCCTTGCGCGCCTCGTAGACGGCGAGTTCGTCCGGGCCGAGCACGCGCGGCGCGAAGCGCCCGTTGGTGCGCTCCATGACCGCCGCCACTCGGCTCACCTGGATGATGTCGGTGCCGATACCGTAGATCGCCATGAGACTCCCGTCGATGTCTGTCGATTGCGCCTGACGCGATGGCGCGGGGTAGCAGTCAGCCGCGCGTGCCGAGGCGCGCCGCAACCATGATCGCCTTCATTTCGCGCACCGCGTTCTCCCAGCCCGCAAAAATTGCGTGCGCAACGATCGCGTGGCCGATGTTCAGCTCGACGATGCCGTCGATGGCCGCGATCTGCTGCACGTTCGTATAGTGCAGACCGTGGCCGGCATTCACCTTCAGTCCGAGGCTGTTGCCGCAGCTCACGCCGGTGACCACGCGCTCGTATTCGCGCTCCTGCTCGCCGGCGTCGTGCGCCTCGGCGTAGCGGCCCGTATGCAACTCGATCACGGGCGCGCCCGTTTCGTGCGCCGCGCGAATCTGCGTTTCGTCCGGGTCGATGAAAAGCGAGACGCGGCAGCCCGCATCGGCAAGTTGACGGCAGGCGGCGGCAACGGCGTCGAAGTGGCCCGCGACGTCGAGGCCGCCTTCGGTCGTCAGTTCCGCGCGCTTTTCGGGCACGAGGCAAACGTCATGCGGCTTGATCTCGCACGCAATGTCGAGCATCTCGGGCGTCACCGCGCATTCGAGATTCATGCGCGTTTTCAGCTGCGGACGCAGCGCGCGCACGTCGGCGTCGACGATATGGCGGCGATCCTCGCGCAGATGCAGCGTGATCGCGTCGGCGCCCGCCTCTTCGGCGAGAAGCGCCGCGCGGATCGGATCGGGATAAGCGGTGCCGCGCGCGTTGCGCAGCGTGGCGACGTGATCGATGTTCACACCGAGGTCGATCACGTTGGGCGAAGTGAGAAAGAAGCTCATAGGTTCTGCAAGTCGATCAGAATCTGGCGCGTCGCGAGCGGCGTGCCGCCAAGGTACATGTTCAGCAGGAAGCGCATGAGCGCCTTGCTCTGCGCAACCGTCTGGGGTCGATGGTAATCGTCCTCTTCCATGTCGAGCAACGTCTGACCCGAAAGCCGGGGCCATTGAGAAGGCCATTCATCCGATGCTTCGCGCACGCCGCGTTCCGGATCGAACACGTAGCGCCCTTCGGCCGCGACGGTCTTGCGGTTCACGGTGCGGTTGAGTGCGAGCGCATAGCCGGCCTCGCGCAGCAGCACGCGCTCGAACGAGCGCAGCACCTGCACGGGCGGCTCGTCGTGAGCGAGGCGCGTGAGCGTCACGACGTAGTGGCGAAAGAGTTCGGGGTGCGGGTCTTCGCGCGCGATGAACTTCACGAGCAGCTCGTTCACGTAGAAGCCGCACAGGAGCGCGTCGCCGGTCAGCGGCAACATGCCGCCGACCCACTCGGCGCCCGTGAGCGTGCGCACCTCGCCCTTGCCGGTCCACGAAAGCGCGAGCGGCTGGAAGGTCTGCAGCACGCCGCGCAACGCCGAATGCGGACGCTTCGCGCCCTTCGCGACGAGCGCCACGCGGCCGTGATCGCGCGAGAGCACATCGATGATGAGGCTCGTCTCGCGGTACGGATAGCTGTGCAGCACGAAAGCCGGCTGCTCGGCGATGCGGTAATCGGGGGTCGTGCTGCGTGACGCGCGCGGCAATTGCGAGCGCGCGGTGGTCTTGCGGCCGTTGCGCGGTTCGGCGCGGCCTTCGAGCGTGGCGTCGGCGCCTTCGGTCATCGCGTTGCGCGTGGCGGCGCCTTTCGTCGCCTTCGTGCTGCGCGTGCTCGTCGCACTTTGGGTGCCTTTCGCGGGCGAGCGACGCGCGCTGCGGGAACCGGTCGGTTCGTCCGCAGCGATTGCCTCGTCGGCCTGCGCGTCATCGTGCGCGGGCCAGTCGTCGTGCAGGGTTCCGGCTGCGCCGTCACTCATACGCGGTGCCCGTCGTGCTTACTCGTAACCGTAGGCGCGCAGCCCGGCTTCGTTATCGGCCCAGCCGCTCTTCACCTTCACGAAGGTTTCGAGGTAGACGGGACCGTCGAACAGCTTCTCCATATCGAGTCGCGCCTCGGTGCTGATCTGCTTGAGCTTCGCGCCCTTCTGGCCGATCACCATCGCCTTCTGCGTGTCTCGCTCGACGAGAATCGTCGCGAAGACGCGGCGCAGCCGCCCTTCCTGCTCGAACTTGTCGATCAGCACCGTGCTCGTGTACGGCAGTTCGTCGCCGGTCCAGCGGAACACTTTCTCGCGCAGGATTTCGGCTGCGAGGAAGCGCTCGCTGCGATCGGTGAGGTCGTCTTCGCCGTAGATCGGCTCGCCGTCGGGCAGATACGGCTTGAGCGTCGCGAGCAGGCGCTTGATGTCGTCCGGATTATTTGCCGAAAGCGGCACGATCTCGCGGAATTCGCGCAGACCCTGCACCTGCTGGATGAACGGATACAGCGTGCCCTTGTCGGTCACGCGGTCGATCTTGTTGGCGATCAGGATCGTGGGCGCACTCGGGGGAATCAGGTCGAGCACTTTCTGGTCGTCGGGACCGAACTTGCCGGCCTCGATCACGAACAGCACGGCGTCGACCGAGCTGAGCGTGGAGGTCACCGCGCGGTTCAGCGAGCGGTTGAGCGCCGTGCTGTGGCGCGTCTGGAAACCGGGCGTGTCGACGAAGATGTACTGCGCGTCGTCGATCGTGTTGATGCCGGTGATGCGATGGCGCGTAGTCTGCGCCTTGCGCGACGTGATGCTGATCTTCTGGCCGACCAGCGCGTTCATCAGCGTCGATTTGCCAACGTTCGGACGGCCGACGATCGCGACCATGCCGCAACGGAAACCGGCAGGAGTGGAAGTGGGAGCGTTCATGATCGGACCGGAATAGAAAAACGGGAGGCGCGCTCGCGGCGCGCCTCGGTGGAATCAGTGGCCGGCATCGGCCGCGCGCACGGGAATGGCCGTCGTGGCTTCGGCATGGGTCTGGGCGTCGGCGCTAGTGCCGCCGGCCGTTGCGGTTTGCGCGCGCTCGACAGTGCGCAACGCCGCTTCGGCCTTCACCGCGGCCGAACGGTGGCCGATGGCGCCGGCGCTCGGCACGGCGTCGAAGCCCGTGACCTTGTCGGCGGGCTTGTCGCTGGCCTTCTCTGCACCGCGTTCGGCCTTCTCTGCGGGCTTTTCAGCCGGTTTGTCCTTCTCCGCCGGACGCTCCTGGACGTGCGCCGCGCGGATCACCGCGAGCGGCGCGCCTTCGGCTGCCGCGGTTTGCGACGGACGCTCGGCGCGCGCCGAGGCACGCTCGCGGCGTTCCGGCGAGCGCAGATCGAGCGCGCCCTGCACGCCGGTCACGCCGGGGACGACCTCGGGTTCCGCTTTGGGCGCACGCGCGCCCTTCGAGCGGCGCGGCTTCGCAACCAGCGCGGGCGCCGCAGCCATGACCTCGTCGAGTGCCTTCTTCGCTGCGGCCTGCTCCGCCGCGCGACGGCTCGCGCCCGAACCCGACACCTTCACGTCGAGCTTGGGCACCGTGCATTCGACTTCGAACTGCTGATTGTGCGCCGCACCATGCGTCGCGACGACCGTGTAGGTCGGCAGCGCGATCTTATGACCCTGCAGGTACTCCTGCAGCAGCGTTTTGGAATCCTTGCCAAGCGTGCGCGGATCGATGTGATCGAGGATCGGCACGTAGAGGCGCTTGATGACCGTCTGGGCGGCATCGAAGCCGCCGTCGAGGAAAATCGCCCCGAAGATCGCTTCCAGCGCGTCGGCGAGGATCGACGGGCGGCGGAAACCGCCGCTGCGCAACTCGCCTTCGCCGAGGCGCAGGCCGTCGGCGATATTGAGGGCCTGAGCAATCTCGTAGAGCGACTGTTGCTTGACCAGGTTCGCGCGCACGCGCGAGAGGTCGCCCTCGTCCAGCTTGCCAAAACGTTGGAACAATAGGGCAGCCACCGCGCAATTCAGAACCGAATCACCGAGGAATTCGAGGCGTTCGTTATGCGTGGCACTGTGACTGCGGTGGGTTAAAGCCTGGCGCAGCAATTCCGCATTGCGAAATTCGTAGCGCAGACGGCTTTCCAACGGAGATTGGGGCATGGGGAGAGTATAACGCGCCCGCCGCCCCCGGCGAAAACAGGGGGCGGCGGGCGAAAAACCGTGACGAAGCGACGTTACCGGGGATTCTTCAAGTAGCGCGCGAAGATGCGTTGCGAGTGAGACTCGTGCTCGCGCATACGCTTTTTGTTGCTGCTTCGATGGCTCCTTCGCGCGCATGCTCTACATGCATTGCACGTCGAGGCAACACGAATTACTCGAACGAACCGATGCGACGCAGGTTGCTGAAGTTCATCCAGATGAAGAACGCGCGGCCCACGATGTTCGCGTCGGGCACGAAGCCCCAGTAGCGGCTGTCCGCGCTGTTGTCGCGATTGTCGCCCATCATGAAGTAATGGCCCGCCGGCACCTTGCAGATCACGCCGCGCGCGTTGTACTGGCAGTTGTCGCGATACGGATAATCCTCTGCGCCTACGATGAACGGCGGCACCGCGGGGTTGTTGAGGATGTTGTTCTTGCGGCCGCTGCCGAGGTCTTCCGTGAACTGCTTCGCATAGCCGATGCGCTCTTCGTCGAAGAAGTCGCCCTGCGGCACTTCCGGCACCGGCTTGCCGTTGATCGTGAGCTGCTTGTCCTGATACGAGACCACGTCGCCCGGCAGGCCGATCACGCGCTTGATGTAGTCGACCGACTCATCCTTCGGATAGCGGAACACGACCACGTCGCCGCGCTCGAGCGGCCGGCCCTGCGTGATCTTCGTGTTCGTGATCGGCAGGCGGATACCGTAGTCGAACTTGTTCACGAGGATGAAGTCGCCCACGAGCAGCGTGGGCACCATCGAACCCGACGGAATCTTGAACGGCTCGACGACGAACGACCGTACGAGGAACACGATCAGGATGACGGGGAAGAAGCTCGCCGTGTACTCGAGCCACCACGGCTGGCGCAGCTTGTCGTTGCGCAGGTTCTGACGCGTGACAGGCGCGTTTTCATCGGCGAAGCGCTCGCCCACACGTTCCTGCTGACGGTCGAACTCCGCGACCGCCGCATCGGCGGCGAGGCGCCGGCGCGGCATGAACACCAGTTTGTCTGCAACCCACGCGACGCCCGTCAAGATGACGAGCACAAAGAGTATCAGCGCGAAATTCATGTAGAGATCCGTTGTCCGGCTTATTTGCGTTACTTATTTATCTTCGACACGAAGGATGGCGAGGAAGGCCTCTTGCGGAATCTCGACCGAGCCGACCTGCTTCATCCGCTTCTTGCCTTCCTTCTGCTTTTCGAGCAGCTTCTTCTTACGCGTGATGTCGCCGCCGTAGCACTTGGCCAGCACGTTCTTGCGCAGCGCCTTGATGTTCTCGCGCGCGATGATGTGCGCGCCGATCGCAGCCTGAATGGCCACGTCGTACATCTGGCGCGGAATGATCTCGCGCATCTTCGCCGCGACTTCGCGGCCGCGGTACTGCGACTGCGAACGGTGGACGATGATGGACAGCGCATCGACCTTGTCGCCGTTGATCAGCATGTCGACCTTCACGACGTCGGAGGTGCGGTATTCCTTGAACTCGTAGTCCATCGACGCATAACCGCGCGACACCGACTTCAGACGGTCGAAGAAGTCGAGCACGATTTCCGCCATCGGAATTTCGTACGTGAGCTGCACCTGGCGGCCGTGGTACTGCATGTTGATCTGGTTGCCGCGCTTTTGCGTACAGAGCGTGATGACCGAACCCACGTACTCTTGCGGCATGTACAGGTTCACCGTCACGATCGGCTCGCGGACCTCGGCAATCTTCGAGGGCTCCGGCATCTTCGCCGGGTTCTCGACCTTGATCGTGCTGCCGTCCGCCTGCACGACTTCGTACACCACGGTCGGCGCCGTGGTGATGAGGTCCATGTCGAACTCGCGCTCGAGACGCTCCTGCACGATTTCCATGTGCAGAAGACCCAGGAAGCCGCAGCGGAAGCCGAAGCCCAGCGCCTGCGAAACTTCCGGCTCGTATTGCAGCGAGGCGTCGTTGAGCTTGAGCTTTTCAAGCGATTCGCGCAGCGCGTCGTACTGGTTCGCCTCGACCGGATAGAGGCCCGCGAACACCTGCGGCTTCACTTCCTTGAAACCCGGCAGCGGCTCGGCCGCCGGCTTCGTCGCGAGCGTGACGGTGTCGCCCACCTTGGTCGCGGCGAGTTCCTTGATGCCGGCGATGATGAAGCCCACCTGCCCCGCCGAAAGCTGCTCGAGGTTGCGCGACTTCGGCGAGAACACGCCGACGTGCTCGACCGGATACTGCGCGCCGGTAGCCATCAGCTTGATCTTGTCCTTCGGACGCAGCGTACCGTTGACGATACGCACGAGCATCACCACGCCGACGTAGTTGTCGAACCACGAGTCGATGATGAGCGCCTGCAGCGGCGCTTGCGGATCGCCCTTGGGCGGCGGCACCTTGGCGATGAGCGCTTCGAGCACGTCTTCCACGCCGAGGCCGGTCTTCGCGCTGCAGCGCGTGGCGTCGGTGGCGTCGATGCCGATCACGTCCTCGATCTCTTCGATGGCGTTTTCGGGGTTGGCGGCGGGCAGGTCGATCTTGTTGAGCACCGGCACGACTTCCACGCCGAGTTCGATCGCGGTGTAGCAGTTCGCCACCGTCTGCGCCTCGACGCCCTGGCTCGCGTCCACCACGAGCAGCGCGCCCTCGCACGCGGAGAGCGAGCGGCTCACCTCGTAGGAGAAGTCGACGTGCCCCGGCGTGTCGATCAGGTTCAGGTTGTAGACCTTCCCGTCACGCGCCTTGTACGAGAGCGCAGCGGTCTGCGCCTTGATGGTGATGCCGCGCTCGCGCTCGAGATCCATCGAGTCGAGCACCTGCGATTCCATTTCGCGGTCGGACAAGCCGCCGCACAGCTGGATGATGCGATCGGCGAGCGTCGACTTGCCATGGTCGATGTGCGCAATGATCGAGAAGTTACGAATATGATCCATTCAGTGCCGATCAAGCGAAAAAGGCGCGCCCCAACGATAGCTGGACACGCCTCGTAAACAGATGAAAAACCGGACTATTTTAGCCGAAAAGGGGTCCCACAGGCTAACCGTCCGCTGATGTAACGGATGTGTGATGGCGCGGGGCACGTCTTGCGCCGCCCCCGCGCCCGCGTTTCACACACCGCCCGGCGGCGCCGGCGGTGTGTTCGGCGCGTCGGCGCTCAGGCCCAGCGTAGCGCGCACGCGTGCTTCGTCGAGACGGTAGTGACACAGCTCGATGCCGTCGCAAAGGAGCACCGGCACGAGCTCGTCGTAACGCGCCTGGATCGCGGGGTCTGAATCGACATCGACGACGTCGAGACGCGCACCCGCCGCGGCGGCGAGCGGCGCGAGCGCCACGCGCATCTCTTCGCAGAGATGACACCACGCGCGCCCATACAGCACGAGGTGCGCGCTCGTGCGTTCGAGCGCGCCCGGCGCCGCCGACGAAGACCGCATGGGCGTGCGCATCGGCGTTACTTCTGCCCCGGCGCGCGCGGGCGCAGCGGCACGAATTGCGTGTTGTCGCCGCGACGCACGAGCACCGCGACCGTCTTCTGCGAGTCGAGATGCGCCGTCACCTCCTGGAACTGCTTCGCGCTGGTGATATCCGTGTCGCCCACGCGCAGGATGATGTCGCCCTTCTGCAGGCCGGCGCGCTGTGCGGGGCCATCGACCGAGTCCACCATCGCGCCGCCCTTGATCTTGAGCTGGGCGAGCTGGTCGGCGGGAATATCGACCACCGCGATACCGAGCGCGTTCATCGCGCGCGGCTTGGGCTCGGGCGCCTTTTTCTGGTCGGCCTTCGCGCTCTTGTCGGTCTGCATCTCGGCGATCGTGATCGGTAGATCGCGCGTTGCGCCCTTGCGCCAGATCGTCACGGTCGCCTTGGTGCCCGGCTTCGTGTCGCCGACCATGCGCGGCAGGTCGGTCGCGGCGTCGACGGTCGTGCCGTTGAACTTCAGGATGATGTCGCCCGGCTGGATGCCCGCCTTGTCGGCCGGGCCGCCCGGCTCGACGCTGGAGACCAGCGCGCCTTGCGCCTTGGGCAGACCGAGCGAGTCGGCGACGTCCTTCGTCACCTCGCCGATTGCGACGGCAATGCGGCCGCGCGTGACCTTGCCCGTGGACTTGAGCTGGTCCGCCACGCGCATCGCCTCGTCGATCGGAATCGCGAACGAGATGCCCATGAAGCCGCCGGTGCGGCTATAGATCTGCGAGTTGATGCCGATCACCTCGCCCTGCATGTTGATGAGCGGACCGCCCGAGTTGCCGGGATTCACGGCCACGTCGGTCTGGATGAACGGCAAATAGTCGCCCGTGTCGCGACCCTTCGCGCTCACGATGCCCGCCGTCACGGTGTTCTCGAGGCCGAACGGCGAACCGATCGCCACGACCCACTCGCCCACGCGCACCTTGTTCGAATCGCCCATCGTCACGGCCGGCAGATTCGCGGCCTGGATCTTCACCACGGCGACGTCCGTGCGGTCGTCCACGCCGATCAGCTTCGCCTTGAATTCGCGCTTGTCGGTGAGCGTCACGTAGATGCTGTCCGCGTCGTCGACCACGTGCGCGTTGGTCATCACGTAGCCGTCGCCCGAGAGGATGAAACCCGAGCCGACGCCGCTGTTCTGTTCGGTGTCGTTGCCGCTGTCCGGGCCGGAGTCCGAACCGCCGCCCGGGCTTCCGCCCTGACTGCCCCCCTGGCCGCCGCCCTGCCCACCCTGCGGCCCTTGCGGGAGCGGGATGCCAAAAAAGCGGCGGAAGAATTCCGACATGTCGCCCTGATCCATGCCCGGCGGCAGGCCGCGCTGAGCTGAGGAGACGCGTGTGGTGGTGCGGATATTGACGACCGACGGCCCCACTTTGTCCACGAGGTCGGCGAAGTCGGGCAGGTTGGCAGCCGGCGCCGCCGATGCCACGTGCGGCGCGAACGGCAGGCACGCCGCCACGACCGCGGCCGCGAAGAATTTGCGCAGCGGGAGAATCGTCATATCGAAGTCAGCCGAAGGAAGGAGTTACCTGGGAGCCTTGTATTCTATGGCAGACGCGAACTGCTGCAACGTGGTCTGGGGCACTTCGCCAAGCAACGTGATGAAGTAATCGCCGTTGCGCTTCACGAGCACGTGGGTCGCGCCACTGCTGCCCGAGCCTTCCTTGCGACTGTTGTTCTTCACCGGCTCGATAAAGACGGAAAGCGTGGACAGTCCGTCAGAGAATACAGCCTGATCGACCGGGATGGGCGGATCGCTCGCATCGCGCGCCGCCATCGGCCGGCGCACTTCGCGAATCTTCTGGAATCCCGGCGCAGCCTGGCCGAACGACCAGCCCTGCGCTTCGATGTCGACCGGCTGGAGCGGCGGGCGCACCACGTTCCAACCCTCGATATTGCGCATGCCATTGACGATAGGCGTCTTGTCGACGGGTCCGCCGATGCGCACCTGCGTGAACGCGAGCTGCTGGAGCACCTGGCCGTTCGACGGGTCGAGCATCTGCGAGCGCAGCAGCAGACCGGTTTTCGCGTCCGCCCACAGCTTGTAGGCGAAGCGGAAATTGTCCTTCGGGTCGAGCTGGATCACCTGGCTGTCGAGGCCGGCCACGCGGTCGTTGGCGAGCATCTTCGGCTCGTAGACGCCCAGCACCTGGTCCCCGCTCGTGGAAAGCAGCGCCGGGAAAGCGTCCTTGTTCTGGCGCTTTTCGACGACGAGCAGCTTGCGCTCGGGCACGAAGGTATAGAGATCGTCGTTGTGGCGCAGCATTGTGCGCGGCTTGCCGTCGAGGCTTTCGAGCTTTTCGAACTCGCCGTCCTGCTTCGAGGCGTAGTGCGTGATGCGCGAAGATTGCACGAACTCGCCGCGCTGATAGACGAAGGTGCCTTCGTAACTTTGCTGCTGGGCGGCCTGCTGGATGCGGTCGAGCAGCTGTGCCGCGCTCTGGCGCGTGGCGGCATCGGCCGCGGACGCGCCTTGCGCGTGGGCACGCGGGGCGACAGACAGAGCGGTGAACATCACGGCTGCGCAGCAAAGGAATGCCGGCAACCGCCCCCAGATTGTCTTTTTATTCAACCGCAATGTCTGCATCAAACTTATTGGCCTTGCGTGGTAAGAGCGGCTGAACGGATGTACGGCATGGAATCCGAAATGACCGGCTGCTGCGCGAACTGCTGGTGCGCCTGGAGATATTCGTCGAGGCGAGCGTCGCGGATGATATTGCCGTCCTGACCGCCTGCAACCGGCGCCGGCGTGGTGTTCATCGCCACGCGCTGCACGCCGTCGCCCTGCGACTGCACAGCAGCGATTTGCGGCGCGCCAGCCATGCCCACGCCGCGCATCTGCGGCATGACGATCCACGTGAGCGTGGCGGCCGCAGCCGCCACGGCCAGCGACGGCATCACGCGGCGGCGCAGCGCCAGAATGCGGCCAACGCGCTCATTGCGGCCGGCCTGCACCTGCGGCAGCGCAGCCGGTGCGAGCAGATGCGGCTGTGCTTCGAAGCGCGCCGCGAAACCCGTCATGAAGGCGCGGCTTGCCGCCTGGCTGAGGGCCAGATCGTCGGAACGCAGCACGTCGCCGATCAGGTGGTACTCCGACCAGGCTGCGCGCCCCTCGCCGTCGAGTTCCAGAAAATTTCCGTTCAGATGCTCCTGCGCCGACGCTTCACCGTCGACGAAGGCGGACAGACGCTCGCTGCGCGAGCTTGATACCGATTGCATCGAGACCGAACCCATGATGCTCCCCATTCCCTAACAGACGTCCCTGTGACACCAACTCATTCTGGTGAATCGCGTCGCCGCCCGGGGCGAAGCTGGTTCTTCTTACCAGCGCTTACCTTCCGGAGTGTCCAGCAGCGGACGCAATTTTGCCGCAATGGCTTCCCGAGCGCGGAAAATTCTCGATCTGACGGTGCCGATCGGGCACCCCATCATCTCGGCGATTTCTTCGTAGCTTAGGCCTTCTATTTCCCGAAGCGTAATGGCGGTGCGCAGCTCTTCCGGTAAAACCGCCATCGCAGCATTGACCGTCTGTGCGATCTGCTTGCTCATCAACATCGACTCGGGCGTATTGATATCCCTTAGTTGATCGGCGTCCGAGAAAGTTTCCGCTTCTTCAGCATCTGCCTCGGTAGAAGTCGGCGCGCGTCTTCCCTGGGTCGCAAGGTAGTTCTTTGCCGTATTGACAGCAATTCGGTACAACCACGTATAGAAAGCCGATTCGCCACGAAATTGCGGTAGTGCACGGTAAGCCTTGATAAAGGCGTCCTGGGCCACGTCCTCGACCTCGGCGGGGTCCCGCACGAGGCGCGAGATCAGCCGGATGATCTTGCGGTGGTATTTCGAGACCAGGAGCTCGAACGCGGCCTTGTCGCCTTTTTGCACGCGCTCGACCAGAACCTGATCAATTTCTTTTTCGCTCACCTGAAAAATCCGTTAGCACATGAAGTAGACGTGGGGGCACCATTGTAGCGTCCTCGCCACGGTCTCACGTTACGCGAGTAACAGCGGTTACAAGCTTTACAGCGAAAGGAGGCTCAGCGACCGGCCGCGCTGCGCGCGCGCACGGCGAGTGTGCGGAAGGTTTCTGCGGGAACGGCGTCGGCGGCGACGAGAATCGTCGTGCGGCGTGCGCCCTGCTCCACGACGAGCGCGAGCAGCCACGCGCCCCATTGCGACGCGCCGGCAAGCCGCCCGGCCGCGAGGCAGGCGCCATCGCACGACCAGGCCGCGAGAAAATCCGACCCGATTTCGAGGAAGGCCGGTTGCTTGCGGCGCCACGCCGCAGCCGCGAGGCCACCGGTCGCGAGGAACGCCAGCGCGAGCGGCAAGGCTTGCCAGACGCCGAGCCAGGGTACGAGCGCCGTGTAGACGGCGGCCGCGGCGACGCCCAGACCCGCGGCAACGAGCAATTGCAGCGCAAGCGATGGACGCAGGGAAAGAAGCGGCGCGCCCGCGCGCCGCGAGGGGAAAGCAGGAGGGACGCGGCCGGCCGAAGCATTCGGCACGGCCGCTGTCTCGTCGTGCGGGATCAAGCGTGGCGCTTGAAGACGAGCGTGCCGTTCGTGCCGCCGAACCCGAACGAGTTCTTCAGCGCGACGTCGATCTTCATGTCCCGCGCGGTGTTCGCGCAGTAGTCCAGGTCGCATGCCGGATCCTGGTTGAAGATGTTGATCGTCGGCGGCGACACCTGGTTATGCACCGCGAGCACCGTAAACACCGATTCCAGGCCGCCCGAGCCACCCAGCAGGTGGCCCGTCATCGACTTGGTAGAGTTCACGACGATGTCCTTCGCGTGGTCACCGAACGCGCGCTTGATCGCGAGGGTTTCCGCGAGGTCGCCGAGCGGCGTCGACGTGCCGTGTGCGCTGAGCCAGTTCACTTCGTTGGCGTTGACGCCCGCGTTCTTCAGCGCGGCGATCATGCAGCGGCGTGCGCCGTCGCCATCTTCCGGCGGAGCGGTCATGTGATACGCATCACCGCTCATGCCGTAGCCGCCGATTTCCGCGTAGATCTTCGCGCCGCGCGCCTTCGCGTGTTCGTACTCTTCGAGTACCATCACGCCCGCGCCTTCGCCGAGCACGAAGCCGTCACGGTCCTTGTCCCACGGACGGCTGGCCGTCGCCGGATCGTCGTTGCGCTGCGAGAGCGCGCGCGCCGCCGCGAAGCCGCCGATGCCGAGCGGCGACACGGTCGCTTCCGCACCGCCCGCGATCATCACGTCGCAGTCGCCGTATTCGATCAGACGCGACGCTTCGCCGATGCAGTGCAGGCCGGTCGTACAGGCCGTGACCATCGCCAGATTCGGACCCTTGAGGCCGTACTTGATCGACAGATGGCCCGAGATCATGTTGATGATCGAGGCGGGCACGAAGAACGGCGAGATGCGGCGCGGGCCGCGGTTGAGCAGTTCGGTTTGCGTGACTTCGATCATCGGCAGACCGCCGATGCCCGAGCCGACGTTCACGCCGATCCGCTCCGCGTTCGCTTCGGTGACTTCGAGACCGCTGTCCTGGATCGCCTGCATGCCCGCCGCGATGCCGTAATGGATGAACGTGTCCATATGGCGCGCTTCTTTCGCCGGCATGTAGTCTTCGACGTTGAAGCCCTTCACTTCGCCGGCAAAGCGGGTCGAGAAGTTCGTAGCGTCGAACTTCGTGATGTTGGCGATGCCGGACTTCCCGGCGACCAGATTGGCCCAGCCGTCGGCAACATTATTGCCAACAGGCGAAATCAGCCCCAGGCCTGTAACAACAACTCGACGACGGCTCACGGTAACCCCTTATCCATAGATGACAAAAACAAAAGCCACAGAGGCCACAGGAAATGCTCCTGTGAGCCCTGTGGCTAGTTGACCGGCAGATGCCCCGCAGCGAGTGCGGCAGGCGTATGCGGTTTCACGGGCGAGCGTCCTCGCGGGCCGCCAGCGCACTGCGTTGCGCGGCCCAGGCGGGAATCTGGCGCTTAAGCCTTGACGTTCGCGCGAGCGTAGTCGATCGCTTGCTGAACCGTCGTGATCTTCTCGGCTTCCTCGTCCGGGATTTCCATGCCGAACTCGTCTTCGAGAGCCATGACCAGTTCGACGGTGTCGAGCGAGTCGGCGCCCAGATCGTTCACGAACGAAGCTTCGTTCTTGATTTCAGCTTCGGCGACGCCCAGTTGCTCGGCGACGATCTTCTTGACGCGCTGTTCGATGTTGTCCATTACCCCTCCAAGGGAAAAAAGTTAGCTCATGAATGCGAGTGCGCGCATTTTATCAGGTTTGACCTGGCTGAAAAGCGGCGCTCAAGGTTCCGGAAGGCTATCCGCGACGGCGCTTGCGCAATGTTTTGCATCAAGCGCATCAAGGCGCGGATAGTACCTGAATCCGGTTAAGACATATACATGCCGCCGTTCACGTGCAACGTCGTGCCCGTGATGTAGGCTGCCTGCGGCGACGCGAGGAACGCGACCGCATGCGCGATGTCGTCCGGGCTGCCGAGACGGCCCAACGGAATCTGCTGCTTGAGCGCGGCTTGCTGCTCCGCCGGCAAGTCCTTCGTCATGTCGGTGTCGATGAAACCGGGCGCGACGCAGTTCACGGTGATGCCGCGGCTGCCGATCTCGCGTGCGAGCGCGCGCGTCATGCCCGCCACGCCGGCCTTGGCGGCGGCGTAGTTAGCCTGGCCAGGGTTGCCCGACGAGCCCACCACCGAGGTGATATTGATGATGCGGCCGCCCTTCGCCTTCATCATCGGGCGCAGCACAGCGCGCGAGAGGCGGAACACCGACTTCAGGTTGGTGTCGATGACCGAGTCCCACTCGTCGTCCTTCATGCGCATCGCCAGGTTGTCCTGCGTGATGCCCGCATTATTGACGAGGATCGCAAGACCGCCGAATTCCTTGACCGTTGCGTCGATCAGCGCCTCCGCCGCAGCGGCGTCGTTCACGTCGAGCACCGCGCCGCGGCCCTTCAGGCCCGCTGCTTCGAAAGCGGCCGAGATGGCCTGCGCGCCGGCTTCGCTCGTTGCCGTACCGATCACCGTCGCGCCCTGGCGCGCCAGTTCCAGCGCGATCGCGCGGCCGATGCCGCGGGTGGCGCCGGTCACGATCGCGGCTTGATTGTCGAGAGTCTTTTCCATCGTTTGAATCCGTTAGCGGTGGTGGCGTAGGCGCTCAGGCCTTCAGAAGCGCAAGCGCTTCGTCGAGCGACTTCGGATCGAGCACCGAGGCGCCGACCAGGTTGCCGTCGATACGCCTGGTGAGGCCCGCAAGCACCTTGCCCGGACCGCATTCGACCACGTGCGTCGCGCCTTGCGCCGCAATGGCCTGCACACATTCGACCCAGCGCACGGCGCCCGCGGCCTGGCGCACGAGCGCGTCGCGAATTTTCGCGGGGTCGGTTTCGAATGCCACGTCGACGTTGTTCACCACGGGGATCTGCGGCGCGTTCAGCGTCACGTTCGCGAGATAGTCGCGCAGCTGATCCGAGGCAGGCTTGAGCAGCGACGAGTGGAACGGCGCCGAAACCGGCAGCGGCAGCGCGCGCTTGGCGCCCTTCGCCTTGGCGATCTCGCAGGCCTTCTCGACCGCGCCCTTGTGGCCCGCGAT
The DNA here is from genome assembly GCF_040965735.1 of Paraburkholderia sp. BR10936. NCBI lineage: Bacteria > Pseudomonadati > Pseudomonadota > Betaproteobacteria > Burkholderiales > Burkholderiaceae > Paraburkholderia > Paraburkholderia sp. BR10936. The sequence continues at coordinate 177,782 of NZ_JBFRCM010000001.1, forward strand.
CACGACTTGCGCCGGCGCGTTGAAGTTCACGGCTTCGACCACGCCGCCGCTCGCAGCAGCGGCTTCCGTGCAGACTGCGCGCACGGTGTCGTCGTCGAGACCGAGCACGGCGGCCATGCCGCCCTCGCCCACCGGCACCGCGCTTTGCATCGCCTGCGCGCGAAAGCGCACGAGCGGCACGGCGTCGCGGAACGCGAGGACGCCGGCGGCGACGAGCGCCGTGTATTCGCCGAGGCTGTGGCCCGCGACGATGGCAGGCAGAGGGCCGCCCGCCTGCTGCCACGCGCGATAGACGGCGTAGGCGGCGGTGAGCATGACCGGCTGCGTGTTGGTGGTGAGATTGAGTTCTTCGGCGGGGCCTTCGGCGATCAGCTTGCCGAGGTCCTGGCCCAGCGCGTCGGACGCTTCTTGCAGCGTCTCGCGCACGATGGCGTTATCGGCGAAGGCGTCGAGCATGCCGACGGCCTGCGAGCCTTGTCCGGGAAAAACGAACGCGAATTTCATAACGTCCCCAAATTCGATCAATACGGGTGGGCAATGTGCTCGGATGAACCGCCGCCGGCTGCGCGCGACATGCACGTCGTGCGCCAGGACCGCTGCGGGAGCGCGAAAGCCCGCTCAGGATGCTTAGAAGCGGATGACGGAGGCGCCCCAGGTGAAGCCGCCGCCGACGCCTTCGATCAGCACGTTGTGGCCGCGCTTGATGCGGCCGTCGCGCACCGCGACGTCGAAAGCGAGCGGAATCGAGGCCGCCGAGGTGTTGCCATGTTCGCCCACCGTCACCACCATGCGCTCCGCGGGCAGGCCGAGCTTGCGGCAAGTGCCCTGCATGATGCGGATGTTGGCCTGGTGCGGAATCAGCCAGTCGACCTGGTCGGCGGTGAGCTGCGCCTTGTCGAGCGCCTCGATCGCGACCTTTTCGAGCACGTTCACGGCCAGCTTGAACACGGCCTGGCCGTCCATGTGCAGGAACGCGTTGCCCGCGATCACGCCGCCGTGCACGTTGCCCGGCGTACACAGGATGTGCGCGTAGCTGCCGTCGGCGTGCAGCGCGCTCGAAAGGACGCCCGGTTCGCTCGACGCCTGCAGGATGATCGCGCCTGCGCCGTCGCCGAACAGCACACAGGTGGTGCGATCGTTGAAATCGAGAATTCGCGAGAAGGTCTCCGCGCCGACCACGAGCGCCGTGCGATGCTGGCCGCTGCGGATCAGGCTGTCGGCTACCGAAACGGCGTACGCGAAGCCCGAGCACACGGCCTGCACGTCGAACGCCGCGCCGTGATTGCGGATGCCGAGCTTGTTCTGCAAGAGGCAGGCCGTGCTCGGAAAGACGAAATCGGGCGTGGAAGTGGCGACGATGATGAGGTCGATCGACTGCGGATCGACGTCGGCTGCCGCGATCGCGCGCTGCGATGCCGCAAGCGCGAGATCGCTCGTCGTGACGTCGGGCGCGGCGAAGTGGCGCGCGTGAATGCCCGTGCGGGCCACGATCCACTCGTCGCTCGTTTCGACGCCTTTTGCGGCGAGCCGTTCGGCCAGTTCCTGGTTGGTGACGCGATCAGGCGGAAGGTAGCTGCCCGTGCCGATCACGCGGGAATAGAGAGTCGATTGAGCCATTATGCCTTCGAGGATGATGCGGCGCCGGGCGGTACCTCGCCCGCTGCCTGGCTGGGCGCACTGGTAGCCTGCCCCGCCTGCGCGGCTTGCACGTTCTGGGCGCCGCCGGGCTCGTCTGCCGCCTGTTCGAGCGAACCGGCGTTTTCTTCCATGGCGTGCGCGAGGCGCTCCAGCACGCCATTTTTGACGGCATCATACCCGCGATTGATCGCACACTCAAACGCGTAGGCATCGGCCGAGCCGTGGCTCTTGATGACGAGGCTCTTCAGGCCGAGCAGCGCAGCGCCGTTGTACTGGCGATGGTCGACACGCTTCTTGAAGCGCATGAGCACGGGCAGTGCGGCAATCGCCATGAGCTTCGTGAGCCACGAGCGGCCGAACTCTTCCTTGATCATGTCGTTGAGCATCTGCGCGAGGCCCTCCGACGTCTTGAGCGCGACATTCCCAACGAAACCGTCACAGACGATGACGTCGACGGTGCCCTTGTAAATGTCGTTGCCTTCGACGTTGCCGCGGAAGTTCAGCGTGCTCGCGCGCAGGAGCTCGCCCGCGCGCTTGATGGTGTCGTTGCCCTTGATGACTTCTTCGCCGATATTCAGGAGCCCGATGGTTGGGCGATCCTTGCCCTCGAGCGCCGCGACGAGCGCGTGGCCCATCTCCGCGAACTGCAGCAGGTGCTGCGGTTCGCAGTCGACGTTCGCGCCGAGGTCTAGCATCGTCGTATAGCCGCGCGGGTTCGGCAGCGCGAAGGCGATGGCCGGGCGTTCGATGCCGGGCAACGTCTTGAGCACGTAGCGCGAGACGGCCATTAGCGCACCGGTATTGCCGGCCGAGATGCAGGCTTGCGCCTCGCCCTCTTTCACGCGATTGAGCGCGACGCGCATCGACGAATCTTTTTTCTTGCGCAGGGCGACTTCAACCGGATCGTCCATTTCGACGACCTCGGTGGCGGGCACGACGGTAAGCGCGGGATGGTCCGACGCCTTCAGCTTCTTCAACTGGGCGCGAACCGCCGACTCGACGCCCACGAGCATGAGATGCGCGTCGGGGTGCGAGCGGACGAAATGGACTGCGGCAGGCACCGTCACAGACGGGCCGTGGTCGCCTCCCATGCAATCTATCGTGAGCGTAACAGTCATGGAATGCGACGGATTTCAGGCATAAAAAAGCGGCAGTTGAATGCCGCCTTTTTGCCGAGCCGAAATATGGTCAAGCGAACGGAATCGTCAGATGCGGCGCCAGGTGTCAAACACCGCGCCGCACGCTGAAACGATTAGTCGTTCTTGGTCTTGACGACTTTCTTGCCGCGGTAGTAGCCGTTCGGGCTGATGTGGTGACGCAGATGCACTTCACCCGTGCTCGGCTCGACGGCCAGCGGCGCGCCCGTGAGGAAATCGTGCGAGCGGTGCATACCGCGCTTCGACGGCGACTTCTTGTTTTGTTGAACTGCCATGATAACTCCTGAAAATTTTCCGAATTCTAACACAGCCCGATCCGGCCGCCGCCACCCTTGGGGGATGGCCGGACTCCGGGCTCAGGCCCACGCGTCTGGTACTGCCTGCCCCGCACAGCCGCCCAAGGCTTCCCTTAGTGCTTGCTGCCAGGACCGTCCTTCTTGAGCGATTCGAGCGCCGCAAACGGGTTGACGCGCTCTTCCGGCTCGATTTCCTGCTCCGGCACGTCGTCTACGGAATCCACGCCTTCCGCGCCGTCGGGACCCGAGGCGAGGCTTTCGTGAATTTCCGGACAGACTTCGTGCTTCGGCACCAGCGGCAGCGCGAGCAACAGCTCCTCTTCGATCAAGTCGACGAGATCGAAATGGCGCGAGCCCACGATCACTTCGACTTCATCGTCGTCGAGCGGAAACTCGTCCGCCTCTTCTTCCGTCTGGACGATACGGAAGGTCGCATCCGCATTGAATGCCTGCTCGTAGGGAGCGAGGCACCGCTGGCACGTGAGCCACGCGCCACCGTGAACAGCCAGCCGCAGGTATGGCTGCGGCCCTTCGGTGCCGTCGTCCTGCAATTCCTGCTGGGTAAAGCCCGCAGCCTGCCAGGTGAACGCGGTGTCGCGATCTGGCGCCTCGGCCGGGACTTCGTTTAACATGCGCGGCAGTTGCGAGACGCGCACGACGCCTGCCGCTTCGCGCTCGCTGCGCGCGAATTCGAAGATATCGAAGTCGCGCGGATTCAATTCGGCGCCAGCAGGCTTGCCAGTGTGTTCGGTCATGTGCGCTCTCCTGCTTCAAGGCTTAGGGCGCGGCGAGCGATGCGCGAAAGCCGCCAGCGGCCCGCAGCAATCCAGCCTGGCCGGCCCGCACGGGTCGCTATCGACCTGCGCTTGCCAACATTCGCCATCGACACGCTACTGCCGGCAAGGTCATTCGAGCCGTGACGCCGCGAAATTCAGGCGCCCGCACAAGACGTGCGACGAGAGCGTACCGATGAAAAGCCCAAAATCATATCGCCTTTATCTTTGTGAGTCAAACACTTAAGCTCGCGTACGCAAGTGTCTGTGCAAGCGCGGTTTTCGGGAGCCTCTGACGACGTTTTGGGGGATATCCGCCCCCGTTTTCACGGCGAAATCCGCCCGAAAATCGCCAAACCACAGCCGCCTTTTTTCCAGTCGCAAACGCAGCCACATTCGCAGCCGCTCTTCCATACTCCGATACTCAGATCGAACATGCAGGATTCTCCCTCGCAGGCCCCGCGCACGGGCCGCCCCGCCCTCATCCTCGCCTCCAGCTCGCGCTACCGGCGCGAGTTGCTCGAGCGCCTGCGCATTCCCTTCGACACGGCCGTGCCCGCCGTCGACGAAACGCCGCAGCCCGGCGAAACGCCCGAAGCGACGGCGCTGCGCCTGGCTACCGCGAAGGCCCGCGCCGTGGCCGCCGCGCTGCCCGCCGGCGCGGCGCGAACGCTGGTGATCGGCTCCGACCAGGTCGCCACCTTCGATGGCCGCCAGATCGGCAAGCCCGGCACGCACGAGCGCGCGCTCGAGCAGTTGGCGGCCATGCGCGGCCGCGAAGTGTTGTTCCATAGTGCCCTGAGCGTGCTCGACACCGCGACTGGCCAAACGGATACCGTCGATGTCGTCACGAAGGTGCGCTTTCGCGACCTGCCCGACGCCGCGCTCGACGCCTACCTGCGCGCCGAAACGCCTTACGACTGCGCGGGCAGCGCGAAAGCGGAGGGACTCGGCATCGCACTGCTCGAAGCGATCGAATCGGAGGACCCCACCGCCCTGATCGGCCTGCCGCTCATCGCGCTCACGCGCATGCTGCTTGCCGCGGGATACCCGTTGCTGGAGACGCAAGCATGAGCCTCGGCACCCTCTATCTGATCCCCAACACGCTCGGCGAAGGCGACGACGACGCGCTCAATGCCGTCCTGCCGACGCCCGTGCGCGAACGCGCGGGTGCACTCGCCAGCTACATCGGCGAAAACGCGAAGACCACGCGCGCCTTCCTCAAGCGCGTGGGCACGACGCGGCCGATCCAGGAAATCGAGATCCGCGAACTCAATGTCAACACGCCCGCCGGCGAGGTCGAGAAGCTGCTCGCCCCGCTGCTCGCGGGCGTCGACACGGGGCTCGTTTCCGAGGCCGGCGTGCCCGCAGTCGCCGATCCGGGCGCGCTGCTCGTGCGGCGCGCGCACGAGCGCGGCATCAAGGTCGTGCCGCTCGTGGGTCCGAGTTCGATTCTGCTCGCGTTGATGGCGTCGGGCCTGAACGGCCAGAGCTTCGCGTTTCACGGATACCTCCCCGTCGACGCGAACGAGCGCGTGAAAAAGCTGCGCGATCTCGAGCAGATCTCGCGCAAGGGCAAGCAGACGCAGATCTTCATCGAGACGCCCTACCGCAACCGCACGCTGCTCGACGCGCTGCTCGCGACCTGTGCGCCCTCCACGCTTGTCTGCGTCGCCGCCGATCTCACGCTGCCCACGGAGACGATCGTGAGCCGCGCCGTGTCCGACTGGAAAAAGAAGCCCGCGCCCGAATTGCACAAGCGGCCGGCGATCTTCCTGCTGCTCGCGCACTGAACCCTTCGGCGCGCAAAAACGAATCGGCCGCTGCGCAACCCTCGCGCAGCGGCCGATTTTTCTCGAGGACGACCGGTGGCTAACGCGCCGCCAGTGCTCAGTGCACCGACAGCTTGCCGCCCATCAGCAGCGAATGCACAGCCGCCGAGCCGATGTTCGCACCCACGCGCTTCGCCACCCGATCGGTGAGGCTCTGCTTGACCGTGTAATCGACGACGTCCGGCGCCTTGATGACCTCGCGCGCCACGTAATCGGTGTCGCCGTAGCCGTCAGCCAGACCGAGATCCACGCTCTTCTGCCCGGTCCAGAACAAGCCCGAGAAGACATCCGGCGAGTCCTTCAGGCGCTTGCCGCGGCCGGCCTTCACGGCGTCGATGAATTGCTGGTGGATCTGGTCGAGCATCTCCTGGGCGTGCGCGTCCATTTTCGGCGTGTCGGGCGAGAACGGATCGAAGAAGCCCTTGTTTTCTCCCGAGGTACGCAGGCGCCGCTGGACGCCGAGCTTGTCCATGAGGCCGGTAAAGCCGAATCCGTCCATCAGCACGCCGATCGAGCCCACGATGCTCGCCTTGTTGACGTAAATCTTGTCGGCGGCGGCCGCGACGTAATATCCGCCCGAAGCGCACATGTCGCCCACCACCACATACAGCGGGATGGCCGGATATTTGATCCGCAGACGGTGGATCTCGTCGTTGATGATGCCGGCCTGCACCGGGCTGCCGCCGGGGCTGTCGATATGCAGGATGACGCCTGCGGTGCCGTCGTCGTCGAAGGCGCTGTCGAGCGCGCTGATGATGTCCTCCGCATTCGCCGGGGTGTCGGAGCCGATTTCGCCGTCGAGCGAAACGAGCGCCGTGTGGCGCCCTTCACTCTCCACGCGCGCGCCCGACAGATCGAGGATCGCCCACGCGATCACCACGAACACGGCGAGAAACGCGAAGCGAAAGAAAATACGCCAGCGCCGCGCCGCACGCTGCTCGGTGATGGCCGCGAGCGCGATACGTTCGAGCGCCTCGCGCTCCCAGCCAGGCGCGGGCGCGCCGCGGTCTGACGAAGCCGCGCGTGGCGCTTCGTTCGAATCAGGGGTCGGATTGTCGGACATGCGAGCGGGTTACGGTCGAAAGGGTCGAAAGTCGGGAATCAGGTTGGGGTCGGACGCAAAGCGTCGTCCGGCAGCCAGAATACCGCACGCCCCTCCGGCGTGTCGCGTTCCTCGACTTGCACGGGGCGCAAACGCCCGCCGCGGCATGGGCCGCCCACGCACTTGCCCGTGTCGGGCTGGTAGATCGCGCCGTGCGTGGCGCACATCAGATAGAGCCCCGAGGACTCGAAGAACTGGCCCTCGACCCAGTCGAGTTCCATCGGCACGTGCGCGCAGCGGTTCAGGTAGCCGTACGCCTCTCCGCCATAGCGCACGAAGAACACCACCGCGTCGCCGCCCGCGTAGGTTGCATTCATGCGCCGACCCTCGCCGCCCTCGGTGAGTTCGTCGGACGCGCAGACGCGCACCGGCTCGAGCGCCGCTGTCTCGGGCGCCGCGCTCATGCGTTCTCCCGCAGCCAGCCCGCGAGCGCAGCTACGTCGGGCGCGACAAAGCGCGGCTCGAGCTTTTCGAGTGCGCCGGATGCGTGCGCGCCATACGCCACGCCAATGGCAGCCGCGCCCGCGTTGATCGCCATCTGCAGATCGTGGGTCGTGTCGCCGATCATCACCGTACGGCCCAGATCCTGCCCCAGTTCGCGCGTGAGCTCCTGAAGCATGGCCGGATGCGGCTTCGAGAAGGTTTCGTCGGCGCAGCGGGTGCCGTCGAAGAGGCTCGTGAGCCGCGAATCCGCCAGCGCGCGGTTCAGCCCCACGCGGCTCTTGCCCGTCGCCACGGCGAGCAGGTAGCCGGTGTCGCGCAGTTCCGCGAGCATCTCGCGCACGCCTGCGAACAGCTCGGTCTGCTGATCCTTCAGCAAATAATGGATGCGATAGCGCTCGACGAGCCGCGGGTAGTCGGCCGGATCGAGCGTGGGCGCGGCGATCTGCAGCGCCTCTCGCAGGCCGAGGCCGATCACGTAGCTCGCCGCCTCGTCGCCGGGCACGGGCAAGCCGAGGTCGCGGCACGCCGCCTGGATGCTGCGCGTGATATGGGCGGTCGAGTCCATCAGGGTGCCGTCCCAGTCGAACACAATCAGGTCAAATAACTCTCGAGCCATGCAGGACTTCTCCAAACGCTGTCAGATTCGGTGTCATTCGGGACGCGCCGCGTCAGGTTGGGCCGCGTCAGGTCGGGCCGCGTCGGTTGCCGCGCCTTGCTCGCGCTGCGCGCGCAGCGCGTCGACGAAGCCGCGGCAATCCGCCGGCAGCGGCGCCTCGAACTGCAACGGGACGCCCGTGATCGGGTGAGCGAGCTTCAACCGGTGCGCATGCAGGAACATCCGCTTGATGCCCGGCCGCGCGCCCGTGCGCGCGAGATCCTTGTTGAGCGCGAAGTCGCCGTACTTGGCGTCGCCGACGATCGGCAGGCCGAGGTGAGCGAGGTGCACGCGGATCTGGTGCGTGCGGCCCGTCTTCAGTTCGGCTTCGAGCAGCGCGTAGCCCGGCCAGCGCTCGACGAGATTGAACACCGTATGCGAGGGCAAGCCGTCCGGCTGCACGCGCACACGACGCTCGCCTTCCGGGGTCAGATACTTGTGAAGCGGCTCCTTCACAGCGCGCCGACGACCCCAGTCGCTCGCCCATTCGCCGTGAACGCAGGCGTAATAGCGCTTGTCGGTCTGGTTATCGCGCATCTGCGCATGCAGGCCCACGAGTGCGGCGCGCTTCTTGGCGAGCATCAGCACGCCCGACGTTTCGCGGTCGAGGCGGTGGACCAGTTCGAGGAACTTGCCCTGCGCTCGCGCCTCGCGCAGCTGCTCGATCACGCCGAACGCCACCCCGCTGCCGCCGTGCACGGCCACGCCGGCAGGCTTGTCGATGACGAGCAGCGCGTCGTCCTCGTAGATGATGGGAAACTGGGCCGCCGGCACGGGCGTGGCGCCGGCCGGCGCATTCGACTGCGACGTGCGGATGGGCGGCACGCGCACGATGTCGCCTTCTGCGAGCCGATATTGCGCGTCGACCCGGCCCTTATTTACGCGCACTTCCCCGCTGCGCAAAATGCGATAGATGTGGCTTTTCGGCACGCCTTTGCAGACGCGCACGAGAAAATTGTCGATGCGCTGACCGGCCGCGCCCTCGTCGATTTCGACGAACGAAACCTGGTCGCTTGCGACCTGATTCTGGGATGTTTTGCCTAACCCTTTCATTCTGAATATAATTTGCCCAGCGCCGACGCAACGGTAGGCCAAATGGCCCAGGCCAAATGGCCAAATGTTCTGCGAACCACCCAATGGACACCCCAAGGGGGTTATCCTGGACTTGGACCACGCGGCGAGCGCAGGCTGCAAGCGATAAACGGTTATTTTACTTGCGCCCGGGGCTGGTTGCTCACCCCGTTTGATGAGAAGCAACGAGTTGCACGCACGGATCACCACTCCGGCAGGGACGGCGCCCACAGGCACGTTCGGTCAGGAGCGGCTCCGACGGTAACGGAACATTGGTATAAAGAATTTATCCGGCGCGTCCCGCCGCGCGGTCGAAGTGACCGCTGCAGGAGGCGCTGGTGGCGAAAATACGGCGAGCGCCCGAAGCGTCCCGGCAATGTGCGGGACACGGCGACGTCAAAAGTGGCGAGACACCCCGAGGGGGAAGACGGGCGTTCCTGAATAGCTTCCCGTGCGCGGCCCTGATTGAATCTTGAGGCCGCGAACCTGATCCAGTCGCAAGCGCGCGCGGTTCGCCGCTGCGGCCGGCGTCTGTCACGGCCAGTGCGATGGGCACACCCATCGGCACGTTCATGGTCACGGCAGCCAGGTGGATTGGAAGCGCAGGAAAACGTTGCCGTCGCGAACCCGCGGCATGTCTCTTCTCTTCTTGAAGACGTATTTCGCATGTGCCCACGCGGCCCCGTCCACGGCAACGCAACGCCGGACCGGCGCCCAGGAAAGGCAATTCTCCCCGCCATCGTTCCCGCTCCAGCGTGCTTGTGACAACACAATAAGGCGCGGCTCGCCGCTGCCCGCACCGTGCTGCCTGGCGTCACCGCCGCGCACCGTGCGGCTCGCGCGCGAACGCACTGGAGTCGTTCAATGAAACGAATGCTGTTCAACGCGACACAGCAGGAAGAACTGCGTGTCGCCATCGTCGATGGACAGAAGCTCATCGACATCGACATCGAAACCGCCGGGCGCGAACAGCGCAAAGGCAACATCTACAAGGGGATCGTCACCCGGATCGAGCCTTCGCTCGAGGCGTGTTTCGTCAACTACGGCGAAGACCGCCACGGCTTCCTGCCGTTCAAGGAAGTCGCCCGCCAGTACTTCCGCGAAGGCATCGACATGCGCGGCGCGCGCATTCAGGACGCCCTCAAGGAAGGCCAGGAGCTGATCGTCCAGGTCGAGAAGGAAGAGCGCGGCAACAAGGGCGCCGCCCTCACCACGTTCATCTCGCTCGCCGGCCGCTACCTCGTGCTCATGCCGAACAACCCGCGCGGCGGCGGCGTCTCGCGCCGCATCGAGGGCGACGACCGTCAGGAACTGCGCGAAACCATGGCGCAGCTGCAACTGCCGGACGGCATGAGCATCATCGCGCGTACGGCCGGCATCGGCCGCTCCGCCGAAGAGCTCCAGTGGGACCTGAACTACCTGCTGCAACTGTGGCGCGCCATCGAAGCCGCGTCGCAGGCCGGCCAGTCCGGTCAGCCCATGTTGATCTACCTGGAATCGAGTCTCGTCATTCGCGCGATCCGCGACTACTTCCAGCCCGACATCGGCGAAATCCTCATCGACACCACCGAGATCCATGACCAGGCGCGCGCCTTCATGGATATCGTGATGCCGGACAATGTCAATAAGGTGAAGCGGTATCACGACGACGTGCCGCTTTTCTCGCGTTTCCAGATCGAGCACCAGATCGAGACGGCGTATTCGCGCACGGTGCCGCTGCCCTCGGGCGGCGCGATCGTGATCGACCACACCGAAGCCCTGGTCGCCATCGACGTGAACTCGGCGCGCGCCACCAAGGGCGCCGACATCGAGGAAACCGCCGCGCGCACCAACCTCGAAGCCGCCGACGAAGTGGCGCGCCAGCTGCGTCTGCGCGACCTGGGCGGCCTGATCGTGATCGACTTCATCGACATGGAGTCGGCCAAGAGCCAGCGCGAAGTCGAGCAGCGCCTGAAAGACGCGCTGCGCCACGACCGCGCCCGCGTGCAGATGGGCAAGATCTCACGCTTCGGCCTGATGGAGCTGTCGCGCCAGCGCCTGCGCCCCGCCCTCTCGGAAGGCAGCCACGTGACCTGCCCGCGCTGTAACGGCACGGGTCATATCCGCGATACGGAATCGTCGGCGCTCCAGGTGCTGCGCATCATCCAGGAAGAGGCGATGAAGGAAAACACCGCGGCAATTCATTGCCAGGTGCCGGTCGAAGTGACCGCCTTCCTGCTCAACGAAAAGCGCTCGGAGATCAACAAGATCGAGTCGCGCTTCAAGGTTGCGGTCGTTCTGATCCCGAACAAGCACCTCGAAACGCCGCACTACAAGCTCGAGCGCCTGCGTCACGACGATGCGCGCCTCGACGACCCGCGCGCCTCGTGGAAGATGGCCGAGGAAGCGGCTCGCGAACTCGAGTCGGAAACCGGCTACAGCAAGCGTACCGCCGAAGCCAAGCCGAAACAGGAAGCGGCGGTGAAGGGCATCACGCCGGAGCGCCCGGCGCCGAGCGCGCCGGTCAAGCCGGCCGAAACCGCGCCCGTCGCGGCACAACTGGCTGTCACGCCCGCGGGCGGCGGCTTCTTTGGCTGGGTCAAGCGTCTCTTTGGCGGTGCACCGGCTGCGGCGCCCGCGCCGGCACCGGTCGCTCAACCCGAAAAGACTGCCCGTCCGACCCGCGAAGCGCGTACCGAGCGCGGTGAGAAGACCGGCGGCGATCGCAACCGCAATCGCCGCTCCGGCGGCCGCGACGCGGCAGCCCGCGGCGAAAGCGCAGGCGGCGCACGTGCCGGCCAGCCGGCTGGCCGCCGTGAGGAACGCGAGCCGCGCGAACAGCGTGAGCCGCGTGAAGCACGCGAAGGCCGTGGTGTCCGTGAGCCGCGCGAGCCGCGTGAACAACGCGAACCGCGCGAGCAACGTGAACCGCGTGAAACCCGCGAAGCGCGCACCGAGCGCGAACAGCGCATCGAACGCGTCGAGCGCGGTCAGGAACGTAGCGATGTAACGGCGGAAGCCGGCGCCGCACGTGGCGAGCGCCGCGAGCGTGGTGAACGTGGCGAGCGCGGTGAGTCGCGTCGCCGTCAGCAAGCCGAGGCCGCTGAAGCCCAGGAAGCGCGTCTTGACGCCGCATCGGCAGGCGCCGAAGGCGTCGAAGCGCCGCAGACGGAAGACCTGCTCGAAGGCGTGAGCGCCGGTGCCGACGAAGATGGCGCACCGCGTGAAGGCGAAGAACGCCGCCGCCGCCGCCGCGGCCGCCGTGGTGGTCGCCGCGAGCGCGAGACGGATGCAGCCGGCCTGACGCCGGGCGCAGATGCACCGGAAGGCGAAGAGCAAGCCGCCCCCGCCCAACCGGCGCTCGAGCAGCCTGCCATCGCCGCACAAGTGCATGAAGCACCGGCCGTAGAGGCGCGCACCGAGGCGGCTGCCGAGCCTGTCGTGACCGCACTGCCGGCCGCAGCCGCTGTCGCTGAAGCCGGGCACGTGCCTGCCGCTGCAGTGACGACGGCGCCCGTCGAAACCGTCGCGCCCGCTGCAGAGCAAGCTCCGGCTCCTGCCGAGCCGGCTCCGGCACCCGCCGAAGCCGCACCGGTGAGCGTCGAAACCGCACAGGCGGTCGAGCCGAAGGCCGAAGAAGCTGTGGCACCTGTCGCTCCTGTGGCCCCTGCCGCAGCGGACGAACCGGTCGCGCCGGCAGCCCCGGTGGAGCCGGTTCAGGCCGAAACGCCGCCTGTCGTGCGCGAAGATCGCGTCGAAGCACCGCGGACCGAAGAGCCCGTGGCAGCGTCAGCAGCGCCCGTCGCTCAACCGGAGCCGGCACAAGAAGCGGTAGCCGCCGCTCCGGCGGTCGTCGCGATCACCGAGCCGGTTGCCTCGCATCCGGCCCCGGTGGCAACGGCGGCGCCCGCGGCTGCCCCCACCGCAGACACGCTGCGCCCGATGCTGGAATCGGCGGGTCTCGTCTGGGTCAATACTGACGCCGACAAGCTGCGCGCTGCGCAGCAAGCCGCCGCGCAGCTGGTCAAGCCCGCACGCACGCCGCGCGAGCGCAAGCCGCTGCCGCCGGTCGACAGCACGCCGATGCAGCAGGTCGAGACCACCCGCCTGCCGTAAGCGCTGCAAGGCAACTGGCCGCCGGGCCCCAATTCCGGCGCACCCCGAAAAGCCCGCCCCTCCCGGCGGGCTTTTTTTGATATATCAGCGTTCTCCCTTGTCTGAAGGCAGGTCCTGGTTCGGCTAAAATCGAACTAACGCGAGAACGAAGAGACCATGACACGACGCATCATCCCTGTTGCCGACGTTCGATCGCTGCCGCCCGAATTGCCCCGGACGGCCGCAGAAGCCGTGCGCGCGCCTTCTGGCGCGGTCTTCGACGCGCTCGCCAGACCCCTGCGCGACCTTCGCATCTCGGTCACGGACCGCTGTAATTTCCGCTGCGTGTACTGCATGCCGCGAGCCGTGTTCGACAAGGATTACCCGTTTTTGCCCCATTCCGCGCTGCTTTCGCTCGAAGAAATCGAGCGGCTCGCGCGGCTTTTCGTCGCGCATGGCGTCACCAAGATCCGCCTCACGGGTGGTGAGCCGCTGCTGCGCAAGAACATCGAATTCCTGATCGAGCGGCTCGCCGCGCTGCGTACGCCCGCAGGCGAACCGCTCGATATCACGCTCACCACCAATGGCTCGCTGCTTGCCCGCAAGGCGCGCGCGCTGCGCGACGCGGGCCTCACACGCGTGACGGTGAGCCTGGACGCCCTCGACGACGCCCTCTTTCGCCGCATGAACGACGCCGACTTCGCGGTGGCCGACGTGCTCGACGGCATTGCGGCGGCACAAGCCGTGGGTCTCGCGCCGATCAAGGTCAACATGGTCGTCAAGCGCGGCACGAACGACGGCGAGATCGTGCCGCTTGCACGGCATTTCCGCGGCACGGATGTGACGCTGCGCTTCATCGAGTACATGGACGTGGGCACCTCGAACGGCTGGAACATGGCCGAAGTGCTGCCGTCGGCGGAAGTCGTCGCGCGCATTTCCGAGCACTGGCCGCTCGTGCCGCTGGAGCCCCACAACGCCGCCGAAACGGCGCAGCGCTGGGGCTACGCAGATGGCGCGGGCGAAATCGGCGCGATCTCCAGCGTGACGCGCGCGTTCTGCGGCGACTGCACGCGCGCGCGCCTTTCGACCGAGGGCAAGCTGTACCTGTGCCTCTTCGCCTCGATGGGTTACGACCTGCGCGCGCTGTTGCGCAACGGCGCCACCGACACGGCAATCTCCGGCGCCATCGCGCAGGTATGGGAAGGCCGCGCCGACCGCTATTCGCAGCTGCGGGGCAGCGCGCAGGCGCCGGCGGCCTCCGACGAGCGCCGCATCGAAATGTCCTATATCGGCGGCTGAGCAGCCCATGACGCCGACGAGCGCCAACCCCATTTCCACTGCATCGGTCACGGGCCTCGTGCTCGCGGGCGGCCGCGGCCAGCGTATGGGCGGCGCGGACAAGGGCTTGCAGATGCTGCACGGCAAACCGCTTGCCGCGCACGTGCTCACGCGCCTCGCGCCGCAGGTCGGCGCCCTCTCGATCAGCGCGAACCGCAACGGCGATGCTTATGCGGCGCTCGGCGCACCATGGCGAGCGAGCGTGCTCGCCGATACGCTGCCCGACTTCCCCGGCCCGCTCGCGGGGCTCCTCGCGGGACTGCGCGCCGCGCAAACCGAATGGCTCCTCACGGCGCCCTGCGACTCGCCCTGGCTGCCGGCCGATCTCGCCGAGCGCCTGGGCCACGCCGCGCTCTCGGCGCGCGCCGACATCGTGACCGCGACCACGACGAATGCCGAAGGCGTGGTCTCGCTGCACCCGGTATTCGCGCTCGTACGCACCTCGCTCGCCGACGACCTCGCCGCCTTCCTCGCCGCCGGCGAGCGCAAGGTGCGTGCGTGGTACGCGCGCCACACGGCCACCGAAGTCGCCTTTGCCGACGAACGTGCGTTTTACAATATCAATTCCTTACAGGAACTGGCCGAACTCGAACGCGCCTGAATTGCAATCGGGCGCCGCCCGGTCGGCCGCCGTCCCCGGCACACGGCCGGCACGCCCGCCTGGACGATCGCCGCACACGCCGTGCGGATGCGACGCTTCCTCACTCGATGACCACGCTTAACCATCCCTCCGGCAGCGCCGGCTGCATCAGCCAGTACGATCCGCAAGCTTTGCCCGTCAGCGCCGCGCAGGCCATCGTGCTGCAGTGGGCGACGCCGCTTGCGGCGAGCGAACGCGTGCCGCTGCGTGAAGCGCTCGCGCGTGTGCTGGCCGAAGACGTGATTTCGCCCATCGACGTTCCCGCGCACGACAACGCCGCGATGGACGGCTACGCGTTCGATGGCGCGGCCCTGGCCGACATCTCCGGCGCCCTCTCGCTCGCCGTATGCGGCAAGGCCTTCGCCGGTCACGCTTACCCGGGCGACGTTGCCGCGGGTGCGTGCGTGCGCATCATGACCGGCGCGCCGATGCCCGCGAACTGCGACACCGTCGTGCCGCAAGAGCATGTGTTTGTGCAGGGCGACGTCGTCACTTTCGAAGCAAACGCCGTCAAACGCGGCGCGAACGCGCGCCGTAAGGGCGAGGACCTCGCGCGCGGCGGCGCGGCGCTCGCGGCCGGCCGCGTGCTGCGCGCGTCCGACATTGGCTTGCTGGCGTCGCTTGGCCTCATCGAGGCGCACGTGAAGCAGCGCCTGCGCGTGGCCTACTTCTCGACCGGCGACGAACTGCGCTCGCCAGGCGAGCCGCTCGAAGCGGGCTGCATCTACGACAGCAACCGCTACGCGCTCGGCGCGATGCTGCAGCGCCTGAACGTCGAGGCGATCGATCTGGGCGTCGTGCGCGACGACCCCGCGGCGCTGGCCGCCACGCTGAAACTCGCTGCCGAATCCGCCGATGTCGTGCTAACCTCCGGCGGCGTCTCGGTCGGCGAAGCCGATTTCACGCGCACCCAGTTGCAAACGCTCGGCGACGTCTCGTTCTGGGGCCTCGCCATGCGTCCCGGCCGCCCGCTTGCGTTCGGCCGCATCTGGTCGGGCGGACGCCCGGGCGCGGGCCGCGCGGCGCTCCTGTTCGGGCTGCCCGGCAACCCGGTCGCGACGATGGTCTCGTTCTACCAGATCGTGCGCCCCGCTCTCTTGGCGATGGCGGGCGCGCAAGCGCAGCCCGTCCCGCTCGTGCCGGCATTGAGCGATCAGCCGATCAAAAAGCGCGCGGGCCGCACCGAATTCCAGCGCGGCCTCGCGCGCCGCGACGCCAGCGGCCAGTGGCACGTTGCGCCTACCGGCTCGCAAAGCTCGGGCGCGCTCAGCACGATGAGCGAGGCGAACTGCTTCATCGTGCTCGCCCATGAAGCCGGCGATCTCGATGCCGGCGACGCGGTCGACATCATGCTGTTCGATGGACTCGTCTAGCGCGGCGGCGCCCGAGAGGTCATCAAAACCAACCACACGTCCACACCTGCATAACGGACCGACTACTATGAAAAAACAGATCTCGTTCATCGCTGCGGGCCAGACCGCCAAGGCGCTCATCCTCGTGTACCTGACCTTCAGCGTGCCGATCGTGCTGCTCGGCGTGCTCGTGGCGTTCGTGCGCTATGGCGCGGTCGAACTCTCGACCATCTTCAGCGCGCTGCTGCTCAACGCGATCGTCGGCTTCATCCTGCTGTGGATCGCCTGCCACGCCTACAACTGGGTGGCCTCGCGCTTCGGCGGCATCGAGATCCATCTTTCCGACGTGCCCGAGGAAGCGTGATGACCGCGACGATCCGCGCCGCCACGCCCGCAGACGTCGGCGCGATGCACGCGCTGATGTACGAGCTCGCGGAGTTCGAAAAGCTCACGCATCTGTTCACGGGCACGGCCGATGGCCTCGCCGACGCCCTGTTCGGCACGCGCCCGGCCGCTGAAGCGCTGGTGGCGGAAGACGCCGGCCGCATCGTCGGCTACGCGCTCTTCTTCCACAACTACTCGACGTTCCTGAGCCGCCGCGGCCTTTATCTCGAAGACCTCTACGTGCAGCCGTCGCAGCGCGGCACCGGCCTCGGCACCGCGATGTTGCGCGCGCTCGCGGCGATCGCCGTCGAACGCGGCTGCGCCCGCTTCGAGTGGACCGTGCTCGACTGGAACACGCCGGCCATCGGCTTCTATGAAAAGCTCGGCGCGACCGTGCTGCCCGACTGGCGCGTCGTGCGCATGACCGGCGATGCGCTCGAAAAGCTCGCCGCAGCTGGTGAAACGATGATCGGTTAAGCCAACGCACCGCACACGCTCGAATGCAAACGGGCCGCCTGAATCGGGCGGCCCGTTGTCTTTTGGCGCGCAGATTGCGGTCACTCGTCGCCGAAGCCCGTTTCGCTTTCTGCGTCGCCGTTGCCGTTGCCATTACGGAGCGCGTCGCCGAGAAGATTCGCGGCGGCCTCGCCCGGCAGCGCCTCGACGTCGCGCAGCTTGCGGTTCATCGCCCGCGTGCGCACCTCCGCCGCCTCGATGGAACGCGTGACCGTTTCGAGCTGCGTCTTGGTGCGTGCGAGCACGTCGCCGAACTTGCCGAACTCCGTCTTCACCGCGCCCAGCACCTGCCACACCTCGCTCGAGCGGCGCTCGATCGCGAGCGTGCGAAAGCCCATCTGCAGGCTGTTGAGAAGTGCCGTGAGCGTGGTCGGACCCGCCACGCTCACGCGGTAGTCGCGCTGCAGGACATCGGTCAAGCCCGGGCGGCGCAGGATTTCGGCGTAAAGGCCTTCGGTCGGCAGGAACAGCAGCGCGAAATCGGTCGTGTGCGGGGGCGCGACGTACTTCTCGGCGATGGTGCGCGCCTCCGCGCGGATGCGCAGTTCGAGCGCGCGCCCGGCCTCCTCGATCGCGAGCACGTCCGCGCGCTCCTGCGCATCGATGAGACGCTCGTAGTCTTCGCGCGGGAACTTGGCGTCGATCGGCAGCCAGACCGGCTCGCCTTGTTCCGCGCCGCCCGCGCCGCGTCCGGGCAGCCGAATCGCGAATTCCACGCGCTCCGTGCTCTTCGGCACCGTCGCGACGTTCTTCGCGTACTGGTCGGGCGTGAGCATCTGTTCGAGCAGCGCTTCGAGCTGCACTTCGCCCCAGGTGCCGCGCGTCTTCACATTGGTGAGCACCTTCTTCAGGTCGCCCACGCCCGCGGCCAGCGTCTGCATCTCGCCAAGCCCGCGATGCACCTGCTCCAGCCGATCGGAAACGAGCTTGAACGATTCGCCAAGGCGCTGTTCGAGCGTGGCGTGCAGCTTCTCGTCGACCGTGCGGCGCATTTCCTCGAGCTTCGCCGCGTTGTTCGCTTCGATGTCCTTGAGGCGCTGTTCGAGCGTCGCGCGCACTTCGGCGAAGCGGCGGTCGTTGACTTCGGTGAGTTGCCCGAGCTGCTGCGTGAGCAGCGCGCCGAAGTGGCGCAGCGCGGCGCCCTGCTCGTCTCGCGCCTGCTGGGCTTGCTGATGCAGACTCTGGCGCACGGCATCGAGCTGCTGCGTATTGGCGGCGGTGAGTTTGGCGAGCTGCTGGGCGAAACCGTCGATCTGGCTGTTCTGCACGGTCGCGATGCTGCCGAGCTGCGCCGCCAGCGCCTGCTGCACCTGCGCGAAGCCGCCGCCGAACTCGCTGCGCGAGCTCTGCGCCGTGCGCGCGATCTCATTGCGCAGCTCGCGCTCGATGCGCTCGGCCGCGCGCGCCTGCGTGTCGGTCGACGCGGCGAGGCGGTCGCTCAGTTGATCGAGTGCGTCGAGCGTGACCTCGGCGTCGCCATCGCCATGGCCTTGACGCGCGCGCAGCAACGCCACGAGCGTCACGACGAATGCGATCGCCAGCGCGACGATCGCCAGCGACATGACTGCGAACGGACTCATTTACGGGCTTGCCCCAGCACAGCGGGGTTGACCGGATTGGGCGGCTGGCCGGCGCGCGGTCCCTCGCCGAGCGCCGCGATAAGGTTGTCGGCGGCGAGGTTCGCCATCGCGCGGCGCGTGGCTTCGCTCGCACTCGCGATGTGCGGCGTGAGCACGACGTTCTCCACTTCGAGCAACGCCGGATGCACGCGCGGCTCGCCCTCGAACACGTCGAGGCCCGCCGCCGCGATCTGGCGCGTGCGCAGCGCGTGTGCGAGCGCCGCGTCGTCGACGATGCCGCCGCGCGCGATGTTGGTGAGCGTCGCCGTGGGTTTCATCAGCGCGAGTTCGGCTGCGCCGATCGTGTGATGGTTTTGCGCCGTATAGGGCAGCACGAGCACGACGTGGTCGGCCTGCCTGAGCAGGTCTTCCTTCGACAGATATTCGGCATTCAGCTCGCGCTCGATCTCAGCCGCGACGCGCGAACGGTTGTGATACACCACGCGCATGTCGAAGCCGCGCGCACGACGCGCGAGCGCCTGGCCGATACGGCCCATGCCGATCACGCCGAGCGTGGCGCCGAAAATGTCCGAACCGAGGAACGCGTCGAACGACCACTTGTCCCACTTGCCCGCGCGCAGGAAGTGCTCCGATTCCGTCACGCGGCGCGCGGCCGCCATCATCAGCGCCCAGCCGAAGTCGGCCGTGGTTTCGTTGAGCACGTCCGGCGTGTTGGTGCCGAGCACGTTGGCCGCGTTGAAGGCGGCCATGTCGAAGTTGTTGTAGCCCACGGCCATGTTCGACACCACGCGCAGGCGCGGCGCCGCGGCGAGCGTTGCGGCGCCGATCGGGTCGCCCGCGGTGAGCGCGCCGTCCTTGTCGGCGAGACGCTGGTGCAACGCCTCGGGCGAAAGCGCTTCGCCGTTGTTCCAGTCCACGTCGAAATACTGCTTGAGCCGATCGATCACGTCGGGAAAGATCGGGCGCGCCACGAGAATCTTTTGCATCGTTGCTCTCCACACTTCAGTCGATGTCCGTCATTGTTGCGCGTGACGGGGCGCTCAGGGAAGTCTCGCGCGCTTTTCGCAGTCCGGCTCGCTAGCGCCTTGCCGCTAGACGAAAAAGAGCCAGGTGGCCGCGAGAAACACCGGCGCGAGCAGCACGCCCGACCAGCCAAGATAGCCGAAGAAGCCCGGCATGCGCACGCCGCGCGACTGCGCGATCGCCTTCACCATGAAGTTCGGCGCGTTGCCGATATAGGTGAGTGCGCCCATCCACACTGCGCCTGCCGAGATCGCGGCGAGCGTTTTCGCGCCGCCGGACATGAGCGCGTTGGCGTCGCCGCCCGCGAGATTGAAGAACACGAGGTAGGTGGGCGCGTTGTCGAGAAACGACGAGAGGAGCCCCGTCGCCCAGAAGTACATCGCTTCGTTGGGGCGGCCCGGCGCGTCGTTCACGAACCGGATCAGCGCCGCGAACGCGCCCGCCTCGCCCGCGCGCAGCATCGCGATGACCGGCGTGATCGTCACGAAAATGCCCGCGAAGAGTTTGGCCACCTCGACGATCGGCGCCCATTCGAAACCGTTGTCGGCGCGCGCTGCTTTCGACGTGAACACGAGCGAAATGAGTGCGAGCGCAACGAGTCCCGCATCGCGCACGAGATTCTGCAACTGCAGGTGCGCGCCCGCGACCTCGAAAACGATACCGGGACGCCACACGCCGCTCATCAGCACGAGCACGACGAGTAGCGCGAGCAACACGAAATTCGCCTTGCCGCCGATGGAGAGCGCGTCTGTGTCCGGCGTCGGGTCGAGCGCAGCGGCGTGCACTTCCCCGGCGCGGCGAAAGTACCAGCTATCGAGCGCGTAGAACACCACAAGCAGCACGCCGCACACGAACAGCATCGGCAGCGCGAGATGCTGCGCAGTCCAGAAGAATCCCACGCCGTTGAGAAAACCGAGGAACAGCGGCGGATCGCCGAGCGGCGTGAGCAGGCCGCCCGCATTCGCGACGAGAAAGATGAAGAACACGACCACGTGCACGTTGTGCCGGCGGTTGTCGTTCGCGCGCAGGAGCGGGCGGATCAGCAGCATCGCGGCGCCGGTCGTGCCCATCACGCTCGCGAGCACGGTGCCGAGCGCGAGGATCGCCGTGTTCATGCGCGGCGATCCGCGCAGATTCCCGTACACGCAGATGCCGCCCGCGATCGTATAGAGCGCGCCGAGCAGCACGATGAAGGGCAGATATTCGTCGACGACGGCGTGCACGAACAGCGGATACGTCACGCCGACACCATGCGTGGCCGCGAACGGCAGCAGGAACGCGAGCGCCCAGGCCGCCGAAACCTTGCCGAAGTGGTGATGCCAGAACGTGGCCGCGAACATCGGGAAGAACGCGATCGACAGCAGCATGCCGGCGAACGGCAGCGCCCACGCGGCGCCGAGCGATGCGCCGTCGAAGGCCGCCGCGTGTGCGCTCGTGCTGTAGAGCGTCAGCGCCGCGCAGAGCGTCCCCGCGCAAGCGCTTGCCGTGTTGCGCTTACGCGCCATGCACGACGATCACATGCACGCGATACGGCCCGTGTGCCCCAAGAATGATGGTCTGCTCGATGTCGCCGGTGCGCGAAGGCCCCGAAACGAAGTTGACCGCGCGCGGCAGCTCACCGCGTTCGGC
Organism: Paraburkholderia sp. BR10936; assembly: GCF_040965735.1. Classification (NCBI taxonomy): domain Bacteria; kingdom Pseudomonadati; phylum Pseudomonadota; class Betaproteobacteria; order Burkholderiales; family Burkholderiaceae; genus Paraburkholderia; species Paraburkholderia sp. BR10936. The sequence goes on from NZ_JBFRCM010000001.1 coordinate 199,286, forward strand.
GCGCATGAGCGCGAAGGCGTCCTCGTGGCCCGCGACGATGCGCGAAGCGGGCACGACGGCGATGTGCGTTTCGGGCAGCAGCGCGCCCGAGGCCCACGTCTGGGGGCTGGAGAGCAGGACCAGCGTGCCGGTTTCTGCGGTGGCGCAAAAGCAGCCCGTGAGGCCGACGAGATCGCGATCTTCGGGCTTGCGGAATTGCACGACGAGACCCGCGCCGGCCCAGTCGAACGTGTCGAGCGTCTGCCACGCGACGGCCTGCATCGGCAGGCTGCGTTCAGCGAGATAGCGTTGCGCGGCGGCGGGCACGTCGGCGAGTTGCTGGATTTCGTCGACGGTGCTCGACATCTTGCGCGCCTCGCCGACGAAGCGCGCAACGAGATCGCCTTCCAGCGGCGGGCGCGGACCCTCGGGATGTAGCGCGAGGTAGTCGGCCACGGCTTCCCGCTCATCCGCCGCGGGCGTGGCCTCGCGTCCCTGCGCCGCGCGAATGCGCGCGAGTATGCTGCGGCGGGCGGCCGTCGTGTCCATGAACGTCCTCGTCAGATGAAGAAAGGCGACGCGCCGATTATACCGGGGCGTCGCCTGCGATCTGCGGGTCAAGCGTGCGGCGTTTTTCACACGCCTGGTTGCCCCCCGCACTCTTCCTCTACGGGCTGCTCGATGCCGAACACCTGGCGCAGATAGGCGAGATATGCCTTGTCGTCGCACATGTTCTTGCCCGGCGAATCGGAAAGCTTGGCGACGGGCTGGCCGTTGCAGCGGACCATCTTGATGACGATCTGCAGCGGCTGGTAACCCAGGTCGTTGGTGAGGTTCGTGCCCACGCCGAACGCGAGGCGGCAGCGGTCGCCGAAACGCTCGTACAGGCGCAGCACCTTCGGAATGTCGAGCGCGTCCGAGAAGATCATCGTCTTCGTGCGCGGATCGCAGCGATTGTCCTCGTAGTGCTTGAGCAGGCGCTCGCCCCACTCGAACGGATCCCCCGAGTCGTGCCGCGCGCCGTCGAAGAGCTTGCAGAAGTACATGTCGAAGTCGCGCAGAAACGCCTGCATGCCGTAGACGTCCGAGAGCGCAATGCCCAGGTCGCCGCGGTATTCCTTCGCCCACATCTCGAAGCCGAAGATCTGCGAGTCGCGCAGACGCGGCCCGAGCGCCTGGCACGCCTGCAGGTACTCATGCGCCATCGTGCCGAGCGGCGTGAGGTTGTGCTTCATCGCGTAGTAGACGTTGCTCGTGCCCGTGAACTGCTCGCCGAGATCGGCCTTGAGCGTGAGGATCACCTCCTCGTGCCAGCGCTTCGAGAAGCGGCGGCGCGTACCGTAGTCGGCGATCTTGCAGTCGGCGAATTCGGGCTTCGCGCCAAGTAGCTCGATCTTGTGGCGCAGGCGCTCGCGCCCCTCCTCGTACTGCGGATGATGCTGCGTGTTGCGGAAGTACACCTCGTTGACGATGGCGAGCACCGGGATCTCGAAGAGGATCGTGTGCAGCCACGGCCCCTGGATCGCGATGTCGATCTCGCCATTGGCCTTGGGCGACGGCGTGACCGAGATGTACTTTTCGTTGAGGTGAAAGAGCGCGAGAAAGTCGATGAAGTCGCTCTTGATGAAGCGCATCTTGCGCAGGTAGTCGAGCTCGGTCTCGGCGAAGCGCAGCCTGCACAGCTTCTGAATTTCGCTGCGGATCTCGTCGACGTAGGGCACGAGATCGACGTTCGGCGTGCGGCAGCGGAAGCGGTATTCCACATTGGCCGCGGGGAAATGATGCAGCACCACCTGCATCATGGTGAATTTGTAAAGATCGGTATCGAGCAGCGAAGTAATGATCATGATGGGCCGGCCGGACTGCAATCGGATAGCGCCCGCGAAGCGGGAACCGGACATGCTGCCGGGCAGATGTCCCGCAGCGGTTCCGGGCGGCAGACGCCAGCGGTGCGTCCATGTTACCCGAATGCCCGCGCGCGCCGCGTGCCCGCCGGCACGGCCCCTCGCGCGCAAGGGATAAAACGCTGCGGATCGCCCGGCCTTATAAACTAATCACGAAACGATCTAAGGACGGTCGCGGGCCTGTGGTTGGGGTAATTCCTCATCAGTTACAATAGCGCTTTTGGCGAACCGCCATCCCCCGATACAAAAAGCTTGCAGGAGCTGCCTGAATGACTCACGTTGTGACCGAGAGCTGCATCAAGTGCCGCTATACCGACTGCGTCGATGTGTGCCCGGTGGACTGCTTTCGCGAAGGTCCCAACTTCCTCGCGATCGACCCGGACGAGTGCATCGACTGCGCCGTGTGCGTTGCCGAGTGCCCGGTGAACGCCATCTACGCCGAGGAAGACGTGCCTGGCGACCAGCAATCGTTCATCGAGCTGAACGCCGACCTCGCGAAGGGCTGGCCGAGCATCACGAAGACCAAGGCCCCGCTGCCGGAAGCCGACGAATTCAAGGACGTGAAGGACAAGCTCGCGCTGCTCGCACGCTGATCGCTTGTTCGGGGTGTCCTCCCGCCGCCGTCGCTTACACGGACAGTCCCTCGCGCAGCGGATTGCCCTAAACAGATCGCGACAGGGTATTGACAGGCCCAGCCAGACCCCATAGAATCTCGTTCTCTGCTTTTGTTGATCCCCGATAGCTCAGTCGGTAGAGCGCCGGACTGTTAATCCGTAGGTCCCTGGTTCGAGCCCAGGTCGGGGAGCCAAGATTCGCAAAAGCCCGTTGGCGTTCACAACGCAAAACGGGCTTTTTTATGACGTAAAGTGTTGTCGCTGTACTGCTGGTCCCCGATAGCTCAGTCGGTAGAGCGCCGGACTGTTAATCCGTAGGTCCCTGGTTCGAGCCCAGGTCGGGGAGCCAAAATATCGAGGGGTTGCGTGGTTGCACGCAACCCCTTTTTCTTTTGCTGCGCGCGTGGCGCACGCTACCCTCCCCGATAATGTCGCTTCGTCATCTTCGGGAATCCGCATGAAATCCACCCGCCTTGCCGCTCGCCTCGCGCGCCCGCTGCTCGCCTGCGCGAGCCTCGTCGCCTGCGCCACCGCCCACGCCGAGCAGATCGGCAGCGTGAACACCAACTTCCGCGTGACCGGCTCGGACAAAGTCGTCGTCGAGGCCTACGACGATCCGCAGGTGCCAGGCGTGACCTGCTACGTCTCCCGCGCACGCACGGGCGGCGTGAAGGGCACGCTCGGCATTGCGGAAGATCCGACCGAGGCATCGATCGCGTGCCGGCAGGTCGGGCCGATCTCCTTCGCAGGTCCGCTCAAACAGCAAGACGACGTCTTCAACGAGCGCATGTCGTTCCTCTTCAAGACGCTGCACGTCGTGCGCGTGGTCGACGCGAAGCGCAACGCGCTCGTGTATCTGACCTACAGCGACCGCGTGGTGAGCGGCAGCGCCAAGAACAGCGTCACGGCCGTGCCGGTGCCCGCGGGCACGACGATTCCGCTGCGCTAAACTGGCGATCCGTGCAGGATCCTTCACCATGACCGGTTCCCGTTTTCGAGACTCCGCCCGCTACTGGCGCACGCCGCTTCTGCCCGGCGCGGATCTCGTCACGGCCGAATACAACCAACATACGTTCGCGCCGCACTGGCACGAGGCCTACACGATCCCCGTGATCGAGGGCGGCGCGGAATGCTTTCGCTATCGCGGCACGCAGCATGTCGCCGCAACGGGCAGCGTGCCGGTGATCAATCCGGGGGAGCTGCATACGGGTTCACGCGCCGTCGAAGAAGGCTGGAGCTATCGGGTGATGTATGTGCCGATCGACTTCCTGCACGAGCTCGCCGGCGAAATCGCCGGGCGCACGCAGCCGCTGCCGTGGTTCGACGCCGAGGTGATCCACGATCTCGATCTCGCGCACCGGCTCTCGCGCGCCCACCGGCTGCTGGAAGCCGACGCGGACTGGCGGCGCGGCGCAGCCGTGCCCGAACCCGGCGCGAGCGCCAGTCCGGCATCGCCTTCGGCGCCTTGTGCCGATCTGCTCGCCGTGGAAGGCTCGCTGCTCGACGCACTCTCGACGCTGCTCACGCGCTACGGCCGCACGCGCGAGGCGGCGCTCAAACACGGCCCGAACGATCCCCGCGTGGAAACGATGAAGGCGCTCCTTGCCGCCGATCTCGCCACGCCGCTGCGCGTGGCCGATCTCGCCCAGGCGGTCGGCCTCTCGCCGTTTCACGCCACGCGGCTCTTCACGCAGGCAACCGGGCTGCCGCCGCACGCCTGGCGCACCCAGTTGCGCCTGCAGCGCGCCCTCGCCCCGCTGCGCGAAGGCGCTACGGTTGCCGAGGTCGCCGCCGCGAGCGGTTTCACCGACCAGAGCCATTTCACGCGACACTTTCGGCGCATGTTCGGCGTGCCGCCGGGGCGCTGGCAGTCGTCCTGAACGCGCCAACCCGCATCCGGCCGCAAGAACGTACAAGCCACGCGTAAGGCGGCCCGCTATGCTGTCCCCTTGTATCAGGAGGACAGTTTGACCACGCATCCCAACCGCCTTGCCGAATTCATCGCTGGCGCGCGCGACACGATCCCCATGATGATCGGCGCCGCACCCTTCGGCGTGATCTTCGGCACGCTCGTCACCTCGGGCCCGCTTTCGCTCTGGCACGGCCAGTTCATGTCGCTCGCCGTGTTCGCCGGCTCCGCGCAGTTCATCGCGCTCGGGCTGATCGCTTCGCACGCGAGCTTCGCGGTGATTTGGGCCACCACGTTCATCGTGAACCTGCGCCACGTGCTCTATAGCGCGACGCTCGCGCCCTATATCTCGCACCTGCCGCTACGCTGGCGGCTCGTGCTCGGCAGCCTGCTCACCGATGAGGTCTTCGCCGTCGCGTGGGCGCATTTGCGCCGCCATCCGCCCGGCGACGACGTCTCGCCGTGGCATTTCCTCGGCTCGGGCCTCTCGATGTACCTGAACTGGCAACTCTGGACCGCGGCCGGCCTGCTGTTTGGCGCGGCGTTCCCGGGTCTGCAGTCGCTCGGCCTCGATTTCGCGATGGTCGCGACCTTCATCGCCATCGTCGTGCCACAGCTGGTTGCCTTGCGCTACCTCGCCGCCGCCGCGACTGCGGGCGCGCTCGCCTTTTTCTGGCAGGGCTGGCCGTACAAGCTCGGGCTGCTCGGCGCCGTGCTCGCGGGCGTGGTCGTGGGTGTCGTGCTCTCACGGCCAGGTTCGTCGCGCAGCGCCCGCGCCGGCAGCGAGTCCTCCCGCAAGTCCCCCAACGTCCAACGCACCGCAGGAGCCGGGCAATGAACTACGTCGTCCTGATTCTCGGCATGGCCCTGATCACCCTGGTCATTCGCACTGCGGTGTTCGTGCTCGGCGACCGGCTGGTATTCCCGCCGCTCGTGCGCACCGCGCTCGGCTTCGTGCCCGTCACCGTGCTCACGGCCATCATCGTGCCGATGGCGGTCTCGCCCCACGGTCAGGGCGCCGAGCTGACCTGGCGCAACCCGCAGCTCGTCGGCGCGCTCGCGGCGATCGTCGTCAGCGCGCTCACGAAGCGCCCGCTCCTCACCATCGCGATCGGGCTCGGCGTGTTCTTCCTCTGGCAAGGCGTTGTCCTGCGCTAGAGGCAAGCGTCGCCCCTTACGCTCAAGTTTCACCCCGGAGCGCCGTTAAACCCGTCAGGGCCTGCTCTGGCAGGCCACTGCTCGAACGGCGAGAGCACGCGAGAAGCGACAAGGATTACACCGGGGCAACCACAATGGGGCATATCACCCTTAACCTGAAGGACGAAACGCTTGCGTCGCTGCGCAAGGATTTCGACGCGTTCCTGCGCGTCTCGCTCAAACTCGACCCGCAATTCGCCACGCCGGAATTCGAGGACTACCTGCGCGCGAAGCTGCTCGACAACATGACGCCGCTCACGGAGCACGCCGTCCAGCGGCTCCTGCAAGGCGGCCAGTACGCGTGGGCCAAGCGCACGCTCGACAAGGAATTCCCCGAGGTCGTCTCGATCCTGATGCGTCAGGCAGGCGAATTCGGATTCGGCTTCGCGTCGCGGCCCGAGTGGACGCCCGACGAACTCTCGAAGCAGTGCCGCGACTGGGCGGCGGCCATCGTGAGCGAAGCCCAGGGCGACGACACGCTGGTCGACCCGCTGGCGGCACAGATCAAGTCGGGCGTGCAGGACATCCAGGCCCTCGAAGAGTCGATGCAGACGCCCGCGTGGCGCCTCACCGAGTCGTTGCGTCAGCGTGTGTACGAAGCGAAGATCGGCTGTGAACAGGCGAGCGGCAGCGCGGCGCGCGAGCGTCTGGGCGAGCTGCGCGGGCTGCTGAGGCTCGGCGTGACGCATGGCGTGTTCCAGAAGCAGGAAGCGCAACAAATCATGGAATATCTGCGCCTGCTCAAGCCCGAGATTTTCGTCGAGGAGCCCGACGATGTGTTCACGCGCCTCGCCGCGTGGATGCGCAACTTCTTCATGCCGCCGCAGCGCAGTACGGCACGCGAGCAGCGGCGCTAAGCGCTGGCGCGCCGCCTGAAAACGGCGCGCGCCCCGCTTTCCCCCTCAATCCCACATCTTCCTGAGCTTCGCGGCGATCTCGACCTTCGCCTGCGCCGCGGCGGCGAGTCCGGCCGCGCTCGGCGCGCTCGCCACGGGCGCGGGCGGCCATGCGCGGGATTCGAACAGCGGCAGCATGGGCGTCGCGATGAAGCGCGTGCGCGAGGCCCACACGTGCCGGTCGCCCGACGCCACCTGGTTGTGCACATAAAAGCGCTGCGGCACGACGATGTGCAGATCCTCCTTCGCGCGCGTCATCGCCACATAGAGCAGCCGCCGCTCCTCTTCCAGCTCCTCGTCGCTGCCCGCGCCGAGATCGGACGGAATGCAGCCGTCCACGCCGTTGAGCACGAACACGTTGCGCCACTCCTGACCTTTCGCCGAATGGATCGTCGAAAGGATCAGGTAGTCTTCGTCGAGCAGCGGATCGGCGGATTCGGCGCTCGTCGCGTCGGGCGGATCGAGCGTGAGTTCGGTGAGAAAGCGCTCGCGCGAGGCGTAGGTGCTCGCAATGCTCTCCATCTGCAGCAAGTCGGCGAGACGCACCTGGGCGTCTTCGTGATTGCGCTCGAGATGCGGCTCGTACCAGCGCCGCACGCGCTCGAACTCGGCCGGCCACGGCGTCGAGCGCATCGAGAGGCTGTCGATGAGCGACGCAAACGCCGGCCAGTCCTCGGCCGCGCGCGGCGGCGGCGCGAAAGCCGCGAGCGCCTCGGCGGCGCGATACGCGCCCGTGCACGCTGACACCTGGTCGAGCAGGCGCGCGGCGTTGGCGGGCCCGACGCCCGGCAGCAACTGCGTCACGCGAAACCCCGCCACACGGTCGAGCGGATTCTCGGCCCAGCGCAGCACCGCCAGCACGTCTTTCACGTGCGCGGCGTCGAGAAAACGCAGTCCGCCGAACTTCACGAACGGGATATTGCGTCGCGCCAGTTCGATTTCGAGCGTCGCGCTGTGGTGCGCCGCGCGAAACAGCACGGCCTGTTGCTTGAGCTTCATGCCCGCTTCACGCGCCTCGAGAATCTGCTCGACGACATAGCGCGCCTGGGTGGCCTCGTCGGCCACCGTGACGAGGCGCGGGCGCTGCTGCGAGGGGCGTTCGGTCCACAGGTTCTTGGTGAAGCGCTCGGCGGCGGCGTCGATCACGGCGTTCGAGGCGGCGAGGATCGGCGCCGTCGAACGGTAATTGCGTTCGAGCGTCACCTGACGCGCGGGCGGGTCGAACTGCGCCGGGAAGTCGAGAATGTTGCGCACGGTCGCGCCGCGAAACGAATAGATCGCCTGGGCGTCGTCGCCGACCACGGTGAGGCCGCGGCCATCGGGCTTGAGCGCGAGCAGGATCGAGGCCTGCAGGCGGTTGGTGTCCTGGTATTCGTCGACGAGGATGTGATCGAAGCGGCCCGCGAGATCGGCGGCGATGGCCGGCTCCGCGGCCATGTGGGCCCAGTAGAGCAGCAGGTCGTCGTAGTCGAGCACGTTCTGCTTCTGCTTGGCGTCCACGTACGAGGCGAACAGCGCACGTAGCTGCGGCTCCCACTCGAGGCACCACGAGAACGAACGGTTGAGTACATTGGCGAGCGAGTCGCCCGTATTGACCGCGCGCGAATAGATCGCGAGGCAAGTCGATTTCGAGGGGAAGCGCTTTTCTTTGGCCGAGAAACCCAGCTCGTGGCGCACCAGATTCATAAGATCCGCGGAATCCTCGCGGTCGTTGATCGTGAACGCCGGCGACAGGCCGATGTGATCCGCGTACTCGCGCAACAACCGCGCGCCCACGCCGTGAAAGGTGCCCGCCCAACTGAGCCCTTGCGCGAGCACGGCGGCCGCGCCTGGGGCGCTGGCAGCGATACGCGCCACGCGCCGCGTCATTTCCTGCGCGGCGCGCCGCGAGAACGTGAGCAGCAGGATGCGGTGCGGGTCGGCGCCACCCGCGACCAGATGCGCGACGCGGTGCGCGAGCGTATTCGTCTTGCCCGACCCGGCGCCCGCGATCACGAGCAGCGGGCCCGGCAGCGCGGAACCGGGCGCGTAGCCCGCTTCGCCGCCGTGTTCGACGGCCTCGCGCTGCGCATCGTTGAGTTTCGCGAGCCACGCGCCAACGGCATTGGCTGCTTCGGCGCGCGCCTGGCTGGCATCGGAGACGGAGGAATCGGCAACGGAAACGGTGGACACGGCGGGCGCTGGGACGATGAACGTGGCGAATCGGGAAGGAGCGATGCATACTGTATATCCATACACCATGCGTCCGCAAGCGCCTGATTCCACGGCGATCTGGCGGGATTTAACGACAACGCCACGGCGCGTTTCGCTGCCGCCGACACCCGGGAGCCGCCAGACAAAACGGCGGCGCCCGTTGCCGGACGCCGCCGCTCACAAGACCAGGCACAAGGTCGGCGCCCCAAAGGCGCGGGCGCCTTCGGCATCAGCCGATCGTTACTGCGACTGGCCGCCCTGCTGCTGGGCCGACATGCCGTTCATCTGGTCCTTCATTTCCGAGTCGTTGGCCTGACGGTCGGCCTTGTGGTTGATCTTCGCGTCCTTCACCTGCGCCTTGTACTGCGACTTCGCCTGCTTCTTCGCGTCGCCGTACTCGGCGTTCGCCGACTTCTTCGCGCTGCGGTATTCAGCGTTCGCCGCCGCGTTCGCGTTGCGCTTTTGCACCAGCGGGTCGGCGGACTGCGGTGCGGTCAGGGCCTGCGGCGCGGGCGCGGGCTGCGCGATCCCTGCGGCCGCCGGCGCCTGGCTCGGCGCCTGCCCGGTCATCTGGCCAGGGGCAGCGCCCGGCGCCATGGCCGGCGCGCCGGAAGGCGCCATCGTTGGGGCTTCGCCGGCCTGTGTCGCGCCCTGGGTCGCGTTTTGGGCATACGCGCCCTGCGCAAATACGGCGGCAGTGGTCACGGTGGCAAAAGCGGCGGTAGCAGTGAGCAGCTTGGCGATCTGGGTCATGGCGTATCCTCTTTGCAGTGGTTCCGAAGGCGCTTATGCGGTGGGCAAGCCCGCCACAATCGCGCCCCGGCTCGACGGAACCGCACCAGAAAAACTCGAGCGGCGCTGTCGATCCGGGTGAAACCATTTTGGTATGAAGATCGCCGCGGGGTCCCGCGACGTTACTCAACGTTTCATTTACTGACGAATTCATAACATCTGGCCCCTGGATGTAACGATGCGCTGGCAGGCGCTGCCGCGAGCCCGCCATCGCTTATGATGCTCACCCGTCGCGCGCTAGCCGCACGCCTTTCGAATTTGAATCCGCCATGCCCAACCTCGATTTCACGCTGACCGGCGACTACGTCGAACTGCACAACCTCCTGAAGATCACCGGACTCGCCGACAGCGGCGGCTCGGCCAAGCAGATGGTCGCCTCGGGCGCGGTGAAGGTGGACGGCGAAGTCGAGCTGCGCAAGACGTGCAAGATCCGCGCGGGCCAGGCCGTGCTGCTCGGCGACACCCGCATTGCCATCAAGGCGAGCGAGTGAACCCCGCCGGAACTTGCCCGCAGGCGCCGGCTATGCACCAGATTTGAGCATCTGGATCGACAAGGTCGCTGTCTCGCAATAAGCTTTCAGTTTTGACAGACGAACCCTGCCGCGCGGCGCGCTTATCTCGCGCCGCTTGTTTTTCATGACTCGAACTACGCTTTCCCGCCGCGCCGTTGCCGCGCCGCCCACGCTGCGCCGCCATGCCGCCGACACCGCCCGCCTCGCCGGGCCGCTCGCGATCGCCCAACTCTCGCAGATGGCGATGAGCGTGACCGACACGGTGCTGCTCGGCTCGCTCGGCGCCGACGCGCTCGCCGCGGGCGGCCTCGGCGCCAACCTGTTCTTCGTGGTGGTCACCGTGCTGCAGGGCGTGCTGACCTCGGTGAGCGTGAGCGTCGCGCAGGCGCGCGGCGCCGACAACGAAAGCCACGTACCGCACATCTACTGGACCGGTTTCGCGCTGTCCCTGCTGCTTTCCGTGCCGGCGTTCGCGTTGCTCTCGTTCGCCGAGCCGATCCTGCGCGCCCTCGGAGAGCCGACGCTGCTCGCGCATCACATCGGCGAATACACGGCCGTGCTGCGCTGGGGCGCGCCCGCCAGCCTCATCGGCGTGGGGCTCATGCGCTCGTTCCTGCCCGCCATCGGCGCGGCGCGGCGCCTCCTGTGGGTGTCGGTGGCGTGCGTCTTCATCAACGGCTTTCTCAACTTCGGCCTGATCCACGGTGCCTGGGGCCTGCCGCGCCTCGGCTTTCTCGGCTCGGCGGTAGCGACGACCATCACCGTGTGGCTCACCGCGTTCGTGCTGATGGCGCTGCTGCACCTGCGGCCTTCGCACCAGCGTTTCGTCGTCGCGCGCCGACCGACGGCGCCGCTGATGGGCGAACTCTTCACGATCGGCTGGCCGGTTGCGATCACCTATGCGGTCGAAGCGACGCTCTTTCTCGCCACCGGCCTGCTCGCCGGCCTGCTCGGCGAGACGCCGCTCGCGGCGCACCAGATCGCCCTGAACGTGGCCTCTGTCACGTTCATGGTGCCGCTCGCGATCGGCCAGGCGGCCAACGTGCGCGTGGGTTACTGGTCCGGCGCGGGTGTGCCGAGCGCGGCACGCCATGCGGGCTTCGTCGCGCTCGGGCTCGGCGTCGGCTTCATGTCGCTCTCGGCGCTCGTGATGGTGCTGGCGCCGCACTGGATCGTCGGGCTCTACCTGCATCTCGACGACCCGGCCAACGCGCACACGGTCTCGCTCGCCGCCACGCTTCTCGGCGTCGCGGCCATCTTCCAGATCGTCGACGGCGCGCAGACCGTGGGTTCGGGCTGCCTGCGCGGCCTGAAGGACACGCGCGTGCCGATGCTCGCGGCCACGCTCGGCTACTGGGGCATCGGCTTTCCGCTGGGCTACGTGCTGGCGTTTTACTTCGGCCTCGGCGCGCTCGGGCTCTGGTGGGGGCTCGCAGCCGGGCTCACCACCGTCGCCGTGCTCATGACATGGCGCTTTCACCGGATGAGCCTGCGCTCGCAGGCTCACGCCGCCGCGGCGGGCCGCGCGGGTTGAAGCGCGGGTTGAAGCGTTCACTTAACCGACCGGGCCGCACCGGCTCGACCGGTTAAAATACGCGCCAGGCGCCGCAAGCGGCGTCCGTCCCACGAGGGCAAGAACAGTACGCTGCATGGGACTGGACCGGGCGCTAAAGCGCCAACGCCAGTCGACACAGGAGACAGCCGCGCCCCGCGAGCGCCGCCGGCCACCCCGGCACCGCTTGCCGTGCGCCAACGCACAACGAACCCATTCACGGACCGCCCCTTCATGCTCGCCCCGATTACCCGACTCTTCCCGCTCTGGGCCGTCCTCGTTTCCCTGCTGGCCTACTTCGATCCGGGCCTCGTCGCGCCGATCGCGCCGCACGTCACGACGCTCCTGATGATCATCATGCTGGCGATGGGCGTCACGCTCTCGTTCGCCGACTTCCAGCGCGTCTTCACGCGGCCCGCGCCGGTCGCCGCGGGCATCTTCCTGCACTACCTCGTCATGCCGCTCGCCGCATGGGCGATCGCCAAAGTGCTGCACATGCCGCCCGACCTCACGGCGGGCATGGTGCTCGTGGGCAGCGTGGCGAGCGGCACGGCGTCGAACGTGATGATCTATCTCGCGCGCGGCGACGTCGCGCTTTCGGTGACGATCAGCGCGCTCTCCACCCTGGTCGGCGTATTCGCGACGCCGCTGCTGACCCGTCTTTACGTCGATGCCTCGATCGTCGTCGACGTGCACGGCATGCTCATGAGCATCCTGCAGATCGTCGGCCTGCCGATCGCCATCGGCCTCATAGTGAACCGCCTCGCGGGCGCGCTCGTGCGCCGCGTCGAGCCGGTGCTGCCGCTCGTCTCCATGGTGTCGATCCTCGCGATCATCGCCGCCGTGGTAAGCGGCACGCATGCGAGCATCGCCACGGTCGGTCCGCTCGTCGCGCTCGGTGTGGTGCTGCATAACGGCATCGGCCTGCTCGGCGGCTACTGGGGCGGCCGCCTGCTCGGCTTCGACGAATCGGTGTGCCGCACGCTGGCCATCGAAGTGGGCATGCAGAACTCGGGTCTCGCCGCGACGCTCGGCAAGCTCTACTTCTCGCCGCTCGCCGCCCTGCCCGGCGCGCTTTTCTCGGTATGGCACAACCTCTCGGGCTCGGTGCTCGCTGGCTACTGGGCCGGGAAGCCGGCGCGCGGCAGCACGCGCGATGCGCAAGGCGCTGAGAACGCGTCGACCGCGCGCGTCTGATCAACCGCAGACCTTTCCGGCCGCGCGCAATCGTCAGTTGCTTGCGGCCCGGAAATTGCATACGCAGCGTGTCCGCCGCCGCAAGACAGGCAGGCCGCTTCCCGTAGAATCTTCGCGAAGCCGTGCAATGAAAACGAACCATCATGCGGCGCGCCGCCATGGAGAATCCGTTTGCCCGTGCATCCCGCCCGATCCGAAACCGTTTCGCAACGCATGACCTTGCGGCGCGTCCCGCCGCAAGCCCTGCCTGGAGCCCCACGGCGAGCCTGCTTCGCGCTCGTTTGCCTCGCGCTGATCGCCGGTTGCGCGACGCGCCCGCCCGCCACCGACTACCCGCGCGAGACGAGCGCGGCGCTGCCGGCACAGCAAGCCAGCGCCACGCCGCTCGGCGCCGCGCTCGCCGCCCCCCTTGCCGCTCACCCCGACGAATCGGGATTCCGCCTGCTCGCCACCGGCACCGACTCGCTGCAGATGCGCGTCGCGCTTGCGCGCGCGGCGACGAAAACGCTCGACATGCAGTACTACATCGCCAACGAGGACACCACCGGCAAGCTGCTGCTCGGCTCGGCGCTCTATGCGGCCGATCGCGGCGTACGCGTGCGCATGCTGGTCGACGACCTGAATTTTCACGACATCGACCGCCTGATGGCCGCGCTCAACAGCCATCCGAACATCCAGATCCGCGTGTTCAATCCGTACGGCAGCACGAGCGAATCGATGTACCTGCGCACGCGCAACTTCTTCACGAACGTCGACCAGTTCACGCGCCGCATGCACAACAAGGCGACGATCGTCGACAACGAAATGGCGATCGTCGGCGGCCGCAATCTCGGTGACGAGTACTTCAACGCGAGCCCGACGATCGACTTCCGCGACCTCGACGTGCTCACGGCGGGCCCGGTCGCGCAAAGCGTCTCGGCAAGCTTCGACGAGTACTGGAACAGCTCGATCTCCTACCCCCTGCGCGTGCTCAATCATCAGAAGTTCGACGCACACGATCTCGACGCTGCACGCGACGACCTGCGCCGCCACTGGCACGAGAGCGCCGAACCCTACAACGCCAAGCCGCTCAACGCCACGCCGCTCGCGCAGCAGATCGCGGGCAACACGCTCGGGCTCGTCTGGGCGAAATGGGCGTTCGTGGCCGACTCGCCCGGCAAGATCGCGGGTGCCGACAAAGGCGAGCTGGGCGACGCCATGCGCGCGCTGCTCGATCGTATCCATCAGGCGCACAGCAGCGTGCTGGTGTTCTCGCCGTACTTCGTGCCGCACGACACGGGCGTGCAAACTATCCGCGCGCTCACCTCGCATGGTGTGCGTGTGGCGATCCTCACCAATTCGCTCGCCGCCACCGACGCCGTGGCGGTGCAGGCCGGCTACAGCCCCTACCGCGTGCCGCTGCTCGAGGCCGGCGTCGAGCTCTACGAGTTCAAGCCGCAGCAGGAGGAGCACGACGACGAGCAGCGCTTCGGCGTGGTCGGTTCGCGCTCGCGAGCGAGCCTGCACGCCAAGGCTTACGTGATTGACGACAGCACGCTCGTGATCGGCTCGCTCAATCTCGATCCGCGCTCGGCACGCCTGAACACCGAGCTTGCGCTCACCATCGAGAGTCCGCCGATCGCGCATGAAGTCGCCGACCTGTTCAAGCGTGCGACCTCGCCGCAGGTGAGCTACCGCGTGACGCTCGCGACGCCCGAACAACTGGCGCTGCTCAAAGGCACGACGGTCAACTCGGCGCTCGTCTGGACCGACGAGGAGAACGGCATGATCCGCACCTACAACCTCGACCCTGGTGCGGGTTTCTACAGAAATGTCCTAACCGGGCTATTCTTGCTGTTGCCGGTCGATAGCCAGCTTTGAAGCGGCTTTGAGCGCACGTCGCTATCGGGCGAGCAAAACGTAGAACGCTTGACTCGCAAGCCGCGCGAGCCGAAGGCGCCGCCTCAATCACCGGAGGAACAAATGACCGCAAGCAACGAAAGCGTCCGCATGGAGCGCGACACGTTCGGCGAGATCGCCGTGCCCGCCCAGCAGCTTTGGGGCGCGCAGACGCAGCGATCGCTGCAGAACTTCCGCATCTCCACCGAAAAGCAGTCGCCGGAACTCATCACCGCGCTAGCGACGATCAAGCGCGCTGCAGCCGAAGTGAATCTCTCGCTAGGCGTGCTCGACGAGACCAGGGCGCACGCGATCGTGCAGGCCGCCGACGAGATCATCGCGGGAAAGCATCCGGGCGAATTCCCGCTTGCGGTCTGGCAAACGGGCTCCGGCACGCAAACCAACATGAATCTCAACGAGGTGATCGCGAACCGCGCGAGCGAGATTCTGGGCGGGGAGCGCGGCGAGGCGCGCAAGGTGCATCCGAACGACGACGTCAACCGCGGCCAGTCGTCCAACGACGTGTTCCCGACCGCGATGCACGTGGCCGCCGCCTACGGCATCGTCAAGCATCTGCTGCCGGCGCTCAAGACGCTGCGCAATACGCTCGATGCGAAGGCGAAGGCCTTTGCCGACATCGTGAAGATCGGCCGCACGCACCTGCAGGACGCCACGCCGCTCACGCTCGGCCAGGAGTTCTCGGGCTATGTTGCGCAGCTCGATCACGGCATCAAGCACGTGGAATCTTCGTTGCCCCATCTGTATGAACTCGCGCAGGGCGGCACGGCCGTGGGCACGGGCCTGAACGCGCATCCGCAGTTCGCGCACAAGGTGGCGGAAAGCATTGCGAAGCTGACGGGCGTGCCCTTCGTCACCGCGCCCAACAAGTTCGAGGTGATGGCCGCCGCAGACGCGCTCGTGTTCGCGCACGGCGCGCTCAAGACCGTAGCGGCGAGCCTCATGAAGATCGCCAACGACATTCGCTGGCTCGCGAGCGGTCCGCGCTGCGGCCTGGGCGAGCTGTCGATTCCCGAGAACGAGCCGGGCAGCTCGATCATGCCGGGCAAGGTGAACCCTACGCAGTCGGAAGCCGTGACAATGCTCTGCTGCCAGGTGTTCGGCAACGACGTTGCCGTGAACATGGGAGGCGCGAGCGGCAACTTCGAGCTGAACGTGTTCCGCCCGATGATCGCGCACAACGTGCTGCAGTCCATCCGCATGCTCGCCGACGGTGCGCTCAGCTTCAACGATCACTGCGCGGTGGGGATCGAGCCGAACCGCTCGCGCATCGACACGCTGCTCAACGAATCGCTCATGCTCGTGACGGCGCTCAATCCGCACATCGGCTACGACAAGGCCGCGCAGATCGCCAAGAAGGCGCACAAGGAAGGCACCACGCTCAAGGCCGCCGCGCTCGCGCTGGGACACGTGACCGAGCAGCAGTTCGACGAATGGGTGAAGCCCGGCGAGATGGTCGGCAACGCGAAGAAATAAGGTCTATTTGCAGGGCTGAAATGCAAAACGGGCGGCGTGGTTCAAACCCTCGCCGCCCGTTTTTTCATGCTGGCGCAACAGCGTGCCTGCGTGTCGACCCTGCTTAAACCTGCCCTTTCGCCACTTCCTCGGGCTTGAGTTCGACGATCGCGTCGAGCGCTTCCTTCACGTCGAGCGCGTACTTCGCGAGGCGCTTCTGCTCGTCCGTTTCTGGCACGTAAGTCGGCACGGGAATCGGATTGCCGTTTTCGTCGACGGCCACGAACACGATCAGGCAGTCCGTGGTGAGCCGTAGCTGGCCGCTCTTCGGATCGCCGGCATGCACGGTGATGTGAATATGCATCGACGTGCGGCCCGTGGCGACCACGCGCGCGCGCAGCTCGACCATGTTGCCGACGAGAATCGGCCGTCGAAAGCGGATATTGCCCACGCTCACCGTGACGCAATAGCGGCCGGACCAGACCGCGGCGCACGCATAAGCCGTCTCGTCGATCCACTTCATCAGCGCACCGCCGTGCACTTTGCCGCCGAAGTTCACCGAAGTCGGCTCGGCGAGGAACCGGAACGTCGTTTCCGAACGGTCCAGCGGCTGGGTAGGCGTCTTCATCTCGGCTTGGCTCATGGCGAAAAGCCGCGTACGGCGGCTCGTATGGTGGGGTAAGGAGGCGTTGATTATACGAGCGCAATAAGACAGAGAGTCGCAGCCGCCTGCCAAACGCCATCGGCGGTGTTTCTAGCTCGCCGCGAATCGCGCCCGATAGTCGAGGGGCAGCACGCCGTAGGACCTTTCGAACGCGCGCCGCAGATTCTGCTCGGTGCCGAAACCGCAGTCGGCCGCAATGCGCTTGAGCGGGCGGCGCGACTGCACGAGCGCGTGGGCGGCGGCCTCCACGCGCATCGCCGCGACCGTGCGCGCAGGCGTGCGCCCCACTGCGTCGACATATCGGCGCGCGAACGTACGCGGGCTCATGCGCGCTTCTTCGGCCAGACGCTCGACGCTCAGCTCGCCGTGCAGGTTGGCGGCCATCCAGCCGTGCAGCGCGTCGAACTCCGCGCCCGCGCTGGCCTGGGCCGCGAGTGCCTCGCTGAACTGCGACTGGCCGCCGGGCCGCTTCATGAACACGACGAGGCGGCGCGCCGCCTGCATCGCGACCGCATGGCCGCAGTCCTCCTCGATCAGCGCGAGCGCGAGATCGATGCCCGCCGTCACACCCGCCGACGTCCACACCACGCAGCCGTCGCGCTCGTCGCGGATAAAGATCGGCTCGGGATCGACTTCGATACGGGGAAAACGGCGCGCGAGCTGCGCCGCGTTGCGCCAGTGCGTGGCCGCGCGGCGACCGTCGAGCAGCCCCGCTGCCGCGAGATAGAACGCCCCCGTGCAGACCGACGCGACGCGGCGCGCGTGCGGCGCGGCCGCTGCGATCCAGGCGACGAGTTCGGGTTGCAGCGCGGTGGTGTCGTCGATGGGGACGCCGGGGACGATCAGCGTGTCGATCGTGGCAGGGTCGAGCGTGTCGAGCCGTTCGGTGACGATGGGCATGCCCGCGAAGGTGGGCAGCACGCCGCCGGCGACCGAGGCAAGCGTCGTGCGGTAGGCGCAGGGATCGCCGCCGCGGATACCGCTCGCGACACGCATCGTCAGCTCGGCGCGCCAGAACGCCTCGACGGGACCGCAGGCGTCGAGCAGCACGAGCTCCGGCGCGACGGCGAACACGACATGGCGTGCGGGCGTTTGGGACGGCGGTTGAGACGGCATGGCGGCGGACTCGATGCTGACGATCTGTCTGCATCATCGCACGCGCGCCTTTGGCAGTCAGGCCAAAGCAACATCAAAAACTGCCAGATGATGCCAGGCCGCTCACTTGTGGAACGTGATGCCCTCGTCGATCGTGCCGTACATCGTGATGCCGCTGGCACCGCTCGACGACGGCGCGGAACCGCCTGCGCAGGCGGTGCACAAGGCGGCGAGCGCGGCGACGGCAAAAAGAGCGAGGAAGCGTTTCATGAAAGGCCGGGCCGATTGCGTGAATGAACGATTTTAGCGCGGGGCTCTGGCGCACCGCAGTATGTACCGCCGCAGGCAATGCCTCGACCTCACCGCGGGGATCTCGAGTGGTTGCAATCGACACTTCACCATAGACTGAAACGTCGAATGCGACAATTCGCTAAAGTCACGGTGTGGGCGGCGTCAGCCGCCATCGCAACCATGAAGGAGCCGCCATGAGCCTTCCCGCCACCGACGAGTCGAGCCACTTCCCGGGCCTCGCACGCGTTGCCGCACTCCTCGCCGATCCGGGCCGCGCCGCCATGCTGTGGGCGTTGATGGACGGCAGCGCGCGGCCCGCGGGCGAACTCACGATGATCGCGGGGCTGTCGCCTTCGGCGGCGAGCGGCCACCTCGCGCGCCTGACCGACGGCGGGCTCCTCGCGCTCGACGTGCGCGGCCGCCACCGCTACTACCGCATCGCCAACCCCGAGATCGCTGCGGCGATCGAGGCGCTCATGAACGTCGCGCAGGTGTCCAACACCGTCGCCTCGCAACGCCCGGCGCCGCGCCCCGCGCGTACGGTGCCCCTCGAGATGCGCCATGCGCGCACCTGCTATGACCACATGGCCGGCGAAGTGGCCGTGCGGGTGTTCGAACGTCTCGTGGACGGCGGCCTGCTGGTGCGCGACGGCGACACCCTCGAAGCCACCCCCGAGGGCGCAACGCGTCTCGCGGCCTGGGGCGTGGACGTGGCGGCGCTGCGCGCGCGGCGGCGGCGCTTCGCCTGCACCTGCCTCGACTGGAGCGAGCGCAGGCCGCACCTGGGCGGCGCACTCGGCGCGGCGCTGCTCGATTCGTGGACGCAGGGCGGCTGGATCGAGCGCACGAGCCGCCCGCGCGTGTTGCGCATCACACCCAAGGGACAGCGCGAGTTCGACGCAATCGCCGGTGCCTGAGACACCAGCTGCACGCGCGGAATTAGCTGACAATTACCGTACAACATCGCCGATTTCGCGCGCAAAAATGCGCGTTTCGCGCGCAAAAATGCGCGTTTCGCGCGCGGTCACACGTTCTGTTACATCTGGTGCATAAGCCTTAACAAATCCGTGAGCATGGAAACAAGCCCGCCGGATACAGTGCCCTGCATGGGATAGCGCTAAACGCTGCGGCAGCAAAGCGCCAAATCCCATCGACAGGAGAACAATGATGACGCGCACACCTACGATCACCCAGTTTCGGCGCACTTCGCGCCGCACGCTGTTTGCGCTCGCCGCGCTCGCGGCGCTGAACCTCGCAGCCGCGCCCGCGGTCTTCGCGCAGGCAGCGCCGCCCGATGCCGCGACCGCCCCCGCTGCCACGGGCGGCGATCCGCCGAGCCGCGTCGCGCGTCTGGACTACATGGCCGGCGCCGTGACCACCGAGCCGGCCGGCGCGAGCGACTGGTCGTACGCGCAGCTCAACCGCCCGCTCACGACCGGCGACCAGCTCTGGAACGACGCCAATGGGCGCTCGGAAATGCACATCGGCTCGACGGCGGTGCGCCTCGGCGCGCAAACGAGCCTCGACGTCCTCAATCTCGACGATCAAACCGCGCAGCTCAAGATCGCGCAGGGCACGCTCTCGACGCGTGTGCGCGAAGTGCCGCCCGGCAGCTCGTATGAAATCGACACGCCGAACCTCGCACTCGGCGTGACGAGCCCCGGCGACTATCGCGTGGATGTGGCACCCGACGGCAGCAGCACGACCGTCACCGTGCGCAGCGGGAGCGTGACCGTGTACGGCGAAAACGGTCAGACGCCGATGACGGCCGGCCAGCAGATCCGCTTCGCCGGCACCGACCTGCAGCAGGTGGCGAGCGACCAGACGCCGCCGCCGGACGCCTTCGACCAGTGGGGGCTCGCGCGCGACGCCGCCGAGGACCGCTCGGTCTCGGCGCGCTATGTCTCGCGCGACGTCCCGGGCTACCAGGACCTCGACAACAACGGCACGTGGCGCAACGATCCGCAATACGGCGAAGTCTGGACGCCGAACTCGGTGCCCACCGGCTGGGCGCCGTATCACGACGGCCACTGGGTGTGGCAGGCGCCGTGGGGCTGGACGTGGGTCGATGACGCGCCCTGGGGCTTCGCGCCATATCACTACGGACGCTGGGCTTACGTCGACGATTCGTGGGCGTGGGTGCCCGGGCCGGTCGTCGAAAGCGCGCCGCCCGTCTATGCGCCGGCGCTGGTCGCGTTCGTGGGCGGCGGCGACGGCGGCACGGACTGGGGCGTCAACCTCGCGGTAGGCGGCGTCGCGGCCGCGGGCGTCGCGTGGTTCGCGCTCGGGCCGGGTGAGCCATGGCATCCGCACTGGGGCGGCTGGAGCCCGCACTACTACGAGCGCGTGAACCAGACCGTCGTCGTCAACAACTACCGGCGCGACGTCAACATCACGAATATCAACGTTCACAACACCTACGTGAACTATCGCGCGCCGGGTGCGGTGACGGCGGTACCGGCCACGGCGTTCGTCCACGGTCAGCCGGTCTCGCGGTTCGCGCAGCGTGTCGATCCGCAGCAATGGCGCAATGCGCGCATCGACCCGGGCACGCCTGGCATCGCGCCTGTGAAGGGCAGCTTCGGGCCCAACATGCGCCGCGCCGACTACCGGCCGCCCGCGGCGCTCAATCAGCGTCAGGTCGTCGCCACGCGCGCGCCCGTCGCACCGCCCGCATTCCACGACAACCTCGCGCAGCGCTTCGCCCACGCCGGCGGCACGGTGCCGGGGGCAGGCGCGCCCGTGGTGCGCGTCTCGGCGCCGGCGCATGCGCCGTCCTCGCCGTTCTCTGCCGCAGCTCACGGCGCGTGGCCCGCACAGAACGTGCGTGTCGTGCCGCCGCACTCACCGGTGCTTGGTGCGACGGGCAGGCCGGCGGCCCCGCAGGCGCAAGCCGGCCGTCCGGACATGCCTGGCGGCGCCCCCCAACCGGGCGCCGCAGCCGCCAACGCCATGCCGCGTGGCCCCGAACATGGCCAGGCGGGCATGCCGCCTGCTGCCGCGCAGGAACATGGCGTGCCGCGTCCGCCGCAGTTTGCGGGCCGGCCCGGAGGCGGCGCGCCTGCAGCCGGTCAGCCCGGCCCGGGCGCGATGAACGCGGCCAACGCGGCGCGCGGCGAAGTGCATCAACCGGCCTGGACACAGCCGCACGCGCCGATGGCCACACGAGGCCAGCCGGGCAGCAACGAGGCAGGCCGCCCGCCCGCCGTCGCGATGCAGGAGCAGCGTGACGCGGCGCGTGGCCAGCCGCAGCCGCAAGCGCAGCAACGGATGCCCGAGCCAGCCGCGGCGCAGCACGGCCAGCAGATGCCGCAGCAAGCCGAGGCGCGGCCGGCGCAGCAGCCCGCGGCGCGCCCCGAGTTTCATCCGCAAGCGCAAGCGCAGCCGCAACCGCAGCCGCAACAGCGTGCCGAGGTCCGTCCGCAAGCCCAGCCGCAACCGCAGCAGCGCGCCGAGGTCCGTCCGCAGCCCCAGCCCCAGCCGCGTCAGGAATTCCATCCGCAGCCTCAACCGCAGCAGCGCGCCGAAGCCCGTCCGCAGCCGCAACCGCAGCCGCGCCCGGAATTCCATCCGCAGCCCCAGCCCCAGCCGCAGCAGCACGCGGAGGCCCGCCCGCAGCCGCAGCCCCAACCGCGTCCGCAGCCGCAGCCCGCGCCTCATCCGCAAGAGCGTGCAAGCGGTGGCAATCACGACGATCGCCACCACGGCTGATCGACGCGCCGCCAACGAAAAAGCCCGCGAACGTCGCCGTTCGCGGGCTTTATTCATGGCGCGGTCATACCGGCCACTCACGCAAATGCAAGCGCCTCACACTGCCATCGGCGCGGTCAGCGGCTCGTGATGCCGGTAGTCGACGAGCGAGAAGTCCGACGGCTCGACCTTTTCGAGCCACTGAGGCTCGTAGACGCCCGTCTTCGCGTACTCGGGCACGCGCTCGGAGATGGCCAGACGCGGGCTCGCGTACGGCTCCCGGCGCAGCTGCTCGTTGAGCATATCGAGCTGGTTCTCGTAGATATGCGCGTCGCCGATGAAGTACGTGAACCAGCGCGGCGTATAGCCCGTGAGCCGGCCCACCAGGTGCAGCAGCACCGCGCCTTCGGTGAGGTTGAACGGCGTGCCGAGGCCCACATCGTTGCTGCGGATGTAGAGGCACAGCGAGATTTCGCGCTTTGTCGGGTTCGGCAGGAACTGGTACAGCAGATGGCAAGCCGGCAGCGCGATCTCTTCGAGCACGGCCGGATTCCAGCCATGAAACAAAATTCGCCGGTCGGTGGGGTTGCTCATGATCGTATCGAGGCACTGACGCAGCTGGTCCACCGCCTTGTAGAGCAGCACCTTGGAGCGGCCATCCTCGGTAAATTCTGCCACGCGCGCATAGCCGCGCGACTGCGCGTCGACGAGCTGTGCGGCGGCGTCGCCGTCGAGCACCTTGTAAGCAGGCCAGCGCCGCCATTGCACGCCGTACACGTCGCCCAGGTCGTCCGTGCCCTGGCGGTACGGGTTGGCGAGCCACTGGGCGTTCTCGTTCGCGTTGGCGTCCCAGACCTTGCAGCCCAGCGCCCGGAAGTCGGCTGCGCTGCGCGAGGCGCGCAAAAATCCGATCAGCTCACCCACGGCCGACTTGAATGCCAGCTTCTTCGTCGTCACCGCGGGGAAGCCTTCCTGCAGGTCGAAGCGCAGCATGGCGCCCGGCTGGCTGATCGTGCGGATGCCGGTGCGGTTTTCCTGCCAGGTGCCGGTGTCGAGAATCGAGCGGACGAGCTCGAGATACTGTTTCATGCGCGGTTCCCTCGTCGGGCACGTGGCGCCCGGTTCGGATTCAGGATGGAAAAGGAGGATTTTACCCGGCGCGCGCGTCCCGGGTCGGCCGCGCCGAAAGCGCAAGTGCATCACGCAACGGTGACAAGGGCGGAACGCCCACAGGACGGACTACGACGAGCCCGGAGAAAGTCTCGCGACGCTATAAGACGCAGCGAAACGAAACGCATGGCAAAGGCTGCGCAAAGCGACGGCGCGCGATCCACGCGTAGAGCACGAAAGTGCCGGTCGCCTCAATCGACGTCAAGCGCCCTCAGGCAACCCCACTCCGCCTCAACCGCCCGAAGCCAGGCCGCCCGGATGCGGCGCGAGCGGCTCGCTTTCCATATGGCGCATGCCATGCGCGCACAAGAGCCGGTACAGCGTCACGCGGGAGATGCCGAGTTCCTGGGCGGCGTCACCGAGGCGGCCGCGGTGGCGTAGCAGCGCAAGTTCGATGGCCTGGCGCTCGGCGGCTTCACGCGCCTGGGCGAGCGAGACCGGCACCACCTCGACGTAGTCGCCGAGTTCGAGATCGCGCGCCGTGATCGCACGGCCCTCCGACATCACGATGGCGCGCCGCACGCGGTTGATCAACTCGCGCACGTTGCCGGGCCAGCTGTAGTTGTGCAGGGCGGCGATGGCGTCGGGCGAAAAGCCGCGCAGGCGCCGGCTGCCGTCCTTCTTGAAGCGCTCGAGCATGTGTCGCGCGAGCAGCTCGATGTCCTTGCCGCGCGCGCGCAGCGGCGGCTCGTCGATCTGCAGCACGCACAGACGGTGATACAAATCCTGGCGGAAGCGCCCTTCCACCATCGCCGCGCGCATATCGACGTGCGTGGCCGAGATGATGCGCACGTCCACGGGAATCGACTGATGACCGCCCAGGCGCTCGATCTTGCCTTCCTGCAGGAAACGCAGCAGGCTCGCCTGGCTTTCCATCGGCAGGTCGCCGATTTCGTCGAGAAAAAGCGTGCCGCCGTTGGCCGATTCGACCCGGCCGATCTTGCGCTGGCTCGCGCCCGTGAACGCGCCGCGCTCGTAGCCGAACAGCTCGGACTGCAGCAGGTGCGGGGGAATGGCGCCGCAGTTGATCGGCACGAACGGCGCGCTGCGGCGCGCCGAGCGCTCGTGGATCGCCACCGCCGTGAGTTCCTTGCCCGTGCCCGACTCGCCGGAGATGAACACCGGCGCATCGGTCAGCGCGACCTTGCGGATCGAGCGGAACAGCGCCAGCATCGCCTCGCACGAGCCGACCATTTCGCCTTCGGTGCCGCCCGTGGTGTCGTTCGAGGCGACTTCGCAGAGCGAGACCATGCCATACGCGTGGCCGACGGAATCGACGATCCGATCGCCGTTCCAGGGGACCGTTACGTAATCGAAACAGTAATCGCGCACCAGACGGCGCAGCGTTGCGTCCTGCAGCTGGCCCGTCGTGGTCGCAGCCACCCAGCCGACATTGGGCAGCGTGAGGCACGGCTCGAACGAGCCGATTTCATGTAGATGGAATTCGCTGGAAAGATCGAGCAGCCCGCCCGCAGGCATCCCTGCGCGCAGAGCGCGCCGCGCGTCCCGTGCGTTGCCGACGATCTCCACCTGCCAGCCACGCTCGTGGAACCGCTCGTTCAACGCTTCGACCGGTTTTCGCGTCACGTACACCAATTGCCGCGTTGCAGGTTCCATTATTCAGATCCTCTTGCCAACACCATCGTTTGGGAATGACGGCACGCACCTGAATGTACAGACACGCAGCAAAAAGCGGCTTTCGCGTACCTGAAAAACAGTGAACGCGCATGCTTTTGCTGACAGTGAATCCCCGAGTTGTGGCGTGTGTGTCAACTTGCCCAGTTGCGGGCGTTTTCTTTTAGGCATTACGGCTTTTTCTGAAGCTTACTATAGCCTCGTGGCACTTGGATAGAATTTATGCAATGGGAATGGATAAGGGACCGATGGAAATGTTTCCACTAGTTTTCCGGCATTTTGTCAGTGCAGAAAGAATTACGGATGTTTCCTTTCTCTCAATAGTTAAGTGTCTGGCGCGCAAACGTTCTCCTTTGAAACCCGTATCGCATTCCAAACGGGTTTAAACAGCCCCACGTTTCAGCGCTGAAACATTTTGGCGAATATCCGCCATTCAAAATTTGCAGAGAATAGTGCGGTTCGAAGCGTATCAATGGATTGCGGGCGATGGCACACGTTTCGCTAAATGTCTCGCATCAGGAGATACGCCATGCGACTCAACATCCAGCAGGTCCGGCGCAGTGTCATTGGCTACGGCAGTGCATGTGCCGCCATGCTCGTTCCCGCCGCCCTCCTCCTCCTCTCGCCCGGTGCTCGCGCACAGGCAGTGGACGATGCACCTACCGCGCCAACTGCGGTTGCCAGCGTCGCCAGCGCCACCCCGGATGTCGTTCCTGCAACACCTGCGGCACTCGTTCCCGCCACGCTAGCAGTGGGCACGCCGGCCAGCGACGCGACTTCGACCGCCGCGGCCCCGGCCAGCAACACGGCCGCCAGCGCCCCCGCCCCGGCCGACCCCGTCGCCTTTGGCAATGACAGCGTCTTCGCGGGCATCGGCTCTCTCGACGACCAGACGCTTTCGCGCCAGCGCGGCGGCGCCGTCGGCATGGTGATGATGGCTGCCACCCCGCAACTGATGCGCGGCAACAACAACGTGACGCTCTGGGACGAAATCGCGCCGCCCGCACCGCTGCCGATCCCTGTCGACGCGACCCAGAACACGCAGGGCAACCTCGCGAGCTACACGAGAAAGTAACGATGAGATAGCACCCGCGCCGCTTGCGGCGCGGTGTCCTGGTTCGCTGCGAACACGCGCGACCAGGACGAAATGACCGGACGAGGCGCCGATGTGCCGACTCCGGCCAGGAGGAGACCAGCATGAGAGCACGCAATTCGACGCGCGGCGCCCGCCGCCGGTCGGTCCAGTTCGCCGCCGCCCTGTGCGGCTTACTGGCCGCGAGCGTCACGGCGGGCGTGGCCGCCCAGCAGGTCACGAACCCTGGCGACGTCATCGTCGAACGAGACATCACGCCGCGCAGCGCTTTCGACAACGTGCCGAAGAATCAGGACCCGGTGCTCGTGCGCGCCACGACCTTCCCCAAGAACAGCTTCGACCCGGCGATGGCGACGCTCGTCACCGACACCGATCTCACCAACGCGCACGGCTCGAGCGGCGTCAACGCGAACGGCGCATTGAGCGCGCAGACCGCCGGCGTCCAGGCGCTCACGCGCATTCTCACGGGCAGCGCAACCGGCTCGAATGTGGCGGCCGGTGCCGGCGCGACCGGCGGCGTCGGCGCCGGTCTCGGGGGCACGATTTCCTCGACGATCACAGGCGCGCTCGCCCCACTTTCGGGCGCCATGGGAGGCATGAAATGAGCCGTTCTGTCCAGACGTCACGCGCGTGGCGCACGGCGCTTTCCGGCGCGCTTGCCGGCGTCGCCGCGCTCGCCTTCGCGAGCGCCGCGCAGGCCCAGGTGAGCGTCGGCGCGACGGCGAGCATCGCCCCGGGCGCCGCCACCTCGACGACCGGCGCGCTCACGGTGAACGAGACCGCGGGTGTCGACAACGCGCAGGCCAACCAGCTGACGATCACGACCGGCAACGTGTCGATCAACGTCAACGGCGACGAGCAGCTCGCCAGCGTCACGGCGCGACTCAAGGGCGCGAGCGCGACGATAGGTGCAGGAGCTTTTGCAAACGCGAACGGCGCAATGATGGTGAATCAGTCGGCGGGCGTGGGCAATGTCCAGCGCAACACTGCTCTCATCAGCAGTGGTGCGATTGGTGTAGTGGCGGTCTCGGACGGCGAACTGTCCGCGGCGGCTGCTCAAAACGGCGGTCAGGGGCAAATGGCCCAGGCAGGGGGTATTCGTGAGGTACGCATCGACAATGCGGCATTCAGGAATGCGACGGGCCTCGTGCAGGTGAACCAGACGGCCGGCGCCGGTAACGCTACGGCAAACAGTTTTGTGCTCCGTCCCCCGGCGGGCACTCTTTTTTAACTGACCACTCAGTATCGGAGCGAAATCATGAAGCGCACCCTCATAGCAGCGGCAGTTCTTGCGTCGGCGGTAGGCTCCGCTCACGCGGCAAATTCGGCGTATCTCTTCAACGCCACAGGCGTCACGCAATACGTGGGCATCGAAGGCTTTGTCGCGCTGTTCGGCTGCGTCTCGGTTTCGAGCACCGCCGGCGCCGTCATCAACAACAACCAGACCACCGGTGGCGGCACGCTGCTTCCGCAAGCGCAAAGCTACAACAGCGGCAAGATCACCACGGCAGTGAACAACACCACGTGGAGCGTGACGGGCACGGGCAGCAATTCCTTCTCGAAGTCCTCGAGCTCGAGCGAGTCGAGCAGCTCGTCGTCGTCGAGCAGTTCGTCGCATTCGCATCAAGTGAATGCGTCGAACTCGAAGAGCTCGTCGAGCAACTCGAGCTTCAGCAAGACCTTCAACGCAAGCGCGAGCGCCGACTATCACGTCGCGACCGACAATGGCAGCACACATGACCACACGACTGCCAGCACCTATAGCGACACAGGCAGCGCGGCCCTTGGCACGAGCTACAGCAGCGTAGGCAACAACACGTCGACGAAGTCGCAGAGCGGCAATGGCAGCCTCCAGGCCAACGCATCGTGGTCGCACACCGGCAACCACCGGAACGGCTCGGCGGGCATCGACCTCACTGGCTCGGAAAGCACGTCGCACACCACGACCAACTCGCACAACAACAGCGACACGACGAACGTCGGCGCGGCCTGGTCCGTGAACAACAACAAGAATACGAGCAACAGCTCGACGACCGCCAATACGGCTCATGCTGACGGCACGGCCAGCGCCGCGCTTTCGACGAGCGTGAACGGCACGAGCGAAAAGTCGAAGAACTCGTCGAGCACGTACGCATCCATGTACAGCTCGTCGAGCTCCAGCTCGGATTCGCATAGCCACTCGTCGTCGCGCAGCTCGAGCTCGAGCAAGAGCTGGGGCTACAACGTGAGCGACTCGCTCAACACCGTCGACGAGCACACCACCGGCTCCGTTACGCAGCATATCAACACACAACAGGCGGGCACGCTCGACGCCAATACCGGCAACGGCGCAGCAACCGGCGTGACGGGCAACCTCGGCGTGAACATCGCTGAAGGCATCAACAACGCGCAAAGCAACGACGTCGCGCTCGCTTCCGTCGACATGGGCAACGTGTTCGGCAACGCGCAGATCTTCAACACGCAGGCGTCCAGCGGTAGCGCCCACGTGAAGAACTTCAACCTGAACGCGTCTGTCGGCGACGGCTCTCTCGCCAACGTATCGGGCAACGTCGGCGTGAACGTCGCATCCGGCATCGGCAACGCGCAGAACAACAGTCTTGCGGGCTCGGTGACGACGGCAACCCCGGGTGCCTACTCGACGGTTGCGATGGTCGCGACGGATAACAGCTCGCAGAACGCCAACATGTCGGCAGTCGGCCAGTTCCAGGGTACGGCCAGCCTCGGCGCCAATACGCTCACCGGCGCGCAAGGCAACATCGGCGTGAACATTGCCGGCGGCATCGGCAACCTGCAGCACAACGGCATGGCAATCGCCGCGATGAACAACGGCCACTAAGCACGATTGGCAGCACTGCAGGAACTGGGCTCGCCCCAGGCAGAAAACGCAGCAAGCAACGCGCGCCGGCTGTCCCACCGCAGCCGGCGCGCATACCAGAAGGCAGGAGACCACCATGTCCGGGCCCGTATCGACCCCGGCATCAAGGATGTTTGTCGTCGCGCTGACGCTCTCGGCCAGCGCAGCCCTTGTGCCTGTGCATGCGCAGCAGTCGACGCTCGACGCGACCCACCTCGTCGGCGTGCCGGTGAAGCTGCCGCTCCACTCGATGCGGGACCTGCGCTATCGCAGCATCGTCAGCCAGCAGTACGACTACAGCTGCGGCGCCGCCGCACTCGCCACACTGCTCAAGTATGGCTACGGCATCGACATCCCCGAACCTGAGCTGATCCGCCAGATGATGGTGTTCTCCACGCCCGAGGTGGTCGTCAAGAACGGCTTCTCCATGCTCGACATGAAGAAGTTCGTCGAGACGATCGGCTTGCGCGGCCGCGGTTTTCGCGTCAATACCGACGCGCTCTACCACCTGCAGATTCCCGTGCTGGTGCTCATGAACATCGATGGCTATGAGCACTTCGTGATCGTCAAGCACGCCGAGAACGGCCGCATCTTCATTGCGGACCCCGCGCTCGGCAACCGGATCGTCGCCGAAGACGACTTCGCCAAAACATGGAACGGCCTCGTCTTCGCGGTGCTCGGCAAACCGTTCCTGGAGGACTCTCCGCTGTTGCAGAACAACGAGTCGCTCGCGCTCAAGCTGCGTGAACAAGCCTTGCTCAATGGCACCGCGGCGACTCCCTTCTTCGAGTACGGCCTCGATAAGGCCGTCATGTTCTGAAGTCCGAAGAATCATGAAACGCAACCTCTCACAGTGTGGCATCGCGGCAGCCGTCTGCGCGCTCGCCTGCGCTTTTTCGAGCGGTGCGCTAGCGGCTGAAGGCATCGGCTTGCCGCAACCGGTGCCGGCGTTTCTCGCGAACGCCGACGGACAGGCGCAAGGCATCCGCTGCGAAGCCGTCGGCGACGACGTGCTCGCGCATCAGACCGGCAAATATGCCGGCAGCGACATGATTTCCGGGTTCGTTCTGAACCTGCTTTCTCAATGGCAATTGCCAAACGGCGCGACCGCAGTCGCGCAAGGCGCGCTCACGGTCGCCCAGAACGCGGCCAACCAGGTGAGCGCGCAGGTGAAGACCTACGCAACCGTGATCGACCCGACGCAGAGCGGGGCCACGGGCGCAAACAGCGGCGCCAACCCGAACGCGACGGCCACCGGCGGCCAGAACGTCTCGATCAACGGCGTCTCGCAGATCACCCAGGTGGCCGGCAACGGCAATACGGGCGCCAATGCCGCCACCATCTCCTATGACAACAACGCGCCGCACCTCGCGAATCTGCCAGGCGCCGCCAACCAGTCGAGCGCGTCGGCATCGAACGCGACCGGCAGCATAAGAGCGGGCATCTCGTTCGGCAGTAACGGCGTCAACGTGACGCTGCAGACGCCGGCGGGCATCGCCACGCAGAACATCGTGCCGGGCAACATGCAGCAAGCCGGCGCGATCGCCCAGTTACTCCAGGTCGCAGGCAACAACCAGCAGGTCGCCAACCAGTTGCAACTGAGTCTGCAGACGCAGCAGATGACGTCGCAAATGATCCGGCAGACCGGCGTATTACAGGCTCTGCGAAATCTCCACTAACCGAGGGCCTACACGAGACGTGCCAGTCAAGGAGACCACCACGCGGGCAAGGACCCGCGCGAGAAGCAGCACTTTGAATGAGGAGCATCGACGTGCGCGGGCTTGGAACCAGGGGGTTCCGCCGGGCGCCCGCATTCGATCCCGGGGGAAGAACAATGAAGATGATGTCCAGGGCGGCCGCGCCACACGTGTCGCTGGCCGCCATTCCAGCAGCCGTCTTACTATTCGCGCTCTCGCAATCCGCCCACGCGCAGGCGCTACAAAGCCAGTCGATCGAAGACCGCCTGAATACACTCATGCGCGTCGTCGACGAGCAGCAGAGGCAAATCCAGTCGCTGGAGCGCCAGGTGACGAACCTCGAAATGGCGCAACGCGGCCGCGGCATGCCGGGCGCGGGCGCGCCTGACGCCGCGTCCTACTCGACGGTCGCGGAACAGCCGGGCGCAGACGGTCTGCCTGTGCCCCTGCCGCCGCTCGCCCAGGCGCTGCCGGGCGCGACGGCGCCGGGTTCGCTCACCGGCACGGCCACGGGCGTGCCGGTGAACCCGCCCTCGCCCGACGCGGGCGCGACCAATGGTGCGACCGGCACTTCGGCCGCGAGCGGGCCGCAGCAGGGCGCGCCCGTTGGTATCAACCCGGGCGTCATCCCCAACACCGGCAGCCCGACCGTGGGTGAGACGCAAAAGAGCGCCGAGCCGTCGCGCACGCAAGCCGAAGAGGCGGTCGTGCAGCGCGAGCACGCGCCGCTCTTCGACCACAAGCTGACGTTGGACTGGGGCATCAGCGACAGTTACTACGATCGGCGCCAGCTCCAGCTTTCAGGCTTTCTTGCACTCGACGCGATCTTCCTCGGCAACATCAATCTGGGGCAGACCAAGTCGCACACGATCACGGCCGACCTCGACACGCGCTACGGCCTCACGGACCGCATGAGCATCGATGTGGACGTGCCTTACGTCTACCGGCACAGCACCTTCATCGTGGGTGGCGCGGGCGGCTCGGCCAGCACGCTCACGGATGCATCGGTCAATTCGAACGCCATCGGCGACGTGAACTTCGGGATCTACTACCAGTTCCTGAAGGAAACCAACAGCATTCCCGACGTGGTCGGCAGCCTGCGCGTGAAAACGGCGACCGGCACCTCGCCGTTCGGCATCAAGGTTCAGCAGATCACGCCCGACAACACCAATCTCGTCGCTCCCAGCAAGCTGCCTACAGGCACGGGCTTCTGGAACGTCACGGCCGGCATCTCGGTGCTGAAGACCTACGACCCCGTGGTGCTGTTCGGCAGCTTCTCATACACGTACAACATCTCACGCTCGTTCGCCGACATCTCCTCGGTGATCGGGCAGACCGAGCCTGCCGAAGTGAAGCTCGGCGACATCATCCAGTTCGGCGGCGGCGTAGCGCTCGCCTTCTCGGACAAGGACTCGGCAAGCATTTCGTACACCATGGCCATCGAGCCGCAGTCGAAGACCAAGTCGCCGGGCGGCACCTGGACCGGCGTGCCGGGCAGCCAGACGACCGCCTCGGTGCTCAACTTCGGCCTGAATCACGTGGTGAACAAGCACCTGACGATCAACGGCGCGGTGTCCGTCGGGCTCACGCCCGATGCACCGAACTTCGTCGTCGGCGTGCGATTCCCTTACACCTTCTGATCACATGAGGCCGATCGTGCGCGAATCCTCACATCTGGGCGCCACTGTGACACCACTCGCCGGAGCCGGGCAGCGTCTCGCCGTGGGCGGGCCGCCGCTTGCCGAAGATGTCCCCGACGTGGGCCGCGCGCGCGATGCGAAGCCCGAGGCGGGCATCGAGCGCACCCTGCTGTATGTCGCGCGTACGCCCGACCCGCTGCTGTGTGCCTACCTCAAGAGCCGTGGCTGGGAAATCTCGACCGCGCGCACGGTGCACGAGGCCTCGCGCCTCGTGAAGCCGGAGGCGGCCTACGCCGGCATCATCGATCTCACGGGTTTCGCGCCGCGCGAGTTCGCGGGCCTCGAGACGATTCTGCGGCTGCAGCAGGTGGGATGGATCGCGCTCACCGACGATACGCGCCTCACCGACGCCGAAGTGCGGCGCTTGATCCGCCACTATTGCTTCGACTACGTGCACGTGCCGGTCGCGCATGCGACGCTCGACTACCTCGTGGGCCACGCGTTCGGCATGGTGTCGCTGTGCGATCTCGACACGCCGGCCGCCGCCGCGAGCCAGGACGATGACGAGATGGTCGGCACCTGCGAAGCGATGCAGCAGCTCTTTCGCACGATCCGCAAGGTGGCCAACACCGATGCCACCGTATTCATCTCGGGCGAATCGGGCACCGGCAAGGAACTCACGGCGCTCGCGATCCACGAGCGCTCCGCGCGGCGCAAGGCGACCTTCGTGCCGATCAACTGCGGCGCGATTCCGCACCATCTTCTGCAATCCGAATTGTTCGGCTACGAGCGCGGTGCGTTCACGGGCGCGAACCAACGCAAGATCGGGCGCGTCGAATCGGCCAACGGCGGGACGCTCTTTCTCGACGAAATCGGCGACCTGCCGCTGGAAAGCCAGGCAAGCCTGCTGCGCTTTTTGCAGGAAGGCAAGATCGAGCGGCTGGGCGGCCGCGAGCAGATTCCCGTGGACGTGCGCATCATTTCGGCCACGCACGTCGATCTCGAGGCGGCGATGCGCGACGGACGCTTTCGCGCCGACCTCTTTCACCGCCTGTGCGTGCTGCGCGTGGACGAGCCGCCGCTGCGCGCGCGCGGCAAGGACATCGAAATTCTCGCGCATCACGTGCTGCACAAGTTCAAGCAGGACAGCGCGCGCCGCATCCGCGGCTTCACGCCAGACGCCATCGAGGCCCTGTACAACTACAACTGGCCTGGCAATGTGCGCGAGCTCATCAACCGCGTGCGCCGCGCGATCGTGATGGCCGAAAGCAAGCTGATCTCGGCGGAGGATCTCGATCTCGCGCACTTCACCGCGCAGCAGACGGTCACGCTCGCGCAGGCGCGCGAGGCCGCGGAGCGGCGCGCGATCGAGGCGGCGCTGCTGCGGCACCGGCACCGGCTCACGGAAGCCGCTGCCGATCTCGGCATCTCGCGCGTGACGCTTTACCGGCTGATGGGCACGCACGGCCTGCGCGACGAAAAAACGTTCTTTGGCGGCGAAGCGGAGAACCAGGCGGAATTGCCGACCGACGGGCAGGACTGAAACAGCCGATGCCGCGAGGAAGCGCGTCGGGGCGCCCGGCGCGCTCGGGTAGAATGACTGCGAACAGCTTACAACCTCGCACCTCTACCCTTTCGATGACGACGCTCACTCTCATTGTCGCGCGCGCCCGCAACGGCGTGATCGGCCGCGACAACGCGCTGCCCTGGCGGCTCCCCGAAGACCTCGCGTTCTTCAAGCGCACCACGATGGGCGCGCCCATCATCATGGGCCGTAAAACGCACGAATCGATCGGCCGCGCCTTGCCGGGCCGCCGCAACATCGTCGTGACGCGCGACGCGGGCAAGCGCTTTCCCGGCTGCGACACCGCCACGAGCCTCGACGAGGCGCTCGCGCTCGCGGCCCAGGACCAGGCGCCCACGGCGTTCCTGATCGGCGGCGCGCAGCTCTACGGCGAAGGACTCGGGCTTGCGCGCGAACTCGTCGTGACGGAAATCTCCGCGGACTTCGAGGGCGACGCCACCTTCCCCGCGCCCGACCCCGACGTGTGGCAGGAAACGTCGCGCGAGTCGCTGCATGCGAATGCACCGAACGACTTCGATTTCGCTTTCGTGCGGTACGTGCGGCGGGATTGATCGACGGGGGCGCGCAGCGCGGCACCCAAAAGCAAAACGGCACGCCAGGGCGTGCCGTTTTTCATCGAGCCTGTGCAGAAGGCGCTAAAGGGCGCTTACTGCCCCGCCACCGTCATCCGCTCGATCAGCACCGAGCCGGTCTGACGCGTGCCGCGCGCGAGCGTATCCGCGCCCACGGCGACGATGTGGTGGAACATCTCCTGCAGCGTGGAAGCCACCGTGATTTCTTCCACAGGGTACTGGATCTTGCCGTTCTCCACCCAGAAGCCCGACGCGCCGCGCGAATAGTCGCCCGTCACGAAGTTCACGCCCTGACCCATCAGTTCGGTCAGCAACAGGCCCGTGCCGAGCTTTTTCAGCATCTCCTCGAAGTCGTCCTCGGGCTTCGTGAGCGAGCTCTGGAACTGCAGGTTGTGCGACCCGCCGGCGTTGCCCGTGGTCTGCATGCCGAGCTTGCGCGCCGAATACGACGACAGGAAATAGCCCTGCACGATGCCGTCCTTCACGACTTCGCGGCGCTGCGTGCGCACGCCCTCTTCGTCGAACGGCGCGCTGCCGGCCGCGCGCGGCACATGCGGGTCCTCGACGATCTGGATGTGCGGCGCGAACACCGGCTTGCCGAGGCTGTCGACGAGGAACGACGTCTTGCGATACAGCGCGCCGCCGCTCACAGCCTGCACGAACGCGCCGAGCAGGCCCGCCGCGAGCGGCGCCTCGAACAGCACCGGCACCTTGCGCGTGTCGAGGCTGCGCGCGTTCAGGCGTGAAAGCGCACGCTCGGCCGCATAGCGCCCGACGGCTTCGGGGGAGGCCAGTTCGGCCGCGCTGCGCCGCGAGCTGTACCAGTCGTCGCGCTGCATGTTGCGGCCGACGCCTGCGATAGGCGCACACGAAACGTAGTGGCGCGAGTACGGATAGCCGTGCATGAAGCCGCCCGAGGTGGCGAGCACGAACTGCGAATGCTGCGCCGACACGCTCGCGCCTTCGGAATTCTTCACGCGCGGGTCGACGGCGAACGCGGCGTCTTCGGCGCGGCGCGCGATTTCCACGGCCTCGTCGGCGGAGAGATTCCACGGGTGATAGAGGTCGAGGTCGCGCGGCGCTGTTTCGAGCAGATCGCGCTCGGCGAGGCCCGCGCAGTCGTCGTCGGCGGTGAAGCGCGCGATGTTGTACGCGGCAGCCACCGTGTCCTTGAGCGCCTGCGGCGAAAAGTCCGAGGTGCTCGCGTTGCCGCGCTTGTTGCCGATATAGACGGTCACGCCGACCATCTTGTCGCGGTTGTGCTCGA
The DNA here is from genome assembly GCF_040965735.1 of Paraburkholderia sp. BR10936. NCBI lineage: Bacteria > Pseudomonadati > Pseudomonadota > Betaproteobacteria > Burkholderiales > Burkholderiaceae > Paraburkholderia > Paraburkholderia sp. BR10936. Next base: position 234,635 of record NZ_JBFRCM010000001.1, read on the forward strand.
TCGTCTCGACCTCGCCGCGCCGCACCGAGACGGACAAACCGTCGCCTTCGGAAATCTCGGTCGCGGCGTCGCTCGCGCCGAGCGCGCTGGCATGCCGCAGGATGTCTGACGCGATCTCCTTCAGCTCGTCCTGGGTGTGGGGGAAAAAGCGTTGCCGGGCTTCGATGTCTGCTGCCATTGTCGTTACGGTCCGGTATTGGGCCGGTGCGGCCCGCTGATGTCGTGTTTCGCTGGTGTCGATTCAGGTGCCTCGGAACGCGCAGCGTTCGCAAAGCGCATCCCGCGATCATAGCAAGGTATGTGAACACGCATCACAGGCGCTTTCGCCGCCTGGCCCCCGCACCAACCGCCGTACCAATGCCCGCACCCGCATCGGGCCGCCGGCGCCGCTTTCCGCCGACTTCCAGCCCGAGCCGCACGCGCGCGCACGCTACAATACGCCCCATGAAACGCAAAACCCGCATTCAACCGATGAACGACGCTGTCGCCGAACAAGACGACAACGGCTACGATCGCCCGAGCAAATCGCAGCTGAAGCGCGACATGGAAGCGCTCCAGGAACTCGGCCAGGCCCTCGTGGAACTGCCCAAGGACGCGCTCAAGCGCATGCCGATGACCGAAGACCTCGCGGACGCCGTCCACGAGTGCCGCCGCATCACCGACCACGAAGGCCGTCGCCGCCAGCTCCAGTACGTGGGCCGCATGATGCGCGGGCTCACGGAGGCCGAAGTCGCCGCGCTGCGCACGAAGCTCGACGAGCACCGCGGCGTGAACAGGGCCGCCACGGCCCGCCTGCACTGGATCGAGCGCACGCGCGACAAGCTGCTCGCGGACGACGCCGCGCTCACCGAATTCATCCGCCAGCACCCCGCCGCCGACCCGCAGGAAGGCCGCACGCTGATCCGCAACGCGCGCCGCGAGCAGGAGCAAGGCAAGCCGCCCAGGTCCTTCCGCGAGCTGTTCCAGTGGATCAAGGACGCGAGCGCCCAGGGCGCCGGCGAGAGCGAAGACCAGGACGACGAGCGTGCCGACGAGGACCGCGAAGATGACGAAGCCTGAGCGCAGCCATCCTGACGAACTCGTGATCGGCCTCGTGTCGGTCAGCGACCGCGCGACGAGCGGCGTCTACGAGGACAAGGGCATTCCCTCGCTGATGGAGTGGCTCGGCAACGCGCTGAAAACGCCGTGGCGCGCCGAAACGCGCCTGATCCACGACGACGCGGGAACGATCTCCGCGACGCTCACGGCGCTCGTGGACGGCCTCGGCTGCGACCTCGTGTTGACGACGGGCGGCACCGGCCCCGCGCGCCGCGACGTGACGCCCGAGGCGACGCTCGCGGTCGCGACAAAGGAAATGCCGGGCTTTGGCGAGCAGATGCGCCAGATCAGCCTGAATTTCGTGCCGACGGCCATTCTGTCGCGCCAGGTTGCCGTGATCCGCGAGAACGACGACCACGCGGCGCTCATCATCAATCTGCCGGGGCAGCCGAAGTCGATCAAGGAAACGCTGGAAGGCTTGCGCGACGATCAGGGCGCGGTGAAGGTGCCCGGTATTTTTGCTGCGGTGCCGTACTGCATCGACCTGATCGGCGGACCGTATATCGAAACCGATCCGAACGTCGTGGCGGCGTTCCGGCCCAGGAACGCGCAGCGGGCGCCGCGCGCTTGACACTCGAACTTCAACGATCGCGCAGCAGCGGCAGCGCCGCTGCTGCTGCGTGTCTCAACGGCGCTCAGAGTGCCGGGCCGGCCTCGCCTGCCGCCACGTCGGGCACGATGCCCGGCGCCGGAACGAGGAAGTGCTCGCGGTAGTACTTGAGTTCGTCGATCGACTCGTGGATGTCGGCGAGCGCCGTGTGCATCGCGCGCTTCTGGAAACCCTTGTAGAGGGTGGGCTGCCAACGGCGGCACAGCTCCTTGAGCGTGCTCACGTCGAGGTTGCGGTAGTGAAAGAAGCGCTCGAGCGTGGGCATCCAGCGCGCCATGAAGCGGCGGTCCTGGCAGATCGAGTTGCCGCACATCGGCGACTTGCCCGGCGGCACGTATTGCGAAAGGAACGCCATGATCTGCTCGGTCGCGGTTTCTTCCGTGACGGTCGAAGCGCGCACGCGCTCGGTGAGACCCGAGCGGCCGTGTGTGTTGCGGTTCCATTCGTCCATGCGGTCGAGCACCGTCTCCGGCTGATGGATGGCCAGCACGGGGCCTTCCACGAGTTTCTCGAGCGTCGAGTTCGTCACCACCACGGCGATCTCGATGATGCGGTCGTTGTCGGGATCGAGGCCCGTCATCTCCATATCGAGCCAGATCAGGTTCATGTCGGTGCGCTCGATGAGCGGCGCGCCGGCAGCGGTAATGTCAGTCATGAAAGGCAACCCGAAGAGCGTTGGTGGCGCGGCGCGTGCGCGGCATCGACAGGATGCGATGCCCGGCCGGCGAGAACATATAATTGTCGCATAGATACCACGGACTTCCTGGATGCCTAATCTGTCCCCCTCCCCTGCGCTGTACTTCAGCGTGCTATTCGTCGTCGGCGTGCTCGCCATGGTCGCGACCAAGCTCTGGCTCGCGTCGCGCCAGATCCGCTTCGTGGCCGCCCACCGCGGCGCGGTGCCGGCGCAGTTCACCGCCACCATCCCGCTCGCCGCGCACCAGCGCGCCGCCGACTACACGGTCGCGCGCACGCGCCTCGGCATGATCGAAATCGTGCTCGGCGCCGTGGTGCTGATCGCGCTCACGCTGCTCGGCGGCGTGCAGGCGCTCGATCTCGGCATCTCGGATGCGATGGGGCGCGAATATGTGGGCCAGATCGCGCTGGTCGGGGCCGTGCTCGCCATCTCCGGCCTGGTCGAGCTGCCGCTCGACTACTACCGCCAGTTCGTGGTCGAGGAGCGCTTCGGCTTCAATCGCATGACGAAGCGCATCTTCATCATGGACCGCATCAAGGGGCTCCTGATCGGCGCCGCGTTCGGCATTCCACTGCTCTTCGTCGTGCTCTGGCTCATGAAGCAGGCGGGCAGCTTCTGGTGGCTCTGGACGTGGGCCGTATGGGTCGCCTTCCAGATGCTCGTGCTGGTGCTCTACCCCACCTTCATCGCGCCGCTCTTCAACAAGTTCGAACCGCTGCGCGACGAAGCGCTGCGCTCACGCATCGAAGCGCTCATGCAGCGCTGCGGCTTTGCGGCCAAGGGCCTGTTCGTGATGGACGGCAGCCGCCGTTCCGCGCACGGCAACGCCTATTTCACGGGCTTTGGCGCATCCAAGCGCATCGTGTTCTTCGACACGCTGCTCGCGCGCCTGTCCGGCAGCGAGATCGAGGCCGTGCTTGCGCACGAACTCGGTCACTTCAAGCGTCGTCACGTGATCAAGCGCATGGTCGTCACGTTTGCGATCAGCCTCGCGCTGCTCGCCCTGCTCGGCTGGCTCTCGCAGCGCGTCTGGTTCTACGAGGGGCTCGGCGTGCGGCCGTCGCTGCTCGGCGGCAATGAAGGGCTCGCGCTCGTGCTGTTCTTCCTCGCCGTGCCCGTGTTCCTGTTCTTCGTTACGCCGCTTGGCAGCCTCTCCTCGCGCAAGCACGAGTTCGAGGCCGACGCCTTCGCCGCCACGCAAACGGACGCGCAGCATCTCGTCAACGCGCTCGTGAAACTCTACGAGGACAACGCGTCGACGCTCACGCCCGACCCGCTCTATACCGCGTTCTACTACTCGCATCCGCCGGCTTCGCAGCGGATCGACCGACTGCTCGCGCACGCATGAACCGGCGCGCATCCAAAGCCGCCGGCAACGCAAAAGCTGCAGGCGCCACGCTGCACGGCGTGGTGATCGCCGCCCATGGGCGCCATTATCTCGTCGCGCCCGACGGCGGCGGCGCGCACCTGCAATGCTTCCCGCGCGGCAAGAAGAGCGAGGTTGCGGTGGGCGACCGCGTCGAGTATCAGTCGACTTCCGCCGACCAGGGCGTGATCGTCGCGATCGGCGAGCGGCGCAACCTGCTCTATCGCTCCGACCAGTTCAAGTCGAAGCTCTTCGCGGCGAACCTCGACCAGTTGCTGATCGTGCTCGCCACCGAGCCGCACTTCAGCGAGGACCTGCTCGGGCGCGCGCTCGTGGCCGCCGAGGCCAACGACCTCAAGCCGCTCATCGTGCTCAACAAGATCGACGTAGAGGCCGCGCTGCCGCTCGCGCGCCAGCGCCTCGAACGCTATCGCGCGCTGGGCTATACGGTGCTGGAGGTTTCGGTGAAGGGCCGCCCCGAGCAAGCACACGCGGTGCTGGCCGAGCATCTCCACGGCCATCAGACGATCCTGCTCGGCCAGTCGGGCATGGGCAAGTCGACGCTCGTGAACCTGCTGATCCCCGACGCCGAAGCGGCCACGCGCGAGATCTCGACGGCGCTCAACAGCGGTCGCCACACCACGACGTTCACACGGCTCTACACGCTGCCCGAGGGCGGCGCGTTGATCGACTCGCCGGGCTTCCAGGAGTTCGGCCTCTATCACCTCACCGAAGGCAAGCTGGAGCGTGCGTTCCCCGAGTTCCGGCCGCTGCTCGCGCATTGCCGCTTCTATAACTGCCATCACCTGCACGAACCGGGCTGCGCGATTCTGGAAGCCGTGGACGACGGCCGCATCGCGCCCGAGCGCCAGGCGCTCTACGCGCAACTCATCCACGAGATCAGCCAGGTCGTGCGCTGACGCGCGCCTGCCCCCAAGGCCCTATGCTCAAGCTCGTGCGCGCGCCGAATCTGCTGATCGCCCAGCACTGGATGAACATCCTGGCGACGGCGGGCGTGCCCTGCGAGCTGCACAACCGCTACCTGAGCGGCGCGATGGGCGAGATTCCGGCCGAGCAGTGCGCGCCCGAACTGTGGCTCGTCGACGAGCGCGACGAGAAGCTCGCCCGGCGTCTGATTGACGAAGCCGTGAACGGGCCGCCGCCGGGCTCGCCCACGTGGCGCTGTGCGCGCTGCGGCGAGGTGCTCGAGGCGCAGTTCACCGTGTGCTGGAATTGCGGACGCGATCGCGACGTGCGCGACGAGTGACGGCGTGAGTTGCTGATCCAGACGAAAATGGGCCGCTGGAAGCGGCCCATTTGCATTTCTGCGATTCAGCGTCGGGCGCTCAGAGCCAGACGGCAATCGTCAGCATGAGCAGCAGGATCATCCACAGGATCACGGCGCGCCACACGAGGCCCACGGCCGATTGCAGCGTACGCGGCGTGCAGTCGTCGCCCACCGTGTACGGACCGCCCTCGCCCGGCTGCGCGAGCACATCGACGCTGGACTGCTCGGCGAGCGGGCCCGACAGGCGCGCGCCCAGCGCGCCGCTGCCGGTGGCGAGCAGCACGCCTTCGTTGGTGTCGGGCCACTGGTTCGTGTGGTTGCGCCAGGCGTAGATCGCGTCCTCGAAGTTGCCGACGATCGCGAAGCCCAGCGACGTGAGCCGCGCAGGCACCCAGTCGATCACGAAGAACACATGCTGCGCGAAGTTCGAGAACGCCTCGGTGCGGTCCTCGGCCGGACGTGCCCACTCGCGCGCGAGGTATTCGGCGATGCGGTACAGCACGGCGCCCGCGGGCCCGATCGGCACGAGAAACCAGAAGAACACGCCGAACACGTGCCGATGCGAGGCGATCACCGCATGAATCAGCGTGTGGCGCACGATCTCGCTCACGGGCATGTCCACGGCGTCGATGCCGGTCCATTCGCGGAGGATTTCGCGCGCGCGCGGCACGTCGTCGTTGTTCAGCGCGAGATGGATGTCGGTGAAGTAGTGGCTGAACTGGCGAAAACCGAGCGTGAAGTACACAACCGCCACGTTCCACAGGAACGCCAGCACGAAGCTGATGTGGTACAGCACGTAGTAGACGAGCGCCGTGGCGAGCGTCCACGGCAGCACGACCACGAGCCACGCGAGGAGGCCATGCTTCTGCTTGCCGGCGTCGAAGCCGTGAGCGGCCCACTCCGCATTGAGGCGCACGAGCGCCATGACCGGATTATTGGGCGACAGCGCCCGCACCTGTTCGATGACGAGAGCCAGCAATACGGAAAAGAAGGTCATGCGACGCGCCGTGCAGATCGGGTTGCGAAAGGGGTTTTATGAAAGTGTTGCAACGATATCACAGGGCCAGATGTGCCTGACCATCGCCGGCAATTCGGGCGGCAAACTCGCAACAGTGCGCAGCGACGCTTGCACGCGCCGCCAGACGTGTTACGCGAGCAGGAAACGGTAGAAGTTGCGCAGCATACCGGCCGTCGCCCCCCAGATGAAGTGCGAGGAGCCGACACCGGAAGCGACGACGGGTTCGGGCACGTCGAGGTCCGGCGAATTGCGGTCCGGATACGGCATCGCATAAAAGCGCCGCTCGCCGCCTTCCCAGCGGAGCACGCGCACCTGGTGATGCACCGGGTTCATGAGAAAGCTGAGCGGCACTTCGAAGATGCTTGCCACTTCGAGCGAGTCCGCCGCGAGACTGAACGGCTCGTGCACGAGACCGACCACGGGCGTGACCCTGAAGCCGGTGCCGGTGAGGTAGTCGGGCAATGCGCCGAGCACCTCGACGCGCGCGGGGTCGAGGTTCACCTCCTCGTGCGCCTCGCGCAGCGCGGCGGCGATGGGGGTGGGGTCGGAAGGTTCGCGGCTGCCGCCGGGAAAGCTCACCTGGCCCGCGTGATTGCTGAGGTTGTCGGCGCGCTGGGTGAGCAGCACGGTCAGGCCGCCCGGGCGCATGGCAATGGGCATGAGCACGGCGGCCTCGCGCGGATCGCGCATCTCGAACAGACGGGCTTCCTGGGGTTCGGGGTCCCACGGCAGGCGCTGCTCGAAGCGCGTGCGCAAGCCGGCGGCGGTCAGGCGTTCCGCGGCGACCTGCGGAAGGCTCGCGCCCGTCGATTCGATCGGCAGGCTTTCGGGTTCAAATACTGGGCGGATCAACGGGCGTCCCGGATTACACGTACACGAGATTATTTTGCGGCCAAAAAGAAAAAAGCACCCCGGAGGGTGCTTCTTTCTTACAGCTTTTACGCCTGTTCGGCCGGAGCAGCTGCGCGGTCTTTCGACACCAGCTTTTCCTTGATACGTGCCTTCTTGCCCGACAGGTTGCGCAGGTAGTACAGCTTCGCGCGACGCACGTCGCCGCGACGCTTCACCACGATGCTGGCCAGCAGCGGCGAGTACGTCTGGAACGTACGCTCGACGCCTTCGCCCGACGAGATCTTGCGCACGATGAACGACGAGTTCAGGCCGCGGTTACGCTTCGCGATCACGACGCCTTCGTATGCCTGAACGCGCTTGCGGTTACCTTCAACCACGTTCACGTTGACGATCACCGTATCGCCGGGGGCGAATTCGGGGATGGTCTTCTCGCCCAGCACGCGCTGGATTTCTTCCTGCTCGAGTTTTTCAATCAGATTCATGGATTGACTCCGTATGCCATCTTGTCGGCGTTCGTACCTGTGCAGGGTTGCTGCACTACGGCCCCGATAGAGGATGGATTCACAACTGGCGCCGTTCACGCATGAAGCGGCACCGCCTTTTGCGCCCCTTGTCGCGCACGCCCGAAGCCTTACGCTTCGTTCGAGCCCTTCGCGAGACTAGCGAGCCACGCCTCGTCGGCCCGGCTCAACATCTTGTTCTTTCTGGCCCGCGCGATCAGATCGGGCCGCTTGTTCCACGTGTTGCGCAACGCCTCGCGGCGACGCCATTGCTCGATTTCCGCATGATGGCCGCCAAGCAGCACATCGGGCACGCGCACACCGTCGTATTCCTCGGGGCGCGTGTAATGCGGACAGTCGAGCAAACCGTCGACGAAGCTGTCCTGCACCGCCGAAAGCGCATCGCCCAGCACGCCCGGCAGGTTGCGCACCACGGCGTCCATCAAGGCCATCGCGGGCAATTCACCCCCCGAGAGCACGAAGTCGCCGAGGCTCACTTCTTCGTCCACGCAGCGGTCGACGAGACGCTGGTCGATCGCTTCATAGCGGCCGCACAACATCACGAGACCCGGCTCCTGCGCGAACTGCATGACGCGTTCGTGCGTGAGCGGTTTGCCTTGCGGCGACATCAGCAGCACACGCGGGGCGCTCACGCCGGCTTGCGCCTGCGCGGCCTTTGCCGCGTCGATCGCCGCTTCGAGCGGCCTGGCCAGCATGACCATGCCGGGCCCGCCGCCGTAGGGGCGATCGTCGATCGTACGGTAGTTGTCGGTCGTGAAATCACGCGGATTCCACGTGCGCAACGTGTAACGCTGCTGCTTCGCCGCCCGGCTGGTAATGCCCCAGTCGGTCAGCGCGCGGAACATCTCGGGAAAGAGCGTGACGACATCGAACTGCATCGCTCTCTCCGTTCAGCGAAATTGAATCAAGGCGCGCGGCGGGGTTGCCACAGCGTTGCCGCTGCTTAGTAGTCGGCTTCCCAGTCGACGACGATACGCTTCGCCGCCAGGTCCACCGTCTTCACGAACACGCCTACAAACGGGATCAGGCGCTCGCCGGTGGCCGGCTTGCCATCCTTGTCCGTGGACGCATACGTGACACGCAACACCGATTGCGCGCCATTGTCGATCAGGTCGGCAACCTTGCCGAGCTCGACGCCCGCCTCATTGGCGACATCGAGGCCGATCAGGTCGACCCAGTAATATTCATCGGCTGCGGGCGCCGGGAATTCGGCCCGGCTCACGTACACGCGCGCGCCGCGCAACAGCAGCGCGGCATCGCGGTCGGCCACGCCCGAAAGCTGGCCAACGACGCTGTCACCATGAACCTTGGCGCTCACGCGCACCGCGCAATGACGCTCGCGATGCGCCTGACCCTCGCGGCCCTTGAGGAGCCACCAGCGTTTAGCGGAAAGCAGCGCCTGGCTATCCTGCGCGTGCGGCGCGATCTTCAGCCAGCCCTTGAGGCCATAGGCGTCGATCACGGCGCCGACTTCAACGGCGTCGGCAGGCCAGCTCGCCTCGGTTTCGGCGCGCAGGCCCCCGGCTGTCCCGGTTGCGGGCGCAGCTTTCGCGGCGCTCTCGCGCGCAGGCTTGCGCACGAACGCACCAAAGGACGGCGCGCCGCGGGCGGCAGCCTTGCCGGCGCCGCTGGCTGCAACTTCGGGCGCCCCGCTTTCCGACGCGTCGTTCGCCTCTACGGCAGATTTGGCGTCATGCGCGGACATCGGCACCCCTTGCGACCAGCTTGATATTGCATACGCGGATCATGCACCGCGTACACGGGTGAAACACGGACAACAGACTGAAAAGACGCTTAAAGACTTAAGCAGCCGGCGCAGCGGCGGCGGTCTTTTGCGCTTCCTTCACGAGGCGCTCGACGGCCGGCGACATTTGCGCGCCGTTTTCCTTCCAGTACGTCACGCGATCTTGAGCGATACGCAGCGTTTCACCCTTGGTAGCGACCGGGTTGTAGAAGCCCACGCGCTCGATGAAACGGCCGTCGCGACGGTTGCGCGAGTCGGTTGCGACGATGTTGTAGAACGGGCGCTTCTTCGAGCCGCCGCGTGCCAGACGGATGATGACCATACGAAAATCCTTGAAAACCGGGGGTTCGGGACTACTGAAACATGCGATTATAGCCCGAAACCGGAGGCATAACAAACACTTAACGGGAAATTGCACGCCGGCGCGCGGAAAGCGGCGAGACAAAGCGATCAACAAAGCGGTCAAACTGCGGCTCATGCCCACGATGGGCGGGCCCTGGAGCGAATTGTGGCGACTTTCAGACGACTCGTGCAATGGCCGCGTCGCGTTTGTGGCGGCGGCGTGGGTGGCAGCTCCTTTTTTCCGGTGTCTCGCGAGTCGGCCCGACGCTTTGCAGCGGCGTGTCTCGCCTTTGCCGCCGCCCTGCTCGCGGCGCCGTTCGCTCAAGCGGCGCTTCCCATCGAGCGCATCAAGCTGCCGCCGGGCTTCCACATCGAGGTGCTGTCCGCCGACTTGCCCGGTGCGCGCGAAATGACGCTGTCAGGCAACGGCACCCTCCTGTATGTGGGGAGTACGGACGGCGACGTCTACGCGCTCGAACTCAAGGACGGCAAAGCCATCAAGCGCCATATCGTGGCCTCGGGACTGACGATGCCGGTGGGCGTGGCCTGGCGCAACGGCGCATTGTACGTTTCAGCGGTTTCGTCGATCGTGCGGCTCGACGACATCGACCGTCATCTCGACGATCCGCCCAGAGCCGTCGTCGTCACGGATTCGCTGCCCGCCGAGCGCCACCACGGCTGGAAGTTCATCGCCTTCGGCTCCGACGGCAAGCTCTACGTGCCGCAAGGCGCGCCGTGCAACGTCTGTCTGCCGGCCAGCGACCCGCAGCGCATGCATTTCGCGATGATCGGGCGCATGGAGCCCGACGGCTCGCACTACGAGACCATCGCCCGCGGTGTGCGCAACACGGTCGGCTTCGCGTGGCATCCGCAGACGCATGAGCTCTGGTTCACCGACAACGGCCGGGACATGCTCGGCGACGACATCCCCGACGACAAGCTCAACCGCCTCGCGCACGTGGGCGAGGACTTCGGCTTTCCCTATTGCCACGGCGGCAATGTCGCCGACCCCGAGTTCGGCGCAGGCCATCCGTGCAGCGGCTTCACGCCCCCCGTCCTCAAGCTCGGCGCGCACGTGGCGTCGCTTGGCATGCGCTTCTACACCGGTTCGATGTTCCCGGCTGACTATAAGAACAGCATTTTCATCGCCGAGCACGGCTCGTGGAACCGCAGCAAGAAGGTCGGCTATCGCGTGGTGCGCGTGATCGCCAACCCGGACGGCACGAACGCACGCCAAGAAGTGTTCGCGCAGGGCTGGCTCAATTCAGACGAGACCCAATGGGGCCGCCCCGCCGACGTGCTGCCGCTGCCCGACGGATCGCTCCTCGTCAGCGACGACTATGCGGGCGCGATTTATCGCGTGACCTACACGAAACCGTGACGCGGGCAGACCATGGTGCCGGGCATAAGCGTGCGCTTGTGCTGCAAGCGCGTCGTGCGGCATACAATGCCCGGCGGCCCGTGCGCGTTCGACGTAATGCGCTCATGGCGGCCGACGCCCACGTTTCGCCCGAGCCCATGCCCAACGACAAGAACCTCGCACGCTTTCGCTCCAAGACGCTCACCGCCGCCCTCGCCTTCCTGTTTGGCAGTCTCGGCGCCCACCGCTTCTACCTGTATGGCCCGCGCGACGTGTGGGGCTGGGCGCATTTGTTCGGCACGCTCCTCGGCATTCCGGGCGTGATGCTGCTCGTCGCCACCGAGCGCGCCTCGATTCCCGGCTGGGTGCTCGCCGTGATCGGCGCGGTGTCGGTCCTCTCGGCGTTTCTGGCGGCAATCGTCTACGGACTTCGCCCCGACGCCAAATGGGACGCGCAGTTCAACGCCGCGTTCGTGGAGAAAGGCCGCACGAGCCGCTCGGGCTGGACGGTGATTTTCGTCGTGATCTTCTCGCTGCTGATTGGCGCGTTCCTGCTGATGACGGGACTCGCACTCTCGTTTCAAACGTACTTCGAGTCGCAGGTCGAGGCCGCGAAGGCGCTCTCGCAGTAAATCGCGCAGTAACGGCTCAGAACAGGTCGAGCTGAGGCTTCTCGCGCACGGTCTTCGACTGCACGAACGCCGACATGTCCAGAATGCCGTGGCGCCGCTCGTTGAGCCCGAGGCGCCGCACGGCATGGTGAAAGCGCTGCTTGAGCAGGTCGGCCCACAGCCCCGTTCCCTTCATGCGCTGCGAAAACGCCGATTCGTAGTCTTTGCCGCCGCGCATGTCGCGCACGCGGCTCATCACGCGCTCGGCGCGCTGCGGGAAGTGCGCCGCCAGCCAGTCCTGGAACAGCGGCGCGACCTCCCACGGCAAACGCAGCACGATGTAACTCGCGCTTGTCGCACCGGCCTCGGCGCAGGCTTCGAGCACGCGCTCCATGTCGGGCTCGGTCACGAACGGAATCACGGGTGCGATGCTCACGCCGACCGGCACACCGGCCTCGGCGAGCGTGCGGATGGTACGCAGCCGCCGCGCGGGTGTCGCCGCACGCGGTTCGAGCGAGCGGGCGATATCGGCGTCGAGTGTGGTGATCGTGATTGCCGCCATGAACTGCTGGCGCGCGGCCATCGGCGCGAGCAGGTCGAGATCGCGCTCGATCAGCGAGGATTTCGTGATGGCCGCGAACGGATGCTGCCGTTCCGCCAGCACTTCGACCACGCGGCGTGTGATGCGCAGGTCGCGCTCCACCGGTTGCCAGGCGTCGGTATTCACGCCCAGCGCAATCGGCTCGGGCTCGTACGACGGCTTGGCGATTTCCCGCGCGAGCAACTCCGCCGCATTGACCTTGGCGTAGATTCGGCTCTCGAAATCGAGCCCCGGCGAAAGGCCGAGATAACTGTGCGTAGGCCGCGCAAAGCAATAGATACAGCCGTGCTCGCAGCCGCGATACGGATTGAGCGAGACGTTGAATGGAATGTCCGGCGACTGGTTGCGTGTGAGGATGCTCTTCGCGCGCTCTTCGAAGACTTCGGTGCGCAGCCTGGGCTCGCCGGTTTCATCGCCATCACCATCGCGCTCCCCGCCGACACCCGTGGGCTGCCAGCCGTCGTCGAACGCTTCGCGCTGGTCGACTTCGTAGCGCCCTTGCAGGTTCGTGACCGCCCCGCGCCCCTTGCGCGCCGTGGGCGGCGCAACGGGATACCAGGCGTCGGGATCGGGGTGATGGGAATCAGTCACGGGTAGAGAAAATGGACATGAAAGCGCGGATCGATACTGTATAAATATACAGTATCGATCCGCGTTGTCGAGTCCTAAAAAAGGGGCCGCCTTCAGCCCGCTGTTACCCGTTCATTCCCCCACGGCGATGGTCAGCGTCTCCTTGATCTCTTCCATCACCACGTAGCTCTTCGACTGCACGGCGCCCGGCAGTTGCAGCAGGATGTCGCCGAGCAGCTTGCGGTAGTCGGCCATCTCGCCGATGCGCGCCTTGATGAGATAGTCGAAGTCGCCCGAGACGAGATGGCATTCGAGCACTTCGGGAATCTTCTGCACCTCGCGGCGGAACTGGTCGAACATGTTGCCGCTCTTGTGATCGAGCGTGATCTCCACGAACACGAGCAGCGCCGCACCCAGCACCGAGGGATTCACACGCGCGAAGTAACCCGTGATCACGCCGTCGCGCTCCATGCGCTTGACGCGCTCGATGCACGGTGTGACCGAGAGCCCGACCTGCTCCGCGAGGTCCTTCATCGCCATGCGGCCGTCCTCCTGGAGCAGCTTCAGGATGCGGTGATCGAGCCGGTCGAGCGCGCGGACCGGTTGGCGCTGCGTTCTCATGATTTCTTCCCGAAAATCTAAAAAATACGATAACAAAACCTGGACATACAACAATAGCATAGCTACAAATACTGGCTACACCCGGATTTTCATGCCTTCTTCCCTATCGGTGCCAAAAGACGGCTTCCAAGGGCCCGGCAACGCGGCGTAGCTCAACGAAACTATATGGAGCAGCTATGCGAGTCGTCGTGTTGGGCAGTGGTGTGGTCGGTGTGGCCAGCGCCTGGTATCTCGCCCGCGCGGGCCACGAAGTCACGGTGATCGACCGCGAGGCCGGTCCCGCGCTCGAAACCAGTTTTGCCAATGCCGGACAGATCTCGCCGGGCTACGCCGCACCGTGGGCCGCGCCGGGCGTGCCGCTCAAGGCGATCAAGTGGATGTTCGAGAAGCACGCGCCGCTCGCCATTCGTCTGGACGGCACGAAGTTCCAGCTGCAGTGGATGTGGCAGATGCTGCAGAACTGCACGGCCGAACGCTACGCGCTCAACAAAGGCCGCATGGTGCGTCTCGCGGAATACAGCCGCGACTGCCTGCAGGCGTTGCGCGCCGACACGGGCATTGAGTATGAAGGCCGCACGGGCGGCACGCTTCAGGTGTTCCGCACGCAGCAGCAGTTCGAAGGCGCAGCGAAGGACATCGCCGTGCTCAAGGACGCGAACGTTCCGTACGAACTGCTCACCGCAGCCGAACTCGGCCGCGCAGAACCGGCGCTCGCCGCGGTGTCGGGCAAGCTCACCGGCGGCCTGCGTCTGCCCGGCGACGAAACCGGCGACTGCCAGATGTTCACCACGCGCCTCGCCGCCATGGCCGAACAACTGGGTGTGAAATTCCGCTACAACACGCCGATCGACGGCCTCGCCATGCAGGGCGACCGTATCGCGGGCGTGCAATGCGGCAGCGAGCTGGTGCGCGCCGATTCGTTCGTGGTCGCGCTCGGCTCCTTCTCGACGAAGATGCTCGCGGGCCTCGTGAAGATTCCGGTTTATCCGCTCAAGGGCTATTCGATCACGGCGCCGATCGTGAATGCGAGTGCCGCGCCGGTTTCGACCGTGCTCGACGAAACCTACAAGATCGCGATCACGCGTTTTGACGACCGCATCCGTGTGGGCGGCATGGCCGAGATCGTCGGCTTCGACAAGACGCTCAAGCAAGCGCGCCGTGAGACGCTCGAAATGTGCGTCAACGACTTGTTCCCGGGCGGCGGCGACACGACGAAGGCCACCTTCTGGACCGGCCTGCGCCCGATGACGCCGGACGGCACGCCGGTCGTCGGCCGCACGCCGATCTCGAACCTGTTCCTGAACACGGGTCACGGCACCCTCGGCTGGACGATGTCGTGCGGTTCGGGCCAATTGCTCGCCGACTTGATCTCGGGCAAACAGCCCGCCATCCGCGCGGACGATCTTTCGGTGCACCGCTATCTCGGCGACACGCAAGGCTCGCATCGTCCGGCGTATGCCTGAAGCCAGCCACGCTGCGTGAACGAACACGGCGCCGCCAGGGCGCCGTGTTTCATTTCTCGCTGTGAGTAGCGCGCGGCTGCGTCAGAACTGATCCTCCGCTAGCGCCAGCACGCCCTCGCTGCCGTTGGCGCTGACGATCGCCGCTTCGAGCGCCACCGCCTGCGGCAAGACGTGTTGCGCGTAGAACTGCGCCGTGGCGATCTTCGCGCCATGAAACTTCGGGTCCTCCCGCATGAGACGCTGCGAGGCGAGCATGGCGCGCGCCATCTGCCAGCCGCCCAGCACGATGCCCGCCAGCTTCAGATACGGCACGCTGCCCGCGAATACCGCGTTCGGATCGCTTTTCGACTTCGCGAGCACGAAGTCCACGGCCGATGCCAGCGCATCCTTACCCGCCGCGAGATGCTTGCGCATCGACTCGAACGCCGCGCCTCGTTGTGCGGCCAGCGCGTCGACGGTCTGCGCGATATCGGCAAGCAGCGCCTTTGCCGCCGCGCCGCCGTCGCGCAGCGTCTTGCGTCCGATGAGATCGTTCGCCTGGATCGCCGTCGTGCCCTCGTAGATCGGCAGAATGCGTGCGTCACGGTAGAACTGCGCCGCGCCCGTTTCCTCGATGAAGCCCATGCCGCCATGCACCTGCACGCCGAGGCTCGTCACTTCGAGCGCGAGTTCGGTGCTCCAGCCCTTCACGATCGGCACGAGGTACTCGTAGCGCGCCTGATGCCGCGCACGGGCCGCCTCGTCGGGGTCGCCATGCGCGCGGTCGCTCTCGCCGGCCGCCACGTAAGCGAGCGCACGCGCGGCTTCGGTGAGCGCACGCATCGTGGCGAGCATGCGGCGCACGTCGGGGTGATGGATGATGCTCACCGCGGCTTTCGCGGAACCGTCCACCGGGCGGCTCTGCACGCGCTCCTTCGCATAGGCGAGCGCCTTCTGGTACGCGCGATCGGAGACGGCCACGCCCTGTATGCCCACCGCAAAACGCGCGGCGTTCATCATGATGAACATGTATTCTAGGCCGCGATTCTCTTCGCCGATCAACTGGCCGATCGCGCCGCCATGGTCGCCGAACTGCAGCACGGCGGTCGGGCTCGCCTTGATGCCGAGCTTGTGTTCGATCGATACGCAGTGCACATCGTTGCGCGCGCCGAGCGTGCCATCTTCGTTGACGAGGAACTTCGGCACGATGAAGAGCGAAATGCCCTTCACGCCTTCGGGCGCCGTGGGCGTGCGCGCGAGCACGAGATGGACGATGTTCTCCGCCATGTCGTGCTCGCCCCACGTGATGAAGATCTTCGTGCCGAACACCTTGTACGTGCCGTCGCCTTGCGGCTCGGCGCGCGTGCGCACGGCGGCGAGATCGGAGCCCGCCTGCGGCTCAGTGAGGTTCATCGTGCCGGTCCAGTCGCCGGAGATGAGCTTCGGCACGAAGCGCTGCTTTTGCGCTTCGCTGCCGGCGGTGAGGAGCGCTTCGATGGCGCCGTCGGTGAGCAGCGGACACAACGCGAACGAAAGGTTCGCCGCGTTGAGCATTTCCACACACGGCGTGCCGACGAGCTTCGGTAAACCTTGTCCTTCGTATTCCTGAGGATGCTGCACGCCTTGCCAGCCGCCTTCCACGTATTGGCGGAATGCCGCCTTGAAACCGGGCGTGGCGTGCACGTTGCCGTTTTCCCAGCGGCTCGGATTGCGGTCGCCTTCGGCGTTCAGCGGCTCGAGCACTTCGCCGCACAGCTTCGCGGCTTCGTGCAGCACCGCTTCGACCGTTTCGGGCGTGGCGTCTTCGCCGCCCGGTAAGTTGGCGATTTCTTCGAGGCCGGCCAGTTCCTTCATGACGAACAGCATGTCGCTCGTGGGCGCCTGGTACATTTCAGTCTCCTCCTGTCGGTATGCGGTTCCTCAAATGACAAAGGGGCGCCGCAGCGCCCCTTTGTTGCTTCGTCTCACGCCACGCGTTCAATCATGATACGCGGCGCTCGTCGTTCGATACACCGGCCGGATTCAGCCGAGTTCCTTCACGAGTTCCGGCACGACCGTGAACAGGTCGCCCACGAGGCCGTAATCGGCCACGCTGAAGATCGGTGCTTCTTCGTCCTTGTTGATCGCGACGATGACCTTCGAGTCCTTCATGCCGGCCAGATGCTGGATCGCACCCGAGATGCCGACCGCCACATACAGTTGCGGCGCGACGATCTTGCCGGTTTGGCCGACCTGATAGTCGTTCGGCACGTAGCCAGCATCCACCGCTGCGCGCGATGCGCCAAGTGCGGCGTTCAGCTTGTCCGCGAGCGGCTCCAGCACCTTCGTGTAGTTCTCGCCGCTGCCCAGACCCCGCCCGCCCGAGACGATGATCTTTGCGCTCGTGAGTTCCGGACGGTCGAGCTTCGTCACTTCACGGCCGACGAACTGGGTGAGGCCGCTGTCCGCTGCCGCGTCGAGCTTCTCGACTGCTGCGCTG
The DNA here is from genome assembly GCF_040965735.1 of Paraburkholderia sp. BR10936. Taxonomy (NCBI): domain Bacteria; kingdom Pseudomonadati; phylum Pseudomonadota; class Betaproteobacteria; order Burkholderiales; family Burkholderiaceae; genus Paraburkholderia; species Paraburkholderia sp. BR10936. Next base: position 251,855 of record NZ_JBFRCM010000001.1, read on the forward strand.
CCGCCAACGGCTGCAACTGCATCGAATGCCGTCGTACGCACGGTGATGACCTTGATCGGGTCGACCGATTGCACCGTCGCGATGGCATTGCCCGCGTAGATCGGGCGCTCGAACGTGTCCGGCGCATCCACGGCGGTGATGTCGCTGATCTGCGCGACGTCGAGCTTCGCGGCGATGCGCGGCGTGACGTTCTTGCCCGCTGCCGTTGCCGGAGCCAGGATGTGCGTGTAGTTCTTCGCCGCATTTTGCACAAGCGCGAGGACCGTCGCTTCGACGTTCTCGGCGAGACCCTGCTCGAGTTGCGGCGCGTCGGCAAGCAGCACCTTTGCGACGCCTGCGATCTTCGCGGCGGCATCCGCTGCGGCTTGCGCATTGTGGCCCGCGACCAGCACGTGCACGTCGCCGCCAATTTTCTGTGCTGCGGCGACCGTGTTCAGCGTCGCGGCCTTGATCGAGTGATTGTCGTGTTCAGCAATAACCAGATTCGTCATTTTCGTCTCGCTCCTTACAGCACCTTGGCTTCCGTCTTCAGCTTCTCGACCAGCGTCTTCACGTCCGGCACCTTCACGCCTGCGCTGCGCTTGGGCGGCTCGGCAACCTTCAGCGTCTTCAGACGCGGCGCGACGTCGACGCCGAGGTCTTCGGGCTTGACGGTTTCCAGCGGCTTCTTCTTCGCCTTCATGATGTTCGGCAGCGTGACGTAGCGCGGCTCGTTCAGGCGCAGATCCGTCGTAACGACTGCGGGCAGCTTGAGCGACAGCGTTTCCGCGCCACCGTCCACTTCGCGCGACACCGTCGCCTTGCCGTCGGCCACGATCACCTTCGAGGCGAAGGTGGCTTGCGGCAGGTTCGCCAGCGCGGCGAGCATCTGGCCGGTCTGGTTCGAATCGTCGTCGATGGCCTGCTTGCCGAGGATGACGAGTTGCGGCTGTTCCTTGTCGACCAGCGCCTTCAGCAGCTTGGCCACAGCCAGCGGCTGGAGGTCTTGGTTCGACTCGATGAGGATCGCGCGATCCGCGCCGATGGCCAGCGCCGTACGCAACGTTTCCTGCGCTTGCGTCACGCCCGCCGAAACGGCGATGACTTCGGTCGCCACGCCCGCTTCCTTCAGACGCACCGCTTCTTCCACGGCGATTTCGTCGAACGGGTTCATCGACATCTTCACGTTCGCGATGTCGACGCCCGTGCCATCCGACTTCACACGAACCTTCACGTTGTAATCGACTACGCGTTTGACTGGCACAAGGACTTTCATTCACATGCTCCGAAGTTACGAATACGTCAACCTGGCGGACATTATAGCGATAGCCCTGTCGGGCCGATCTGCCACCAGCAATTTTCCCGAACCACCGCTGCCGCACCCCGGTCATCAGTAGCGAACGATCGTGCGATTTTACGGTGGAAAAAACCCGGGCATCAAGCCCGGGCGCCGAAAAATATCTCTAATTTCACGGCCCAGGGGGTCCTACCAGGAGGTGATGACCGCCCCGCCGAACGTCGTTTCGACGTAGCGCTTCACTTCCGGCGAGTGGTACGCGGCGACCAGCTTCGCCACCCAGGGCTTGTTGCGGTCGGCCTCGCGGATCGCGAGGATATTCACGTACGGCCCCTTCGGGTCTTCGATTGCGATCGCGTCCTGTTTCGGCTTCAGGCCCGCTTGCATGGCGAAGTTCGTGTTGATCGCGGCGGCGTCCACGTCGTCGAGCGAACGCGGAATCTGTGCGGCGTCGAGCTCGACGATTTTCAGCTTCCTGGGGTTTTCCACGATGTCGAGCGGCGTCGCCTTCAAACCTGCGTCGGCGCGCAACTTGACGAGACCCTGGCTCTGCAGCAGCAGCAACGCACGGCCGCCATTCGTCGGATCATTCGGCACCGCGATGCGCGCGCCCGGCTTCAGTTCGGAGAGCGATTTGATCTTCTTCGAGTAGATGCCCATCGGGAACGTAACGGTGTCGGCGATCTTGATCAGCTTGTAGCCGCGATCCTTCACCTGCGCGTCGAGATACGGCGCGTGCTGGTAGCTGTTGGCGTCGAGATCGCCGCCCGCGAGCGCCGCGTTCGGCTGCACGTAGTCGGAGAACTCGATGATCTTGATGTTCAGGCCGCTCTTCGCGGCCACGCTCTTCACGACTTCCATCACCTGCTCGTGCGGGCCGCCCGTCACGCCCACCTTGATGGTTTCGTCCGCGTGCGCAGCAAGCGGTGCGATGAGCGAAGCCGCGCCAAGCGCCGCCGCGAGCCGGATCATGAAACGACGTTGCATACCCAACCTTTGTCTTGTGTAGTTATGTTGATCGAAAAACCGCTTGTTTTAAGGCCTATTTGTGGCTCAGGCGCCGCACGAGCCAGTCGCCGAACGACTGCACGAGCTGCACGAACACGATCAGGATCACGACCACGATCAACATGACTTCGGGTTCGAAGCGCTGATAGCCGTAGCGGATGCCGAGGTCGCCAAGACCACCGCCGCCGATCGCGCCGGCCATCGCCGAATAGCCGACGAGCGAGATGAACGTGATGGTGAGCCCCGCGACGACGCCTGGCAGCGACTCGGGCAGCAGCACCTTGAAGACGATCTGGCTCGTGCTCGCGCCCATGGCCTGGGCCGCTTCGATCAGGCCGCGATCGACTTCGCGCAGCGCCGTTTCGACGAGTCGCGCGATGAACGGCGCAGCGGCGATGGTGAGCGGCACGACGGCGGCCGCCGTGCCGATCGACGAGCCGACCACGAGGCGCGTGAACGGAATCACGGCAACGAGCAGAATGATGAACGGCGTGGAGCGCACGGCATTGACGATCACCCCCATCACGCGATTCGCGGCGATATTCTGCAGCACGCCGTTGCGGTCGGTGAGATAGAGCAGCACGCCGAGCGGCAGGCCGATGGCCGCGCCCACGAGTCCCGAGATGCCCACCATGACGAGCGTCTCCCAGAACGACTGGACGAACATGTCGAACATTTCACTCCACATGGGACAGTTCCTCCACCACGACGCCTTGTTCGCGCAGCCACGCCATGGCCTGCGCCACCTTCACCGGATCGCCGCCCGCGAGCACCGCGAGCGAGCCGAACGCCTGCCCCTGTATCTCGTCGATCTGGCCGTGCAGGATGTTGAAATCGAGTTCGAAGCGCCGAATCGTCTCCGAGAGAACCGGCTGATCGACGCCCGTGCCCTTGAACGCGAGGCGCAGCAAGTGGCCGCTGCCCTTGGCGAGATGCTCGGCCACGCGCGCCTTGAGCGCGGGCGGCAATTCCTGGGCGATCACGTCGCCGAGCAGCGCGCGCGTGACTTCGTGGCGCGGCTGCAGGAACACGTCGATCACGGGACCGCTTTCCACCACGCGGCCCGCGTCGAGCACGGCCACGCGGTCGCAGACCTGTTTGATCACTTCCATCTGGTGCGTGATCATCACGATGGTCAGGTTCAGTTCGCGATTGATCTTGCGCAGCAGGTCGAGAATCGCGCGCGTGGTTTCGGGGTCGAGCGCCGAGGTCGCCTCGTCCGAAAGCAGCACCTTCGGCTTGCTCGCGAGCGCGCGCGCAATGCCCACACGCTGCTTCTGGCCGCCGCTGATCTGCGAGGGATAGCGGTCTTTCTGCGCGGTCAGGCCGACGAGTTCGAGCAGCGGCAGCACCGTCGCTTCGATCTCGGCGCGCTTCACGCCGGCCAGTTCGAGCGGCAGCGCGACGTTGTCGAACACGGTGCGCGACGACAGCAGGTTGAAGTGCTGGAAAATCATGCCGATCTCGCGGCGCGCTTCGCGCAGCTGGGCCGAAGAGAGCGACGTGAGCGTGCGAGCGTTGACGACGATGTCGCCTTCGGTGGGCCGCGTGAGCAGGTTGATGGTGCGCACCAGCGTGCTCTTGCCTGCGCCGCTGCGCCCGATGATGCCGAACACTTCGCCCGGCGGAATCGTCAGATTGACGTTGTGCAGCGCCTCGATCCAGCCTTGTGGGCCGGCGAAGCGCTGGGACACGTTTCGAATTTCGATCATGGAAAAAAAGCAAAACGGCGGGTGTGCCGCGCGCCGCTCGCGCAGGCCGCTCCTTTTCAGTAGCGGAAAACGCGTCGCGCCGGCAGACAGCCGCCGTTTGATGGACTGGATTTAGCCCCGCATTTTACCCTGGCACGCAAAATTCCTTTTAATAATCAATTTCGATAATTTCATAACTCATTTGCATTAGAGGCTTCTGGCAGCGCGTGGCCGCCCGCGCGGCCGCTACACTGCTGCCGACAGATTGATGCCGAAAACGAACTACCGTGAACCGCCACGCATTGCCCAAACAGGGAGCGAGATGGAGACCAGTCAGAACATCGCCATGGCGCAAGCCGCCGAACCCGCCGCGCAAGCGACGCTGCGTACGCGTGACCGCGTCGAGTTGCCGCTCTACGTCTGGCGCGCGAGCGCGCCGCCGCGCGCGGCCATCGCGCTGATTCATGGTCTCGCGGAACACGCGGGCCGCTATGCGGCGCTCGCCACGCGGCTGACCGCCGCGGGCATCGATGTCTACGCAATCGATCTGCGCGGCCACGGGCATGCCCCTGGCCGCCGCACCTGGATCTCGCACTTCGACGACTATCTCAACGACGCCGAGGCGCTCCTCGCCCACGCGAGCGCGCAATGCGCTGCACAGGGCACACCGCTCTTCCTGATGGGACACAGCATGGGCGGCGCGATTGCCGCGCTCTACGCCATCGAGCGCCTGCCGCAAACTCGCGTGCCGCTCGCGGGCCTGCTGCTCTCGAGCGCGGCGCTCGCGCCGGGCCGCGACGTGCCCGCATGGAAAATCGCCGCGAGCCGTGTGATCAGCGCAGTCTGGCCGACCTTTCCGGCCATGAAAATCGACGCGGCGCTGCTCGCGCGCGTGCGCGACGTGGTCGAAGCCAATCGCGCCGATCCGCTCGTGCATCACGGCGCGATTCCCGCCCGCACGGGGGCGCAATTGCTGGAAGCGATGAAGCGCATCGAGACGGGACGCGCGCAACTGCGGCTACCCGTGCTGATCTGGCATGGCACCGAGGACAAGCTCACCGAGCCCGAGGGCAGCCGCGCGTTCGGCGCGAACGTGGGATCGCCCGATCGCACGCTCACGCTATATGAAGGCAGCTACCATGAAACGCTCAACGACCTCGATCGAGAGCGCGTGATCGGCGCGCTGATCGACTGGATCGACCAGCACTCCTGAGCGGTCAGGCGCGTTACTTCGCGCTGCGTTTCTCGATGAACGCCTGCACGCCGTCGAGCGCTGGGTCGGTCATCATGTTGCAGGCCATGGTCTGCCCGGCCAGCTGATACGCGGCGTCGATGCCCATTTCGAGCTGCCGGTAGAAGAGCCCCTTGCCTGCCGCGACGGCCTCGCGCGGCTTCGCGCAGATGCTCGCGGCCAGTGCGGTCACGGCGGCGTCGAGTTGGTCGGCGGGCACCACGCGATTCACGAGGCCTTCGCGCAACGCCTTCTCCGCATCGATGAATTCGCCCGTCATCAGCATCTCGAAGGCCGCCTTGCGCGAGACATTGCGCGAGAGCGGCACAGCGGGCGTCGAGCAAAAGAGCCCGAGATTGATGCCCGACACCGCAAAGCGCGCCGAGTCCGCCGCCACCGCCAGATCGCACATCGCGACGAGCTGGCAGCCCGCCGCCGTCGCCACGCCCTGGACGCGCGCGATGACGGGCTGCGGCATCTTTTGAATGGCGAGCATCATCTTCGAGCAGCGCTCGAACAGCTTCGTGTAGTACTCGTGCGAGGGCGCCGCGCGCATTTCCCTGAGATCGTGGCCCGCGCAGAACGCGCGCCCTGCCGCTGCGATCACGACCACGCGCGCGTCGGATTGCGCCAGCGCGGCGAGTTCGCCCTGCAACGCATCGATGAGCGCCTCGGAAAGCGCGTTGAACGCATCCGGACGGTTCAGCGTGAGGCGCACGACGCCCGACACGCCATACGCATCGCGTGTAATTTCGACTAGCGCTTGCGATGAAGAGGGAATGGCACTCACGATGCGTGTCTCCTTCGTTCGAATGTGTGCGATGCGGGTCCGCGCTCGGGGCCGCGCCGGCCGCCTAGATATCCGCCAGCGCGCGCAGATGCGCCACCACGCTGCGGCCGAGCGCCGAGAGGTTATAGCCGCCTTCGAGGCTGCTCACGATGCGCCCCTTCGCATAGCGGCCCGCGATGTCGCGAATCTGGTCCGTGATCCAGGCGAAGTCGTCCTCCACGAGGCCCATGTTGCCGAGATCGTCTTCGCGATGCGCGTCGAAGCCCGCCGAGACGAACACCATCTCCGGTTTGAACTCGTGCAGCCGCGGCAGCCACATGATGTCGATGGCCTCGCGCACTTCCATGCCTTTCGTGCGCGCCGCGATCGGCAGGTTGACCATGTTCGGCGCCGGATTCTGGGCCCCCGAGTACGGATAGAACGGATGCTGAAAGAAGCTGCACATCAGCACGCGCGAGTCGCCCGCGAACGCGGCCTCGGTGCCGTTGCCGTGATGCACGTCGAAATCGACGATCGCCACGCGCTGGAGGCCGTGGACTTCGAGTGCATGGCGCGCCGCGATCGCGATGTTGTTGAAGAAGCAAAAGCCCATCGCGCGCGCGGGCTCCGCGTGATGGCCGGGCGGGCGCACGCTGCAGAATGCGTTCTCGTAGCGCCCGGCGAGGACCGCGTCGGTGGCCGCGATCGCCGCGCCCGCCGCACGCAGCGCCGCCTGCCACGTGTGCGGATTCATCAGCGTGTCCGGGTCGATGCTCGCGTAGCCTTCGCTGGGCGCCGTGTTGCGGATGAAGTCGATATGCGCGTGGGTATGCACGCGCAGGAGGTCCGCCTCGGTCGCGAGCGGCGCCGATTCGTCGCGCTCGATCAGCGCGTCGATGCGGCTCGCGATCAGCTGGTCTTCGATGGCCTGCAGACGCGCGGGGCATTCAGGATGCCATTCGCCCATCTCGTGCAGCAGAAAATCGGGGTGAGAGAAGAAACCGGTCGTCATGAGTCGCACTCGCCGCGGGCTTCGCGCATGCGCGCGGCCGCGGGTCTCCTTCTGTCTTTAGTCTGGCGGCACGCCGGCTGGCGCGCGAACAGACACCACGTTACCACAGCGACCTGGTGCTCACGCGCCACGCCGGCGCGCAACGGCCCGATTCCCCGAAGGCGCTCGGTTATACTGCCCGGGTTCTTCCTGGACCGCTCTCCCTCCGCTCTCTCATGACCCTCAAGACCGCTCTGTCCGCCTCCAGCCGCCCACGTCGCACGACCTTCGCACTCGCGCTTTGCGTCGCGGCGTCGTTGTGCACCGGCGCGGCGCGCGCGCAAACTGCCGCGCCGAAATCGCGACAGACGCCGCTCACGCTCGCGCAGGCGCAACCGCAAACGCCGACGCAGGGCCAGACGTTCGAAGAGGAAATCGTCCCGCAGCGCTACGCGAACAATCCGGACGTCGACGGCTTCATCAACGACATGGTGGCGCGCTACGACTTCGATCCCACCGCACTGCATGCGCTGTTCGCGAGCGCGAACTATTCGGCGACGGCGGTGAAGCTCGTGACGCCCTCGCCCGTTCCGGGCGTGAAGAACTGGCGCGCATATCAGGCGCGCTTCCTCGACCCGGTACGCATCAATGCGGGGGTGCGCTTCTGGCGCGCGAACCAGGCCACGCTGCAGCGCGCGTCGGAGGAGTTTGGCGTGCCGCCCGAGGTGATCGTCGGCATCATCGGCGTGGAGACGATCTACGGCCGCTACATGGGCAACTTCCGCGTGCTCGATGCGCTCACCACGCTCGCCTTCGATTATCCGGACACGCCGAACCGCGCCGAGCGCATGGCGACGTTCCGCAAGAATCTCGAGGACTACCTCGTGTGGACGCGCGACGCGCAGATCGATCCGTCGTCGGTACTCGGCTCGTACACGGGCGCGATCGGCATTCCGCAGTTCCTGCCGAGCAGCATCGTGCAGTACGCGGTGGACTACGAGGGCAACAATCACATCGACCTGCGCGGGAGCACGGCCGACGCGATCGGCAGCGTGGCGAACTATCTACGGCAGAACGGCTGGGAATCGGGGCGGCCCGTGGTATGGAATATCGCCACCGATGCGGGCAGCCTCGGCATCGCACAGGCCGCCGCCGACGGCAAGCCCGAACCGCGCTGGCCGCTGAGCCAGTTGCTGCGCTCGGGCCTCGTGCTCGACCAGCCGGACGTGGATATCGCCGCCGAGGCGGGCACGCCTGTCACGGTGATCGACCTGCCGTCGCCTGGCCGCGGCACCGAGTACAAGCTCGGGCTCAAGAACTTTTATGTGCTGACGCGCTATAACCGCAGCTTCTTCTATGCGCTCGCGGTGTATCAACTGGGCATGCGCGTGAAAGCGCAGATGCTGGCGACGCAGCCAGGCGTGGGGGTGGGCCCGGCGAACGGAAACGGTGGAAATGGCGGCAACGGCGGCAACAACGGTGGCAATGGCAACGGGATGAACAGCGCCCCGAACGGCACGGGCGCGACGCCACCCGAACAGCAAGAGTAACTTCAGCGATACAAAGCAAAACGGCCTTCGGAAACATCGAAGGCCGTTTTTTTTGCGTCCACGCTTCAATCAGGCGGGAAACACACCCGTCGAGAGATAGCGGTCGCCACGATCGCAGACGATGAACACGATCGTCGCGTTCTCGAGCTGGCGCGCAAGACGCATCGCCACCTCACATGCGCCGCCCGACGAGATCCCCGCGAAGATACCTTCGACCGAGGCCAGACGGCGCGCCATGTTCTCGGCGGCGGCCTGGCTCACGCTCTCCACGCGATCCACGCGGCTGCGGTCGAAAATCTTCGGCATATACGCTTCGGGCCACTTGCGAATGCCCGGAATGCGCGAGCCCTCTTCCGGCTGCGCGCCGACGATCTCGATCGCCTGATTCTTTTCTTTCAGGAACTGGGACGTGCCCATGATCGTGCCGGTCGTGCCCATCGACGAAACGAAGTGCGTAATGCGCCCTTCGGTATCGCGCCAGATTTCCGGGCCAGTGGCCTCGTAGTGCGCAAGCGGATTGTCGGGATTGCCGAACTGGTCGAGGATAATCCCCTTGCCGTCGCGCTGCATTTGCTCGGCGAGATCGCGCGCATATTCCATGCCGCCCTTGACCGGCGTAAGCATGATTTCGGCGCCGTAAGCCGCCATGCTCTGACGGCGCTCGACCGAGAGGTCCTCCGGCATGATGAGCACCATCTTGTAGCCGCGGATCGCCGCCGCCATGGCGAGCGCGATGCCCGTGTTGCCGCTCGTCGCTTCGATGAGTGTGTCGCCGGGCTTGATGCGGCCGCGCTCTTCGGCTTTACGGATCATCGAGAGCGCCGGGCGGTCCTTCACGGACCCAGCCGGGTTGTTGCCTTCGAGCTTGGCCAGCAAGACGTTGTTGCGGGCGCGGATTTCGTCGTCCGGCAGGCGGACGAGTTGCACGAGCGGGGTATTGCCGATCGTGTCTTCAATGGTCTTGTAGGGCATGGGGATGGCAGTGAGGCGCGATGACGTGACCCGTCGATTCTAAACCACGCGGGCAGCGACCGCAGGGGACCCATGACGCCGGTATGGACGCCGGCTGGCGACTCGACCATCATGGGCTGCAAAAAGCCCGCGGCCCGGGCCGCGGGTCAACGTCGCGGGTCGACTTCACCTGAGCGACACCTGAAGGAAACTGCGCCCCGCGACGGCGCAGCACGACGCGCGGGGTAACACACGAGCGCGAGCGGCCTGCTACTTCTTGACCGCCACGGCAGCCTGAGGTGCGCCCGCCTTCGCGGGCGTTGCCTGCGCAACCTTCGCCTGTGCTGCATGGGCATTCGCGGGACCGATCGCCAATCCTTCGGCCTGCAAACGTTCGACGGTATGGCCGCCCATGCCCTTCACGCGCTTGCCGAGGTCACTGGCATCCTTGTACGGGCCGTGCGCGCTGCGCTCGTCGAGAATGGCCTTGGCGCGCGCGGGCCCCACCCCCTTGATGCCGCGAAGCACGTCTTCGTTGGCGGTGTTGACGTCCACGGCCGCAAAGGCGTGGCTGAATACGGCCAGAAGCGCGGCCGCCGCAAGGACTTTTCGGAACATGCTGGATCTCCCTCAAAACGCCGGCGACCATCGCCGGCGAGGAGAGTCCAGTTTATGAAGTCAGGGCTTTGCGTTACACCTGGCCAGAAAGCCAACGTACGTAACGATCCACGCCTTCCTGCACCGTCAGGAACGGCGCGTCGTAGCCCGCCGCGCGCAGCTTCGACTGGTCCGCCTGCGTGAAGCACTGATACTTGCCGCGCAACGCGTCCGGGAACGGGATGTACTCGATCAGCCCTTCCTGGACCTGCTCCGCGAGCGAGAGCGCGGGCTTGCCTTCCATCGTACGCAGCGTGTTCACCACGGTCGTGGCGATGTCGTTGAACGGCTGGGCACGGCCGCTGCCCAGATTGAAGATGCCCGTCTTCTCCGGATGATCGAAGAAGAACAGGTTCACCTTCACCACGTCCTCGACCGAGACGAAGTCGCGCGTCTGCTCGCCCGGCGCATAGCCGTTGTATTCGCCGAACAGCTTCACGCGGCCTTCGGCGCGGAACTGGTTGAAGTTGTGGAACGCCACCGACGCCATGCGCGCCTTGTGCGTTTCGCGCGCACCGTACACGTTGAAGTAGCGAAAGCCCGCAATCTGGCTTTGCGCCGTGGGCAGCACGCGGCGGATCACCTGGTCGAACAGGAACTTCGAATAGCCGTACACGTTCAGCGGCGCTTCCACTTCGCGCTCTTCGACGAAGCGCGTCGAGCCGCCGTAAATCGCCGCCGACGACGCATACAGAAACTGCACGCGCTGCGCGAGGCACGTGTCGAGCACGGCGCGGCTATAGCGGAAGTTGTTGTCCATCATGTAGCGGCCGTCGGTTTCCATCGTGTCCGAACAGGCGCCTTCGTGGAACACCGCGCGCACGCCGCCGAAATCGCCGCGCGCAAAGCGCTCGACGAACTCGGTCTTGTCGATGTAGTCGTCGATCTCGCAATCGACGAGATTCCTGAACTTGTCCGCGCGGGTGAGATTGTCGACGGCGATGATGCGGTCTTCGCCGCGTTCGTTCAGCGCCTTGACGATGTTGCTGCCGATGAAGCCGGCCGCGCCGGTGACGATGAGGGTCATGATAGGTCTGCGGTGACGAGGTTCACGCGAGGTTGATGCCCCGCCGGAAAAACGCTGCGGAAATTCCGGCCGGGGTGCGAGCGCTGCACGCTCGCATGCGCAACATTATTTAAAGAGTTCGTCGTAGTCGACGGTGGCCGTGCCGAGCTTGCCGACCACGATGCCGGCCGCGCGATTCGCGAGCGCGACGCCTTCGACGAGCGGCAATCCCGCGCCCAGCATGACCGCGACGGTCGCGATCACCGTGTCGCCGGCGCCCGAGACATCATACACTTCGCGCGCATCGGCCGCCGCGTGCAGCGCGCCGTCATCGGAAAAGAGCGTCATACCCTCTTCTGAGCGCGTGAGCAGGAGCGCATCGAACTGCAGTTCGTGGCGCAGCTTCGTCACGCGCGCGTGCAGGTCCTCCTCGGACTTCCACGTGCCCACCACTTCGCGCAGCTCCGCGCGGTTCGGCGTGATGAGGCTCGCGCCGCGATAGCGCTCCCAGTCGTCGCCCTTCGGATCGACGAGCACCGCCTTGCCCGCGGCGCGCGCCTTCGCGATCATCTGCGTGACATGCGTGAGCCCACCCTTCGCGTAGTCGGAGAGCAGAATCACGTCGTGCGTGGGCAGCAGCGCGTCGAAACGCGCGAGGCCGGCGAGCAGGATCTCGTGCGCGGGCGTGTTTTCGAAGTCCACGCGCAACAACTGTTGCTGGCGCGACAGCACGCGCAGCTTGATGGTGGTCGGCAACGCGGGATCGCGCTCGAGATACGCGTTCACGTTGCTTTCGTCGAGCAGCTCGACGATACGCTCGCCGGGTTCGTCATGGCCCACCACGCACAGGAGGCCCGCGTGAGCGCCGAGCGCCGCCGCGTTGCGCGCGACGTTCGCGGCGCCACCCAAACGGTCTTCCTTGCGCTGCACATGCACGACCGGCACCGGCGCTTCCGGCGAGATGCGGTTGACGTCGCCGAACCAGTAGCGGTCGAGCATGACGTCGCCCACCACCAGCACGCGCGAGGTCGCGAGCTTCTCGCGCGGCACGACGCGCACTTCCGGCGCGATGGCAGCAGCAAGCGCGGCGACGGGCGCGGCTTCAGGCTGCGGAGTTTGCGAGATTGACATGGGGCCGCCCAATCGAATGATAGTCAATGCCGAGCTCGGCCATGGCGTCGGGCTCGTAGAGGTTGCGTCCGTCGAAGATACGCGGTGCCTTGAGCACCTTCTTCAAATGCGCGAAATCGGGCGCCTTGAAGGCGGTCCATTCGGTGACGATCACGAGCGCGTCGGCACCCGTGAGCGCGTCGTCCTGGCTCGATGCGAACGTCAGGCGCGCGTGCTGCTCAGGCGCGTGTGCGAGATCGAGCGCGAACACGCGCTGCGCCTCTTCGGCTGCGACCGGGTCCCACGCCGCCACCGTGGCCCCGCGCGAGAGCAGGTCGGCGATCAGACGGCGGCTCGGCGCTTCGCGCATGTCGTCGGTGTTCGGCTTGAACGCGAGGCCCCACACGGCGAAGTGCTTGCCGGTGAGGTCGTCGCCGCACACGCTGGCGATCTTCTTCACGAGCACTTCCTTCTGGCCGTGATTGACCTCCTCGACGGCTTCGAGCACGCGCAGGTTCTGGCCCGACTCGGCGGCCGTGCGGATCAGCGCCTGCACGTCCTTCGGGAAGCACGAGCCGCCATAGCCGCAGCCGGCATAGAGGAAGTGATAGCCGATGCGCGGATCGGAGCCGATGCCGCGGCGCACCGACTCGATGTCGGCGCCCACGCGGTCGGCGAGATTCGCCATCTCGTTCATGAACGAGATGCGCGTCGCGAGCATGGCGTTGGCCGCGTACTTCGTGAATTCGGCGGAGCGCACGTCCATGTAGATCGTGCGTTCGTGATTGCGGTTGAACGGCGCGTAGAGGCGCTTCATCTTCTCGCGCGCCACGGTGCCGTTCTCGTCCTCGTCGAGACCGATGATGATGCGGTCCGGACGCATGAAGTCGTCCACCGCCGCGCCCTCTTTCAGAAACTCGGGGTTCGAGACGACCGAGAAGCGGTGATCCACGCTATGCGAGAGGCCGCGCTTCGCCAGTTCTTCGGCCAGCACGCCGTGCACGCGCTGCGCCGTGCCGACCGGCACCGTCGACTTGTCGACGACCACCTTGAAGCCGTTCATGTGGCGGCCGATGCTGCGCGCCGCTTCGAGCACGTACTGGAGATCGGCCGAGCCGTCTTCGTCGGGCGGCGTGCCGACGGCGATGAACTGCACCTCGCCGTGCTCGACGCTCGCCGCGATGTCGGTGGAAAAGGTAATGCGCCCGGCCGCGCGGTTGCGCGCGATGAGTTCGAGCAGGCCCGGCTCGTGAATCGGGACGCCGCCGCCATTCAGGATATCGATCTTGCGCGGATCGACATCGAGGCAAAACACGTCGTGGCCGATTTCGGCAAGACACGCACCGGTGACGAGGCCGACGTAGCCGGTACCGACAATGGTGATCTTCATAGGCGCTCCGGTGACAGATGCGGATGTTGGAATGATTGTGGGCGCGGCCGGCTGGTGCCGGGCTGGGCACGCGCGCCCCTAAGGCTCAGCTCGACGCGGGAACCGGCTCGACACGGCGCGGCGCATAGGTTTCCCAGCCGCTGCAGCCCGGACACTGCCAGTAGAACAGGCGCGCCCGGAATCCGCAGTTCTGGCAGGTGTAGCGAGGCAGGTTCTTGGTGCGCTGCTGGAGCAGCTTGCGCATCAGCTCGAGTTCGCTGCGGCGCGGCTCTTCGGCCGTGGCCTGCTGCGCTTCGAGCAGGCGCGCCATGCCGGCGAGGTTCGGTGACTTCTGCATCTGCGTGCGGGCCAGCGCATGCGCCGCATCGGGGCCGCGCAGCGCGGCGACATACTTGTAGGCGACGTCGAGCAGATCGTTCGACGGATACGCGTCGACCCACGTCGTGAGCAATTGTGCGCCCTCTTCGGCGCGGCCGAGCGTCTCGTAGGCCTTCATGACCTTTTCGGCGACGAGCGGCAGATAAGCGGGGTTTTGCGCTTCGACATCGCGCCAGTGGCCAAGCGCAGTCTCGCAATCGCCGCTTGCCGCATCGACGTCGCCTGCGAGGATCGTCGCGCGCACGTTCTGCGAATTGGCCTTGAGCGCGAGCGCCAGTTGACGACGCGCTTCGTCGGGCTTTTTCTGCTGGAGCGCTTCCTGCGCGAGTTCGCAGTGGAACTGGGCGATCTCGAGGTCGAGCGACGCCGCGCCCATCGTTTCGAGGTGACGTGCCGTGTCGATGCAGCGGTTCCAGTCCTTCTCGATCTCGTAGATCGCGAGCAGTGCACGCTGAGCGCCGAGCGCGAAGTCGCCCGACTTGAGCTTGCCGAAGGTCTCTTCTGCGCGGTCGAGCATGCCGGCCTTCAGAAAATCCTGGCCGAGTTCATAGAGCGCGTGGTCGCGCTCGTTCACGGGCAGGTCGGAACGCGAAAGCAGATTCTGATGCACGCGGATCGCGCGGTCGGTCTCGCCGCGGCGGCGAAACAGATTGCCGAGCGCGAAGTGCAGCTCGACGGTTTCGGGGTCGAGCTTGGCGACCTCGATGAACGCGTCGATGGCCTTGTCCGGCTGCTCGTTGAGCAGAAAATTCAGGCCGCGAAAATACGAGCGCGGCAGGTTGGCGCTTTCGGAAAGCAGTGCCTTCAGGTCGTAGCGCGACGCCATCCAGCCGAGCGCGAAAGCCACGGGAATGACGAGGAGCCACCAAAAATCGAGATCCATGCGAGCGATGGTATGAGCGGAAAATCAGCCGCACGCGTTCAGGCGCGCGGCACGGCAATACAAATCAGATGAGCGGCGGCAGCGGCGGCTCGACGCTCGGCGTGGGCGTTTCACGCGCCACCCGCAAGTCGCGCTTGAGGCGGCCGTTTTCCATGCGCAGCCGGAACACGCCGGGCAGCGCAGAAAGCAGCCCCGCCAGCAGCCCCACGACAAAAAACGCGAGGCCGATCAGGATTAGCGGGGCCTGCCACGAATATCCGGCCAGAAAGTTCAGCGTCGCGGTTTGCGTGTTGGCGAGCGCAAGTACGAGCAGCAGTACGAACACCAGCACACGGAGCACCCAGGCGATCAATCTCATTGAAGGATTCTCTTGGCAGTTGAGAAAGGCGCCGGCACGGCGGACATGCTGCGTCGCAGCACAAGCCGCGCCGAAGTGTCCCGTATTGTAATTGAACGGCTCGCGGGCCGACACGTGTGAGCGAGCACTGAGCCAGGCAACCTGGCTTGCCGGAACTAACCGCGTCGAAAAGGCGCAGACGAAAAAAAAGCGCCGGGGTTGTTCACCCCAGCGCTTTTTACCGGTCCATGCATTCTGGCCATCTGGCATTGACCGCCGACGACCGCAATCGCCCGATCGAAAACGATCCAACGCTTACAGGTCGTCGTCCGGCTCGTCCGCCTTCAGCGGCTCGCCCGAATTACGGTCGACGCGCTCGCGCAGTTCCTTGCCCGGCTTGAAGTGCGGCACGAACTTCTCAGGCACCAGCACCTTTTCACCCGACTTCGGATTGCGACCGACGCGCGACGGCCGACGATTCAGGCCGAAGCTGCCAAAGCCACGAATTTCGATGCGATGGCCCTTGGCAAGCGCCTCGGACATCGCATCGAGCATCGTCTTGACCGCGAAATCCGCGTCCTTGAGAACAAGTTGCGGAAATCGCGTAGCCAGCTGCGCGACCAATTCAGATTTGGTCATACTTCAGCTTGCCCCCGTTTGAGGCTTACTGGTTCTGGCCGTCGAGCTTGGCCTTCAGCAGCGCGCCGAGGTTGGTCGTGCCGGTGGCAGCCTGACCCGAATCAGCCGACATGGTGCGCAGGGCTTCCTGCGTTTCAGCCGAGTCCTTCGCCTTGATAGACAGGTTGATGCCACGCGACTTGCGATCGATGTTGATGATCATCGCGTTGACCTTGTCGCCTTCCTTCAGCACGTTGCGAGCATCTTCCACGCGGTCTTGCGCGATTTCCGAAGCACGCAGGTAGCCTTCGACGTCAGCGTTCAGCGTCACGACTGCGCCCTTGGCGTCAACCGACTTGACCACGCCGTCGACGATCGAACCCTTGTCGTTGACAGCAACGAAGTTGCTGAACGGGTCGCCTTCGAGCTGCTTGATGCCGAGCGAAATGCGTTCCTTCTCGACGTCGATGCCCAGAACCACGGCTTCGACTTCGTCGCCCTTCTTGTACTTGCGAACGGCTTCTTCGCCAGCTTCCGACCACGACAGGTCCGAAAGGTGAACCAGACCGTCGATGCCGCCAGGCAGACCGATGAACACGCCGAAGTCGGTGATCGACTTGATCGCGCCCTGGAGCTTGTCGCCCTTCTTGAAGTTGCGGCTGAAGTCATCCCACGGATTCGGCTTGCACTGCTTCATGCCGAGCGAGATGCGGCGGCGGTCTTCGTCGATCTCGAGGACCATGACTTCGACTTCGTCGCCCAGCTGGACAACCTTCGACGGAGCAACGTTCTTGTTGGTCCAGTCCATTTCCGACACGTGAACCAGGCCTTCGATGCCCGATTCGACTTCGACGAACGCGCCGTAGTCGGTGATGTTCGTGACCTTGCCGAACAGACGCGTGCCCGACGGGTAACGGCGCGAGATGCCTTCCCACGGATCGTCGCCCAGTTGCTTGATACCGAGCGAAACGCGGTTCTTTTCCTGGTCGAACTTGAGGATCTTCGCGGTGACTTCCTGGCCAACCGAGAGAACTTCGCTCGGGTGACGCACGCGACGCCATGCGATGTCGGTGATGTGCAGCAGGCCGTCGATGCCGCCGAGGTCCACGAACGCGCCGTAGTCGGTGATGTTCTTGACCACGCCGTTGACGATCGCGCCTTCCTTGAGCGTTTCGAGCAGCTTTGCGCGCTCTTCGCCTTGCGTGGCTTCGATCACTGCGCGGCGCGACAGCACGACGTTGTTACGCTTGCGGTCGAGCTTGATGACGCGGAATTCGAGGGTCTTGCCTTCGTACGGCGTCGTGTCCTTGACCGGACGCGTGTCGACGAGCGAACCCGGCAGGAACGCGCGGATGCCGTTGACCATGACGGTCATGCCGCCCTTGACCTTGCCCGTGATCGTGCCGGTCACGAGTTCGTTGTTGTCGAGAGCCTTTTCCAGCGACAGCCACGAAGCGAGACGCTTCGCCTTGTCGCGCGACAGGATAGTGTCGCCGTAGCCGTTTTCCAGCGCGTCGATCGCGACGGAAACGAAATCACCCGCCTGCACTTCCACTTCACCCGCGTCGTTCAGGAATTCTTCGAGCGGAATATAGGCTTCGGACTTGAGACCAGCATTGACGACCACGAAGTTGTGGTCGACGCGCACGACTTCGGCGGAAATCACTTCGCCGGCGCGCATGTCCTGGCGGGTCAGCGACTCTTCGAACAGAGCCGCGAAAGATTCGGTATTCGGGGTGGAGGTTTGCAGGTCGGACATAAAAATCTGGATTTGCATGGTTTTCGCTACCTCGCCAGTCGGTCTTGACTGCCGGGCGTTGAGGCCGGAACACGATGCTCGCGGCGCAGATGCAAAAGCCATACGGGGTTAAAGGATTTAACACACGCCCTGTTGCTTTCCAGGGCACCTACTCGTACTGCTTACTGCTTTCTTTACTGCGCTTTGCCCCGTTCGCGGATTACCGTACGGGCCGCAGTTGGCTAGACTCCTGATACCACTGCACCACCTGTTCGACCGCCTGGTCGACGGAGAGCGCCGAAGTATCGAGAAGCTGCGCATCTGCTGCAGGCTTGAGCGGTGCGGCCGCGCGGTTACTGTCGCGCGCGTCGCGTCCACGCAAATCCCGAAGCAAGTCATCCATATTAGCAGAAAAACCTTTTTGGATCAATTGCTTATGCCGGCGGGCCGCACGGGCCTCCACGCTGGCCGTTAAAAACACCTTCAGAACGGCGTCCGGGAAGATCACGGTGCCCATGTCGCGGCCATCCGCAACGAGCCCGGGAAGCTTGCGAAACGCCCGCTGGCGCGCCACGAGCGCGGTGCGCACGGCCGGATGCGCAGCGATCATCGAGGCGCGGTTGCCCACTTCCTCGGCACGGATTTCGTTCGAAACGTCAACGCCATCGAGCTGCGCAAGCCCCTCGCGGAACGTGATATGGAGATCGTCGATCAGCTTCGCAAGGTTCTCGGCGTCGTCGGCCGCAATCGCGTAGCGCATGCTCGCGAGCGCCGCCAGGCGGTACAGCGCGCCACTGTCGAGCAGGTGAAAGCCGAGCTGCGCGGCGACCAGCGCGGCCACCGTGCCCTTGCCGGAAGCAGTCGGGCCGTCGATCGTGATGACGGGCGTCGGATAAAAGGGACGGGTCGATTTCATGCGGCAAAGGTACTCGGCTTCATTTGAATCAAGGTTGCGCGAGCGCCAGGAAGCGCTCGAAGTAATCGGGGAACGTCTTGCCGACGCACTTCGGGTCGTTGATGCGCACCCGCACGCCGCCGAGGCTCACGAGCGAGAAGCACATCGCCATGCGGTGATCGTCGTAGGTGTCGATCGCTGCGTTCGGCGTGAGTTGCTCGGGCGGACGCACGATCAGGTAATCAGGGCCCTCTTCCACGTTCGCGCCCACCTTGCGCAGTTCCGTGGCCATCGCGGCGATGCGGTCGGTTTCCTTCACGCGCCAGCTCGCGATGTTGCGTAGCGTAGTTGCGCCGTCGGCGAAGAGCGCCGCCACGGCGATAGTCATCGCTGCGTCGGGAATCAGGTTGAAGTCCATGTCGATGGGGTCGAGCTTGCCGTGATCGTTGCCGATCCCGCGCACCTCGATCCAGTCATCGGCGACCGTGACGTTCGCGCCCATGCGCATGAGCGCCGCGGCGAACGCAACGTCGCCCTGGATACTCGATCGTCCCACGCCTTCCACACGCAGCGGGCCGCCGCCGATCGCGCCCGCGGCGAGAAAGTACGACGCGCTCGATGCATCGCCCTCGACCATGATCTTGCCCGGCGACTGGTAGCGCACGCCCGCCGGGATCTCGAAGCGGTGCCAGCCGTGGCGCTCGACCTTCACGCCGAAGCGCTCCATCAGCTTGATCGTGATTTCGATGTAGGGCTTGGAGATCAGCTCGCCGTCCACTTCGACGATCGTCACGCCGTCCTTGGCGCGCACGAGCGGCAGCGTCATCAGAAGCGCCGTGAGGAACTGGCTCGACACATCGCCGCGCACGCGGATGGGCGCCTCGACCGAAACCGGCGCGGGGCGGATGCGCAGCGGCGGATAGCCTTCGTTTTCTTCGTAATCGATCTTCGCGCCGATCTGGCGCAGGCCGTCCACGAGGTCGCCGATGGGTCGCTCGTGCATGCGCGGTACGCCGTGAATGCGGTAGTCGCCGCCGTTCACCGCGAGCGCGGCCGTGAGCGGACGCACCGCCGTGCCTGCGTTGCCGAGGAAGAGATCCGCGCGCACCGCCTGGAACGCGCCGCGCGTGCCCTGCACGACGCAGGTGTCGTCCTCTCGTTTGAGCTTCACGCCGAGCTTTTCCAGTGCGTCGAGCATCACGCGCGTGTCGTCGGAGTCGAGCAGGTTCGTGATGGTCGTTTCGCCCTCGGCCAGCGCGGCGAGCAGCAGCACGCGGTTCGAGATGCTCTTCGAGCCGGGCAGACGGATCGTGCCGGACGCACGGGTGAACGGTCCGAGATCGAGGTGTTCCATGAGCGTGTCCTGAGAATGCCTGGTGTTACCTGAGGTTGCCTGGGTTGCGGCGCTCGCGCCGTCGGGCTGGGTCCTGCTTGCTTATTTGCCTGGTGCTGTATCGATGGCCGCCGCCGCGCCCTTGCCGCCGCGCTCCTGCCACGCCTCGCGCGCGGCGCGCGAACGCGCGAACACGGTTTCGAGCGCTGCGCCGTCGCCGGCGTCGATGGCCGCGCGCAGCTTCGCCAGCACTTCAGTGTAGCCGTCGAGTTCGGCGAGCAGCGCGGCGCGGTTCGCGAGGCACACGTCGCGCCACATTTCGGGGCTCGACGCGGCAATGCGCGTGAAGTCGCGGAAACCGCCTGCCGCGAACGAAAATTTCAGTTGGGCGTCGGGCGAAGCGAGAATCTGGTCGACGAGCGCAAACGACAACACATGCGGCAGATGGCTCACCGAAGCGAACACGCGATCGTGCTGCGCGGCCGGCATCTCGCCGATCAATGCGCCCGTGGCGCGCCACATCGCGGCGATGCGCTCGACCGATGCCGGCGCGTTTTCCGCGAGCGGGCACAGCACGACGTTGCGGCCGACGTAGAGATCGGGCAACGCGGCGTCGACGCCGCTCGATTCGCGCCCGGCGATGGGATGCCCCGGCACGAACTGGGCGATGCGCGCGCCGAGCGCGGCACGGGCCGCGGCGATCACGTCGCTCTTGGTGCTGCCGGCGTCGGTGACGATGGTTGCTTGCCCCAGGTGCGGCGCGATGCGCTCGAGCAGGGCCTGGGTTTGCGCAACGGGAGCGGCGATCAGCACGATGTCGGCGCCGTCGAGCGCGGCGGCGAGCGCCGCTTCGTCGTCGAGCGTCGCGGCGGCATCGATCACGCCCAGTTCGAGCGCGCGCGATACCGACTTTGCACTGCGGCCCACACCGATCACCTGCGCGCCTTCGCCGCCGTGCGAGCCTCGCTCGCGCAACGCGCGCGCGAGCGACCCGCCGATCAGGCCCACGCCGAAAATCACCAGTTTGTTAAACGAAAACGCACTCACGACGTCACCGAAAAAAGTAAGGGTTGCGCGCTCATTGCGCGCCAAGCGCTCGCTCGAGGGCCGCCACGAATGCCGCGTTCTCCTCGGGCAAGCCGATCGTCACACGCAGCCATTGCGGCAGGCCATAGTTGCCCACCGGACGCACGATCACGGCTTGTTTGAGCAGCGCGAGATTCACGCGCTCGCCGGCGCCGTCGTCCGTTGCGTCCTTCGCCACGCGCACCAGCACGAAATTGCCGTCCGAAGGCACGTATTCGAGGCCGAGGCGCTCGAACGCCGTGGTAAGCGTGCGATAGCCCTCGGCATTGAGCGCCGCGCTGCGCTCGAGGAACGGCGTGTCGCCGAGCGCGGCAATCGCAGCGGCCTGCGCGAGCGTGTTGACGTTGAACGGCTGGCGCAGACGGTTGAGCAGATCGGTCAGTTGCGGCTGGGCGATCGCGAAGCCGATACGCAGGCCGGCGAGTCCGTAGGCTTTCGAGAACGTGCGCGAAACGAGCAGGTTCGGATAGCGGCGCACCCACGCGATCGAGTCATAGCGCTTCTCAGCCGCGAGGTACTCCGTGTACGCCTCGTCGAGCACGACCGCGACATGCGCGGGCACCTTCGCGATGAACGCCTCGAGCGTCGCGCCGTCGACGACCGTGCCGGTCGGGTTGTTCGGGTTCGCCACGAACACGAGACGCGTGTCTTCGTCGATCGCCGCCAGCATCGCGTCGAGATCGTGGCCGTAGTGCACGGCCGGCGTCACGATATGGCGCGCGCCGAGGCCCTGGGTCGCGAGTGCGTAGACCGCGAACGAGTACTGCGAATAAACGATCGCCTGACCGCGCTCGACGAACGCATGCGCGGCCATTTCGAGAATGTCGTTGCTGCCGTTGCCGAGCGTGATCCACTCGGGCGGCACGTCGTAGCGCGCGGCCAGCGCAGCCTTCAGCTCGAACGCGTTTGAATCGGGATAGCGGCCCAGTTCGCTCGCGGCCTGCACGATCGCGCGCTGCGCCGATTCGGGCATACCGAGCGGATTCTCGTTCGACGCGAGCTTCACGATGCGCGCTTCGTCAAGTCCAAACTCGCGCGCGACTTCGGAAATCGGTTTGCCGGCGATGTAAGGCGCGATGGCGCGCACATACGAGGGGCCGAATTGCGTGGTCATGCGTCTCTCCAGGGCTCAAGGCGCCGGGCGTACAACGGTCTCTACCGGACGGATCGGAAAGGCGCGCCGCCCGGCATTCTCATGCGGCGGGCGGCGATTGGCGGCGGGCCGCCCGCACCTTCCACGCCTTAGCGTGCGCGCGGATACGAACCAAGGATCTTCAGATACGCGGCTTTCTTGCTGAGTTCGTCGAGCGCGGCGGCCACGGCGGGTTCGTCACGATGACCTTCGAAGTCGATGTAGAAGTAGTACTCCCACGTGCTGCCAAGGCGCGCCGGCCGCGACTCGAATCGCGTCATCGACACGCTGTGGCGCGCGAGCGGCTCGAGCAGCTTGTACACCGCGCCCGGCTCGTTCTTCACCGACACGATCATCGAGGTCTGGTCGCGCCCCGTCGCGCCCGCCGGCTGCTTGCCGATCATGACGAAGCGCGTGCGGTTGTGCGGGTCGTCCTGGATCAGCGCGTTTGCGATCAGGAGACCGTAGTGCGTGGCGGCGCGATCGCCCGCAATCGCGGCGACCGTCGGGTCGGCGGCGGCGAGGCGCGCGGCTTCCGCGTTGCTCGACACGCTCTGACGCTCGAGCTGCGGCGCGTTCGCCGTCAGCCAGTGCTGACACTGTGCAAGCGCCTGCGGATGCGCGCACACGCGCGTAACGCCTTGCAGGTTGCCGCTTTGCGTCATCAGATTGTGCTGAATCGGCAACGCGATTTCGCCGCCGATGACGAGCTGCGTTTCGAGGAACAGGTCGAGCGTGCGCGAAACGGCGCCCTCGGTCGAGTTCTCGACCGGCACGACGCCGAACTCGGCGGCGCCCGCCTCGACCGAGCGGAACACCTCATCGATCGACGGGCACGGCAGGCCTTCGATCGACTGACCGAAGTACTGGTACATCGCCTGTTCGCTATAGGTGCCGACCGGGCCGAGGAACGCGGCCGAAATCGTCTTTTCGAGCGAACGGCTCGCGGCCATGATCTCGCGCCAGATCGCGCTGATGTGATCGTTGCCGAGCGGGCCGTCGCTCATGTTCTGCAGGCGCTCGATCACCTGTTGCTCGCGCTCCGGGCGAAACACCGGCGCGTTGAAGTGCTTCTTGACCTCGCCTACTTCGAGCGCGACCGAGGCGCGCTGGTTCAGGAGCGCGATGAGCTGCGCGTCGATCGCATCGATGCGTTCGCGCAGCGGCTTGAGTTGGGAGTTGAGTTCGTCGTCCATGCGTGAAACCGGCAATCTGAAAGGATGCGCGCGGCGCCGCTTCGCCCGTGAGCGAGGAGCGCTTACGCGTGCTTCGCCTCGAATTCCTTCATGTACTCGACCAGCGCATTCACTGCTTCGAGCGGCACCGCGTTGTAAATCGATGCCCGCATGCCGCCGACGGACTTGTGGCCCTTCAGCTGCAACAGCCCGCGCTCTTTGGCGCCGGCGAGGAAATCTGCGTTACGTGTTTCGTCGGCGAGGAAGAACGGCACGTTCATCCGCGAGCGCGCGCGGCGCTCCACCTTGTTGATATAGAAGCTGCTCGCGTCGATCGTGTCGTAGAGCAGCTTCGCTTTTTCCACATTGCGCGCCTCGATGACTTCGAGACCGCCCTGACGCTTCAACCACTTGAACACGAGCCCGGCGATATAGATCGCGTAGGTCGGCGGCGTGTTGAACATCGAGTTGTTCGCGGCCACGGTCTTCCATTCGAACGCCGAAGGACAGATCGGCATCGAGCGGTCGAGCAGGTCCTCGCGCACGATCACGACCGTCACGCCCGCCATGCCGATGTTCTTCTGCGCGCCGCCGTAGAGTACGCCGTATTTGGCGATGTCCATCGGGCGCGAGAGGATGTGCGACGAGGCGTCGGCCACGAGCGGAATGTCGCCCAGGTCGGGAATCTCGAAGGTCTCGACGCCGTCGATCGTCTCGTTCGTGCACAGGTGCACGTAGGCGGGGTCGCTGGAGAGCTTCCACTCGCTCTTCGGCGGTGAATGCGTAAAGCCGGCCTCGGTGCGGCCCGTGGCGGCGATATGCGCTTCGCCGTACTTGAGCGCTTCCTTCTGCGACTTCTGCGACCAGGAGCCGGTCACGACGAAATCGGCGCGCGGCTTCGAGCCAAATAGGTTGAGCGGCACGATCGCGTTTTCGCCGATGCCGCCGCCCTGCAGGAACAGAATCTGGTGACT
Source organism: Paraburkholderia sp. BR10936 (assembly GCF_040965735.1). Lineage (NCBI taxonomy): Bacteria > Pseudomonadati > Pseudomonadota > Betaproteobacteria > Burkholderiales > Burkholderiaceae > Paraburkholderia > Paraburkholderia sp. BR10936. The sequence continues at coordinate 276,034 of NZ_JBFRCM010000001.1, forward strand.
TGCGGGGACCTGCATCAACTCACGCAGATCGAGCAGCGCCTCGGCGTGGATCTGCATGAATTCCGGGCCGCGATGGCTCATTTCCATCACACCCATGCCGCTGCCGTGCCAGTCGAGCATTTCGTCAGCGGCCTGACGCAGGACTTCCTCTGGCAACGCTGCCGGCCCGGCTGAGAAGTTGTAGACGCGCATCGTAAAGAGATCCCCGAGGCAGGCGCTGTGGCAAAAACCGCCGGAAAACACGCCAGAAAAAAGAAAATGGCCGCTTGCGCTCATCGCGCAAACGACCATTATCGCATTGTCGCCGGGAACCCGCCACGCACGGCGCGGCAGTGGGCTTCCCCGTCTATGCGGCCGATCCGGCCCCGCGACCGTGCATCATGGCTGCGGACCTGAAGGGCTTAAGTGCCGGGCTCATTTGCCAGGCTTACTTGCCGACCTTGACCGAAGCGACTTCCTTGTCGGCCTGGTCGCGCGTTGCCTTGATCGACTGCGGCATGTACTTCTGCATCAGGCTGTTCACGACGTCGCGGCCAACCTGGTCTTGAACCTGAATGAACTTGCGGCCGGTCGGGCTGCGGTAGAACGTCGTCAGGTCCTTGATTTCCTGCGTGCTGTAGTACTTCGCGTAGGCGTCGTACTGAGCTTGCATGGCGTCCGTCTTGAACGAGTCGGTCGCGAAGACCTGGCCTGCCGAGTCAACCAGCTTCGGCACGGCGTTCTTTTGCAGCGACGGCACGGCAGCTTGCTTCTGCTTGTCCGTCATCGTCTTGTTTTCCGAGAGCGCGTCCGACAGGATGGCCGGGACGAGCTGCTTGGCTTGCATCTGGGCGCTGTTGCCGATTGCGCCGACGAGCTTCTGTGCGTCGATCGCGTCGAGCAGGTCCTTGATCGCGGCTTGCTTGGCCGGATCGACGGGTGCTGCAGCCGCTGCCGGTGCCTGGGGGGCGGGCGCCTGGTTCTGGAGCGCCTGAGCCATGGCAAACGTCGGCACGAGAGCGGCCAGCAACATCACCTGCTTGAATCGTTTTTGCATCATTACTCCCTTTGAGAAATTAATCGATTTGCGCTGCCGCGCGGACTGCGGGGCGCCGCATTGCGTTCTGCGCCCGCTCACCGGTCCGCCCGGCACACCATTCATTTCGCTGACACTAACAAGGTTCGCTGAAACCCACCTTAAAGTCCGCGTAAGCGCATCGATTGAACACGCTTGTGCGGGCCAGGATGACGCATCACTCTTCGCCTTCGCCCGGTTCGCCCTCACCTTCGGCGTCCACTTCTGCGTCCGCTTCGGCGACCTGCTGCAGTCCGGAAAGCTTCGTACCTTCGTCAAGGCTGATGAGTGTAACACCTTGCGTTGCACGGCCCATTTCGCGAATTTCCGACACGCGGGTGCGAATCAAAACGCCCGTGGTGGTGATCAGCATGATCTGCGCTTCGGAGTCGACGAGTGTGGCCGCAACCACCTTGCCGTTGCGCTCCGACGTCTGGATCGCGATCATGCCCTTCGTGCCGCGGCCGTGGCGCGTGTACTCCGTGATCGGGGTGCGCTTGCCATAACCGTTCTCGGTCGCGGTGAGCACCGACTGCTGCTCGTCGCCCGCCACGAGGAGCGCGATGACCTGCTGATTGTCTTCGAGCTGCATGCCGCGCACGCCGCGCGCTTCGCGGCCCATCGGGCGCACGTCGTTCTCGTCGAAGCGCACCGCCTTGCCGGCGTCGGAGAACAGCATGACGTCGTGCTCGCCGTCGGTGATCGCGGCGCCGATCAGGTAGTCGCCGTCGTCGAGACCGACCGCAATAATACCCTTGCGCAACGGGCGGCTAAAGGCTTCGAGCGGCGTCTTCTTTACCGTGCCGAGCGCGGTGGCCATGAAAACGAACTTGTCGGCCGAGAATTCCTTGACCGGCAACACGACCGTGATCTTCTCGCCGTCCTGCAGCGGGAACATGTTGACGATCGGACGGCCGCGCGAGTTGCGCGAACCCTGCGGCACCTCATACACCTTCACCCAGTACACGCGGCCGCGATTCGAGAAGCACAGGATGTGGTCGTGCGTGTTGGCAATGAAGAGCGTGTCGATCCAGTCGTCGTCCTTCATCGAAGTCGCCTGCTTGCCGCGACCTCCGCGCTTCTGGGCACGATATTCCGACAACGGCTGCGATTTCACATAGCCGGCGTGCGACATGGTCACGACCATGTCCTGCGGCGTGATCAGGTCTTCGGTGTTGAGCTCAGTGGCGTTCATCTCGATCTTCGAGCGGCGGGCGTCGCCGAATTCGCTCTTGATCGAGGTGAGTTCGTCGGAGATCATGACAGTTACGCGCTCGGGGCGCGCAAGGATGTCGAGCAGGTCGGCGATCTGCGCCATCACTTCACGGTACTCGCCGATGATCTTGTCCTGCTCCAGGCCGGTCAGGCGCTGGAGGCGCATTTGCAGGATTTCCTGCGCCTGCGTGTCGGACAGACGGTAGAGGCCGTCGGCCTGCATACCATATTGCGGGTTCAGCCCTTCCGGACGGTAGGCTTCGCGCCCGCCTGCCGCCGCATTGTCCTGCTCCGCGCGCGTGAGCATCTCGCGCACGAGCGACGAATCCCACGAGCGATTCATCAACTCCTGCTTCGCGATGGGCGGCGTGGGCGCGGCCTTGATGAGCTCGATGAAATCATCGATGTTCGCGAGCGCAACGGCGAGACCTTCGAGCACGTGGCCGCGTTCGCGCGCCTTGCGCAGCTCGTACACCGTGCGACGCGTGAGCACTTCGCGGCGATGCGAGAGGAAATGCTCGAGCATTTCCTTCAGGTTCAGCAGCTTCGGCTGGTTGTCCACCAGCGCGACCATGTTCATGCCGAACGTGTCCTGCAGCTGCGTCGCCTTGTACAGATTGTTGAGGATGACCTCGGGCACTTCGCCGCGCTTGAGCTCGATCACGACACGCATGCCGCTCTTGTCCGATTCGTCGCGAATATCGGAGATGCCTTCGAGCTTCTTCTCGTTGACGAGCTCGGCAATGCGTTCGAGCAGCGAACGCTTGTTCACCTGATACGGCAGTTCGTCGACGATGATCGCCATGCGTTGACCGCGATCAATTTCCTCGAAGTGCGTAGCCGCGCGCATCACGACGCGGCCGCGGCCGGTGCGATAGCCGTCGCGCACGCCGGCGACGCCATAAATAATGCCGGCGGTCGGGAAATCGGGTGCGGGAATGATCTCGATCAGCTCGTCAATCGTTGCCTGCGGGGTTTTCAGCAGATGCTGGCAAGCGTCGACGACTTCGTTGAGATTGTGCGGCGGAATGTTCGTGGCCATGCCGACCGCGATACCCGACGAACCGTTGATGAGCAGGTTCGGGATGCGCGCGGGCAGGATCTGCGGCTCGCTCTCGCTGCCGTCGTAGTTCGGCCCGAAGTCGACCGTTTCCTTGTCGATGTCGGCCAGCAGCTCGTGGCCGATCTTCGCCATGCGGATTTCGGTGTATCGCATGGCGGCGGCGTTGTCGCCGTCGATGGAGCCGAAGTTACCCTGGCCGTCGACCAGCATGTAGCGCAGGGAGAAGTTCTGCGCCATCCGCACGATCGTGTCGTAGACAGCCGTGTCGCCGTGGGGGTGGTACTTACCGATTACGTCGCCGACGATACGCGCCGACTTCTTGTAAGCGCGGTTCCAGTCGTTATTCAGCTCGTGCATTGCGTAGAGCACGCGCCGGTGGACAGGCTTCAGGCCGTCACGAACATCCGGAAGTGCTCGCCCGACGATCACGCTCATCGCGTAATCGAGATACGAGCGGCGCATTTCCTCCTCGAGGGAGATTGGCAGAGTCTCTTTGGCGAATTGATCCATTATCGATGTCTTATTTGGGCACGCGGTGTGCTAGCGCCTCGCCCCAACTTGTAGAGCGGAGGTCGCCGCAGTCACCGCGGGACGCCCAGCTGTCGCATGGACGCCGCGGACGCAGCGCATCACGCGATTCTACCATGCACGACACCCTCGCCCGCCGCCTGCGTATACCTATTAGAGGAGTGAAGCCGAAGGGCTCAAAAGCGCCTTGAGCGTGGCGCAAACGCCGCAGTGCGAACCGGAATCAGATGCATCGCCACTGATTTGGATGACAATGTGTGACGCTGCCGCTACCCAGGCGCAATACCAGGTAAAATTAAGGGAACTTTTTTGTTGCGGGCGTACCACGTTCGACCAGCAGCAGTGAAAGGGGCGGATTTTTTTTATCGTCGGAGGGGAACGATATGGCAAAATGCCAACGCACAAAGTTAGACACTGCTCGAAGTCTACACAACGCAAAGCGTTCCCCACAACTTGCCAATGTTATACTTCGAGCAATGTATGACTTGTCTTCGTCATATGGCTCGCAGTAAACCTGCGGTAATCTCAATTTCGAGAGGAGAAATATGAATAAACTTTCAAAGCTCGCGTTCATTGCAGCTACCGCAGTTGTGGCTGCATCCGCTCAGGCACAATCGGTGCCGGCGTCGCGACAAGCCGTCAATGACAACTGGGTGAATGGTACCGGCGAATACGTGTGGATGAACGGCACGAACGAGCTTTGCTGGCGCGATGCATTCTGGACGCCGGCCACCGCCAACGCCAAGTGCGATGGCGCCCTGGTCGCCCAGGCACCGCAGCCGCCGGTCGCTCCGCCGCCGCCGGCCATCACCAGCCAGAAGATCACGTACCAGGCTGACGCCCTGTTCGACTTCGACAAGGCCATCCTGAAGCCGGCTGGTAAGGAAAAGCTGGACGACCTGGCAAGCAAGATCCAGGCTCTGAACCTCGAAGTCGTCGTCGCGACGGGCTACACCGACCGTATCGGCTCGGTCGCCTACAACGACCGTCTGTCGCTGCGCCGTGCGCAAGCCGTCAAGTCGTACCTCGTCAGCAAGGGCGTTCCGGCAGAGCGTATCTACACGGAAGGCAAGGGCAAGCGCAACCCGGTTACGACGGGCTGCAACCAGAAGAACCGCAAGGCTCTCATCGCCTGCCTCGCACCGGACCGTCGCGTGGAAGTCGAAGTCGTCGGCACGCAAAAGCAGTAATCGCGAGCGCTCGACCGCAAGTCTCAAAAGCCCCGCTTCGGCGGGGCTTTTTTTATCCCGCGCTTTATCCCTTCTTTCATTTCGCCTGTCTGCGCGCGGCGTCATCGTTCCGGAAAGCCTGACGGCACGGCGCGGCATTTTGCTGCCCTGTGCACCCGCCTGTATACTCTGGGCTTATTCTTTCCGACCCGTACCGCGCTTCAGGCTGCCACGACATGACGAATGCCGATCCCCACGAGCTGCAGAAATTCAGCGATCTCGCTCATCGCTGGTGGGACCCGAACGCCGAATTCAAGCCGCTGCACGAACTCAACCCCATTCGCCTCGCCTGGATAGACAGCCATGCGCATCTGCCTTCCAGGCGCGTGCTCGACATCGGCTGCGGCGGCGGCATCCTTTCCGAATCGATGGCGGGACTCGGCGCAACCGTAAAAGGCATCGACCTGTCGCGCGAGGCGCTCGGCGTGGCCGACCTGCATAGCCTCGAGAGCGGCGTGACGGTGGACTACGAACTGATCGCAGCCGAAGCGATCGCCGCGCGCGAACCGGCGTCGTTCGACGTCGTGACCTGCATGGAAATGCTCGAACACGTGCCGCAGCCCGCCGAAGTCGTGAAGGCCTGCGCGACGCTAGTGAAGCCTGGCGGCTGGGTGTTCTTTTCGACGCTCAATCGCAACGTGAAGTCGTATCTTCTCGCTGTGATCGGCGCGGAATACATCGCGCAGATGCTGCCCAAGGGCACGCACGACTACGCGCGCTTCATCCGCCCCTCGGAGCTTGCCGCGTTCGTGCGTGACGCCGGCATGCACGTCGCCGAGATCAAGGGCATCACGTATAACCCGCTCACGCGGCACTTCGCGCTATCGAACGACTCCAGCGTGAATTACATGATCGCTTGCCGGCGCGGCGCCTGACGGCTCTTGCGCGAGCGGCGCCGCCGGATCACCCTGCTCCGGCGGCATTCCCTGCACACCGGCGCGCCGCGCCATCGCTTCCAGACATGAATTCACCCACGAACGCCCAACCTGCCGCGGAGAGCGCCGCAGCGCTTGCCGCCTGCGACGCCGTGCTGTTCGACTTCGACGGCACGCTCGCCGATACGGCCCCGGACCTCGCCGCCGCCGTCAACCAGATGCGCCACGCGCGCGGTCTCGTGCCCACGCCGCTCGAGAAGCTGCGTCCGCTCGCTTCGGCGGGCGCACGCGGCCTGATTGGCGGCGCGTTCGGGATCGGCCCCGACGATCGCGAGTTCGCCGCGATGCGCGAGGAGTTTCTCGCCAACTACGAGGCGAATCTGCGCATCGAGACGGCGCTCTTCGCCGGTATCGATGCGGTGCTCGACGACCTCGACGCACGCGGCGTGCGCTGGGGCATCGTGACCAACAAGGTCGCCCGTCTCACCGAGCCGCTCGTGAAACTGATGCATCTGGACACGCGCGCTAGCTGCGTGGTGAGCGGCGATACGACGCCCTATTCCAAGCCGCATCCGGCGCCATTGCTGCACGCGGCCGAGGCGCTCGGCATCGCGCCGCAGCGCGTGGTCTATGTCGGCGACGATCTGCGCGACGTGCAGGCGGGCGCCGCGGCGGGCATGGCGACGATCGCCGCCGCCTACGGCTACTGCGGCAACGACGTACCGCCCTCGCAGTGGGACGCGCAATATGTCGCGGACACCACGGCGGCACTGTTCGCCCTGCTTCAGCACATCGGCAAGGCGGCCTGAGGCGGTGCTACAGCGGCTTTTGATCGCGAAGAGCCCCGCGCGCCCTTGAACCGGGCACGGTTCGCCTCATATGGCGAACTATGGGATAATTGTTCCATCCTCTGGGGCCGACCTGGTTTCGACAGGGGTTATGAAGTAATCAGGGCATGCCGAGGACCCGTCACCTCGTTAATCAATGGGAAAAACGTAACTGCAAACGACGATACGTTCGCACTGGCAGCCTAAGGGCCGCCGTCCTCTGCCTGGCTCACTGACGGGCTAGCGTCGCAAGACCGGTAGCAATACCGCCAGAGGTCATTTACGTCAGTTAAGCCTTGGTGGCGTCACGACGCCAAGGTCGAAAATCCAGTGAATCGCCGTAGCGCAGCGTGTTCGTCCGCGTCGCTCCGGTTAAATCAAACGACAGAACTACGCATGTAGAACTGGTTATGGACTGCTTCTGGACGCGGGTTCGATTCCCGCCGGCTCCACCAGATTTTTCCTTTCGTCCACGACGAACGGACTCGAGCCCCGGCGCCGCAAGGCTGTCGGGGCTTTTTGCTTGCTGCAGTCCTCACTCTAGCCAGTCGCAAACAAAAAAACTCGCGACGGCCCGTTCAGGCCTCGCGAGTTTTTCTTTGCTCCACAAGCGGCGCAACTTTCGCGTGCGCCCCGTGATCATCAATTGTCCTGCGGGCACTGCAGATTACAGCCGTTCTGATCACCCAGATCGCCACGCTTGCGTGCGGCAGTCGGCTTGCCATGCTGATACTTGGCCGACGGCGCCGAAGCGGCGAACTGCATCTGCGGATGCTCGTTAAACTTGAACTGATCGCTCAGAATACCGCCAGGCACGCCCGGCGAATTCTGCGCAAAGGCAACGTTGAACGTAGCAAACAACACTGCCGCCGTTGCGGCCGCGGCACCAACTTTGAGGACAAATTTCATGGTCGATCGGCGCGACGGGCGCGCATCTGAAACGTGAGAGCGAATACAAACTGAAAGTATCACAAAAAGCGCCTCAGTCTGCAGCATAGTCCGACCATTCCATTGCCTTCTGTTACAACGGCCGCGCCTCGCCCTCGAGCGGCCCGCCCCATGCGGCTTCGAGTTCCAACACGTCGCCGCACGACGCCGGATCGTATCCCTCCAGTTGCGCAACGGACGCGCGGAACCCCGCACCGCGCAGCAAACCGAGCACGGTCGCCAGCGGCTCGTGCGCGAGGTGGCCGCGATCACACGCGAAATAGTAGTCTTCGTCGGCGATTTCAATGAAATCGAGCCCGAAATGGTGCGCCGCCGGCGCAACGCCGAAGCCCACGTCGGCCATTCCGCTCGCCACAAATGCGGCGATCGCCGAATGCGTGAGTTCCGACGACGCATAACCGTTCACGCGCTCAGGATCGACGCCGATACGCGTGAGCAGCAGATCGATCAGCATGCGCGTGCCCGAGCCCGGTGGCCGGTTCACGAAACGGATATCGCCGCGCGCGAGGTCGGCGAGACCTGTGATCTGCTTTGGGTTGCCGCGCCCGACGAAGAGTCCCTGCTTGCGCTGCGTGAGATGGATGAGCACGTGCCGCTGCGGGTCGAGCCAGCTCCGGTAGGCGTTGGCGCAGGCGGCCCGAAAATCGCCGCGCGGTAGATGAAAGCCGGCAAGATCGCATTCGCCGCGCGCGAGCGCCGTGATCGCATCGACGCTGTCGCGGTACTTGATTTCCACGGGCACCTGGTCGGCGACGAGCGCCGTCACGAGCGCCGCCACCGCGTAGCCGTGCGAAGCATGGATGCGCAGATCCTGAGCGTCGGGCGCGAGCCAGCGGTTCAGGTCGCTCGCCACTTCACTGGCCAGCGCCTCGAGGTTGCCCTGCAGCCGCTCCCCGCACAGGCGCTGGGAGCGCAGCACAGCCTCGCCCAATTCGGAGAGAACGGACCCGCGGCCACGCGCTTTCGCGATCAACGCGCCCCCCAGGCGCTCCTCGACTTCACGCAAAACGCCCCACGCATGGCGATAGGACAAACCCTTACGCTGCGCGGCCTGCGCAATGCTTCCTTCCTCGGCGACGAGCGCAAGCAACGGTACAACGTCCGTCAGGCTTGCCTCGCGGCCTTCCGCGTCGCGCACGACTAGCTGCGCATGGCACTCGACCTTGATCATTATGAAATTTTCCTTCCTATTGCGTCTGCCTTTCCACGGGCCTATTGTTCGGTCAGACAACAAGACAACCGCAGCATAGATGCACACTTTATGAATAACAAGTGCATATATGCCCAGGAGAAGCCCCATGATGGAAGAGACAGCTGTTAGCGCGCCGGACGATCTCGTCCTGCGTTACGCACAACCAGGCCGCACGCTGCTTGCGATCCTGCATGCGATTCAGGACGAAGTCGGCTTCGTGCCGCCGTCCACGGTCGTGCCGCTCTCGAAGGCGCTGAATCTCTCGCGCGCCGAGGTCCACGGCGTGATCACCTACTATCACCACTTCCGCACTGCGCCGCCCGCGCCGGTCACGGTTCAGCTGTGCCGCGCCGAGGCCTGCCGCAGCATGGGCAGCGAGGCGCTCGCGCAGCACGTCGAGTCGCATACCGGCTGCCGGTTCCGACAGCACGGCCACGACGCCGAACACGCGCACGCGCACGAAGGCCCGGTCGCGCTCGAATCCGTCTATTGCCTCGGGCAATGCGCGCTCTCGCCCACCATGATGATTAACGGCACGCTGCACGCAAAAGTGACCCCGCAGAAGTTCGACAAGCTCTACGCAGCCGCGCTCGCGACCGTGCGCACCGAGGAGGCCGCATGACTCGCGTCTACGTTCCCCGTGACTCCTCGGCGCTTGCGCTCGGCGCGGATGCCATCGCCGAGGCCATCGAACGCGAAGCCGCCGCGCGCGGCGCGAGCATCGAACTCGTGCGCAACGGCTCGCGCGGCCTGCTTTATCTCGAACCGCTCGTCGAAATCGAAACGCCCGATGGCCGCGTAGGCTATGCGAACGTCGAACCCGATGAAGTCGGCGCACTCTTCGACGCCGGCTTCCTGCAAGGCGGCCAGCACGCACGCAGCGTCGGCCTCGTCGAGCAAATTCCGTATCTGCGCAAGCAGCAGCGCCTCACGTTCGTGCGCATCGGCATCACCGACCCGCTTTCCACCGACGACTACGTCGCCCACGGCGGCCTCGAAGGATTGCGCAATGCGTTGAAGATGACCGGCGCCGATATCTGCGAAGCGCTGCTCGAGTCGGGCCTGCGCGGCCGCGGCGGCGCGGCGTTCCCGGCCGGCATCAAGTGGCGCACGGTTGCGAACGCGCATGCCGAGCAGAAGTACATCGTCTGCAATGCCGACGAAGGCGATTCGGGCACGTTCTCGGACCGCCTCGTCATGGAAAGCGATCCGTACGTGCTGATCGAGGGCATGACGATCGCGGGCATCGCGGTGGGCGCGACCGTGGGCCATATCTACGTGCGCAGCGAGTATCCGCATTCGATCGAAGCGCTCGAAGAAGCCATTCGCCGCGCACGTGCTGCCGGCTGGCTCGGCGACGACGTGCTCGGCAGCGGCAAGCGCTTCGAACTGTTCGTGGCCAAGGGTGCGGGCGCCTACGTATGCGGCGAGGAAACGGCGCTGCTCGAGTCGCTCGAGGGCAAGCGCGGCATCGTGCGCGCCAAGCCGCCGCTGCCGGCGCTCGCCGGCCTGTACGGCAAGCCCACGGTCATCAACAACGTCATCACGCTCGCCACGGTGCCGATCATCTTCGCGAAGGGCGCGGCGTTCTACAAGGACTTCGGCATGGGCCGCTCGCGCGGCACGCTGCCGTTTCAGCTCGCGGGCAATATCGCGCGCGGCGGGCTCGTGGAGCTTGCGTTCGGCGTGACGCTGCGCGAACTGATGGTCGACTACGGCGGGGGCACCGCCAGCGGCCGTCCGGCACGCGCGGTGCAGGTGGGCGGCCCGCTCGGCACCTATCTGCCCGAAAGCCAGTGGGACATTCCCATGGACTACGAAGCGTATGCGGCCGTTGGCGCGGTCGTGGGTCACGGCGGCCTGGTCGTGCACGACGACACGTCGAATCTCGCCGAACTCGCCCAGTACGCGATGGAGTTCTGCACGCTCGAATCGTGCGGCAAGTGCACGCCGTGCCGCATCGGCTCGACGCGCGGCGTCGAGGTGATCGCGAAGATCCGCAAGGGCGACACGTCCGAAAAGCAGGTTACGCTGCTGCGCGACCTGTGCGACACGATGGTGTCCGGCTCGCTGTGCGCGATGGGCGGCATGACGCCCTACCCCGTGATCTCCGCACTCAACCATTTCCCTGAAGATTTCGGTCTCGAACCCGTCGCCCAACAAGCAGGCCAGCAACCGGCGGCCGCCTGAACGAGGAGCCACCATGTCCGACACGCTCATGTCCCAAGCCGGTGGTTGCGGTTCCGGCAATTGCGCCTGCAAGTCCCAGGCAAAGAAGCAACGCTCGCCCTTCGACGATACCGATTTCGGCACGCCGCTCGTTCACGCCGACGTGGACGTCACGCTCGAGATCGACGGCCAGTCCGTCACCGTGCCGGCCGGCACGTCGGTGATGCGCGCCTCGATCGAGGCCGGCATCAACGTGCCGAAGCTCTGCGCCACCGACTCGCTCGAACCGTTCGGTTCGTGCCGTCTGTGTCTCGTGGAAATCGAAGGCCGTCGCGGCTATCCCGCTTCGTGCACGACGCCGGTCGAAGCGGGCATGAAGGTGCGCACGCAAAGCAACCAGCTGCAGAAGCTGCGCCGCAACGTGATGGAGCTCTACATCTCCGATCACCCGCTCGACTGCCTCACCTGCCCCGCCAATGGCGACTGCGAACTGCAGGACATGGCCGGCGTGACGGGCCTGCGCGAAGTGCGCTACGGCTTTGACGGCGCGAATCACCTGAAGGACAAGAAGGACGAATCGAATCCGTACTTCACGTATGACCCGTCGAAGTGCATCGTCTGCAATCGTTGCGTGCGCGCCTGTGAAGAGACGCAAGGCACGTTCGCGCTGACCATCGCCGGGCGCGGCTTCGAATCGCGCGTCGCCGCCGGCGCGAGCGAATCGTTCATGGACTCGGAATGCGTGTCGTGCGGCGCCTGCGTCGCCGCGTGCCCGACCGCGACGCTGCAGGAAAAGACCGTCGTGATGCTGGGCCAGGCCGAGCACTCGGTCGTGACGACCTGCGCCTATTGCGGCGTGGGCTGCTCGTTCAAGGCCGAGATGAAGGGCAATGAAGTCGTGCGCATGGTCCCGCACAAGAACGGCCAGGCGAACGAAGGCCATGCCTGCGTGAAGGGCCGCTTCGCATGGGGCTACGCGACGCACAAGGATCGCATCAAGAAGCCGATGATCCGCGCGAAGATCACCGATCCGTGGCGCGAAGTGAGCTGGGACGAAGCGATCAACTACGCCGCGAGCGAGTTCCGCCGCATCCAGGCGAAGCACGGGCGCGATTCGATCGGCGGCATCACGTCGTCGCGCTGCACGAACGAGGAAACCTACCTCGTCCAGAAGCTCGTGCGCGCCGCGTTCGGCAACAACAACGTCGATACCTGCGCACGCGTGTGTCACTCGCCAACGGGCTACGGTCTCAAGACCACGCTCGGCGAATCGGCGGGTACGCAGACCTTCGCTTCGGTCGATCACTCCGACGTGATTATCGTGATCGGCGCGAACCCCACCGACGGCCATCCGGTGTTCGGCTCGCGCCTGAAGCGCCGCGTGCGTCAGGGCGCGAAGCTCATCGTCGTCGATCCGCGCCGCATCGACATCGTCGATACCGCGCACGTGAAGGCCGAGCATCACCTGCAACTGCGCCCGGGCACCAACGTCGCGATGATCAACTCGATCGCGCACGTGATCGTGACCGAAGGGCTCGTGAATGAGTCGTTCGTGGCGGAGCGCTGCGAGACGCGCGCGTTCGAGCAATGGCGCGATTTCGTCTCGCTGCCGGAAAACTCGCCCGAAACGATGGCCGAAGTGACCGGCGTGCCCGCCGAGCAGGTGCGCGCCGCCGCGCGCCTCTATGCGCAGCAAGGCAATTCGGCGATCTACTACGGCCTCGGCGTCACGGAACATGCACAAGGCTCGACGATGGTGATGGGCATCGCCAACCTCGCGATGGCCACGGGCAACATCGGCCGCGAAGGCGTGGGCGTGAATCCGCTGCGCGGCCAGAACAACGTGCAGGGTTCGTGCGATATGGGTTCGTTCCCGCACGAGCTGCCGGGCTACCGCCACGTGGGCGATTCGATCGTGCGCGGCGAGTTCGAGGCGGCCTGGAACGTCGCGCTGCAAAGCGAGCCGGGCCTGCGCATTCCGAACATGTTCGAAGCGGCGCTCGACGGCACCTTCATGGGCCTCTACTGCCAGGGCGAGGACATCGTTCAGTCCGACCCGAACACGCAGCACGTGGCGGCGGCGCTTGCGTCGATGGAATGCATCGTCGTGCAGGACATCTTCCTGAACGAGACGGCGAAGTACGCGCACGTGCTGCTGCCGGGCTCGTCGTTCCTCGAAAAGGACGGGACGTTCACCAACGCCGAGCGCCGCATCTCGCGCGTGCGCAAGGTCATGCCGCCGATCGCCGGCTACTCGGACTGGGAAGTGACGATCCTGCTCTCGCGTGCGCTCGGCTACGAGATGGACTACACGCATCCGTCGCAGATCATGGACGAGATCGCGCGCCTCACGCCTACGTTCCACGGCGTCTCGTACAAGAAGATCGACGAGATGGGCAGCATCCAGTGGCCGTGCAACGAAGATGCGCCCGAAGGCACCCCGATCATGCACATCGACGAGTTCGTGCGCGGCAAGGGCAAATTCGTCATCACGAAGTTCATCGCCTCGCCGGAGAAGGTCACGCGCCGCTTCCCGCTCCTGCTCACGACGGGCCGCATCCTCTCGCAGTACAACGTGGGCGCGCAAACCCGCCGCACCGAGAACTCGCGCTGGCACGAGGAGGACCGCCTCGAGATCCATCCGGTGGACGCCGAAGACCGCGGCATCCGCGACGGCGACTGGGTGGGGATCGAATCGCGCGCGGGCCATACGGTGCTGCGCGCGCAAGTCAGCACGCGCATGCAGCCGGGCGTGGTCTATACGACGTTCCACTTCCCCGAGTCGGGCGCGAACGTCATCACCACGGATGCCTCGGACTGGGCCACGAACTGCCCCGAGTACAAGGTGACGGCCGTGCAGGTCAGCCACGTGCAGCAGCCTTCGGAGTGGCAGCGCGAATACTCGCGCTTCAACACCACCCAGCTCGAGCTGCTCAGCAAGCGCGAACCGCTTACAACCTCAGGGAAATAAAGCGATGAAAGCGGATCACTTGATCGAAATGGCGAACCAGATAGGCATGTTCTTCGACTCGCTGCCCGATCGCGAGGAAGCGCTCACGGGCATCGCGGAGCACATCCGCAAGTTCTGGGAGCCGCGTATGCGCCGCACGCTGCTCGCGGCGCTCGATGGCGAAGGCGAACAAGCGGGCTTCACGGAGATCGTGCTCGCCTCGCTCACGAAGCATCGCGAGGCGCTGACGCCCGCGGCGGCTTGAGCGGGGCCAGCCGGCCCGTCACATGAGACGCACGGCGCCGCGCGGTTCAGACCGCCGGCGCCTGGGCAAAGCCCGCAGCCGCGTACCACGTCTCGCAGTGGCGCAGCAGGGCATTGAGGTCCGACGCGGGACGCCCCCGCGCGCCGATATAGCCGTCGGGCCGCATCAGATAAAACGCGGGCCGCGTGCGCCCGTACGATTCGGTGAGCGTTGCCGCACCCTCGCCCGCCAGCGGCGTCTCGCCATTGGCGAGATCGGCGATCCACCACACTCGCAGCGCCTGCGGAAACAGCCGCTCGACGGCTTCGGCAAGACGCTTGAGCATTGCGCTCACCTCTGCACCGTTTTTCGCCGCTGCCGCGTCGGCGTCGCCCTCCACCAGCAGGAACAACGAAAAGCACGCTGGGTCGTGCAGATCGAAGATGCGCCCCTTGCCCGGCGCCTTGCCAAGCGGACCGTTCACCACGCGCACGAATGCATCCGGGGCGCGCTCGCCCGCGCGAGGGCCGCCGTCCAGCACGCGCTCGAGCGTGAGCGGGCTGCGGCGGTACTGGATCGACAGCTCGCTCACCGCCTGGCGCGCCGCGTCGCGCAGCGGCCCGAGCGCGACGAGCGCCGGCATCACGCGCTCGCGCAGCAGCTTGAGCGGGCCGTGATCGGCTTCCACCAGTTGCGTCATGAAGCTCGTCTGTTGCAGCACGAGCCGCTCGATCGGATAACGCTCCGCATGATAGGTGTCGAGCAGGCGCTCGGGCGCGCCGCGCGCGTGCACGCGCGCGATCTTCCAGCCCAGATTGAAGGCTTCCTGGATGCCGGTGTTCAAGCCCTGCGCGCCCGCGGGGCTGTGCACGTGCGCGGCGTCGCCGGCAAAGAAGGTGCGCTCGACGCGCAGCTGCCGCACCATGCGGCTGTTCACGCTGAAGTACGAAGCCCAGCTCATGTCCGAGACCGACACCGGATGGTGCACGCGCTGCAGGATGATGTCGCGGCATTCTTCCAGCGTGGGCACGGGGATCGTGCCTTCGGGCGCGGCGGGCAGCATGGCCTTGTGATCGGCGATCAGGCGGTAACGGCCGTGGCCGAACGGAAAGAGCGCGGCGAGACCGTCGCCCGAGGCGAAGATGTGGAACTCGTCGTCGGACCAGGGCGTGCTCGCGCTCAGGTCGGCGAGCAGGAACGACTGCGCCATCGTCTCGCCGTCGAACTTCATGTCGAGGCGATGGCGCACGGTGCTATGCGCGCCGTCGGCAGCGATCACGTAAGCGCAGCGCACCGACTCGACGCGCCCGTCCGGGCGGCGCACTTCCGCGCTCGCGCCGGCCGAGCCCTGGGTGTACTCCAGCAGTTCGCAGCCGCGCTCGATCTCCACGCCGAGCGTCGCGAGATGCCCGCCGAGGATGCGTTCGGTAACCGTCTGTTCAATGAAGAGCAGATAGGGATAGCGCGTGAAGAGCGGATCGAAGTCGAGCCGCGCGCGGCGCTGACCGTTCGAATAGAGATTCGCAATATGGGCGCGGTGGCCGAGTTCGAGAAACGGCTCGACGATGCGATGCTGCTCGAACAGCTCGAGCGTGCGCGCCTGAATGCCGATCGCCCGCGAGTGGCGTCCGGGCTGCGGCGCGCGATCGATCAGCCGCACGGGGATATGCGCGCGCGCAAGACTCATCGCGGCGGCGAGCCCGGTGGGTCCCGCGCCCACGATGAGCACGGGCGCGAGAGAAGAAGCCACGGCCATGCAGACCTCCATGCGCTCGACACGATACAAGGGCCTGCTCACATGAACAACAGGCTTGCGAACGCGCCTTGCCGGCTGCAGTGCAAGGAGGGCGGCGCGCCGTTTGGCCGAGCCAATCAAGCGACGCGCGACGCTGCAATGCGGCCGGCAAGGCACGTTCCCCAAACCAACTAATTGCATTACAGGGGCTGGCCACCAGAAGGGCCGATCGCTGCGTCATGCTCCTCACGAATACGTTGAGTATTCGCTTCGTCGCAATCCTTGCGCTCGGCCCTTCTGGTGGCCAGCGCAAGCCTGTTATTCATGTGAGCAGGCCCTTAGTGTATCGCCCGCGCCGGGACCGGTCGCGCGGCAGCGCATCAAATGCGCTTTGAATCGAGCGGGAAGTCGCTGCGCGAATGGCCGCGCTTCAGTGCGCGTGCGGATGCCCGCGCGTTGGCGTGTGCCTGTGCGCGACGTCCGGCATCTCCAGTGCGCAGCGATGCTCGCTCGTGCCGAGATCCACCTGCAACGTCACGTGCCGCATGCCGAAGCGCACCTGGAGCGACTCGACCATATGATCGAGCGCGGCGTCGCCGGGGTGCCCAGCCGGCATCACGAGGTGCGCGCTCAACGCACAGCCCGTGGTCGAAAGCGCCCAGACGTGCAGGTCATGCACGTCGACGACCCCCTCCTGCTGCACAAGGAAGCCGCGCACGCGCACGATGTCGACGTTCTCGGGCACGGCCGCGAGGGCAAGCCGCACCGACTCGCGCAACAGCCCCCAGGTGCCGTACACGATCACGAGCACCACGGCGATCGACATGAGCGGATCGATCCAGCTCCAGCCGGTCGCAAGAATCAGCAGACCGCTCACGGCCACGGCGGCGGAAACACCGGCGTCGGCGGCCATGTGCAGGAAGGCGCCGCGAATGTTCAGGTCGTCCTTTTGCCCGCGCATGAAAAGCCATGCCGAAAAACCGTTGACCACCATGCCGATGGTCGCCACGACGAACACATCGAAGCCCGCGACCGGTGCCGGATGGAACAGCCGGCCAAGCGCCTGCGCGAGGATCGCGCCGCACGCGAGCAGGAGCAGCGCGGCGTTGGCGAGCGAGGCGAGGATCGACGAGCTGCCGAACCCGAATGTGAAGCGCGCCGACGGACGGCGCATGGCGAGCCACCCGGCGCCCCAGGCGAGCAGCAGGCCGAGCACGTCGGAGAGATTGTGGCCGGCGTCGGCGAGCAGCGCGGTGGAATGCGCGAGCACGCCGTACACCGCCTGTACGACGACGATGAAGACGTTTAGCGCGACGGCGATGGCGAACGCGCGGCCGTGGCCCGCGACGCTCGCGTGATGATGGTGATGGTGGCCGTGCGCGTGAGCCTGTCCGTGCGGCGCGTGGGCGTCGTGCGCAGGGTCGTGCTCGCCCTCGTGCTTCCCGGCGCCCTCGCCGTCATGCGCGTGTTCGTGATCCGCTGCGCTCATGCGCCCTCCTGCCATTGCGCCGAGGGCTCGGCCACGTGTTCCAGCATGCCGGCGATCATCGCGCTGATATGCGCGTCCGCGGCCGTGTAGAACATCTGTTTGCCCTCGCGTTCGGCGCGCACGACGCGCGCGGCGCGCAAAAGCCGCAGATGGTGACTCACGAGCGACGGCGAAAGACCGAGCGTGTCGGCGATCGCCCCCACCGCGATCCGGTCCTCAACACAGGCGAGCACGATACGCAGACGGGTTGCGTCGCCGAGCAAACGAAAGAGGTCGGCGAGCGGTACGATGCGCTCGTCATCGGAAACTGGGGTCATGACTACACACGATACATATGAACAGATGTTCATATGTTAGTTCGGCAACAGCGGCAGGTCAACTTTCATTCAACATTCGGCCAACTTCGGGAACGGGTCCGCGAGTGTGGGAAAATGCCGCCTTTGTGTCTCGATCGTTTTGCTTCTTCAGTCATGGAACAGCTTTTTGTCCGCGCGTACGCCGCACATCGCGACGGCCGGCTGGACGACGCCGAGCGCGACTACCGCGCGACGCTCGCCGCCGATCCCGTGCACGTCGATGCGCTGCATCTGCTCGGCGTGCTGCGGCATCAGCGAGGCCAGCACGCCGAAGCCGCGGACCTCGTGCGTCGCGCGGTCGCCTTGCGCCCTGACGACGCCGCGCTCCAGCTGAACCTGGGCAACGCGCTCAAGGCACTCGGCGAACTGGAAGGCGCGATCGAGCGCTTTCGCAACGCGCTCACGCTCGCACCCGCCTTTGCCCTCGCGCATTACAACCTCGGCAACGCCTATGCGGCGATCGGCCGGCACGAGGACGCGATGTACGCGTTCGGCCAGGCCGTGCGCCTGCAGCCCGGCGACGCCTCCTCGCACAACAATCTCGGCAACGCGCTGCACGCGCTCGGCCGCCATGCCGAAGCCGCCGACTCGTTTCGCCGCGCGCTCAAGATCCGCCCGGGCCATGCAGGGGCGCACAACAATCTCGGCATGTCGCTCAACGCGCTTGGCGACAGCGCGAGCGCGATCGAACAGTTCCAGAAGGCGCTGCGCGTGCAGCCGCGCTTCGTCGCCGCGCATTTCAATCTTGCGAATACGCTCGATGCGACCGGCCATCACAGCGAGGCCGTGGCCGCCTTCGAAACGGCGCTTTCGCTGCAGCCGCATTTCGGGCCTGCCCTGTTCGGGCTCGGTAATGCGCTCGCCGCGCTCGGCCGCCACGACGCTGCCATCGGACCCTACGAGCGTGCGATCGGCTTCGATCCGAAATTTGCCCTCGCCTGGCTTGCGCTCGGCGTGGCGCATCACGCGCTCGGCCGCCATGCGGCCGCGCTGCGCGCCTTCGACGAAGCGCTGCGCGTGCGGCCCGATCTGGCCGCCGCGCATTTGAATCGCGCGCTCACGTGGCTCACGCTCGGCGACTTCCGGCGTGGACTGCCCGGGTACGAATGGCGGCTCGATCCGGCCGCACGCGACGAGGCGCACGCCAACGCACCGCGCGGCGCGGGCTACACCCCGCCCCCGCAGGTGAGTGCACCGATTGCGCCGCGCACGCCGCAAAGTGCGCTGCCACGCTGGCACGGCGAGCCCCTGAACGGCCGCACGCTGCTGATCGAGGCCGAGCAGGGTTACGGCGACACGCTCCAGTTCGTGCGCTTCGTGCCGCAAGTCGTGGCCGTGGCACAGAAAGCCAGTGCGCGCGTCGTGCTCGAAGTGCAGCGCGCGCTCGTGCCGCTCATCGCGCCCGCGGCCGAGGCCTGGCGTGTCACGCTCGTCGAGCAGGGCGCGCCGCGGCCGGCCGCCGACCTGCACTGCCCGCTCCTCTCGCTGCCGCTCGCGCTCGGCACGAGCATCGACACACTGCCGGCGCGCACGCCCTACCTCAACGCGAGCACTGCCTACAGGCGCAAGTGGCGCGGCTCGCTGGGCGGCCAGGCGCGGCGCAAGATCGGCCTCGCGTGGTCCGGACGCATCCAGAAGCACGAAAATCGCGCGATTGCGCTCGCCGCGCTCGAACCGCTTTTCGCGCTCGACGGCATCGACTGGATCGTCCTGCAGCCCGAACTCAGCGCAGCGGAACACGCGGCGCTCGACGCGCATCCGCGGGCGCGCTCGATCCACCGTCTCGGCGGCAAGCTGCAGGACTTCGCGGATACCGCGGCCGTGATCGAACGTCTGGACGCCGTCGTGTCGATCGATACGTCGATCGCCCACCTCGCGGGCGCGCTGGGCGCAAAACTTTGGGTCATGCTGCCGTTCGCCGCGGACTGGCGCTGGTTTGCGGGCACCGACGAAAGCCCCTGGTACCCGCGCGCGCGACTCGTGCGTCAGCCGCGCCCGCATGCGTGGGCGGAAGTCGTGGAGACGGTCGCGCGCGAGTTGCGCGACGCGTAAGCGACACAATAAAAAACGGGGCGCCTGAGCGCCCCGTTTTTTATTGCTTTTGCCGCGAAATCGCAGATCAACCGATCCGCAAATCAAGCCGCCTTGTACTGATTGCGCGCTTCCGGCGTGCGATAGAGCACGAGCGTCGCGATCAGGCCGCACACGCCCGCGACGCCCATCCACGCACCCGGCGCAGCCTTGTTGCCGCTCACGTGAATGAGGTAGGTCGAGATCGCCGGCGTGAAACCGCCGATCGTCGTCGCGAGGCTGTAGGCAAGCGAGAAGCCGGCGGTGCGCACGTCGGCGGGCATGACTTCGGTGAGCGCCACGACCATCGCGCCGTTGTAGCAGGCGTAGAGGAACGACAGCCACAGCTCGACCGTGAGCAGGCGGCCGAACGACGGTTCCGCCACGAGCCACTGCACCGTGGGATAGGCGGTGAGGATCGTGAGCACAGTGAAGGTGATCAACATCGGGCGGCGGCCCACACGGTCCGAAACCGCGCCGGAAACCGGCAGCCAGAAGAGATTCGACAAGCCGATGCAAACCGTCACGATCAGCGTGTCGATCTCGTTCAACCTGAGCACTTCCTTGCCGAAGGTCGGCGTATAGGCGGTAATGAGGTAGAACGACACGGTGGTCATGATGACCATGCCCATACCGGCAATCACGACGCCCCAGTTCTGCACCATCGACGCCATGATTTCGCCCATCGAGGGACGATGCTTCCTCTTCGCGAACTCCTCCGTTTCCTGGAGCGAGCGGCGAATGATGAAGAGGAACGGCACGATCAGGCAGCCGATGAGGAACGGCACACGCCAGCCCCAATTCGTCATGTGCTCGACCGGCAGCAGGCGATGCAGCAGCACGCCCAGCAGCGCGGCAAACACCACGGCGACCTGCTGGCTGCCCGACTGCCACGAGACGTAGAAGCCCTTGTTGCCCTTGGTCGCGATCTCGGAGAGATAGACCGAGACGCCGCCCAGTTCCACGCCCGCCGAGAAGCCCTGCAGCAGGCGACCCACCAGCACGAGCGCCGGCGCGAGTATGCCGATGGTCGCGTAACCCGGCACGACGGCAACCGCGAGCGTGCCGAACGCCATCAGGCCGAGCGTAAGCATGAGGCCCTTGCGGCGGCCGTGATGGTCGATGTACGCGCCGAGGATGATGGCGCCGAGCGGACGCACGAGGAAGCCTGCGCCGAACACGGACAGCGTGAGCATCAGCGAAGCGAACGCATTGTCACTCGGGAAGTAGGTCCGGGCGATCGCCGAAGCGTAGTAGCCGTAGACCATGAAATCGTACATTTCCAGGAAGTTGCCGCTGACGACGCGGAAAACGGTCCGGAACTTTGATTCGCCTGGGGATGCGTGGGACGCGGTAGACATGACACTCTCTGAAGAGACTGTCCGGGAAACCTGAGCGGCTCGCGGGACAGTGAGAAACAATCACTCGCGGTAAAGCGAGGGTCGCGCGGGCGCGCGCGCGGGCATTTTATTGTGCGGTACGCGCCGGGACTCAGATATTCGGGCATTTCCTTAAAAGAGGCTAGCAAAAAGCATCAACGGAAGTCATTTCTTCCATTTTTATTACGATTACACTTCGTCATGCTTTCACGCGTGGCAAGCCCGCCGCGAATATCCTCGAATGGGGCAAAATATCTTGCAGCAGGGCTCGGCGCGCGGCCCCCGACGCGCGCCCTGATCCAGACGCCCACACGTCCGCCATCCGCATGCCCGAAATCCCCGCCCTCACGCTGCGTCCGGCCACCGTCGCCGATGCTCCCTTGCTCGCCGCCATGCACGCCGCAAGCTGGCAGGCCACGTATCGTGCGCTGCTGCCCGCTGCGTTTCTCGAGCGCGAAGTCGACGCCGAGCGCGCGGCTTACTGGCGCGCGCGCATGGAGGCGCCAGGCGGCGAACGGCGGCTCGTTCTGATCGCCGAGCTTGCATCGGGTGCGGCCGTGGGCTTCGTGTGCGTCGAACGCCAGCCAGGCTCTCCCTGGGGCGTGTTGCTCGACAATCTTCATGCGCTGCCGGCGCATCAGGGCACCGGCGTCGGCAAGCGGCTCATGCGCGCAGCGCAGGACTGGGCGCGCGCCCAGGGCGAGACGCAGCTCTATCTGTACGTGCTCGACGGCAACACGCCCGCGATTGCGTTCTATGAGCGCCAGGGTTGGACCTATTCCGGCTCGGAGCCCGACCGCATGGGCGGCATCGACATTACCGCACTGCGTTACGTATACCGGCTCGACGAGCTCGGAATCGGGTAGGACTCCGAGGAAGGCGACCGAAATAAAAAAGCCGCACGCAGGTTGCGCGCGGCCGGGATGGGGTTGCAGCGTGGTTGGCAATCAGAAGCGGGTTTCGCGCGCGGTTCGCAAGAAGGTGTCGAGCAGCGGCGTGCAGTCGAGCAGTTCGGGACCGCCTGCGCGATGGAACTCCGGGTGCCACTGCACGCCCACGACGAACGGCGAGCGCCGGTAACGCACCGCCTCGATGAGCCCGTCGCCCGCCGAAACGGCCTCGACGGTCAGGTCGCGTCCGAGATTCCTCACGGCCTGATGGTGAATCGAGTTGACGATCGCCTCGCGCCGCCCCGGGAACATGGTCGCGAACGTCGAGCCCTCCGGGAACGTGACCGCGTGTCGATGCTGGTCGTAATGCTCGCTCACGTGCACGCCGGCCGTCGGCACGTCGCTCGCGATGTCCTGGTAAAGCGTGCCGCCGAACGCCACGTTGATGAGCTGGCAGCCGCGGCACACGCCCAGCACCGGCTTGCCCGATTCGACGAACTCATGCAGCAGTTCGAGTTCGTACATGTCGCGCACACGGTCGCCCGGCCATTCGGGGCGTGGCGAGATTTCCGCATACGTCTGCGGCGAGACGTCGGCGCCGCCCTGGAGCAGCAGGCCATCGAGGTGCTTCGCGTAATCGCGCAGGCGGATATTGCTCGGGTGCAGCATCCCCTGGTGCCCGACCGTCGGAATCATGAACACGATGACGTCCCGGGACATCACCCAGTGTGCGATCGATTCCTCCAGGTACTGCAACGTCTTGCCGCGCAGCCCTTGCGCGCCCGGCTCCGGGTGGAAGATCCGCGCCGAGACGCCGATGCGCAGCGTGCGCTGCGTGATGCGCTGTCCGGCGCGGTCGAACAGTTGCCGCGCTCGCGCCACGACGATGCGGCCGAACACCGCCCAGGCCGAATCGCTCGCGCGCAGATAGCGCGGCGGTTCCGGCGGAATGGCACCGGGCGGCGGAGGATGATGTGCCGTAAAGTCGGGTGCCTGGCCGAAGCCGGCCGGCGCGGCACCAGGACGTTGCGGCGCAGCAGACGCTGCCGCCTCGCCCGTGCTCGCCGGTTCGGTATGCGGGGCCGGCGCGGGCGCGGCCTTGCCGGCCTCGGCGGTTTCGCTGATCGGAATACTCGGCGTCGTACCCGCCGGCGTCTGCTTCGGCAACTCGCCGGGCGTGGAAGCCGCTGCTGCCCCCCCAGCGCTGGGCGTAACGGTCGAAGCGCTTTCGGGCGCGTCGGTCGAGGCACGTTGCGCGGCCTCCCCAGAGGGTGAACCGGAGGGCGATGCGGAGGGAGAACCAGCAGAAGTGCCGGGAGAACCGGCGGGAGGAGAGGACGGGGCCGCGGGAGCGCCGGCGGGACCGGCATCGGCAGGACGGCTTGCGCCGTCAGGGACCTCGGGTTGGTCTGATTTGTTATCGCTCATGACGTGGGGTCAGGCGCGCGGCGCGCGAACGAATGAACAGGCTTTGATTATCCGTCGCACGGCACGCCGCCGCCACCCCCGCACACAATTGCTCACATCCCGTCACACCAGCGGCGTCTCGACCGTGCTCAGGTCAGGCATCCGGACGCTCGTCGAAGGTCTCGCGCAACGCAATCTGCATCGACGCGTGGATCCTCACGCACCAGCGCCACAGCAGCATGGTCAGCGCCGCCGCGCACACCAGCACGCCGACGAGGAACCCCGTGGGCGGCAGGATCGTCCCCGAGAGCGCCGCCACGAGCAGGAACACGCCGAACATCGAGACCACGGGCACCAGTTCCGCAATCACATGACGAATCGCACGTGTGAAGCGCCCTGCCTTCTCCGGTTGCACACTCACTTCGGCGAGCAACAGCGCGAGCGACTGCGTCTTGCGCCACACCGCCACGAGAAACGGCATCGCGAGCACGAGCGCGGCGCTCCAGAGCACGACGCGCTGAATGCGCTCGTCGCCGATCCAGTGTGCAAGCAACGGCGACGCGTAGCGCGCGCCATACGACACGCCGATGAAGATCGCCGAGACGAGCGCGAGATTCACGGCAATCTGCACGACGATGCGCTTCGTGAGCGAAAAGATCGTCGGCCCGTCCGAGCGCGGCACGAGGCAGCGCAGCCATTGGCTGTACATGCCGAACACGTTCGAGACGGCGGGCGGCATGGCGCGCGCGAGGCGCTGCGAGAGCGGATCGGCAATGCGGATGAGGTAAGGCGTGGTGAGCGTCGTGATGGCCGAGACGGTCACGGCGATCGGATAGAGAAACCCGCTCGTCACCTTCAGCGTGAGTCCGAGCGAGGCGATGATGAACGAGAACTCGCCGATCTGCGAGACGGTCATGCCCACGCGCATGGCGGTGCGCCCGTCGCGGCCCGCGAGAAAGGTGCCGAGGCCGCACGACACGAGCTTGCCGAGCACCACGGCAATCGAGATCACGGCGATCGGCCAGGCGTAATCGACCAGCACGAGCGGGTTGAGCATGAGCCCGATCGTCACGAAGAAGATGGCGGAGAACGCATCGCGCAGCGGCGCGACGAGATGCTCGATGCGGTGCAGATGGCGCGACTCGGCCATGACCGCGCCGATCAGGAATGCGCCGAGCGCGATCGAATAGTCGAGCTTCACGACCAGCAGGCAAAAGCCGAAGCAAAAGCCCAGCACCGAGACGAGCAGCATCTCGTCGTTGCCCACGCGCGCGATGTAGCCGAGCACGCGCGGCACGATCAGGATGCCCGCGAGCAGCGAGACCAGCATGAAGAGCAGCAGCTTGCCGAGCGTGATGAGTGCGATGCCCGGCGAAAGCTCGCCCGTCTGCGCGATGCCGCCCAGCAGCACGAGCATGGCAATGCCGAGAATGTCCTCGACGATCAGGATGCCGAACACGAGTTGCGCAAACGGCTCGCGCTTCACGCCGAGATCGGAGAGCGCCTTGACGATGATCGTGGTCGAAGAGATGGCGAGAATCGCACCGAGGAACAGGGAATCCATCGTGGCCCAGCCGAACGCGCGACCGATCTCGTAGCCGATCCACAGCATCAGCACGATTTCCGAGAGCGCCGCGACGATGGCGGTCGCGCCCACCTGGAAGAGCTTGCGCAGGCTGAATTCGAGCCCGAGCGAGAACATCAGGAACACCACGCCGAGCTCGCCGAGCGTCTGGATGGTCTGCTCGTCGTGAATGAGCTGGAACGGCGGCGTGTACGGCCCGATGATCACGCCCGCCGCGATATAGCCGAGCACGACCGGCTGCTTCAGGCGATGAAACAGCACGGTGACGACGCCTGCGAGCGCCATCACGACTGCCAGGTCCTGAATGAAGCCGATTCCGTGGTGCATGAAGGTCTTTCCTTACAAATAGCTATCGAGTCTGAGCATGTTACCCGATGCACGGCGTGAGCCAAATCGCACGCGAGGAAAAAAGCCGACCTACAATGATGCGACCCTTGCAGGCGCCGACCGCCCTCGGCGCCCTTCGCCGGCGGGCCGCCCGCCTGCTTTGCTGAACTTCGCGCAGCGCGCCGCCGCGCATTGACCGAGTCTTCCGCCGCCATGACCACCGCTTTTACCCCGTTCCCTCCCCTCGCCCAGCTCGCGGCCGATCTCGCCGCGGGCCGCACGACGAGCCGCGCGCTCGCCGAAGCCGCGCTCGAGCGCATCGCCGACCCGGCCGGCCAGGGCGCGACCGTCTTCACGGAGGTCGACGCCGAGCGCGTGCGCGCCGCCGCCGACGCGCACGACCGCCTGCGCGCGTCCGGCACGGTGCTTTCGCCGCTCGCGGGCATCCCCGTCTCGGTGAAGGATCTTTTCGACGTGGCGGGCGAAGTCACGCGCGCGGGCTCCACGGCGCTCGCGAACGCGGCGCCCGCCAAAGAGGACGCCACCGTCGTCGCGCGGCTGCGCCATGCGGGCGCAGTGCTGGTCGGCCGCACCAACATGAGTGAATTCGCGTTCTCGGGGCTCGGCCTGAATCCGCACTACGGCACGCCGCTCTCGCCCTGGCGCCGCGGCGTGGCAGGCGACGCGCGCGTGGCGGGCGGCTCGTCCTCGGGCGCGGCGGCCTCGGTCGCGGACGGCATGGCCGCCGTCGCGCTCGGCACCGACACCGGCGGCTCCATTCGCATTCCCGCCGCGTTCTGCGGTCTCACGGGCTTCAAGCCCACCGCCGGGCGCATTCCGAAAACGGGCGGCGTGCCGCTCTCCCCCACGCTCGACTCGTTCGGCCCGATCGGCAACACGGTGGCGTGCTGCGCGCTCACGGACCGCGTGCTCGCCGGGCTGGCGCCGCACGTGCCGGCCACGCGCCACCTCGAAGGCGTACGCCTCGGCGTGCTCACCCACTACGTGACCGACGACGTAGACCCCGAAGTCGCGGAAACGATCGATACGGCGCTCAAGCATCTGGATGCGGCCGGCGCGATCGTGAGCGAAGTCCGCTTCGCCGCGTTCGAGCGCTTCGCCGAGATCAACCGCATCGGCTTCTCGCCGATGGAAGCGTATGCATGGCACCGCGAGCTGATTGCGAAGCATCGGGACCAGTACGACCCGCGCGTGCTGGTGCGCATCCTGAAGGGCGAGCACGCGACGGCCGTCGACTATCTGGATCTGATCGCCGCGCGCGCGTCGGTCATGGCCGAGGCGCAGGCTACGCTCTGGTCGCGCTTCGACGCCGTGATCGCGCCGACCGTCCCCATCGCGCCGCCGCCCGTCGCCCCGCTTGCCGCCGACGACGATGTCTTCGCGCGCACTAATGCACTCGTGCTGCGCAACCCGAGCGCGTTCAACTTCCTCGATGCCTGCGCGCTCTCGCTGCCATGCCACCACTACGGCGCAGCGCCAGTCGGGTTGATGCTCGCCGCCGCGCCCGACAACGATGACGCGCTGCTCGCCATTGGCCGCGGCGTCGAGGCCGTGCTCGCGCCGCTGCGCTGATTTGAGCGGAAATCGCTTGAGCCCCCCTGCGCGCGGGCAAGGACACGTCCGCGCCGCGCGCAACCTTCGCGCTAGAATCCCGTCACGCCGTCGCAGCCGCCCGTGCGCTGCGCCAGATAACCCGAACGAACGAGCCTCATGAACGACGATAACGCGCTGTTGCGCCGCGAGCGCGGCCTGCTGGTCCTCCTTGGCCTGATCTGCCTCGCGCTCCTGGGCGGCGCCCTGTACTTCCAGTATGTCGAGCATCAGGACCCGTGCCCGCTGTGTATCCTGGGGCGCTATTTCCTGATCCTGATTGCGGTCTTCGCCTTTCTCGGCGCGCGTATGACGAGCTGGCGCGGCGTGCGCGTGCTCGAAGCGCTCGTGGTGCTTTCGGCGGCAGGCGGCGCGGTCGCGTCCGCGAAGCTCGTCTGGGTGCAGGCGTTCCCCAACTACAGCTGCGGTTTCGACACGCTGCAGCCCGTTGTCGATAGCCTGCCTTTCGCGCACTGGCTGCCAGGCGTGTTCAAGGTCCAGGGTCTTTGCGAAACCACCTATCCGCCGACGCTCGGCCTGACCATGCCGGTGTGGTCGCTGCTCGCCTTCATCATCGTGTTCCTGGCCGTGATCCTGAGCCTGTGGCGCAACCGGCGCCGCCAGGTGTCGTGGCCCGGCATCCGCCGCTGACCGGTCAAAGGGCGCACCGCGCCATTTCAGGCTCCGCCGGCTCTTCAAACGCTTGCGCCGCCCAGCCATCGGGCGGCCCGCCCGCCAGCGCGAGGCGAGCGTGAGCCTTGCACCGTAGCATCGAATCGCGCACGACTTGCGCACCTTCCCCGGCCATCCGGGCGCGATTGCCGCAAGCAACGGCGTTGCGCCGCCGTGCGCGCTGTGACGGTGTCATGACCCAAGTCACATAACCCCCATCTTGCGGGGGAAATACTTTCCTGCGGCAAGCGGTGCTATCTTCGGAACTGGATGGCGATCTACGTGCGCGAGGCCGGTGTTGGCGCGCCCCTCTCGTAACGCGCGCCTGATCCGCAATGTCCCCGGGTTCACCATGACAACGCAAACCATCCGCTTCCTCCACCGAGGCGCCGTGCACGAAGTGCGCGACCTGCCTCCCACGCGCACGGTGCTTCAGCATCTGCGCGAGGATCTGCATGCCTGCGGCACCAAGGAAGGCTGCGCGGAGGGCGACTGCGGCGCGTGCACGGTCGTCGTGGGTGAACTCGACAGCGAAGGTCATCTCGCGCTCAAGGCCGTCAACGCCTGCATCCAGTTCCTGCCGACCCTCGACGGCCGCGCGCTCTATACCGTCGAAGACCTGCGCCAGCCGGACGGCGCACTGCACCCGGTCCAGCAGGCGATGGTCGATTGCCACGGCTCGCAGTGCGGCTTCTGCACGCCGGGCTTCGTCATGTCCATGTGGGCGCTTTACGAGAACCAGCCCATCGGTGCGGGCCTGCCGACCCGCGAGGAGATCAACGAGGCGCTCTCGGGCAACCTCTGCCGCTGCACCGGCTACCGGCCGATCATCGAAGCGTCGCTGCGCATGTTCGACGAAACCTGCCATGCACGCGTGGCGCTCGATCGCGCTCGCGTCGAAGCGCAGCTGCGCGCGCTGCAGCGCACCGGCACCTTCGAATATCGCGGCCCCGACGTGCGAGGCGCCGCGCACGGTGAAAGCACGTTCTACGCGCCGCGCACGCTCGCCGCGTTCGCGGCGCTGCGTGCGGCGCATCCTGACGCGCGGGTGCTCGCGGGCAGCACCGATATCGGCCTGTGGGTCACGAAGCAGTTCCGCGACCTGGGCGACCTCATCTACACCGGCAACGTCGCGGAACTGACGAGCGTTTCGCGCGACGCGCAGACGCTCACGATCGGCGCGGCCGTCTCGCTCGAAGCTGCCTACGCCGCGCTCGCCATCGACTACCCCGAACTCGCGGAACTGTGGGCGCGCTTCGCCTCGCTGCCGATTCGCAATGCGGGGACGCTCGGCGGCAACGTCGCGAACGGCTCGCCGATCGGCGACTCCATGCCCGCGCTGCTCGCGCTCGATGCCACGCTCGTGCTGCGCCGCGCGGCGCACGTGCGCACGCTGCCGCTCACGGCCTTCTACACGGGCTACCAGCAGAACGCGCTCGAAGCGGGCGAATTCGTCGAAGCGGTCCGCGTGCCGCGCCCCGCGCCGACACTGCGCTTTCGCACCTACAAGGTCTCGAAGCGCTACGACCAGGATATCTCGGCGGTGTGCGCCGCGTTCGCACTCGACGTGCGCGAGGACGGCACACTCGCGAGCGCACGTATCGCTTACGGCGGCATGGCCGCGATCCCGCAGCGCGCCGCGCTTGCCGAAGCCGCGCTCACCGGCGCACGCTGGGACGAGGCCAGTGCGCAGCGCGCGATGGATGCGCTCGCCACCGACTATCAGCCCCTCACTGACATGCGCGCGAGCAGTACCTATCGCCTGAAGGTCGCGCGCAATCTGCTGTGGCGCTGCTGGCTCGAAACGCGCGACGAGGCCCCGCTCGCGCTGTGCGACGTCAACGCGTTCGCTTTCGCCGAAGGCGACGACGATGACCAGGGCACTGCAGCCGCGGGAGTCACGCCATGAACGATCAGGCCGAAGCGCTCGTCATGCGCCCGCAGCAAGGCGATGAGCACGCCCACGAGCGCGCGCTCGGCGCGCCGCTGCCGCATGAATCCGCCGATGCGCACGTGAGCGGCGAGGCGCGCTACACTGACGACATCCCCGAACTGCACGGCACCGTGCACGCGGCGCTCGGCCTTGCGCGCCATGCGCACGCGCGCATCGTCGCGCTGGATCTCGACCGTGTGCGCTCGTCGCCGGGCGTGCTTGCGGTGCTCACTGCCGCCGACATCCCCGGCGAGAACGACTGCGGCCCGGTCGTGCACGACGATCCAGTGCTCGCGAGCGACGTCGTGCAATATCTCGGGCAACCCGTGTTCGCGGTGATCGCCACGAGCCACGAGCTCGCACGCCGCGCTGCAGCGCTCACCGCCAGCGAAGACGTCGTGCGCTACGCGCCGCTCGAACCCGTTCTCAGCATCGAAGAGGCGCGCACGCGCCAGCATTACGTGCTGCCGCCTCTGCGTCTCGTGCGCGGCGCACCCGATGCCGCGCTCGCCGCGGCGCCGCATCGCCTCGCGGGCACGTTTGCCGTGGGCGGCCAGGAGCAGTTCTATCTCGAAGGCCAGGTGGCCTATGCGCTCCCGCAGGAGCAGACAGGCATGCTCGTCTACAGCTCGACACAGCACCCGAGCGAAATGCAGCAGGTCGTCGCGCATCTGCTCGGCTGGCCCGCGCATCGCGTGAGTTGCGAATGCCGGCGCATGGGCGGCGGCTTCGGCGGCAAGGAATCGCAGTCGGCGCTGTTCGCGTGCGTCGCCGCGCTCGCGGCGCACAAGCTGCAGCGGCCCGTGAAACTGCGCGCGGATCGCGACGACGACTTCATGATCACGGGCAAGCGCCACGACGCGCTCTACACGTACGAGGCGGGCTACGACGACGAAGGACGGCTGCTCGGCGCGCGCGTCGAGATCGCGCTGCGCGCGGGCTATTCGGCCGATCTTTCGGGCGCGGTCGCCACGCGCGCGGTATGTCACTTCGACAACGCCTACTTTCTTTCGGATGTCGAAATCGTCGCGCTCTGCTGCAAGACGAACACGCAGTCGAACACCGCGTTTCGCGGCTTCGGCGGCCCGCAAGGCGCGCTCGTGATGGAGGTGATGCTCGACGAGATCGCGCGCGCACTGGGCCGCGATCCGCTCGATGTGCGGCGCGCGAACTATTACGGCATCGGCCAGCGTGATGTCACGCCATACGGCCAGCGCGTGGAGGACAACGTGCTCGCACCGCTGACCGACGAACTGCTCGCGTCGAGCCGCTATCACGAGCGCCGCGCGGCCATCGCCGCGTCCAACCGCACGAGCCCCGTGCTCAAGCGCGGCCTGGCGCTCACGCCGGTCAAGTTCGGCATCTCGTTCAACGTGCCGCATCTGAACCAGGCGGGCGCGCTCGTGCATGTGTACCGCGACGGCTCGGTGCTCGTGAACCACGGCGGCACCGAAATGGGCCAGGGGCTCAACACCAAGGTCGCGCAGGTCGTGGCGGGCACGCTCGGCTTGCCGCTCGCACGCGTGCGCGTGAGCGCCGCCGATACCTCGAAGGTCGCCAATACGTCGGCGACGGCCGCCTCCACGGGCAGCGATCTCAACGGCAAGGCCGCCGAAGACGCCGCGCTCACGATCCGCGCGCGCCTCGCGGCCTTCGCGGCGGCGCAATACGGCGGCTCGCCCGAAGACGTCGCGTTCGAAGATAGCCAGGTGCGAGCGAACGGCACGGCAATCGCCTTTGGCGAATTCGTCGAACTCGCGTACATGAAGCGGGTGCAACTGTGGTCCGATGGCTTCTACGCCACGCCCAAAGTGCATTGGGACGCACGTACGCTGACCGGCCATCCGTTCTATTACTTCGCCTATGGCGCAGCGGTGTCCGAAGTGGTCGTCGATACGCTCACAGGCGAATGGAAGCTCGTACGCGCCGACGTGCTGCACGACGCGGGCCAGTCGATCAATCCGGCCATCGACCTCGGCCAGGTGGAAGGCGGCTTCATCCAGGGCATGGGCTGGCTCACAACAGAGGAGCTTTGGTGGAACCGCGACGGGCGGCTCATGACGCATGCCCCGTCCACCTACAAGATTCCGGCGGTGAGCGACACGCCAGAGGCGTTCGACGTGAGGCTCTATCGCAGCGGCGGCAACGACAACGT
Source organism: Paraburkholderia sp. BR10936 (assembly GCF_040965735.1). Lineage (NCBI taxonomy): Bacteria > Pseudomonadati > Pseudomonadota > Betaproteobacteria > Burkholderiales > Burkholderiaceae > Paraburkholderia > Paraburkholderia sp. BR10936. The sequence continues at coordinate 307,937 of NZ_JBFRCM010000001.1, forward strand.
GGAACCGACGGTGTTCCGCTCGAAGGCCGTAGGCGAACCGCCCCTGCTGTTGCCGTTCTCGGTATTTCTCGCGATTCGCGAGGCCGTGGGCGCGGCGGTGCCCGAGGCGCGCGAGGCCGCGCCGCTGCGTGCGCCCGCGACGCCTGAAGCGATTCTCGATGCGTTGGACGCGCTGCGGGAAAACCACCGCAAAATGAACTGACCGCGCGAACCGGCCGGCGCCTCGCACACTCCAACCGCGAAGCGCAGCCCGCGCGAAGCCACGAAGACTAACCGGCGGCACAGGCAAGAACGTGCCGCCCCGTAGGGAGAAGCGCCAGATGCAAGCCTGGCTTTCCGATCTGCAGCAACTGCTCGCGCACGGCGACGCCGCCGTGCTGGTCACCGTTGCGCGCGTCGAGGGATCGGCGCCGCGCGAGGCCGGCACGAAGATGATCGTCACGCGCGAAGCGGCCCGCCACACCATCGGCGGCGGCCACCTCGAATGGAAGGCCATCGAAATCGCGCGCCAGGTGCTGCGCGACGGCATGCGCACGCCGCACGCGCGGCGCCTCGAGCGTCTCGCGCTCGGGCCGAGCCTCGGCCAGTGCTGCGGCGGCGCCGTGGTGCTCGCGTTCGAGCGCCTCGACGTGGCCGACCTCGGCTGGCTCGCCACGCTCGCGCGCCGCCTCGCGGCAGGCGCTTCGACCGTGCGTAGCGTATCATTTCGCTCCTCGCGGAACGGGAGCCCGGAGGGCGAAGGCACCGCGGCCGATCCGGCCATGCTGTCCGAGCCGGAACCGGGCGTGGAAGCGCCCGACTGCCTGCTTTGGGAAACGGGCGGCGCGCTGCTCCTGACCGAAACCATCGCGCCGAACGACTTTCCCGTCGTGCTGTTCGGCGCGGGCCACGTGGGCGCGGCCCTCGTGCGTGTGCTCGGCACGCTGCCCTGCCGTGTGCTGTGGGTCGATGAGCGCGACGCGGCGTTTCCGACGCCCGAGGCGTTCGCGCTGCTGAACGCGCCCAACGTGGCGATCGACGCCAACGACGCGCCCGACGAAGCCGTCGACACGGCCCCGCCCGGCACGAGCTTCATCGTGATGACGCACGATCATTCGCGCGACCTCGATCTCGCCGAGCGCATCCTTCGCCGCGGCGACTTCGTGTTCTTCGGCATGATCGGCTCGCACACGAAGCGCAAGCAGTTCGAGCACCGGCTCGCCGCGCGCGGCATCGATCCCATGCAGATCGCGCGCATGCACTGCCCGCTCGGCGTGGACGGTATCGTCGACAAGTCGCCCGAAGTCATCGCCGTGTCGGCCGCCGCGCAACTGCTGCAGGCGATCGAAGCGGCGAAGCGGGCGAGCGCGGCGCATGCCCCCGCCACCCATTCCGCGTGATGTCAAACACTGAAGAACCCATAAGCGAATCGAACCTAACATGACGATCACGACCACCGCGAACACCGCCGCCAACGCAAAGGCGCTCGTCGAAAAGGCCGCCAATGCGCCGAAGGCCGAGCTGCACATCCATATCGAAGGCTCGCTCGAACCCGAGCTGATCTTCGCGCTCGCGCAGCGCAACAACGTGAAGCTCGCCTACGACTCGATCGACGCGCTGCGCGCCGCCTACGCGTTCACCGACCTCCAGTCGTTCCTCGACATCTACTACGCGGGCGCGAGCGTGCTGCTCTCGGAGCAGGACTTCTACGACATGACGATGGCGTACTGCGAGCGCGCGCGCGCCGACAACGTCGTGCACACCGAAATTTTCTTCGATCCGCAAACGCACACCGAACGCGGCGTGCCTATCGAAACCGTGGTCGCGGGCATCGACCGTGCGCTTGGCGACGCCGAAAAGCGCGGCCTCACGAGCAAGCTGATCCTGTGCTTCCTGCGCCACCTGAGCGAAGCCGATGCGCTCGCCACCTTTGAAGCCGCGCGCCCGCTGTTCGAGCGCTATGCGCGCCTGATCGGCGTGGGCCTCGACTCGTCGGAGCGCGGTCATCCGCCTTCGAAATTCGAGCGCGTGTTCGAGAAGGCGCGGGCGTTGGGGCTGAAGCTCGTCGCGCACGCAGGCGAGGAAGGCCCGCCCTCCTATATTTACGAAGCGCTCGACCTGCTCAAGGTCGACCGCGTCGATCACGGCGTGCGCAGCATCGAAGACGCGGCGCTCGTCACGCGTCTGGCCGACACGCGCGTGGCGCTCACGGTATGCCCGCTCTCGAACACCAAGCTGTGCGTGTTCGACGACATGACGCAGCACACGCTCAAGGCCCTGCTCGACAAGGGCGTCGCAGTGACCGTCAATTCCGACGATCCCGCCTACTTCGGCGGCTACGTCAACGAGAACTACCGCGCCATCATCGAAGCGCTCGAGCTCGACGACGACGAGGTATACACGATCCTGCGCAACGGCTTCGAGGCGTCGTTCGTCACGCCCGAAGAGCGCGCCGCGCTGATCGCGAAGCTCGACGCGAACTGGCGTCGCGCAACGGCTTAAGCGTCGACTCAGGCGCAAACTGAAAAGCGGACTCGTCCGCACAGCAAGCCCCAGCCCGGGCTGTCACACGAATCCGGTCCAGCGCGCGAGCGCCGGACCGTGGGCCCTCGCGCGTGCCCTTCTGGCATGGGACCAGAGTAAGCGCTGAAGCGCCAACTCTGGTCGACACGTTTTCAGGAGCGGCACGCGTCATGCGGGGCATGCATTGGACGAATACCTGAATTTTTCGGAGACGAAGTTCCCATGACTCAATCGGCTTACCGCGCGAAACTGTTGACGTTCACAGGCGACCCTGCGCAATCGTCCGACGCCGCTGTCTTTGACGAGGACGGCGTCGTGATCGTCGAAGACGGCCACGTGGTCGCCTCGGGCGCGTGGTCCGCGCTCAAGTCGCGCGTCGATGAAAACGCGACGGTCCACAATCTGCGCGACAAGCTGATCGTGCCGGGCTTCATCGACACGCACATCCACTACCCGCAGACGGACATGATCGCCTCGCCCGCGCCGGGTCTGCTGCCGTGGCTGAACACATACACGTTCCCGACCGAGCGCGGCTTCGAAAACGAAGCGGTGGCGCAGGACACGGCGCGCTTTTTCGTCGACGAGCTGCTCGCCTGCGGCACGACTACGGCGCTCGTGTACTGCACCGTCCACAAGCAGTCCGCCGACGCGCTCTTTACCGCGAGCGAAGCGAAGAACCTGCGCATGGTCGCGGGCAAGGTGCTGATGGACCGCCATTGCCCCGAGTTCCTGCGCGACACGCCGCAAACGGGCTACGACGACAGCGCCGAGCTAATCGGGCGCTGGCACAACCGCGGGCGCCAGATGTATGCGCTCACGCCGCGCTTCGCGCCCACTTCGACCGAAGCGCAGCTCGAGGCGTGCGGCGCGCTCGCGAAGGCGCATGGCGATATCTTCATCCAGAGCCACGTGGCCGAAAACCCGGACGAGGTGAAGTGGGTCAAGGAACTGTTCCCGGGCCATCGCAGCTACCTCGACGTGTACGATCACTACGGACTCCTGCGCAAGCGGGCCGTGTATGGCCACTGCATCTGGCTCGACGACGAAGACCGCCGCCGCATGGCGCATACGGGTACCGTCGCCGCGCACTGCCCGACCTCGAACCTGTTCCTCGGCAGCGGTCTGTTCGACTTCGACAAGGCGGGCGAATCGTCGATGCCCGTCACGCTCGCCACCGACGTGGGCGGCGGCACCTCGTTCTCCATGCTGCAAACCATGAACGAGGCGCACAAGGTCGCGCGCATGGGCGGCCACCACCTCACGGCCACGCGCATGTTCTGGCTCGCGACCGCGGGCGCGGCGCAGGCGCTCGATCTCGCCGACAAGATCGGCACGCTCGCGCCCGGCAGCGAAGCGGACTTCGTCGTGCTCGATGCGCAGGCCACGCCGCTGCTCGCGCGGCGCACGGCGCGCGCCGAATCGCTCGAGGAGTTGCTGTTCGCGCTCGCCCTGCTCGGCGACGACCGCGCCGTGTTCGAGACCTACGCGGCAGGCAAGCGCGTGCACAGCCGCGACGGCGCGCGGCGCTGAAGGCCCCGCCCGGCGCGGGTTACAGGAAAAAGCGTCAGACTGCAATCCGCGCCTCGGCGCCGGACGCGAGGCCCGGCGCGTCGCTTACTGGGCGGGCACGACGATACGCGCCTATTTCGCCGGCGCGTTCCCCGTCGCGGCCGCCCCGCCCTGTCCCGCACCCGCCGGGGCCGCGGCTGTCTCGTTCGGAGCGCCGCCGTTCTTGCCGACCGGGATCTTGACCTCCGTGACCGTGCCATTGGCCAGCGGGAAATTCCCCAGCGCGCTCTGCACGAGAAAAGGCATCACGCGCACGAGCGAGGGATCGTCGCCCGAGGTGCGCGCCTGCACGTTATAGACCTCCTTGCCGCTCGCCTTTTCCGTGATGCGAATGCCTAGCGCATGCGAATACACGGGATAGCTCTGGTTGACGTAGGCGGGCTGATACGGTCCCCACGCGCCCCACGGGTTCCACGGCCCCCAGTACGGGCCCGGCCAGGGGTTGTAGAACACGGGCTGCGCGACCGTCACCGTGTCGGTGCGGCTGCCGTAGGCGAGGCCCACCAGATAGCGCGCCTGCGGCTCGGGCACGAGGCGGAACGCGTGCATGGCGAGCCCGTTGGCCACGAACTGCTCGTAGGTGCTCTGCTCGATGCTCTGGTTCTGCTCGGGGCTGCGTTTGAACGCGAAGGTGCGCGTGGCGTCGCTGCCGCCGTCCCATGCGGAGAAGGCGGTCACCTGGCTCGTCACGTACGTCGTGCAGCCGGAGAGCGTGAGAGCGAGCGCCGCCAGCATCAGGAGGGCGCGGCGGGTCCATCTGTCGTGCATCATGGTCTTCTCATAGCAGTGTTGCTTCAGTTGGAAAAGTGCAGTCGTGGGGGCCGCTCTCTCCGATACGATCGTTGCGCCGCGCTTATTCCGTATCCGCTCCGTGCGCATTGCGCGCCGGTCGTGTCTTGTTTTGCGCTCCGCCAGCCGCGCGGCAGGGCCTGATCATACTGACTCGCGGCCCGGCGCGAAAGTTCGGCGGCCGTGCCCCGACGGACAAAGCGGCCCGAGCCTTTGTACAATGGGGCGATCCGCCGCGCTCCCGCGACGGCAGGCAGCGCCCGCGGGCGCACACGCCGCCGCGGCCGGCCCATTCGATCAACACCGAGCGATCCCCCCCGATCCGACCCGCCCCTATCCAGACCATGTCCGATACCGCCACGCCCACCGTGATCCGCCGCGAAGACTACGCGCCGCCCGCGTTTCTGATCGATACCGTCGACCTCGAATTCGACCTCGTGCCCGAGCGCACGATCGTCAAGAGCACGTTGCGCGTGCGTCGCAATCCCGATGCGCAGCCCACCGCGCATCTCGAACTCATGGGCGAGCAACTCGAATTCATCGGCGCGGCGATCGACGGCAAGCCGTACGCGAATGTGCGCGCACACGAACACGGGCTCACGATCGAGAACGTGCCCGAAACTTTCGAGCTCACGCTCACCGGCGCGTGCGCGCCCGCCGCCAACACCACGCTCTCGGGCCTGTACGTGTCGAGCGGCAACTTCTTCACGCAATGCGAAGCCGAAGGCTTTCGCCGCATCACCTGGTTCCTCGACCGGCCCGACGTGATGGCGACCTACACGGTGACGCTGCGCGCAGACAAGACCGCCTACCCGGTGCTGCTCTCGAACGGCAACCTGATCGCCGAAGGCGAGCTGCCCGACGGCCGTCACTATGCGAAATGGGAAGACCCGTTCCGCAAGCCGAGCTATCTGTTCGCGCTCGTGGCGGGCAAGCTCGTGGCGCTGGAAGAGCGCATCCAGAGCGGCTCGGGCAAGGAAAAGCTGCTGCAGGTCTGGGTCGAGCCGCACGATCTCGACAAGACGCGCCACGCGATGGACTCGCTCGTCCACTCGATCCACTGGGACGAGCAGCGCTTTGGCCTCGAGCTCGATCTCGACCGCTTCATGATCGTCGCCGTGAGCGACTTCAACATGGGCGCGATGGAGAACAAGGGGCTCAACATCTTCAACACGAAGTACGTGCTCGCGAATCCGGAAACGGCCACCGATGTCGACTTCGCCAACATCGAGGCCGTGGTCGGCCACGAGTACTTTCACAACTGGACCGGCAACCGCGTGACCTGCCGCGACTGGTTCCAGCTGAGCCTGAAGGAAGGCCTCACGGTGTTCCGCGACCAGGAGTTCTCGGCGGCGATGTCGGGCGGCGACGAGAACGAAGCGGCGCGCGCGACTAAACGCATCGAAGACGTGCGCGTGCTGCGCCAGATGCAGTTCGCCGAAGACGCAGGCCCGATGGCGCATCCAGTGCGCCCCGAGAGCTACGTCGAGATCAACAACTTCTACACGATGACCGTCTACGAAAAGGGCGCGGAAGTCGTGCGGATGTATCAAACGCTGCTCGGCCGCGATGGCTTCCGCAAAGGCATGGACCTGTACTTCCAGCGCCACGACGGCCAGGCCGTGACCTGCGACGACTTCCGCCACGCCATGGCCGACGCCAATGGCCGCGACCTCGCGCAGTTCGAGCGCTGGTACAGCCAGGCGGGCACGCCGCGCGTGAGCGTGAGCACGAGCTATGACGAGGGCACGCGCTGCTACAGCGTGACGCTCACGCAGGGCTACGCCAACGGTTCGCCCGCCGCGCGCGAAACGCAGAAGGGCCCGCTGCACATTCCGTTTGCGATCGGCCTGATCGGCCCGGACGGCGCGGACCTGCCGCTGCGCCTCGAAGGCGAAGCCGCCGCGCACGGCACGACGCGCGTGCTGGAGTTGACCGACACACAGCAGACCTTCACGTTCGCCGATGTGATGGCCAAGCCCCTGCCCTCGCTGCTGCGCAACTTCTCGGCGCCGGTCATCGTCGACTACGACTACGGCAACGACGAACTCGCGTTCCTGCTCGCGCACGACAGCGATGCGTTCAACCGTTGGGAAGCGGGCCAGCGCCTCGCCACACGCGAACTGCTCGCGCTCGCCGGGCGCGCCGCCGCGGGCCAGCCGCTCGACATCAACGACGCGCTCGTCGATGCCTTCCGCCGCGTGCTGACCGACGAATCGCTCTCGCCGTCGTTCCGCGAGCTTGCGCTCATGCTGCCTTCGGAAACGTATCTCGCCGAGCAGATGACCGAATCCGATCCGGCCGCCGTGCATGCCGCGCGCCAGTTCGTGCGCAAGCAACTGGCAACGGCGCTGCAAGGCGAATGGCTCGCGGCCTATGAGCGCAATGTCACGCCTGGCGCGTACGAGCCGACGCCCGAGGCGGCCGGGCACCGCGGGTTGAAGAACCTCGCGCTCTCGTATCTCCCGGAACTCGACGACTCCGCGCAAGCGGTACGGCTCGCCACGGCGCAGTACGACGCCGCGAACAACATGACCGACCGTTCGGCGGCGCTTTCCGCGCTGTTGAACGTGCAGGCGGCCACGGGCGGCGACGTCGCGCGCCGCGCGCTCGAAGACTTCTACGTGCGCTTCGAGAAGGAACCGCTCGTGATCGACAAGTGGTTCGCGCTGCAAGCCACGCAACGGGGCACTGCGCAACGCCCGACCATCGAAACGGTGCGCGCGCTGATGGGCCACCCGGCGTTCAACATCAAGAACCCGAACCGCGCACGCTCGCTGATCTTCAGCTTCTGCGCGGCGAACCCCGCGCAGTTCCATGCCGCCGACGGATCGGGCTACGCGTTCTGGGCCGACCAGGTGATCGCGCTCGACGCGCTCAATCCGCAGGTCGCGGCGCGCCTCGCCCGCAATCTCGAACTGTGGCGCCGCTTCACGCCCGCACTGCGTGACGCGATGCGAGCGGCGCTGGAGCGCGTCGCCGCCGAAGCCAAATCGCGCGATGTACGCGAGATCGTCGAAAAAGCGCTGGCTTGATCAGACGAAACATAGCGATTCGGCGAACAACGCGCGGCGGCCGGGCAGCGCCGCGCGGCGATACACGAACCGGCCTTCGCGCCGGTTTTTTTGCGCATTTTTTCACGATTATTTTTGGCGGGGTGAAGCGACCCGTCGCCGCGCGAAAAGCCGCTCCAGCAAGCCCAGCGGCGCCCCGGCGCTTTATTTTGCGTGGCTGTGCGGCGGGCGGTCACAGTCGAGCGGGTAGAATTGCGACATCCCTAAGCGTATCCGGAGTACTGCAATGGCTTTGCAACGTCGCACCACCCTCACCAAGTACCTGATCGAGCAGCAGCGCCAGCACAGTAACCTGCCCGCCGACCTGCGTCTTCTGATCGAAGTCGTCGCGCGCGCGTGCAAGGCGATCAGCTTCAACGTCAGCAAGGGCGCGCTCGGTGACGCCCTCGGCACGGCCGGCAGCGAGAACGTCCAGGGCGAAGTGCAGAAGAACCTCGACATCCTCTCGAACGAAATCCTGCTCGACGCCAACGAATGGGGCGGCAACCTCGCCGCGATGGCCTCGGAGGAAATGGAAACGTTCTTCCCGATTCCGGCCAACTATCCGAAGGGCGAATACCTGCTCGTGTTCGATCCGCTCGACGGCTCGTCGAACATCGACGTGAACGTGTCGATCGGCACGATCTTCTCGGTGCTGCGCTGCCCGGACGGCCAGCAGGCAACCGAGGAATCGTTCCTGCAGCCCGGCACGAAGCAGGTCGCCGCAGGCTACGCCGTGTACGGCCCGCAAACGGTGCTCGTGCTCACGACCGGCCACGGCGTGAACTGCTTCACGCTCGACCGTGAACTGGGCTCGTGGGTGCTCACGCAAAGCGACATGCGCATCCCGGAAGAGACGCGCGAATACGCGATCAATGCGTCGAACGCACGCCACTGGTATGAGCCGGTGCAGAAGTACATCGGCGAGCTGAACGCCGGCAAGGACGGCGCGCGCGGCGAGAACTTCAACATGCGCTGGATTGCCTCGATGGTCGCGGACGTGCACCGCATTCTGAACCGCGGCGGCATCTTCATGTACCCGGCCGACAAGCGCGATCCGTCCAAGCCCGGCAAGCTGCGCCTGATGTACGAAGCGAACCCGATGTCGTTCATCGTCGAACAGGCAGGCGGCATGGCGACCAACGGCGAAGAGCGCATTCTCGACATCCAGCCGAAGAGCCTGCATGAGCGCGTTGCCGTGTTCCTCGGCTCGAAGAGCGAGGTCGAGCGCGTCACGCGCTACCACCACGAAGCGAAAAAATGAAAAAAGAGGATGGAAGGGCTTGCATAGTTCGCGGAGACTTCCTATAATCTTTCTTCTCTGATGCGCGCCGGAATAGCTCAGACGGTAGAGCAGCGCATTCGTAATGCGAAGGTCGGGGGTTCGATTCCTCTTTCCGGCACCAATGATTTCAAGCACTTAGCCCAGCCCTAACCGGTTGGGCTTTTTGCTTTCTGGAGTCGTGTAGGCACTGTGTAGGAATTTCCCGTCAACGCGAAGCGGTCAACCGGGTCTACGACGCATCCAGACCCGCATGCGATGTGCTGCGGAACCAGACATCAGCTAACGTCCTGCGCCCAGGACTTACCCCTACTCCGATGCGACCCGAATGCTTTTGGGACTCAACGGGACGCGAGCCCGAGAAAGTTGGGTCTCCCCCACCTTTCCCCCCAAAACAAAACATTCCAGCTCTCACAAATTGAGAGTGAGGCGCTGCGCTATAGTGGCTGCTCCGACCTCTACTGGAACTGCTCGGGAGCACGGCTAAATGAAGACTGTCGAGTTCTATACGCCTGAGGAAATCGCCGAGAAACTTCGTGTCAATCGTCGTACCTTTATGCGTACGATCTCGACACGGCCGGATTTCCCGGCGCCGTTCAAGCTCAGTAAACGGATCTTCCGGTGGGAGCGAGACGTGATCGACCAGTGGATTTTGCGGAACATCACCAGCCGATTCTGACGAGCGAGCGTCGTGCTGGAGAAAGAGGCGCGCTCAGTTCGGCAGGTGAAAAAGCGCCGACCTGTTCAACTGGGATGGATTCGTCGCCTGCCGCGCCGGTGGTTCGGTGCCCAGGTATTCGTAGCCGCGCTGCTCCATGCAGACCCGGTACGCCGCGCGCTGGTTGTCGATGTTGTGCTGTCGCGCGGCCGGATATCCGACGAGCGTCGCGCCAAGCAGGAACTCAGTAGCCTGATTCCCGCCCGACTCGGATTCGGTTTTCGCCTGGTCCTTGCAGAACAGCATGTCGCTGTTCATGAGCTCGCGGCTCTGGCCTTGTGAAGGCTTCACATAGCCGAGCTGGAAGCTTCCGCACGCCGTGCACAAAAGAGCCGCCGCGACCGGCGCGACCCATCCCAGTTTTGTCTTCATAGTTGCCCCTCCTACGCCTGGCATACCCCGGATATCGACATTTACTGCGAGCCACTTGATACATAACGGCCCGTAGTGGCTTCACGTGTAGCGAAACCATTATGGACCACCGTGGTTCACTATTCAACACCACCGTGGTCCATTATGATTTACGCATGACTCGAGAAGATCCCCAGATGAAAGTGCGCCTCCCGGTCGACCTCAAAGACCGGTTGGCGGAGCTTGCGGCAGAAAACGGCCGGTCTATCAACGCTGAAGTCGTGAGACGGCTTGAAGAAAGCCTGGCCTCGGAAGGCAAGGCGGTGCGGACCGTGAAGGTGGATAACCAGACGCTCGACCTGTTCGCCGAAAAGGTCGGCGAAGTGCTCGGCGGCGTGCTCGATGAACGCGACAAGCGGCGCAAGAGCCGGCTGTGAGTGGCCCCACAGCCGCGCGCCGGACGCTTTGTTCGCTACTTCCCTTGGTTCACCAGCGGCGCGCCCGTGCCAAGCAAGGTGGAGAGTGCTGCGGGCGAAACGCCGTTTGCTGCGAGGTTCTGGCCGGCATTGGAAAGCGCAAAGCCGCGTAGCGCTGGCCTGACGCCAAGCGCAGTCAGCGCGGCGCCGGGGATGCCGTGTGACAACTCGAGCATGGATGCCCACAGATCGAGCGGACTGACGCCTGGCTGAGAACCGATCCGCTGCGCGCTGCGCGTTGCCTGCGGGAAGGCATTGCCGACGCGGCCGATCGTGCGGAGCTCGTCGGTCAGAGGCCGGTCCTTCGCGATTTCCTTGCCCAGCGCTTGCGCCGACACGTTGCCGGACGCATCGTCCAGCGCCCGGCGCACCGTGTAGGCACGGGCAATACGCGTGCGCGCCGCAACGTAATCGCGATAGAGCTGCGCGTTGCCCGAGCTGCGCAGATTGCGCTCCACAATGCCGTCCAGTGCATCTGCCGCCTGCGATTGCGCGCGCGCAAGGCTCAACCGGGCCGGGTCGGCCGCGTTCTTGAAGTTGGCGTTGGCCTCGAACCGCAATTCCTTGATTTTGTCGATCGCCGCATCCGGCCTGAACGAGAACTGCGATAGATCGTCGATGAGGTTTTCGACCTCCCGCGAGCCGCTTGTGCGGGGAAACTGCTGCGCGAGCGCCCGCGACTGCCTGCCGAGATTGCTGATTTCGTTCAGATACTGCAGATCCGCACGAATCGGCTGGGTAAGGGCTTTCACGCTGTTGTACGCCTGCCCCTGCTGGCGGATAACCTCATCGATTGCAGCCGTTGTTAGCTGCCGGTTTTCCGGCAACCCGATCGCACGTGCCGCCAGCTGGTTCGTCACAGCCTGATTGCGGACCGAGGCGGCGCGCGCCATCTGGTCGCGTCCGGACAGTCCCTCGATGTATCGATTGGCCGTGGTATCCCGCAACTGCGTCGGGGGCACGCGATAGCCTGCGGCGCGAGCTTCCTGTGCGGCGGGCGAAATCTGCGCCGACGGTGCCGCACCGCCCATTAGCGTCTCTATTGGCCGCGTTGCACTCTCCGCAGCCCCGCCCGACAGCATCTGCATGCCGACGTTTGCGGCCCTCTCGCTCGTGGAGTTGGGCTGCGGCAGGCCCAGGCGCGTCATGGCATCCTCGAGCGCGGCAGTCGAACTGCGCATCGGCGGAATGTTCGTGCCCGCCAGCTTGTTGATACCCTGCGCGCCGAGGTTGTACGCTCCGATGCCTGCGTTGGTGATGATTTGCGGGATCGCTGTCACGCCCTCAATGCCGGCGCGCGCACCCAGCCCCGCCTGACGGGCAAGCTGCTGCCCGATCGAAGGCGCGGCAGGCGCCTGCGCCGCGGGTTGCACGACAGGTTGGGCAGAAGCAAGGTCAAAGCCGCCCGTGCCGGCCGATCCCTGATCGGCTGGTTGCGCGCTTGAAAGATCGAACGGCATCACTTCACCTCTTCAAGTTGTTTCCGGTCAGGCGACACGTACGCCATATTGCCGTGCGCGTCCTTCATGAGTTTCCAGCCCTTTGCGTTCGTGGCGGGCGGCAACGGCGCCTTAGCTACAGCGGGCGCCGGCCCCTGACCGGGCAGTGGCGCTGAACCGTCTGCAGGGCCTGCCGTGCCGCCGCCCTTGCGCATGTAGTCGATCGCCTCGCGGTACGTATCCACGCGCTTGCGCCCTTCCTCGAGCATCGCAGGCGCCACGCCCTCAACAAAGGACTGCGGTGTCATGTTGACGTCCGCCCACTGTTTGGCCTCAGCACGCGCCCCCTCGTGCAACTGCGCAACGGATGCCTGCCCGCCCTGCAGGATGCGGGCGCTTTCCTGCGCCGTCGCCGTCATGTAGTAGAACAGGCGGTTGTAACGCGGGTCACCCGTCCACTTCTCTTCGCCGCGCGCGATCGCGTTGACAACAGGCGATATATCCGACGATGGGATGTCCTGCAGCGCTTCTTTCGTCTTCTGGATGTTGAATTCGAGCTGGGAAACCGCCTGCACCGTCGCGCCCTGCATCTTCTGCAGTTGCTGCACGCTGCCCGTCGCGCCCTTGAGGTTCACCTGTTCGAAGGCGAATTCGCGCGCCGCGTCCTGCCGCGACATGCCCGGCTTTTCCTTCATGATCTGGTCGATTGCGTCGCTTTCCACCTGACGCCACAGCTCGGTTGCCTGCCGTCCGTAGCCGCCTACCACCTGCGTGCGCGGTTGACCTGCTCGCGCCAGCGCAACGAGGTTCGCGCGATCATCAGGCGTTCCCGTCGACGGCTGGCCGTTGCGCGACATGCCGTGAACCATCATGGCGATCGTCATGCGCTCGGACATCGCCTCGTGCTGCAGCTGCAAGCGTTCGTTAGCCATCTGCATCTGTTCGGCCGTACGGAGCATACCGTCAACACTGCGGCGCTGCGCGGCGTCCTGCATGGCAACGTGCCCCCACTTCTGGGCGATCATCTGCACGTTGCGCGACATCTGGTTGATCGACTGGCTCCGGTTCGTCAAAGCGTCCTGATACTCCCGGTCCGCCTGCTGCTGGACCGTCATTGCTTCCTTGAACTGACGATCGTAGGCGTCCGTCGCCTGCTTGGCCTTCGCCTGGTTGCCCTGCAGAAAGCCCGACATGGCGCCGTTCAGGGAATTGAGCGTCGTGACCCATCGATCCTGATTGCCGCGGATCGTCGAAAGCATGGCGATGGCCATCAGGCCCGTTGCGAACTGGTTTAGCTCCTTCGTGTCAACAGGCGATTGCGTCGGCCGTGTCGGCAACGGCACATCGCGCCGCTGGGGCAACGGCTGGTTTTCTGCGGACTGCAGCGCACCGAGGGCGGCGTTCTCTTCGGTTGCCTGGGCCTGCGCGTGCTGGGATTCAACCTGGTCCTGTTGCTGCTGACGCGCCGCGATCTGTGCGGGAGAAAGCATGCCCGCAATGCTGGCGGGTTGCGCCGGTTGCGATATCAATGGCGGTTGCGCGGCAGGCTGCTGCTGTTGCACCGGCTGCTGCACGGGCTGTTGCGGTTGTTGCAAGACATCAGCCATTTCAGCCTCCCAGCGCGTTCAGTTGCGAAATGAGCTGGCCGGTCTGATTAAGCGTCGCCTGCGCACCCGTGTTTTGCGCATACTGCTGACCCGCAACCTGGCCCGCAGCCTGATTCGAGACGCCCAGCGCCGCCAGCGCCTGGCTCACGTTCGACTGCTGGATTTGCAACTGCGCCTGCTCGAGCTGCGTCGTCAACTGCTGCTGCAGGGCCTGCACGCGCTGCTGCACGATGCTCGAATTCGGGTCCTGCCCGGCATTGACGGCGTTCTGCAGAATCGAGGCTGTGCCCTGTTGGAGCTGCTGCGTGTACTGATCCTGCAGCGCCTGCATCTGCGCGGCCGACAGCGCGCCACCGTTCGAAAGCCCGGTGTTGCCGAAGTTCGCGCCTGCATTCGCGTTGCCTTGCAGCGTGCCCGCCGCGGTATTCGCGCGCGAAAGCGCTTCTGGAAGCGTAAGCGCGTTCTTCGCGAGCAACCCGTATTGCAATGCCTTGCCGGGATTGTTGACGACGAAATCGAGCGCCTTGTCCAAAAAGGATGCCTGCGGCGCATTTCCCACGCCAGCCGCCTGCGCTGCCTCTCCCGCGGCCTGTGGCACGCCCGAAGTCGTAGAGCCCGCAAGGCCACCGCCCTGCGCGGCGGAAATACCGCCCGTGCCCGACGTTGCGCCGCTCGTATCCGCGACGAACCCGTATGGATTGCTCGAGATGCCCATCGACGACGCTGCATCGCTGGACAGAGGCCCGATAGTGTTTGCCGGCGCTATGCTGCTGCTTACTGCGCCCGTCGCCGAAGGCGTAACGCTGCCTGTCGCCGCGCCGCCCGTCGCGCTTGCTCCCGCGCCCTGCGTGCCGAGCTGCGAAGCATTGGCAACAGCATTGATGCCTCCCCCGCTGCCCGCCGCGCCGGTCCCGCCTCCACCCGCCGCGCCCCCAGCAGTACCGGAAACATTGGCGCCCGCAGTCCCCAGGCTTGCCGTGTCCGCGCCCAAGCTACTTGATATCGCTGACTCTGTTCCCAAAGCGCCTGCACCGCTGGCAATACCCTCGCCGAGGCCCGCGCCAATCGAATCGAGCGTTGCCGATCCCAAAGCGCCGGCGCCGACAGCAGCACCACCGCCCAGCCCTGCGGAGGCACCTACGCCGCCCAACGTTGCGCCCGCATCCGCCAGCACAGAGCCTGCAGCAACATCGCCCAATCCGGCTGCTGCTGAACCTCCTGCCGCCGCCGCTTCACCCGCGCTCTTGGCTGCTTCCGCGCCTGCTGCCTCGCCTATGCCCGCATCCGCCACAATATTCTCCTTACGGGCATGTCCGGCCAATTCCGGTTGCCCTTAGACACAACTACTTCCCCTGCACCTTGCACGTATTGCAGCCCGTGTTGCTGTACCTACGTGCTTTGCGTCCTCCGTGCGAACTCCGGCACGACGCGCCATGAGCCGCCCACCTTTTCGGCAAGGCCGCGTGCCACCAGCCGTTTCAGAACCCTGTAATACGTGCTTGTCGCAAGCCGGGCCGGCACGCCGCACACGCGCCCCTCGCGGTCCATCTGCATCGCCATCGTCACGAGCACGTAGGTTTCCGCGGCAGTCATGCCCGCGAACGCTGGATGGTCGAGATCGATCTCAAGCATCGACGTGGCGGATTCAGCGGCTTTCATTGCATCGCTCACCCAGTAATCACAGGTCATCGTCCGGCAAAGCGCCGTTGCCGTACATCATTGCTGCCTGACGCGCGCCGTCTATGGGCGTCGCGCTCCTTCCCGCTCCCTTGCCCTGACCGCGCGGCTGGCGGATGAGTGGCGGACGGCTTGCGCGAACGCTCCCGCTCGCAGCCCCGGCACCGCTACGCTCAGAGTCCCCGCTCTCGGCCTGCATGCCGGCGCGCTTGCGTCTCACGTGGTAAGCCGTCAGCACTGCATGCGCTACGAGGTCCATAGACGGCTTCGCCTCGCCCTGACGGTCTATCCATGCCTTCGGCGTCAGCGAGCCCGCCAGCGCCACGGAATCGCCGTCGGCGAGGGCAAGTAACGCCTCACCAACCGTCGTGCTGAACGTAATCACGTTCATGAACATCGCTTCGCCATCACCAGCGGGCACGCGCACTTTTGCCGTCACAAACGACTTGCCGCTTTGACCCGTCCTGCTTGTCGCCGTGCCGTACATCCGGCCGCTTATGAGTGCGTCAATCATTAAGACTCCCAGGAAATGGGACTGGACAGGGCCATAAAACCCGTCTTTTCCCGCTTTTTATGCCGACCTGTGACGATGGCACGAAGCCCTAAACGACCACCGCTTAACCGCGAAAAGCCGGGTTTTCCCCGAGTTTCGGCACCTGTCACGGCACGCGCAAAACGGGTGAACACCGTTCGTCTGTGCCCGACCACCGTTGCATGGCGTTTTGGCGAGACGGATGGGAGACACATTGCGGATGCCTTTGCGGGTATCTCAAGGGCACAGGGCAAGGCGTTGCCGTCCGCTCGCGCGCGAAATTGAGTAAGGCTGCTCATCACTTCGGCCCCCGATCTTCGAAGCCCTGCAACCGCTGTTTGTCCTGGTCGACAGCAGCACGCGCGGCGACTTCGGCATGTACCTCGCGGAATGCGGCGAGGTTCGGCAGCAGGTCGGGTAGCGGGCAACGGCGCGCCATTGCAAGCGTGTAGTCCCGAAGCTCGCTCTGCCAACGCTCCATGCTGGCCAAGTCCTCGATGATCGAGATCAGCTCCGCCCGTCGCCGATCGACATCTTCGGCTGTCAGGACCGGGCCCCAAGCTGTGCGGAATCCGTCACTCACGGCCGTCTCCTGTCGTGCTGGCGGACTTCCCCGCCCTGATGCAACGCCAAAGCGAACGGCGCTGGGCAGATGCAGCGGCATCGCCGAAGCGCTCACGAACCCGCGCGACGATCGCACGGACCGGCTCGAAATTGCCGCCATTCGCTGCGTCGACTGCGCCCAGGAAGAGGCGCCACGACTCGAGCTGCTCAGTTGCCGTTGCCATCACGCATTCCCCTCGCGCAATTCGCGCAATTTCTTCCAGATCCGCTCCTTGAGCGAGTCGTAGCTCTCGTTTCCGCGGCCGGCCATGCCGAGTTCGCGTGCCTTTCGGTCGATGCCGGCATGCGATCTGTCCCAGTCGTCCGTGGGCTGCCGCCCAGCCGCCGCATTGCTACTTCCGTCTTGCAGCCAATCCGCCTTGAAGCTTCGCCAACCTCGTTCGCAACACAGTCTCAAGGCGTCCTCAAGCGTGAGGGACGCTTTTGCGGCCTCCCGTTGCAGACCTTCGAGCATCGTCAGCGATATCGCTATGCGCCTGCTCTTGCACATCGCGATCCAGTCTTTCGAAACTTGTTCTGCAACGCCCAACGAGAGAAGACGCTCTCGAGCGTCGAAGCGCGGAGCGCGCTCTTTGATGGTTGGTTGACGATTAATGATGGTTTGGCTAGCACCGGCGCTAGGCGTAGCGCGCATCGGCGCTAGGCGTGCACTAGCATCGGCGCTAGGGGTAGCATCGGCGCTAGGGGTAGCATCGGCGCTAGGGGTAGCATCGGCGCTAGGGGTGTGGATAACTTTATCGCCGCCATCGACCATCAGACGATCAAGCCGCAAGCGATACCGACAGGTAGCTTTATGCGAGCCGCCGTGTTCGTTACCGACAACCTCGATCAGACGATGCTTGCGGGTCAGCTCATGCATGATGCGACGCGCCTGCGATTCGGACAGGCAGCATTTGCGGGCTATAGCGCGCATCGACGGAAAGAGATAGCCGTCGTCATTTGCGTAATCCGCGAGTGCGAGCATGATGAGCTTGAACGATCCGCCCCTGGTGAAACGGTCCCATACCGCGGTCATGAGCTTGATAGACATCACGACCTCCAGCCCACGTTGCACCGCGACACAGCCTCGACTACACTCAACGCGCTCAGTCTTTTAGCCGCGTTCATCGCGGCTTTTTTGTCGCCTCCCATGGCGCACCTCTCAGGCCGCAGCCGTGCGGGTTTCGGTATCGCCGGTCAACAGCTTTTTCAGGTCAGCTACGCGCCATGCCAACCGGCCATTGATTCGCAATGGGAGGATCGGGCCGTTTTCAAGGGCGGCCCACTTTCTGAGAGTCTGCGGGCGGCGACCGAGCGCCGCGGCAGCTTCATTGGTCGACAGGATCTCCAACGCAGCGAGGCTGTCGGTTTTGATGTAGGGGGATTGCATCGTCGTTCCATTCCGCGCAGAGCGGTTGTGTTGATGACGACACAACCTTCGTACCGCAAGCCCCCCTTGCGTCAAGCGCAAGCCCCCCTTGCGATCCGAAGACGGGGCGAAAACCCCTGTCCAGAAAGGCTCCTAGCGATTTGCACCAAGGGGGACCGCAAGGGGGGCGCAAGGGCTTGCGCTCAAACCGCAAGGGCTTGCGGTGCTGCCTAGTGGCGCTTCGAACCCGCCTTAGAGCTCAAATTGAACGGGTCGCTAGGCGGCGGCGCTACCGGATTGGACGCGAGAATTTGATCAACGCGTTGACGGGAAATGCCGAGTTCGCGCCCGGCAGCAGTTTTGTTTCCGCTGCACTTTGCTACTACGGCCGCTACGCGCGCTCGGCGCTGCTCGGGCGTTTCATCGACTGTGGGCGACGGCACGGGTGGCACAGTCGCTGCAATGGTCTTGGGCGGCGGATCTTGGCTCGGAGTGGGCGTTTCGGCGAGCACGTCGAGGATTTCCGGTTTGAATCCGTACGCGTCATAAGCTGGACGTGGCGCACCATTTTCGGTTCGTTCGAAGTCGCCCAGGTTGGCGACATCGATGACGAGCTTCCAAGCCCGGCGGGCTGAATCAATGTCACATGCTTTTGCGCCGAACGCTCCATCGACGAGCCACAGGCGGTTTCTCGGCCTGGCGATACCTTGGGGGTGCATTTCGTCAAAGAAAGGCTGCAGCAATTCGCACAGTGCTTTCGCGGCGGCTTTCAATGTGCCGTGTTGATGGGCGATGCGTTCGAGCACGGCCCGTAGGGAAATGAACTCAGTCATTTGCGCTTCCTGCAACGCAAAGTTCCTGAAGTAGAAGACCGCACCAACGGGCTCAGGATTGCCCGCTTTCGCCCCGTCGGGCTAGGCGCGGTCCAACCGACTATACAGCGCCGAAGTAATCCGCGAAATTGCCGCTCGAGCCCGTTTTGCCGTGCGTGAGCAGCTCGTGGCACGTTTCCATGTCGCGCGCCGCAGACCGAAGCAGCTCTTTGAACATCGAAATTGTGTTTGCGGCGTCGCCTTGCCCCTCCAGCCTGTCGCACATCTCCCACATACCGACGAACGCGAAGTAAAGCTCACCGCAGCGGTTTGCGACTGCCCTGACTTGCTCCGCAGATACCGGCGAAACGGCGTTAGACTCTTCGTTAGCCATGATACGAACCTCCTGTACAGGTCGCATTGTGGTCAGGCGGCGCATGGTGTTCGAGCACCTGCGTCGCCGCTCTGCCCGAAGACCGTCAGGCGGCGGTTACATCCCTCAAACCTTCCTTCTGCTGTTCCGGTACGAACTTGATACCTGCCTGTTCGAGCAACCACGCCTCGATTTTGTCGTGCCACATACGCAGCAGATCGAGCGGCCGACGGCGATAGTGTTTCTCCGCCAATGCGGAGGGCTTATGGCCTTGAATCTGTGCCACCACGCCCACCGGCACTTCGCACCACTCTGACAACGTGCCGAACGAGCGGCGCAAGCCATGCAATGTCACATGCGGCAACCCAGCAGCGGCAAGCGCTCGATTGTGCGCAAACCGAGGCTCGGCAATCTTTCCATCGGCGGCGGTTTTGCTTGAAAACACCCACGGCGACGGTTTCCACGTCTCGCCGCGGGCGGCAAGCGTGCGCATCTGGCGGACATTGGGCGGCGTCTCGTTGATGCGCTTCAACTCCGCCAGCAAGGATGCGAGATAAGGCGTCAGCGGAATGACGCGGCCCGTCTCCTGCTCCACCTTGTCGGCAATAGCAAGGCTACGCCATTTGAAGTCAACGTCATCCCAAGTGAGCGCGGCCAGTTCCTCACGGCGAGCGCCGGTGATCAGAAGCCCTTGGAGGTAGACGGAGATAAAGGGGTTGTCGACCTTGCGCACTGCCTCGAACCACGTACGCAGTTGTTCGCGCTGCAGGCTGTCCCCGTCCTTTGCCTTGCTTTGCGGTAGCGCCGCCGTCACTTTTGGCGAATCGTAGGCATCCGGCGGAATGGCCCCCACGTATTCGTCGTGACCGGCACACCACCGGATGAAAGCTTTCAACAGACGATAAGCGTGTGCGGCGTTGGTCGGGCGCTCACGCGCTTCATTTGCAAGCCATGTCGCCACCGTCTTTGCGGTCAACTCCGACAGCTTAAGCGACATGAGCGGCGCGAGCGGACCGCGTACGGTCTTTCCCTTGCCGCGCTTCAACGGCTCGCCACCGGGAGCGGCCAGAGCGATATGGTCGGCCAAATAGCGAGCGGAACGAGGTTGCTTCGTCTTGGGGGAAATAGCCGTTTTCAGGTACTCGAGGTAATCGGACCACGCATCACCCACGGACGCCGCTTGGCGGCGTGCTTCAAGCCGGCGGGCCTCATGTGCGGCTCGCTCCCCGGCTGCCTGCTCGCGGGGGTCTTTGCCGTCATCGATCGTTGTTTTCAGCCGTGAGGCTTCAGTGCGAGCCTTGCCGAGCGTATACGCACGAGCATCGCCGATCGTGATGCGTACCGTCTTGCCGAACAGACGGGATTCAAAGATGTAGGAGCGCGCGCCGGCAGGCGTTACACGCAAGCCCAACCCTGGCGCCTTGGCATCCCAGTAGATCGTCTGTGTCTTGCCCGGTACCGCCTCGAACGAGGCGACCCGATCCGCCGTGAAGTTGACCTTTGCCATTGCCTGTCCTTTGGCGCCGTATCCATGTAGGCACCGTGTAGGCAGATTATAGGTCAAACTAGGAATACCAATCAACGAAAAGGAATGTAACCCACGGTTGTAAGTTACTGTAAATGCTGGACTTCTTGGATTTCATGACAAACAATCAACACTGAGGAATTGAAACTTTCTCGCATTCGTAATGCGAAGGTCGGGGGTTCGATTCCTCTTTCCGGCACCAGGATTCAAGCAAAAAGCCCAGTCTTCGACTGGGCTTTTTGCTTTGTGGCGTCGGCGTGCGCGCAGCGGCCTCGCCCGCCTCTGCCATCCCATCCTCCCATCGCCCCAAGTCGCGCTACCTGAGCTTAAGCGCCCTCACGCTTCTCGCGCAGAAAGTCGATGAACGCACGCAGCTTGGGCGGCAACTGCGCACGTCCGACCGTATACAAATAGAACCCCGGAAACGATGCGCCCCACGGCTCGAGCACCGGCACGAGCCGGCCTTCCTCCAGCGGCGCGCGCACGTAATCCTCGATCACGTGCAGAAGACCCACGCCCTGCTCCGAGGCGCGCACCATCGTACGCAGATCGTTCGTCACGAAGCGGCCCTCGGTGACCACTTCGAACACGCGCCCAGGGTCGCCCGGCTGCGCGAACTCCCATCGGTAGACCCCGCCCGTCGCGAAGCGATAGTGCAGGCAATCATGCGCGGCCAGGTCGTCGGGGGTGACCGGCCGGCCGTGGCGTTCGAAGTATGCGGGCGAGCCCACCACGACGATGCGAATCGGCCCGCCGATCGGCACCGCCACCATGCCCGGCGCAACCGATTCGCCCAGGCGAATGCCTGCATCGAAGCCGTCGCCGACCAGATCGGCAAAACCATCGTCGAGCGCGAGTTCGAGCTTGATCTGCGGATAACGCGTCATGAATTCCGCGAGATGCGGCATGACGAGCAATTCGCTCGCCACGCGCGGCAGGTTGATGCGCAGCGTGCCGGCCGGCGCGTCGCGCGAGGCGTCGAGCGCCTCGAACGCCGC
Source organism: Paraburkholderia sp. BR10936 (assembly GCF_040965735.1). Classification (NCBI taxonomy): domain Bacteria; kingdom Pseudomonadati; phylum Pseudomonadota; class Betaproteobacteria; order Burkholderiales; family Burkholderiaceae; genus Paraburkholderia; species Paraburkholderia sp. BR10936. The sequence continues at coordinate 329,612 of NZ_JBFRCM010000001.1, forward strand.
CTCGATCTGTGAGAGCGCGGGCTGGACGCGCGCGAGAAACTGCGCGCCGGCCTCGGTCAGCGCGACCCGGCGCGTCGTGCGATTGAAGAGCCTCACGCCGAGTTGCGCTTCGAGCGCACGCACGGTTTGCGATAGCGCCGACGTCGAGAAGCCCGCGGCGGACGCCGCACGCGTGAAGCTGCCGTGGCGCGCGACAGCAGCCACCGCCAGCAGTGCAGGCAGGCGTCCCGCCAGTCCCGAGGTGACGGGCGGCGCTAACGCCGGAGTGGAAACCGGGCTCATCTCGTCTCCATTGTGAAGCCTGACTTCACAGTGCTTTCAGGTGAACCCGATTTTTCCACAAAAAGGAATAGCGCAAGATGAGTTCGCGTTCGCCAATCACTCTTTGAGGAAACCGCCATGAAACTCGACAGCTATACCCTGCTCGGCCGCTCGGGCCTACGCGTCAGCCCCATCGCCCTCGGCACGATGACGTTCGGCACCGAATGGGGCTGGGGCGCCGACGAAGCCGCCGCACAGCGACTCTTCGACCTCTATGTCGACGCAGGCGGCAATTTCATCGATACCGCCGATCTCTATACAGAAGGCACGAGCGAAACCTGGGTCGGGCGCTTCGCGGCGGCACGCGGTCTGCGTGAGCGACTCGTCATCGCCACCAAGTATTCATACAACGCGCAAGCGGGCAATCCGAACGCCGGCGGCAACCATCGCAAGAACCTGCTGCGTGCGCTCGACGGCTCGCTCAAACGCCTCGGCACCGACTACATCGATCTCTATTACCTGCATACGTGGGACCGTATGACGCCCGTCGACGAAGTGATGCGCGCCATGGACGACGCCGTGCGCGCCGGCAAGATCCGCTACGTGGGCCTCTCCGACGTGCCCGCCTGGTACGCGGGCCGCGCGCAGACGCTGGCCGACTGGCGCGGCTTCGAGCCGGTAGCCGCCATGCAGCTCGAATACTCCCTGATCGAGCGCAACGCGGAACACGAATTCGCCGATCTCGCGACGCAACTCGGCATGGGGCTCGTGCCCTGGAGTCCGCTCGGCATGGGCGTGCTGTCGGGAAAATATCGGCCGTCGCAGGCAAGCGAAGGCGTGAGCGGTGCGGGCCGCTTGCAGACGATGGGCGCCAAGCCGCCGCCCGGCTTCGACAAGCTCTCGGCGCGCAACTTCGCGATCGTCGCCGAGCTCGAGCGGGTCGCGCACGAGGCCAACCGGCCCATGGCGCAGGTCGCGTTGAACTGGCTGTATCAGAAGCGCGGCGTGGCGAGCATCATCGTGGGCGCGACCAGGTCGGAGCAACTCGAAGAGTCGCTTGGCGCGCTCGACTTCACGCTCGCGCCCGAACTGGTCGCGCGTCTCGATGCGGCCTCCGAGCCCGCGCACCCGTTCCCGTACTACATGTTCGCGGACGTCCACCAGTCACGTATTCACGGTCAGGTGGACGTGCGCGCGACGCCCGCGAACCATGCTCACGTGCAGCGCGTGCCGGCGCCGCCGGAGGCCCAAACGTAACGAATTATCTGAGTGCATCAAGAGGGCGCGCCCCAATGCGCGGCCATTTACGCACGTTCGGTCATTAATCGCGGCCAAATGACGCGCAACAAAGTATTAATCGCCCAATTGGATAGAAACGGTCGCTTACATAGTTTTAATTCTTATTAACGTTTCGACGTCAACGGCTAAGCATAATCGACCGTTGTACATAAACGGTATGTGCAAGCCAAGGCCGAAGGACCGGCCCGCCCTTGCGGCGTCGCGCAATACGAACGCGGCAAGGCGGCAGAACCCGCGCCGTGCTCAGAGCCGGGGGAAGTGCGCTCGAGGCGTTGTGCAAGTGCAGCAGATGCTGCGCGGGAGTGTTGGGAGAAACGTGGGACGTGCGGTGGGACGTGCGCGATTCACGCAGCATGCGACAGTACGAAGGACATCTCAACAATTATATTCCCGCGCCGTTAATCATTTGTATCGCTGTGCGAAGAAGCAACACGCGTGCGAGAAAAGCACTGTTACCGTAAGCGGGACTAGCGCAGCAGAAGTAGCGAGCCGGATAATCGGCTTACATAGGAGAAAGATCATGGACGCCAAACCGCCAAGGGTTCCGACCCCGGACCAAGTCTTCAGCCCGGATCCGGAACCGGTGGCCGTTGAGTTTCTCGGCGATGAATTGCCCGCTCACGTGCGCGCATTTCTCGACGAGCAACGCAAGGCACACGAACAGAAGTGACGGGGAAACGCACACGTACGCGCTCGCGAGCTTACGCACTCGGTAGACGTTCGTGTGCCTAAAGACACGCGTAGCTCGGGGACGCGCGTGTCGTGCTGCGCGCAGTTTTGCGCACTGGCAGCTTGCACCCGGCGCGCTGGATCGCGGGCGCGCCTCGATGCGACCATCTCGAAGGTTCGACCTCAGCGCCGTTAGACCAAGCGCGCCATAACCGGCTATGCTTCGGTTTTTATTGCCGGCGTCTCTCTTCCACTCGATGACATTGCTGACCCGTGTGAGCGCGCGTTGCGCTGCAGCGCTGCTCTTCGCCCTGCCGATCGCATCCGTCCACGCCGACGGTGACGACACCGCCCTGACCAACCTCGTCGCGCTCGTTTCCCAGCGGCTGGCGCTCGCCGAACCGGTCGCGCACTGGAAATGGCAGCATCACAAGCCGATCACCGATACGCCCCGCGAAGACGCCCTGCTCGCCGACGTGCAGAAGCGCGCCACGGCAGCCGGCGTCGATCCCGCGTTTGCGCGTGCATTCTTCCGCGATCAGATCGATGCCAGCACGCAAATGCAGAAGTCGCTATTCGACACGTGGCGTGCCTCCCAGGCGCCCAGCGACCCGGCACCCGATCTCGCTACGGCGACACGGCCGCAACTCGACAGACTCACCGGACAATTGATCGGCGCGCTCGCACGCGTGCAGCCGCTGCGCAGCGCACCGGATTGCCCGGCGCGCGTCGAAAGGACGGTGGCGAACTGGAAGGAGCTCACACGATACGACTCCGCGCGCACGAATGCGATGAATCAGGCGCTGGAACACGTGTGCGAAGCGGGCGGCGTGGGCGGAACCGCCTAAGCGCTGCTATGCCGCGCTCGTGAGGCCGTCGGCCTCGGAGGGCTGCAGCACCTGCACGCGAAGGCCGCGTTCGAAGTGCGTCTGCAGGATGCGCCAGGTCGAGAGCTCGAATACCCGCTCGGCGCTGTGGTCCACCAGCGCCTCAGCCTCGGTAGTGGTGGGAAAGGCGCCCATATAGCACCAGCGATCGATCAGGTGATAAACGTCGGCGCCATTCGTCGAGTCCTGCTCGAGCACGACCACTGCGCCGCCGAATGGCCAGGGCGCCGCCCCAAGGTCGGCAGGGTCGCGCTTCGACACACGCGGCATGCGATTGAACGAGGGCTTGAGCGTGGCGATCCATTGCGCCTCGACAAGGAGCGCGCCAAGCTCGCCGCCTGTCGCTCGCCACTCCACGCGACGGACCTGCTGCGCCATCCGTTGTTCGCGCGACGAGCGCCGCTCACCCGAAAGATGCGCACGCACACGCTGGCGCACCCGCACGCTGCGCCCCACATAGAGCGGGACGTCGTTCTCGCCGTAGAACGCATACACGCCGTGGCCTGCCGGCGCCGTGTCGATGAGTTCGTCGGTGATGTCGCCGGCGAGTACGTGGCGGCGCGTCGTACGCTCGATCTGCGACGCCAGCGCTTCCCCGGGCACTAGCACGGGTAGCCGCTGCCAGAATTGCCAGAGGAGATCGGCGTCGGCGAGCGCGCGATGTCGATCGGACGGCACGAGCGCGTGGCGTTCGACCAGCGCGTCGAGCCCGTGGCGCTTCTCACCCGGAAAAAGCGCCCGCGACAGGCGCACGGTGCACAGCACATCGGGGTTGAAGGAATAACCGGCACGCTCGAACTCTGCGCGCAGAAAGCCGCGATCGAAGGCCGCGTTGTGCGCCACAAAGAGCTTGCCGGCGAGTCGCTCGTGGAGTTCCGCGGCAATCTCGTCGAAGCGCGGCGCGCCGCGCACCATCTGGTCCGTAATACCGGTGAGCTGCTGGATAAAGGGCGGGATAGGCTGACCGGGATCGACGAGGGTGCTCCATCGTGTCACCTGTCCTTGGGCCACCTCTACAACGCCAACTTCGGTAATGCGGTGCTCGCCTGGCGAACCGCCGGTCGTCTCGAGGTCCACGAAGACGATGGGAAGATCGCCGGCGGGCTGTGCGGCGCTCGAGGAGGATTCAAACATGGGAAAACGACAGGGGAAATGGAAAACGGCCCAAGTATGCACCGTTTGGACGCCATGCGCCGACGGTTCCGGCAGTGCAACTACGACTTTTGCCTTTTAGTGAAAACCCGAATCAGAAAAATCCCGGATTCCAGGGTTTTCCCGATTAATTCCGCGACTAAAAGCATGACAAGTAGATTTGACTAAATATCAATATGTCAAAATAAAAAAACCCCGGGGTTTGCCCGGGGTCTGGTGTCGCATGAGCGTTCGCGTAGCGAGCGCTCGCACGCTGTACTTACAGCGGCTGAATGTTCGCGGCCTGCTTGCCCTTCGGACCGACCTTGACGTCGAACGACACACGCTGGTTCTCCTTCAACGACTTGAAGCCGTCGGCGCGGATTTCCGAGAAGTGCGCGAACAGATCGTCGCCGCCCGCGTCAGACGTGATGAAGCCAAAGCCCTTCGCATCATTGAACCATTTGACGATACCGGTTTCCATGTTTCAGTTTCCCTCGAGATTTTAATGACGCGGGTAATAACCCTCACGCCGTATCCAGCCAATTCCCGCCGTCCCGCTTCGCGAATTCCAGGTTTTGAAATGCAGCAGAACGAAAATCAGCCTTGCCGTTATACGGGGAACGACAATCGCCAGTCAAGAGAATTTTTTATAACAGCATTCCCGATTCAGCGATAAAAGCGGTACGCATCAAAAAGCGGCGAGAAAATCGTATGCCATCCGAATGAATATATAAAAGTACGTCGTTTTTACCCGATTATCTCGCTCACGTCATTTCTACCGGGAAGTTTTCCCGAAGTGTAACAATTCGTGTCAAACGTAAGTGTTTCTCCCGGTTGTTCGAGTAATACATTCAATTCATGATTCATATTGTTAGCGGCATCGGAGGTCATCATGCTGACAGCTCTGCAGCGATGGATTCACTGGCTCGTACAAACGGACGGGATTGCGCCAACGGCTGAAGAAGCCGAAACCTACGGCGCATGGCACGGGGACCACTGGCACAACCTGCTGTGTTCCCCTATGGACGCCAGGCACTACGTAATGGAAGACTGGAGCCTGCAGCCGGAACCGCCGCATGCGGGCACCCGATAAGGTACGCGTAGCGCGCGTGGCTGAAGACAGGCAAAAAAAAGCGCGGCTGAAAAGGCCGCGCCGACAAAGGTTTGGAGATCTTTTTCGTCAACGAAAAAGTCTGCTTCGGAAAGCAGCGATTGAAGTATAGCCGGAGCCAGGTCTCACGATTAAGTATACGGCGCGCAATCATCTGTTACGCTGCGCGCAATAATCAGTTGAAATCGTTTTAGGCCGTTTTCCGCAACCGATTGTTGTAGCGATCGCACAACGCTCGATCGGTTGACAGTTTCATCCCTCTCCCGAGAAATCCGCTCAAAGCCTTTACCAGCAGGGCTTAAGACGAGCGAGATAATCATTTCCGATATCGCAATACTTTATTGCGGAATTCGGAATACCCCCTCTTCGAGCACCCTCTCTACACTCTGCCTGTCTGGAAACCGTCTCGGACTGATTGTCTCGGACTGATTAATTCGTACCACGCGAACTTTGCCTCTCGCTGCGCTTCGCATGGTCGGTTTCCCAAACAGGGTTCAACGAAACCCACCTCTGTTCTCGGAGTTACAAAGATGAAAAAGACTCTCATGGTCGCCGCCCTGACGGGCGTTTTTGCAACGGCTGCACACGCGCAAAGCAGCGTTACGCTGTACGGCCTGATCGACGCAGGCATCACCTACGCAAACAACTCCGGCGGCCACAGCCTCTGGAAGGCATCGAGCGGCACCGTCAACGGCAGCCGTTGGGGCCTGCGTGGCGCTGAAGACCTCGGTGGCGGTCTGAAGGCCATCTTCACGTTGGAAAACGGCTTCAACATCCAGAACGGTACGCTTGGCCAGTCGAGCCGCATGTTCGGCCGCCAGGCGTTCGTCGGTCTGGCAAGCGACCAGTTCGGCGCGGTCACCCTCGGTCGCCAGTACGACTCCGTGGTCGACTACCTTGCACCGCTGTCGAACACCGGCACGCAATACGGTGGCACGATCGCTGCCCACCCGTATGACAACGACAATCTGAACAACTCGGTCCGTTTCAACAACACGATCAAGTACTCGAGCGTCAACTACGCTGGCTTCAAGTTCGGCGGCACGTACTCGTTCTCGAACAGCACCGAATTCGCGAACAACCGTGCGTACAGCTTCGGCGCGACGTATAACTACGCCGGCCTGAACGTTGCAGCTGCTTACCTGCACGCAAACAACAACATCAACAACCAGCAGTTCAACTCGTCTTCGTTCTCGGGCGCGCAAGCGGGCGACTACACGTTCGGCGCAGGCCGCCAAAGCACGTTCGGCGGCGGCGTGAACTACACGTTCGGCCCGGCAACGGCTGGCTTCGTCTACACGCAAACCCAACTGGGCAACGCGATCAACATTTCGCCGGCGCAGTCGGGTACGAGCAAGGGCATCTCGCTGGGCGGTAACAGCGCACGCTTCCAGAACTTTGAAGGCAACATCCGTTACGCTCTGACCCCGGCCCTGAGCCTGGCTGGCGCGTACACGTACACCCGTGCGAACTTCGGCGGCGGCGTGAACCCGAACTACAACACGGTCGCACTGCAGTCGGACTACGCACTGTCGAAGCGCACCGACGTCTACCTGCAAGGCGACTGGCAGCACGTGTCGTCGAACCAGGACGGTATCGGCGCGTACCTGAACGGTCTGGGTTCGGCTTCGACCCGTCAAGACCAGGTTGCTGTGACGGTCGGTATGCGTCACCGCTTCTAAGCAGCACGCTGCTGGCCGTCTCGGCCAGCACTGCAGCTGAAAAAGGCACCCGCGGGTGCCTTTTCTTATTTCTGCGGCAACCGATACGCTCAGGCGCGCGGCGGCGGATAGCGCACGTCCAGGACGTCGATCGGCTCCGGCCCCGCCGGCGTGTGCAGCGTGACCTGATCGCCGATCTTCGCCTTCAGAAGCGCCCGCGCGATGGGTGACACCCAGCTCACGTGGCCGAGGTCGAGATCGACCTCGTCGATGCCGACGATCGTGATCGAATGCGCCTCGCCGTCCCCGGTGCCGTACTCGACGGTCGCGCCGAAGAACACCTGGTCCACACTCTCCTGCCGGCTGCTGTCCACGACTTCGGCCAGATCCAGCCGTTTCGTGAGGAAGCGGATGCGGCGGTCGATTTCGCGCAGCCGGCGCTTGCCGTAGATGTAGTCGCCGTTTTCGGAACGGTCGCCGTTCGAGGCCGCCCATGAGACGAGTTTGACCACTTCGGGCCGCTCCTCGTCGATCAGGTGCAGCAGTTCGCTGCGCATGCGCTCATAGCCGGCGGGCGTGATGTAGTTCTTCGTGCCGGCGGGAACTTCCGGGAGACCGGCTTCGAGATCGTCGTCGTCGTCGGTCGATTCTTTGACAAATGCCTTGTTCATGATGGGATCACTGCGGTACGTGTACTGATTCAGTCATGACTACCAGCGTACACGAACCTCGCCGCAACACAAATCACGACAGGGCCTTCCCTTTTTTTAAAGCCCTGCTATAATCTCTTTTCTGCGTGCGGCTGTAGCTCAGTTGGATAGAGTACTTGGCTACGAACCAAGGGGTCGTGGGTTCGAATCCTGCCAGCCGCGCCACTTATTCGAAACGTTTCTCGTCTGTTCGATCCGGGAAGGGTTTCAAGCAGTATACTGTAGTAAGTAGTATCGTTTTAGCGTGCGGCTGTAGCTCAGTTGGATAGAGTACTTGGCTACGAACCAAGGGGTCGTGGGTTCGAATCCTGCCAGCCGCGCCACCAAATAAAGGGCCTTTCCGAATGGAAAGGCCCTTTGTCTTTTCAGCTGCTGAATTGGCTGCGCAGGGTTCGCGCGAGAAGCGGAGCCTAACGCGGTGGCGCGCCGATATCGCCAATCTGGGCGTCGGGACGCGGCAGGTCCTCCACGTCGCCAATCGCACTGGGCTCCGCCACCGGCTCCATACCCATCCCTAGCAATGCCTGGGGCTGACGCAGCATCTCCCCTACCGTCTCACCAAAGCGGCTCGCGACAAACGCCCGCAGCAGCGCCTCGCGCGTGGTTTCTCCGTAGGCTTGCACTGCACGCGATTCACCCTCGAACTCGGCCACACAGGAAGCCGGCTCGCCTTCGCGCAGTTCCACGCGCCTCGCGCGGTCGAGCACCACGCCGGCCGCCTCCCACGAATCGGTGGGCATGAAGCGGCCATCCCACGGACGCCCGCGGTCGTTGCCGCGCACGGCGACGGTCTCGCCGCTGTCGGTGAAATAGATTTCACGCACGAAGTCCGGCAGGCTGCGTGCCACCCAGTAATCGAGTGCGAGGCCGGTGAGTTCAGCTACGTTCATTGCGAGTCCCTCGTTTCGGTTCGAAGGAAGAGGGCGCACGCGCCCCGATCAATAGTCCGCGCGCTCGCGCTCGATGCGCATGCCGCCGTCGTGGCGATGATGCCCGTCGTCGCTCGAGCGCTCGCGCGCGATGCGCATCACGTCCGGATTCGTGCGCACGCGGCGCATGACGTTCGCGAGGTGCACGCGATCACTCACCTGGATCACGAAGCGCAACATGTTCGATTCCTGCGCCAGATCGTCGTCCATCGCGATGTGCACGATATTGGCGTCTGCCGACGTAATGTCGGCCGCCACGCGCGCGAACACGCCCTTGGTATTCTTGACCAGCACCTTGACGGCGACGTCGAACAGACGCCCCGGTTGCGGCGCCCACGCCACGTCGATCCAGCGGCCCGGGTCGCGCCGGTGGATGCGCTGTGCCACGCGGCAGTCGGTCGTATGGATCGCCATGCCGAGGCCGATGCCTATGTAGCCCATGATGTCGTCGCCGGGAATCGGGCGGCAGCAAGCCGAAAGCTGCACCGACATGCCCTCGGTGCCCGTAATGACGACAGGCGGCGCCGGCGGCGCATTCGGGTCGCGCGGCGGATGGTGATGCTCGGCGTCGTCGGCGTCCTGGCCGCTCATCAGCACTTCGATGCGCTTGGCCATAACCGCCGCCACGCGCCGGCCAAGACCGATGTCGGCGAAAATTTCCTGGCGGTTCTTGTTGCCGGTCCACAGGACCAGCTTCTCCCACACTTCCGGCGTGACCTCCGAAAGCTGGTAGCCATAGCCCTTGAGCGCCTGATCGACGAGCCGCTCGCCCAGCTGCACCGACTCCGTGAGACGCATCGTCTTCAGGTAGTGCCGGATCGCCGAACGCGCCTTGCCGGTCCGCACGAAGCCGAGCCACGCCGGATTCGGCTTGGAGTACGGCGCCGTGATCACCTCGACGATGTCGCCGCTCTTCAGTTCCGTACGCAGCGGCAGCAACTCGTTATTGATCTTCACGGCCACGCACTGGTTGCCGAGGTCGCTGTGGATCGAATAAGCAAAGTCGAGCGCTGTGGCGCCGCGCGGCAGCGCCATGATCCTGGACTTCGGCGTGAAGACATAGACGGCGTCCGGGAACAGGTCGATCTTGACGTGTTCGAGGAATTCGCTCGAGTCGCCCACCTCGCTCTGGATGTCGAGCAGCGACTTGAGCCACTGGTGCGCGCGCTTTTGCACGTCGTTGAGATCGGCGCCGCCGTTCTTGTAGAGCCAGTGCGCCGCCACGCCGGCTTCGGCGATCTCGTGCATCTTGCGCGTACGCACCTGGAACTCGATCGGCGCGCCGAACGGGCCCACGAGCGTGGTGTGCAGGGACTGATAGCCGTTCACCTTGGGAATGGCGATGTAGTCCTTGAACTTGCCCGGAACCGGTTTGTAGAGCGCATGGAGCGCGCCGATGCAGGTGTAGCACTCGAGCGCCGATTCGACCACGACGCGAAAACCGTACACGTCGAGCACCTGCGAGAACGACAACTGCTTGTCGCGCATCTTCTTGTAAATGCTGAAGATGGTCTTCTCGCGGCCGGTGACTTCGGCGTCGAGCTTAGCGTCGGCAATTGCGCGCTGCACCGCTTCCAGAATCTTGCTGACCACTTCGCGGCGATTGCCGCGCGCGGCCTTCACCGCCTTTTCGAGCGTGGCGTAGCGATTCGGATTGAAGTTCGCGAAGCTCAGGTCCTGCAGTTCGCGATAGGTGTTGTTCAGGCCTAGACGGTGCGCGATGGGCGCGTAGATGTCGATGGTCTCGCGCGCCACGCGGCGGCGCTTTTCGGGCGGCACCGCACCGAGGGTGCGCATGTTGTGCAGCCGGTCGGCGAGCTTCACCAGAATCACGCGCACGTCGCGCGCCATCGCGAGGAGCATCTTGCGGAAGTTCTCCGCCTGCGCTTCCTCGCGGTTGCGGAACTCCATCTTGTCGAGTTTCGACAGGCCATCGACCAGTTCCGCGACCTTCGCGCCGAAGCGCTCGGCGAGTTCCGCCTTGGTCACGCCCTGGTCTTCCATCACGTCGTGCAGGAGCGCGGCCATGATGGACTGCGCGTCGAGCTTCCAGCCGGCGCAGATTTCCGCGACGGCGACGGGATGGGTGATATAGGGTTCGCCGCTCTGGCGATATTGCCCGAGGTGGGCCTCATCGCTGAAGTGGAACGCCGCCTTGACCTCCTTGATTTCCTCGGGAGTGAGGTAACCGGAGAGCGCGGCGGTCAGATTGGCGATGGAGACGACCCCGTGCTTGCGGGGCTGCTCCGGCGTCGCGGTCGGACCGAACAGATGTCGAAACGACTGTTCGAGGACCGCGTCGATGTAATTGCGCGCAGGGCTCGCAGTCTCGGCTTCCTGGTCCACGTCGGTGGCCGGCGAGGGCGTGATGCTCATGTTCCCCTCCGTATCAGGTTTGGCGTTGACGGTTAAGCGGCTGCGGCGGTACGAACTACATGGCGATCGACAATGCCTCGGAACGCGCCCTTAGACGGGCACCTTCTTCAGCATTTCGAGGCCGACCTGGCCAGCCGCGATCTCGCGCAGCGCGACAACGGTTGGCTTGTCGCGGCTTTCGATCTTGGGCGTGTGACCTTGTGCGAGCTGGCGGGCGCGATACGTCGCGGCGAGCGCCAGTTCGAAGCGGTTCGGAATCTGTTTCAGACAATCTTCGACGGTGATGCGGGCCATGTCGGGTTCCTTCTCATTCTCAGCAGGTTCTTATTCTACCTTATGTGCCCGACGCGCCGGGCTGCGGGTGGTGGATACCGAGCTGCACGAAGAGCTCGGTATGCCGCGCGTATTGCGAAGCGAAGCGCAGGCGCGTAGCACTCACGATATTGCGCAGCTCCTGCAACGCGCGATCGAAGTTCTCGTTGATCACGACATACTCCGATTCGCTCGCGTGCGCGATCTCGCTGCCCGCTGCGAGCAGGCGCCGCGTGATGACGTTCGGCTCGTCTTCGCCGCGCTTTTTCAGGCGGTCGGCGAGCGCTTCGAGCGAGGGCGGCAGGATGAAGATTTCCACCGCATTGCGGAACTGCTTCTTCACTTGCTGCGCGCCTTGCCAGTCGATTTCGAGCAGGACGTCATGGCCGATTTTCATCTGGTCTTCGATCCACACGCGCGACGTGGCGTAGTAGTTGCCATGCACTTCTGCGCTCTCGAGAAACTCGCCCGCGGCGTGGCGCGTGAGGAAGTCGTCGACGGTCGTGAAGTGATAGTGCTCGCCGTCGCGCTCCTTCGAACGCGGCGCGCGCGTCGTGTACGAAACCGACAGGCGGATCGCGCTGTCTTCAGCGAGCAGCGCGTTCACGAGCGTCGACTTGCCCGCCCCCGAAGGCGCCACCACCATGAAGAGGTTGCCGGGGTACATGCCCGCATACGGATTGCGCTTTTTGTCGTGCTTCGCGTCCGTTTTGGGGGCGCTGCTTTGGTCGGTCATGTTCGTTGCTTCCTTCATTCGAGATTCTGAACCTGCTCGCGCATCTGCTCGATGAGCAGCTTGAGCGTCATCGAGGCGTCCGCGAGTTCCTTCGCCGCCGCCTTCGAGCCGAGCGTGTTCGCTTCGCGGTTGAGCTCCTGCATCATGAAGTCGAGACGCTTGCCGACCCGGCCGCCCTTCTCGATCACGTGACGCGTTTCGTTCAGGTGCGCCGTGAGGCGCGAGAGCTCTTCGGCGATGTCGATGCGAATGCCATACATCGTCACTTCCTGGCGAATGCGCTCGGCGATTTCTTCGCGCGAGATGTTACCGATGCTGCCGCCGTTGCCGTTGCTGTCCGGCGCGGCGATGCCGAGCGCTTCCTGCAGGCGCTCGACGATCTTCTGCTGGTGCTTCGCGATCAGCTCCGGCACGAGCGGCGTGATGCGTGCGACGATCGCCTCCATTTCGGTCACGTTCGCGAGCAGCATGTTGGCGAGCTGCGCGCCTTCGCGCGCGCGCACTTCGATCAGGTCGGCGATGGCCTGCTTGCCACAGCCGAGCACGGCGTCGCGCAGCACCTCGGGCGCCACGCCGCTTTCCGCTAGCACGCCGGGCCAACGCAGGATCTCGCCCGTGCGCAGACGACCCGATTCGGGAAACGCTTCGAGCACCGCACGCTCGAGCCCGGCGAGCTGGTCGAGCGCATCGCGGTTGAGCGCGCCCGCATTGGCGCCCTGCTCGCTCTTCTGGATGTTGATGCGGATGTCGACCTTGCCGCGCGAGAGCTTCGTCATCAGCATTTCGCGCAGCGTGGGCTCGCACACGCGCACGTCTTCGGGCATGCGGAAATTCAGATCGAGAAAGCGCGAATTCACCGTGCGCAATTCGACGGAGACACTCGCGCCGCCCGTGCCCGAAGCCGCAGCAAGCTCGCGCGTGGCGCTGGCATAGCCGGTCATGCTGTAAATCATGGTTCGTCTCGCGAAGAAAGCCGTGGCGTCGTGCGCTGGGCGCGCGGGTCACGGCGAGGAAATCGAGGCGCCCGGCGTGTTGTCGCGAATGGACGAAAAGCGCGGGGCGGAGAAATCGCATTATCCCATTTTTGAGGGCGCGCCTTCGCAAGCGCGGGCTGCGCGGTCCGCCTGGCCGGGGCGACCCCGTTTTCGCGCTCCCGCCGCCTTCCGGCCGTGCCCGTCGCGAGGCGCGCGGAGGCGGTAAAATCACGGTTTCCCCTTCCCTCTCGTGCCCTCGCGCACCTTCACGATGACCCAATCCATCCAGCGCCCCTCCGGCCGCGCCGCCGACCAGCTTCGCGAAGTCCGTATCACCCGCAACTACACGAAGTACGCCGAAGGATCGGTCCTCGTCGAGTTCGGCGACACCAAGGTGCTGTGCACCGCGAGCGTGTCCGAAAGCGTGCCGCCGTTCCTGCGCGACAAGGGCCAGGGCTGGCTCACCGCCGAATACGGCATGCTGCCGCGCGCCACGCACACGCGCAGCGACCGCGAAGCCGCGCGCGGCAAGCAAACGGGCCGCACACAGGAAATCCAGCGCCTGATCGGCCGCGCGATGCGCGCCGTGTTCGACCTCGAAGCGCTGGGTGCGCGCACCATCAACATCGATTGCGACGTGCTGCAGGCCGATGGCGGCACGCGCACGGCGAGCATCACGGGCGCGTTCGTGGCGGCCCACGACGCCGTCTCGAAGCTGCTGGCCACGGGCCGCATCGAACGCTCGCCGATCTCCGACTACGTCGCCGCGATTTCGGTGGGCGTATACGACGGCGTGCCCGTGCTCGACCTCGACTACGACGAAGACTCGCAGTGTGACACCGACATGAACATCGTCATGACGGGCTCGGGCGGCATGGTCGAAGTCCAGGGCACAGCGGAAGGTGCGCCGTTCTCGCGAGAAGAACTGAATGCACTGCTCGATCTGGCGCAAAGCGGCATCCGCTCGCTGATCGAGAAGCAAAAGGCGGCGCTGGAGATTTCGCATGGCTGATCTACAGCCGGATTCAGCGGCTAAAACCGCGGCGGACGCGCTCTCGCGCGTCGTGCTCGCTTCGAACAACGCAGGCAAGCTGCGCGAGTTCGCGGCGCTGCTCGGCGCGGCCGGTATCGAGCTCGTGCCGCAAGGCACACTCAACGTGCCCGAGGCCGAGGAACCGCACCCCACCTTCGTGGAAAACGCGCTCGCCAAGGCACGCCACGCGGCGAAGCTCACGGGGCTGCCCGCGCTCGCCGACGACTCGGGCCTGTGCGTGCGCGCACTGCACGGCGCGCCGGGTGTGTATTCGGCGCGTTACGCGCAGCTTGCGGGGGGCGAGAAGAGCGACGCGGCGAACAACGCGCTGCTCGTCGCGAACCTGAGAGATCACGCGGATCGCCGCGGTTACTACTATTGCGTGCTCGCGCTCGTGCGCCATGCCGACGACCCCGAGCCGCTCATCGCCGAAGGCCGCTGGCACGGCGTAATACTCGACGTGCCGCGCGGCGACAACGGCTTCGGCTACGACCCTTACTTCTACATTCCGGAACTCGAGGCCACGGCCGCCGAGCTCGATCCGGCGCTCAAGAACGCGTCGAGCCATCGCGCCATCGCGCTGCGCCAACTGCTCGCGCGCCTCCAGGAGGAAGCGTGAGCCAGCAGCATCGAATCGGCATCGAAGTGGTCCAGTCGTTCACGATGCCTGGCAGCATTCGCCTCACGTCGCTGCCACCGCTCGCGCTCTACGTGCATTTTCCGTGGTGCGTGCGCAAGTGCCCGTATTGCGATTTCAACTCGCATGAATGGAAGGGCGAACGCTTCCCCGAAGACGATTACCTCGACGCGCTGCGCGCCGATCTCGAACAGGCGCTGCCGCTCGTTTGGGGGCGCCAGGTGCATACGGTGTTCATCGGCGGGGGCACGCCCAGCCTGCTTTCCGCGGCGGGTCTCGATCGACTGCTTTCGGACGTGCGCGCCCTGCTGCCGCTCGACGCTGACGCCGAGATCACGCTCGAAGCGAATCCAGGCACCTTCGAAGCCGCGAAGTTCGCGCAGTTTCGCGCGAGCGGCGTGAACCGGCTTTCGGTGGGCATCCAGAGCTTCAACGAGGCGCATCTGAAGGCGCTCGGACGCATTCACGACGCGGCGCAGGCGCGCCATGCGGTCGAGGTCGCGGCGAATACTTTCGACAACTTCAACCTCGACCTGATGTTCGCTCTGCCGCAGCAGACGCTCGCTGAATGCGAGGCCGACATCGAGACGGCGCTCTCGTTCAAGCCGCCGCATCTGTCGCTGTATCACCTGACGCTCGAGCCGAACACGCTGTTCGCCAAGTTTCCGCCCGCCCTGCCCGACGACGACCAGTCCGCCGACATGCAGGACTGGATTCACGAGCGCACGTCGGGCGCGGGATACGGACGCTATGAGGTTTCGGCTTACGCACAGCCGGATCGCCAATGCCGGCATAACCTTAACTACTGGCGCTTCGGCGACTATCTCGGGATCGGCGCCGGCGCGCATACGAAGCTCTCGTTTCCGAACCGTATCGTGCGCCAGGCGCGCTACAAGCATCCGGCGACCTTTATCGAGCAGGCGCGCGCGGGCACGCCGGTCCAGGAAGAGCACGAAGTGAGCGCGCGCGATTTGCCGTTCGAGTTCATGCTCAACGCGCTGCGGCTCGTGGAAGGGTTTCCGGTACATCGTTTCATCGAGCGCACGGGCCTGCCGATCACGACGATCGAGCCGGCGCTGCAGGAAGCGGAGCGGCGCGGCCTCATCACGCGCGATTACGAGAAGATCGCGCCGACCGAGTTGGGGCAGCGCTTCCTCAACGACTTGCAGGCGCTGTTCCTGAAAGACCCGCACTGAGGTCGACGCCGGTCGCCTGTGCGACTGCCGTCGCGCGTGCGTTTCGGGTTACAATGCGCGGCTTCGGAGGTGTGGCAGAGTGGTTGAATGCACCGGTCTTGAAAACCGGCGAAGGGGTAACCCTTCCGTGAGTTCGAATCTCACCGCCTCCGCCAATTCGTGAAACCTGGCGCGACTGAACGCCAGCGTGTCGTCAAGATGCCGGCCCTCAGGCCGAAACGCCATCGATCAACGAGATACCGCCCCTGCGCCACGCGAATATGCGTGGTCAGCATTGCACCCTCACTAATCAGGACTGCGAGTTATTTTGCGCTGGCAACTCATCTCGCGCCGAGCGTATGACACGCCAATCAACAATTAAAGGGTCAAACCCAAAAATCGCCCGGAAAATCGCGCTCAATTCACTAGGTGAAAACCCTAACCATGAGGTAAAATCCTACCCATTGATGGGAAAGATCGCCATGCCGCACCAATACCAACTGCTCGAGAAATTCGCGTTTTCGCTCGTCGTCCTGTTCGCCGTGATGTGCTCGAGCTACATCGCGTGGGAAAGCTCGCCCAATCTGCGTGACAACTTCCAGGTCGGCAAGGAGCTGTTCCTGAAGAGCGGCGAATACTCGTACGCCTGCGCAACCACCGCGGCCGATCCCTGCGCGCAGTTCCCGGTCGAATAAGCACCTCGAATACCCTCGCCGTTTCGCCAGTCCCGTGACTACGCGGGACAGTTCTGATTGCTTCCCGCTGCGTATCGTCTAAGCTCGATTCAGGTTCCGCTTCCGAGCTTGTTCGACATGCTCATCCGCGTCCAGTGGTCTTGCGGTTCGTCCGCACACAGCGCCTCCCTCGCACGGCGCCTCGGTCTGGTTTTGCTGCTCGCGATGCTCGGGTGCCTCGGCGCCTGCACGATCACGCCGCCGCCCAGGCCGCTTCTCGTCATTCCCCCCGCGGCGATCAATAGCGCCACACTCGACGACTACCGCACCACGGTGGCGAAACACATCGTCGAGCACAACCCGTCCTACGTTCTGCACGGCGCGCCCCAGGCCATGCTGCGCTCCCTCGTGGTCGTGTCGTTCACGGTCAATCGCAACGGCCAGATCGTGAAGTCGTCGGTTTACCGGACCAACGGCGACGACGAAGCCGAAGCCACTGCCCTCGCAACGTTGCGCCGCGCCGCGCCTCTGCCGCCGCCGCCGGGCGGCCTGCTCAATTCCGCGGGCCAGCTCGAGATGTTCGAGGACTGGCTCTTCAACGACAACGGCAAGTTCCAGTTGCGCACGCTCGCCTCGCCGCAGGCGCAGAACTACCAGTGACCAACGCGCTTCGCGCGATACCTGACGCGCGCGAGCCTGCTTACGCCCGCCTTGCTGCACGGCGCGCACGGTCGTTATAATTTTTCGCTATCCCCAGCCGGCGCCCGCCGGCCATACCTCTTGCCATGCGCCATCCGCGCGGCCGCGTGAGGCTCGACCGCGCTTTCGCCTTCTTGCGCCTATCGGCGCGCGCTTCGGCCGGTCGGGAATCAACGCGCACGGCCCGCGCTGTGCGTTGCATACTGGCGAAGCGTCGCCGCCTGACGGACGCTGCCGGAGCGTCGAGCATCAGGCACGCGCCCCGCTACGCTTCGAGCCTGAACAAAGACGCCCGCGCAAAGCCACGCAAGACTCAGGCGCAAGCGCGTCACAACGACTGGAGACCCTTGAATGTCCACCTCACCCATTTCGCCCGCGCGCGCCGATCAGGCAAACGCAGCGAAGCAGCAAAGCACCGCGCGCGTGATCTTTGCGAGCTTTATCGGCACCGCGATCGAGTTCTACGACTTCTATGTGTACGCAACGGCCGCCGCGCTCGTGATCGGCCCCGTGTTCTTCCCGCACGGTTCGGCTACGGCGCAGGCGCTCTCGGCGTTCGTCACTTTCGGCATTGCGTTCGTCGCGCGGCCGATCGGCTCGTTCATCTTCGGCCACTTCGGCGACCGCATCGGCCGTAAATCGACGCTGGTGGCGTCGCTGCTCGTCATGGGCCTCTCCACCACGCTGATCGGCTTCCTGCCCGGCTATGACGCGATTGGCAGCCTCGCGCCGATCCTGCTGTGCATCCTGCGCTTCGGCCAGGGCATTGGCCTCGGCGGCGAATGGGGCGGCGCCGCGCTCCTCGCGACGGAATACGCGCCGCAAGGCAAGCGCGGCTGGTTCGGCATGTTCCCGCAGCTCGGGCCGTCGGTGGGCTTTCTCGCCTCGAACGGCCTTTTCTTCGGCCTCGCTTCGACGCTCTCCGACCAGCAGTTCCGCGACTGGGGCTGGCGCGTGCCGTTCATCGTCTCGGCGGTGCTCGTCGCGCTCGGTCTGTACGTGCGCATGAAGATCGCCGAAACGCCCGCCTTCAAGGCCGCTGTCGAGCGCGAGGAACGTGTCAAGGTGCCGGTCGCGACGCTGCTCTCGCAGTACTGGTGGCCGACGCTGCTCGGCGCGCTCGCCATGGTCGTGTGCTACACGCTCTTCTACAACGCCACGGTGTTCTCGCTCTCGCACGGCGTGACGGCGCTCCACATTCCGCGCCCGACCTTCCTAGGGATGCTGTGCATCGCGGTGGTGTTCATGGGTATCGCGACGCCGATCTCGGCCTGGCTTTCCGACCGCTTCGGCCGCAAGCCCGTGCTGATCGTCGGCTGCATTCTGGCGATTCTCTCGGGCTTCACGATGGAGCCGCTGCTCGGCAGCGGTGCCACGCCGCTCGTGCTGCTCTTCCTCGTGATCCAGCTGTTCCTGATGGGCGCCACGTTCGCGCCGATGGGCGCGCTGTTGCCGGAGCTGTTCCCGACCAGCGTGCGCTACACGGGCGCGGGCGTGGCGTACAACCTGGGCGGCATTCTTGGCGCATCGGTTGCGCCGTATATCGCGCAGGTGCTGGCCGCGCGCGGCGGACTCTCGTGGGTCGGCGCGTATGTGTCGATCGCCGCCTGCGTGAGCCTGTTCGGTGTCCTGTGCATGCGCGAGACGCGCCATACGTCGCTCTCGTAACGCAACGCCGCAACAATGAAAAAGCGGAGGCCGCCAGGCGGTCTCCGCTTTTTTTATGCCTTTTTTGATCGCTTTGGGTACGCGCGAGGCGTGTCTATACTCGAATCAGCTAGCGGGGAGCGATCTCCCGGGGGAGCCGACGATGAACCTGCATCTGAGCAACGCCGACATTGTCCTGATCATCGCCCTCGCCCTGGGCATCTCGCTCCTGCTGGCGTTTCGCCTGCGCACCGCGAGCTGGCGTGCGGTCCTGCTCGAAGCGCTGGCCGCGAACGCCGCGGCAATTGCCGCGGTTATCGCGATTGAAATGCTGCTTGCCTGAAGGCTGCTGTGCCGCTGGTACCGTTGGTGCGGCACCGTCCGGCGGCGATCAGCGATAGTAATAGCCGTGATGGTAGCCGCCGCCGTAGTAGCCGCCGGCCGGCACCACGACGCAGCCGCCCAGCGAAGCCGCGAGCAATGCGCCGGCGATGAGGGTAAGCGTCAATCGTTTCACAGTGGTCTCTCCCTTCAAGTCAGTGTCTGTGTCCGGCCATGCGATGTCGGGCTGGACGGTTACGATTGAACACGACGGCGAAGGCGTGAGGCGTTGCAATTTGTAAGCAGCGGTATGGCCCGTGTAACAGCATCGGAGCGCAAAGCCTTTTGCACGCGCTGTCAGGCGCGCCCCTGCAATACAGGCACGACACTTTTAACAAGCTCGTAATGGGAAACGGCGGGGGAATGCCCGCCGCAACGCGCGTGGCGACCCGCCAAAATCAAGCGGCGTGAACGCGCGATGACGGCACGGACACGCCGCCGTCGCGCACCGGGTAGATGCGATCGACGGCATCGATCGCCACCTGCACGGGCGGCACGTGACGGCCATCGCCGATCGAGATCGAGCGATTGGGCGCACGCACGCCGCTGTGTTCGGCGTCGGTCGAAACGAAGACCATCACCGTCGGCTTGATGAGCGCGTGCGAGAGATGCACGAACCCCGTGTCGGTGCCGACCACGAGCGCGCAATCCTCGATGCGCTGTGCGACCTGAGAAACCGTGAGGCGCGGCAGCACCGTCGCGCCCGGGATGAGCGCCGCGATCTCGCGCGCCGTGGCGTGCTCGTTATCGGATCCCCACGGCAACTCGATACGCAGGCCACGCGCGATCAACGCATTGCCCAGTTCCCCCCAATGCGCGACCGGCCACTTCTTCTCGTCTTTCGAAGTCGCGTGAAAGAGCAGCGCCGTGGGCGCGTCAGGCGCGGGCAGCGCGGTGCCGTCGCGCGGAACGCGCATCTGGAATTCGGGCGGCGTGTCGACCGTATAGCCGAGCGCCTCGCCGGCGCTGATGCGCATGCCGTGCCACGCATCGCACTTCGGACGCGGCCCGAAACGGCCGTTGTACGCGAAGGCTGCGCCACGCTCGCCGAGGTCCTGCGTGAGATAGCCAAAGCGGCGCCGCCCGCGCGCGAGAAACGCGATGATCGCGCTCTTGTACACGCCGTGAATGTCGACGATGGCGTCGTAGCGGTAGGCGCGCAACTCCGAAATCGATGCCCAGATCGACTTGAAGTCGCTCCAGCGGCGCGCCTTCTTGAAACGGCGCAGCGGCGCGCAGAGCACGCGGTCGATGCCGGCATTCCAGCGCACGATATCGGCAAAGGCCTCATCGGCGGCCCAATCGACCTTCACGCCGGGGAAGGCGCGCTGCACGTCGGCCACGACCGGAAGCGCCTCGACGATATCGCCGAGCGAAGTCACTTTGACAATCAAAACTCGTTTCATTGTGCTGCGGGCCTCAGGGCCCGATATTCCAGTCTTCAAGGGATTGGCGGAGATTTTAGCGGACGAACCTTGCGCCAACCTGCGAATGAGCGATTCGGCACGAGCGAAATCTGTCCCTTTCTTACAGGTTCCCTGTGCGGCGTCGATAAAGTACGCCGCAAAACGCACCGGGCCCGACACGCCAATGCGTGTCGGGCCCGGTCGGGACGATCCGTCGAGGATCGATAGAAACGGTCGACGGCTAGTAGACGACGACCGGTGCGGGTCTCACGTACATGGGCCGCGCCGGCACGACGATGCAGCCCGCCAGCATAAGCGCGAGCACGGCCGCCGCGAGCAATTTTTTACTCATGATAGGGCTCCCCTCAGGCTTGAAGGATCAGGCGGCCCAGTGGCCTTCGACCCAGCGCCAGTTCGGGCCGTGCGCGATCCAGTGGCCCGGCACCCAGTGGTAGCCGACACGCTCGGCCTGCCAGTGGCCCCTCACCCACACGTACTGGCCGTGGTCCCAGCGCCAGTGGCCCTTGTCCCACACGTAGCCCACGCGCGGCGCCGGCGCGACTTCCACACGTTCGCCAGGCGGCGGCGCGCTCGGCTCGACCACGACGATTTCGGCAAGCGCCGGAGCCGCGACCGCGCAGGTGCCAGCGGCAACGATTGCGGCCTTGGCGATGAAGAGGCGAATGGAGTTGTTCATGTTGGCCACCCTTGATTGTTTGACGCCTGGATTGGCGTTACCCGATCAATGCGCGAGCACGGCGTTGCGCTGACAGCGGCGGTGTTACGGCGCGGGGTGATGTGAAACGGAATATTTCGGTAAGGCAGGCGACCGGGCCAAAGCACGGCGCACGAGAAGGGAAGGCGCGAAGGAACAGCGGGGCGATACGACGAACGACGCGCGCAGCGCAGTGGCTGCGCGCGTTGAAACTCAAGCCTGCGGAATCTCGATCTTGACCTCGAGCACTTCGAGATCGTCCTGACGTTCGAGGCTCACGCGAATGTCTTCATCGGAGATCTTCACGTACTTCGAGATCACCGCGACCAGTTCGCGTTGCAGGGCCGGCAGATAGTCGGCGGGCGGATGGCCGCCTGCGCGCTCGTGAGCAATGATGAGCTGCAGGCGTTCCTTCGCTACCGAGGCGGACTTCTTCTTCTCGCCGAGAAAAAACGAAAGAAACGACATGACGTTCGCCTCCCTTACTTGCTACCGAAGAGGCGCTGCAAGAGGCCCGGCTTCTGGTAATCGGTGAAGCGAAGCGACTTGTCCTCGCCGAGAAAGCGCGACACGACGTCCTTGTACGACTCGGCGACGTCGGTGCCGTCCAGATGCACTGCCGGCAGACCCTGGTTCGATGCGTGCAGCACCGCTTCCGATTCGGGAATCACGCCGATCAGTTCAATGCGCAGGATTTCCTGAATGTCGTTCAGCGAGAGCATTTCGCCTTCGCTCACGCGCTTCGGGTTGTAGCGGGTGATGAGCAGGTGCTCCTTGATCGGGTCCTTGCCTTCGATCGCACGCTTCGTCTTCGACGACAGCATGCCGAGGATACGGTCCGAGTCGCGCACGGAAGACACTTCCGGGTTCGTCACGATGAGCGCTTCGTCGGCGAAGTGCATCGCGAGCAGCGCGCCCGACTCGATGCCCGCGGGCGAATCGCACACGATGTACTCGAAGTCCATCTTGCGCAGGTCCTCGATCACCTTCTCCACGCCTTCTTTCGTGAGCGCGTCTTTATCGCGCGTTTGCGAGGCCGGGAGAATGAAGAGGTTTTCGCACTTCTTGTCCTTGATGAGCGCCTGATTGAGGTTCGCCTCACCCTGGATCACGTTGATCAGGTCGTACACGACGCGGCGCTCGCAACCCATGATGAGGTCGAGATTGCGCAGGCCCACGTCGAAGTCGATGACCGCGGTCTTGTGGCCGCGCAACGCGAGGCCCGATGCGAAACTCGCGCTCGTGGTCGTCTTGCCGACACCACCTTTGCCCGAAGTCACCACAATGATTTTTGCCATTCCCTTACCTTGCGTTCGTCAGTTTCTCAGTTTGGTCTCATCGCGTGCCGCTCATGCCCCTGATCGCCTGCGCACGACGCTCGAGCTGCGACTCAGGTGAGCCTCAACGGTTCGATCAACAGCTTTTCTTCCTCGAGCCGGATTTGCGCCGGCTTGCCCCGCACGTCGTCGGCGAGTGGAACTTCAGTCGTACGGTAGATGCCCGCAATCGAAATCAGTTCCGCCTCGAGGCTCGTGCAGAAAATGCGTGCGTCGTGGTTGCCGTGCACACCCGCGAGCGCGCGGCCGCGCAGCGGCGCGTAAATGTGGATGTTGCCCTCGGCGATCACTTCCGCGCCGTTGGATACGAGGCCGAGCACGACCACGTCGCCCTTCGCGTAGATGCGCTGGCCCGAGCGCAGCGGCCGGTCGATCACGAGCGTGGGTTCCGCGCGCGTGCCCGACGCGCCGGCGTCGAGGGCCGCCGCGGCACTCACCGTTGCCGCTGCGCTCGCTTCGGCGGCGGCCGGGTCCGTTTCGGCCGTAAAGAGTTCGGGCTGTGCAGCGGTGGCGTGCGGCGCGGCCGAACCGGTAGCGGATGCGCTCGCCGAAGCATTCGCTGCCTCGCCTTCGCTTGCGCCTTCTTCGGCGGCCGGCTTCGCGCCCGCGCCGCGGCGGTCGCGGGCCTCGAGGAACGGCAGGCCTGCCGCAGCGGCCCAGCTGTGTTGTTCAGGTTGCGCAACCACGCCTACCGGACGCATGCGCACGCTTTCGAGCAGGCGCGCGATGTCGCCGAGCGCGACCTGCTCGCCGTCGGCGAGACGCCGCACGTCGATCGCGACAGTGTCGTTCGCGAAGAATTCGGGCGTCGCCTCGAAGCGCCGCGTGAGCTCGGCGCGCATGGCGTCGAGCTCGGTCGTCTTGACCACGAACAGAAGCGTATCGACTGAACCGCTCTTCAGTTCAAAATATGGCGATTTCTTGGGCGACATGGCGTTCGGCTAAAAATTTTGCGTATTTTACAGGCGCGGACGCACACGGCCATTATTTTTAATGGTGTTTCGGTGTGACGTGCGGAGGGAAGCGAAACGCGCGCGACGCCGCACGCAGCGGCGCGAACGCGGGGCGTTACGGCGAGGAAGCGGACTTCGTATGCTCGCCGAGCGTGCGCATGAGCAGCGTTTCCCACTGCTCGGGCTGCTGCTGGCTGCGCGCGTGGTCGCCGGTGGCGACAAAGCCGAGGCGCTCGTAGAAGCGCATGGCCGTGGCGTTCGTATCGGTGATCCAGGCGTAGACCTGCGTGGCGCCTTCGCTCACGAGCCAGTCGATGGCGCTGTTCAGCAGCAGTTCGCCGCCGCTCAGATGACGCACCGCAGGCGCGACCCACAGCGCCGAGACGAACGCGCGGCGCGCCGGCGCGCTTTCGAAGCTCGCGCCGATCAGACCGGCCGGATGGCCCTCGGTATAGAGAATGAACGACGTGCCCGTGTGCGAGACCGCATGCCGGGCCGCCGCGGCGTCGAAAACGGCGACATCGGCGGATAGCGCGTCTTCGAGCGTGTCGCCGAATGCATAAGGCGCGTCGCGCAGCGAAGCTGTTCGAAGCTCGCGGAGCACGGCACCCTGATCGGCGGCGATACGGCGAACGGTCAGTGACGGACTCATGCAGTCGTAAACCCCAATAAAGCGCTAACGCGTAGCTTTAACCGAACTGGCTTGAGAGTCAAATCCTTATTTGACAATTGCCGGCACGCGACGCCCCGCGCGCGAGCCTTGACAGACGGCCCCAGAGGCCGCACAGCCACGCTCACGGGGCCTCGTAGGCGCCTGTGCCGTCCGGCCAGGGCGTGAGGAGTTCGTAGCCGTCGTCGGTAACCGCGACCATGTGTTCCCACTGCGCCGAAAGCGAGCGGTCCTTCGTGACGACCGTCCAGCCGTCGCGCTGCACCGATGTGCCGGCGCGGCCCGCGTTGACCATCGGCTCGATCGTGAAGACCATGCCCGGCTTCAGGCGCACGCCCTGCCCCGGCTGGCCGTAGTGCAGCACCTGCGGTTCCTCGTGGTAGACCTTGCCGATGCCGTGGCCGCAGTACTCGCGCACGATCGAGAAGCCGTCCGCCTGGGCGCGCTTCTGGATGGCGTTGCCGACGTCGCCGAGCGTCGCCCCCGGCTTCACCTGGCGGATGCCCGCGAGCATCGCCTCGTAGGTCGTGTCGATCAGCTGGCGACCCACCGAACTCGGCGTGCCGACGCAGTACATGCGGCTCGTGTCCCCGAAATAGCCGTCCTTGATCACGGCCACGTCGATGTTGATGATGTCGCCGTCCTTGAGCACCTCGCCGCGATTCGGAATGCCGTGGCAGACCACGGAATTGACGGACGTGCAGATCGTCTTCGGAAAGCCGAGGTAGCCGACATTGGCCGGCACGGCCTTGAGCGTGTTGACGATGTAGTCGTTGCAGATCGCGTCGAGGTCGTCGGTGGAGACGCCCGGCTTCACGTGCTCGCCGATCATCGCGAGCACGTCGGCGGCGAGCCGGCCCGAAATGCGCAGGCGGGCGAGATCATCGGCAGACTTGTAGGTGATAGGCATCGATGGACCGGAGTGGGCGCGGCGGTGACAGAGAAGCCTGCGCCGCAATTCAAAGGAGCGATTGTACCGGCGCTGCGGCGTCGCCAGCGCAGCAACCCGCAGCAATCTGTGTCATCCCGATGACGCCGGACGCCGAATTTTCAGAGATCTCCGATCGTTCGAGCAAAAGCCGCCGTCAAGAATGAGAAATATCTTACATCGCGCGCTGGCAGTCCGATCATGACCCCAAGCGCAAGTGAATGCGCGCGCCGGCCTGCATGCCGGAACTCGAGCAGAAAAGCAAAAACCCCTGCAGCGGGTAAGCATGCAGGGGTTTTCTGAATCTGGCGGAGAGGGTGGGATTCGAACCCACGGTACGGGGAAACCGTACGCCTGATTTCGAGTCAGGTACATTCGACCACTCTGCCACCTCTCCGGTGTACGGCTCTTTACTGCTTCCCCGGTGTTGGTCGGCAACCGGAGAAGCGAAGATTATAGAACATTTTTTGACTTCTGCAAGCCCTCATCGGAAAAAAGTTTCGAGGGCAAGGAATCACATGTCCTGCGCGCGAGACAGCGCCTCAGGCGCCGGCTTCGAGACGCGCCACGCCGCCCATATACGGCCGCAGCACCTCCGGCACGGCGACCGAGCCATCGGCTTCCTGATAGTTCTCCAGCACGGCAACCAGCGTGCGGCCGACGGCGAGGCCCGAGCCGTTGAGCGTGTGCACGAGTTCCGGCTTGCCCTGCGCGTTGCGATAGCGCGCCTGCATGCGGCGCGCCTGGAACGCTTCCGTGTTCGAGCAGCTCGAAATTTCGCGATACGTGTTCTGCGCAGGCAGCCACACTTCGAGGTCATACGTCTTGGTGGCCGAGAAACCCATGTCGCCCGTGCACAGCGTGATGACGCGATACGGCAGGCCGAGCTTCTGCAGGATGGTTTCCGCGTGGACGACCATCTGCTCGAGCGCGTCGTACGACGTTTCGGGCGCAACGATCTGCACCATCTCGACCTTATCGAACTGGTGCTGACGGATCATGCCGCGCGTGTCGCGGCCATACGAACCGGCTTCCGAGCGGAAGCACGGCGAATGCGCCGTGAGCTTGATCGGCAGCGCGCTGCCTTCCACGATGCTCTCGCGCACGGTGTTCGTGAGCGAGATTTCCGAGGTCGAAATGAGGTACTGGGTGACCGTGTTTTCGCCGCCGCCCTTTTCCACGCGGAACATGTCGTCGGCGAACTTGGGCAGCTGGCCCGTGCCGTACAGAATTTCCGGGTTGACGATGTAGGGCGTGTACGTTTCCGTGTAGCCGTGGTGGAGCGTGTGGGTGTCGATCATGAACTGCGCGAGCGCGCGGTGCAGACGCGCGATCTGGCCGCGCAGCATCGTGAAGCGGGCGCCCGAGAGCTTCGCGCCCGTTTCGAAGTCCAGACCCAGCGGCGTACCGACGTCCACGTGATCCTTCACCTCGAAGTCGAACGCGCGCGGCGTGCCCCAGCGGCGCACTTCCACGTTGTCGGCCTCGTCCTTGCCCGCGGGCACGCTTTCGTGCGGCAGGTTCGGCACGCCGAGCAGCAGGTCCGAGAGCTTCGACTGGATCTCGTCGAGCTTGGCCGCCGACGTCTTCATCTCGTCGCCGATGCCGCCCACTTCGGCCATGACCGCCGAGGTGTCCTCGCCACGGCCTTTCATCGCGCCGATCTGCTTCGACAGGCTGTTGCGGCGCGCCTGGAGCTCTTCGGTGCGGGTCTGGATGGCGCGGCGTTCCGCTTCGAGCGCGGAGAAGGCCGCGACGTCGAGGGTGTAGCCGCGGTCGGCGAGGCGCTTCGCGACGCCGTCGAGGTCTTTGCGCAGCAGCTGGATGTCGAGCATGGGATTGTGAGACGCAGTGTCGTTGTGTGAAGGGACGATTTTAGCGCACCGGCCGCGCCATCCCGGCGCGGCGGGCATCGCCGTTGTTCGGGGCGATTCAGCCCTTGCGCTTCCTCTCGCGGATGTCCTCGCGGTGCTCCTCGCGCCAGTGCGCGTCGAGGTCGGCCAGGCGCGCGAGCTTTTCGCCGATCTTGCCCTCGAGCCCGCGCGGCGTGGGCTGATACCAGCGCGGCTCGCGCATGCCGTCGGGCAGATAGGTCTCGCCGGCTGCGTAGGCGTCGGGTTCGTCGTGCGCGTAGCGATATTCGTGACCGTAGCCCAGCTCCTTCATCAGCTTCGTCGGCGCATTGCGCAGATGGATGGGCACCGCGCGCGACTGGTCCTTGCTCACGAAGCGCCGCGCCTCGTTATAGGCGTTGTAGCCCGCGTTCGACTTCGGCGCGACGGCCAGATAGATCACGGCCTGCGCGAGCGCGAGTTCGCCTTCGGGCGAACCGAGGCGCTCGTAGGTTTCAGCGGCATCGAGCGTGATGCGCCCGGCGCGCGGGTCGGCCAGGCCGATGTCCTCCCACGCCATGCGCACGATGCGCCGCGCGAGATAGCGCGGGTCCGCGCCGCCGTCGAGCATGCGGCAGAACCAGTAGAGCGCGCCGTCCGGATTGCTGCCGCGCACCGACTTGTGCAGCGCGCTGATCTGGTCGTAGAAGGCGTCGCCGCCCTTGTCGAAGCGGCGCAGGTTCTCCGCCAGCGCGCTGCCGAGCAGTTCGCCGTCGATCTCGGTCTTCTTCTGCTGGGCGGCCGCGCGCGCGACGATTTCGAGGTTGTTCAGGAGCTTGCGCCCGTCGCCGTCGGCGGAACCGATCAACGCCTTCTTCGCTTCATCCGTGAAAGTCAGGCCGCCCAGTTCCTCGCTCGCGCGCGCGAGCAGTTCGCCCTGCTCTTCCTCGTCGAGGCTCTTGAGCACGTACACGGCGGCGCGGGACAGCAGTGCGCTGTTCACCTCGAACGACGGGTTTTCCGTCGTCGCGCCGACGAACACGAAGAGGCCCGACTCCACGTGCGGCAGGAAGGCGTCTTGCTGGCTCTTGTTGAAGCGATGGACTTCGTCGACGAACACGAGCGTCTGGTGGCCATGTGCGCGATGCAGTTGCGCCTGCTCCACGGCCTCGCGGATGTCCTTCACGCCCGAAAGCACCGCCGAGAGCGCAATGAATTCGGCGTGGAAGGCATCGGCCATGAGGCGCGCGAGCGTGGTCTTGCCCACGCCCGGCGGCCCCCAGAGAATCATCGAATGCGCTTCGCCGGACTCGAACGCGACGCGCAGCGGCTTGTTGGGCCCGAGCAGATGCTTCTGGCCGATGACCTCGTCGATGGAGCGCGGGCGCAGCCGTTCGGCGAGCGGGACGTTGGCACGGGTTTCTTCAAACATGACGTTTTCGCGATAATGACGGCTTTCCGGCTGGCCGCACATGTGCGGCAAATTCGGTGGCAGATTCGGGGACACAGCGCCCCGCTCCACAAAACGGCGCGCCGCACCGGATGCAGTCGTGCATTATGACAGCGTGCGCCGCGGCGCGAAGCGCGGGCCGAGCTGCTGAAGCCAACGCACCCGGACAAAACAGACAAAACAGACGATACAGAGGAAAGCGTTCCACATGACTCAAGATTCGCACGCCGGCGAGACCGGCTCCACCTACGCGCCGAATGTGCCCGTGCCCGACGCGCGCCGCCAGTTCCGCACCGGCGACGCCTTCGCGCTATGGTTTTCGCTCGGCATCGGCCTGCTCGTCGCGCAGGCAGGCGCGCTGCTCGTGCCGGGCCTCTCGCTGCCCCACGCGCTTATGGCCATCGTCATCGGCAGCGTGATCGGCGTCGTGCTGCTCGCGCTCGCGGGCGTGATCGGCACGGACACGGGCCTCGCCGCCATGTCGTCGCTGCGCCCGACGCTTGGCGTTCGTGGCGTGTCGGTGCCGGCCGTCATCAACATGGTGCAGCTCGTGGGCTGGGGCTCGTTCGAGATCATCGTGATGCGCGATTCCGCCGATGCGCTCGCCAAACAAGCCTTCGGCCTGTCGATGCCGCTCGTCTGGACCGTGATCTTCGGCGTGCTCGCCACGCTGCTCGCCGTGAGCGGGCCGCTCTCGTTCGTGCGGCGCTTCCTGCGCACGTGGGGCATCTGGCTGCTGCTCGCGGGCGCCGCCTGGCTCACGTGGAGCCTGCTCGTGAAGCAGGACCTGGGCGCGCTGATGCGCCGCCCCGGCACGGGCGAAATGCCGTTTGGCAGCGCCATCGACCTCGTGGTGGCGATGCCGCTCTCGTGGCTGCCGCTCATCGCCGACTACACGCGGTTCGGCCGCAAGGCGGGCGAAACCTTCCGCGGCACGCTGTTCGGCTATGGCATCGCGAACCTGTGGTTCTATGCGCTCGGCGCGATCTACGGCCTCGCCGCGGGCGGCGGCGACGCCCTCCTCACCACGGCGCTCGCGCAGGCCGGCGGCGGCTTCGCGCTGCTGCTCGTGCTGATCGACGAAATCGACAACGCCTTCGCCGATATCCACTCGGCCGCGGTCTCGACCGGCACGTTCTGGACGCGCGCCAGTGTGCCCTGGCTCTCGGCGGCGTTCGGCGCGCTGTGCACGCTGATCGGCCTCGTCGTGCCGATGGCGAAGTACGAGAACTTCCTGCTCTTTATCGGCTCGGTGTTCGCGCCGCTCTTCGGGGTAGTGCTCGCCGATCACTTCATCGTGCGCCGCCGCCGCATCGACACCCAGGCCCTCGCCGATCTGAACGGCGCCTATGGCTATTCGGGCGGCTGGCACGTGAGCGCGTTCGTCGCGTGGGTGGTCGGTTTCGGCGCGTATCAGGCGCTCAACCAGTGGCTGCCGAACCTCGGCGCGACGCTGCCTTCGCTCGTGATCGGCGCCCTGTGCTATCTCGTGCTCGCGGGGCGCCGGCGCGCGGCTTACGCGTAACGCGCCGTACTTTCGCTGGACAATAAAAAACGCCAGGCTTCGCAGCCTGGCGTTTTTGCTTTTGGCGACATGCGCAGCGTCACTCGCAATGGCCGCAGCCGCCGTGCGCATGACCGTGATGGTCGTGATGAGCGTGGTCGTCGGCGGGCAGATGCTGCGCGGCCTGCGCCGTGATGCCCAGGCGCTGCAGCAGCTTGCGGTCGGCTTGCGCCTGCGGGTTGCTCGTGGTGAGCAGCTGGTCGCCGTAGAAAATCGAGTTCGCGCCCGCCATGAAGCACAGTGCCTGGAGCGCGTCGTCCATCTGCTCGCGGCCCGCCGAGAGGCGCACCATCGCCTTCGGCATCGTGATGCGCGCCACCGCGATCGTGCGCACGAATTCGAACGGGTCGATCGGTTCCGTGCCTTCGAGCGGCGTGCCCGCGACTTGCACGAGGTTGTTGATGGGCACCGACTCCGGATACGGCTCCATGTTCGCGAGCTGGGCGATCAGGCCCGCGCGCTCGCGGCGCGACTCGCCCATGCCGACGATGCCGCCGCAGCACACGTTGATGCCCGCGTCACGCACGCGTTCGAGCGTCTCGAGGCGGTCCTCGTAGGTGCGCGTCGAAATGATCTTGCCGTAGAACTCCGGCGACGTATCGAGGTTATGGTTGTAGTAGTCGAGGCCCGCATCGGCCAACGCCTTCGCCTGGTGATCTTCGAGCATGCCGAGCGTCACGCAGGTTTCGAGACCCATCGCCTTCACGCCGCGGATCATGTCCTTGATCGGTTCGAGGTGGCGATCCTTCGGATTGCGCCACGCCGCGCCCATGCAAAAGCGCGTCGCGCCGTTTGCCTTGGCCGCGCGCGCCGCGTCCAGCACGGCGTCGACTTCCATCAGCTTGCCGGCTTCCAGTTCCGTGTCGTGATGCGCCGATTGCGGGCAGTACGCGCAGTCTTCCTCGCAGCCGCCGGTCTTGATCGAGAGAAGCGTGGAAAGCTGCACGGCGTTCGCATCGAAATGCTCGCGATGCACCTGCTGCGCGCGGAACATCAGGTCGTTGAACGGCAGCTCGTACAGTGCGGCGACGTCGGCGACTTTCCAGCGCGCGGCGGCTTCGGCTGCGGCCTGGGCGCTCGGTGCGGTGGCCTTGAGCGTTGTGATGTCGATGTGGGTTTGCGTCATGGTGTCGGGTCCTTCTTTACGTGACTGTGCTTGTCTTGCATTACGCGTTGGCGCGCAGGCGTGCGAGCAACGCATCGATGTTCAGATGTCCGGCTGCGTCGTCGGCGCTCGCACCGCGCATGTGCGGCACGACGCCGACGAGCGGCGCGCCGTACTGGGCGGCGAGGCGCTCGCGCAGCGTGCCGATGTTTTCCTCGGGGAACGTCATGGCCGGGTCGATACGGTTCGCGACCCAGCCCGCGAGCGTCAATCCGCGCGCGGCAATCGCTTCGGCAGTGAGCAGCGCGTGGCTGATGCAGCCGAGGCGCATGCCCACCACGAGCACGACGGGCAGACCGAGCGCGACGGCGAGATCGGCGGTGTCTTCGGTCGGCGTAAGAGGCACGCGAAAACCGCCCACGCCTTCCACGACGACGGCATCCGCGCGCTCGCAGGCCGCCTCGTAGCAATCGACGATGCGCGCCATATCGAGCGTCACGCCTTCGAGCGCGGCGGCGATGTGCGGCGCGGCGGGCTCCTTGAGCAGGAACGGCGTGCGGATCTCGGGCGGCAGCAGCACGCTCGCGGCGGCGTCGAGCTGATCGGCGTCCTCGTTGTGCCACACGCCGTCGCGCTCGTAAGCGCCCGCGGCGATCGGCTTGAGCGCCGTGGCGCGCAGCCCCGCGCGGGCGAAGCCGCGCAGCAGCGCCGCGCTCACGAAGGTCTTGCCGATCTCAGTATCGGTGCCGGTGACGAAAAGCGAAACCGTCATTGCACAAGCTCCCGTGCTTCGAGGCTCGCGCGTTGCAGCGATGCGTTCAGCCGGTCGAGGTCGGCATCCGAATGCGCAGCGGAGAGCGAAATGCGCAGACGCGAGGTGCCCTCGGGCACGGTCGGTGGACGAATGGCGGGCACCCACAGGCCGTCGCGCTCGAGCGTGGCCTGCAGCGCGAGCGTCGCCTCGTTCGCGCCGATGACGAGCGGCTGCACGGCGGTATGCGAATCGACGGGTTGCCAGCAGGTATCGCTGAGCAGCGCACGCGTGCGCGCGATCAGATGTTCGAGATGCGCGCGGCGCGCATTGCCCTCCTCGCCTTCGATCAAACGCAGGCTCGCGGACACCGCATGCGCAACCGCCGGCGACGAAGCCGTGGTGAAGATGTACGGACGCGCACGCTGCACAAGCCACTCGATCACGGTGCCATGCGCGCAAATAAACGCGCCCGACACGCCCGCCGCCTTCCCGAGTGTGCCGACCATCACGAGATGCTCCGAGCGCAGCGCGGCTTGCGCGAGCGAGCCGCGGCCCTGCGGGCCCAGTACGCCGAAACCATGTGCGTCGTCGACCACGAGCCACGCGCCATGCTGTCGCGCGAGTTCGACGAGACGCGCGAGCGGCGCGACATCGCCGTCCATGCTGAACACCGTGTCGCTCACGATCAGCTTCGCGCTCGCGTCGGAGGCTTCGAGCATCGCGGCGAGCGCCGCCATGTCGGCATGCGGATAGATCTGGATGTCGGCGCGCGAGAGCCGCGCGCCGTCGATCAGCGAGGCGTGGTTGAGCGCATCGGAAAAGATCGTCGTGCCGCGCCCCGCGAGCGCCGTGAGCACGGCCAGGTTGGCCATGTAGCCGGTGCTGAAGTACAGCGCGCGCGGCGCAGCGACGAAGGTGCCCGCGAATGCCGCGAGATCGTCTTCGAGCTGGGCGTGAGCGCGCGAGTGTCCACCGAGCAGATGCGAGCCGCCGCTGCCCGCGCCGTAACGCTGCGCGCCTTCAGCGATGGCCGCGACCAATTGCGGGTGCGCGGCGAGGCCGAGATAGTCGTTGCTGGCAAAACCGATAGTCGCGCGGCCGTCCACCTGCATATGGGCGCTGCAAGGCGTCTCGGCGGTGCGGCGGCGCCGGCGCAGGCCGTGCGCGTCGATATCGCGCAAGCCCTGTTCGAGGGTATCGAGCAATGCCATGTCAGAGGTCCTCCGCGACGGTGGCGTCGAAAGTCTCGCGCGTGCGTGCAGCGAGGAACGCCTGCATTTCGTTGTCCAGAATATACGGCGGCATGACGTAGACCGTCGTACCGATCGGGCGCAGCAGCAGTTCGCGCTGCAGTGCGTTTTCGAAGAAGCGGCGCGAAAACGTCGCCGCGCGCTGCGCGTCTTCGAGCGCCACGTCGAACGCGAGAATCGTGCCGCACTGGCGCAGGTTGCGCACGAGCGGATGCTCGGCGAGAGGATCGAACAATTCGCGCAGATGCGCCGATTTGCGCGCGTTCGCAACCAGCACGTCATCGCGCTCGAACAAATCGAGCGTGGCGAGCGCGGCGCGGCACGCGAGCGGATTGCCCGTGTACGAATGCGAATGGAGGAAGCCGCGCGTCGTGTCGTCGTCGTAGAACGACTCGTAGATCGCGTCGCGCGACAGCACGATCGAAAGCGGCAGATAGCCGCCGCTGATGCCCTTCGAGAGCGTGAGCAGATCGGGCCAGATGTCGGCCTGCTCGCACGCGAAGAACGTGCCGGTGCGCCCGCAGCCGACGGCGATTTCATCGGCGATCAGGTGAACGCGATGGCGGTCGCACAGCGCGCGCAGGCCCTCGAGATACGCGGGATCGTGCATCGCCATGCCGGCGGCGCACTGCACGAGCGGCTCGACGATCAACGCAGCGATGCGCCCCTCGCGCTCGATGAAAAGACGCTCGACATCGGCCAGCGCGCGCACGGCGACATCCGCCGCCGTTTGGCCGGGTTGCGCCGCGCGGGCGTCGGGCGAAGCGACCACATGCGCGTGATGCAGCAACGGATCGTACGCATCCCTGAAGAGCTTCACATCGGTCACGCCGAGCGCGCCGATGGTCTCGCCGTGATAGCTGTTGGCAAGGCAGACGAATTCACGCTTGCCGCTCTCGCCGCGGTTGCGCCACGAATGAAAGCTCATCTTGAGCGCGATTTCGACGGCCGACGCGCCGTCGGAAGCGAAGAACGCGTGGCCGAGCACGCCGCCCGTGCGCGCCGACAGCCGCTCGGCGAGCTCCACGGCGGGCTCGTGCGTGCAGCCCGCGAGCATGACGTGCTCGAGCGTGTCGAGTTGCGCCTTGAGCGCGGCATTGATCGAGGCGTTGGCGTGGCCGAAGAGGTTCACCCACCACGAACTGATCGCGTCCAGGTAACGGCGGCCCTCGCGGTCGTGCAGCCACGGGCCTTCGCCGCGTGCGACGGCCACGAGCGGCAGGCGCTCGTGATGTTTCATCTGGGTGCAAGGGTGCCACACGGCGCGCAGGCTGCGAGCGACCCAATCGGTCGCGGCGCGATCTTCGCGGGCAAGGTGAGATTGCGAATTCAAATACGACTCCCGATACGACAGCGGGACCGAGATTAACGTGTTAGCTGCCGCAATGCACTACCCCGGAAATCGCCCTCCAACGCACGGCGGCGCGGCGTTTCGCGCCGTTCGGGACAACTCCGGACCGATGGAAAAGAAAGACCAGAAATGCGCGGAGATGACGACGGCAAAGTGAAGCCGCCTTATGCAAAAAAATCTGCGCGGCGGTGCGAAATTGCAGAACGCGGGACGGCGCGGCGGATATTTTTGGCGACGCGTCCGCCGGCGCAGGCGCGCGAAAGTCAGCCGATAGTGGGCGGCACAACGGGTTGCGTGCGAGGCAATGGGCCGCGCAAAAGCAAAGCGGCCCGCTCTGGGGCCGCAAGCTTCAAACGCGATGGAGAGTGTGAGCCCGGCGCTCGCCGGGCAGCGGTCCTTACCGGCTCGCCAGCGGGTGGTCGCTGTCGTTGGCGGTGTTGTCCGCCGTGGCGCGCGTGGTGTCGCTCTCGTCGGTCTGGGCGGTCTGCGTGCCGCCGTTGTTCCAGACCACCGTGTTGTTGACGGCATAGAGGCGGCAAGGATCGGCGCTGTGCTTTTCACAGTTCGAGATCGCCACGGCCATCGGATTGTCGCCGCCTTCGGCCCACGACCACGCGCCGGAGTCGGACACCGCGAAGGCGCGGCTCGGATACTGCTTGAGGAAGTTGCGATAACCGTCGCGGCCCGCCTGATCGACGAACGGCACCGCGCCGACCGAGTCGATTTGCGCGAAGCCGGTGCCGCGCGGCGCGACCGGCGAGGCCACGCGATACTGCACCGCCGTCGGCAGGCCGCGGTTGGCGAGGAACGCCTCGACCGTCGGCCACCAGATCCTCACGCCGTCGCGATCGCCCACGAGGCGATGCGCGTCGTTCTTGTAGGCGCCGAAGTCCACGAGCTTTGCCGTCGCGGCCGGGTGATCCTCACCCGTCTGCGCGTCGCGGTAAGCGGCGAACATCTTCGCGACGAGATCGGGCGACCAGACCGAGTCGTTGTCGCCGTAGAGCCAGAGCGAGGCCACGCGGGCCTTGCCGCCATAGTCGCCGAATGCCTGCGTCAGGTTGTTCTGCCAACCCGTGCAGGCGTCCTGGCGCAGGCCGCCCGAGAAGTTGATGAGTGCGCGCACGCCGTTGGCCGCCTCGGTGCCATAGGCCATGGTGGCAAGGCCGCCGTGCGAGGTGCCCGCGACGATGATCTGGCTCGCGTCGACATAAGGCTGCTTCGACATGTACGCGATGGTCGAAGCAACATCGGCCGCCTGGCCGAGGCCGTTGTTCGCGACATCGCAGCCGTCCTGCTGATACGAGCCGCCCGACTCCGCGAAGCCCTGGCGGTTCGGCGCGACGACGACGTAGCCGCGGCGCACGAATTCGCGCGCGAACGAGAGCGGGTCGCTGCGTGACTGGAGGTGCGGGTCGCCGGGAATCTTGCCGTGGTTGAAGATCACCATCGGGAACGGGCCGGGGCCGTTCGGGCGGTAAATCGTGGTTTCGAGCGTGACGTCACCCGATGCATCGACGGGAACGCGGATCACCTGCTCGTTCATGCTGGCGGGCACGACGGGCAGATACGCGTCGTCGAGCGCGATGCGCGGCACGTTGGCGCTGCCGAGGGGACCGCCTGCGAGGCTGGATTGGGGGCCGTTGGCGGAATGCGTGGCCGGGGTGTTGGCGGCGAGTTGCGCGTTCGCGCTCGCACTTGCCGGATCGGAAAGCGACGCTGCGTGAGCCACCGAAAGCACACACGCGGTGCCGGCTACGACCCATCCGGTAAGGAGCTTCCTGAACGCCATGCGCTACACCACCTGCAAAAGACCTGCTGCTGTGAATCCGACAACCGTCCGACCATTACCCACGCTTCAGCCCTTTCAGGGCACAACGAGACACCGTTGCGCCTGGCCGCGACGCCAGGAGCGGGCGTGTACCCGTAACGTGGAATTGCATCGATCGGAACACCTGCGCGGCGCAGTTCTATCGTCGATCAGACCCGCCGCCAGCACCCGTTGCAGTCGATACACGCATCACGTGAAGAAACTTCTTCACTATGCACTTACGTATCGTGCGGGGCACCGTGATTAGATACTCGCACGACAAATATTTGTTGTGCAATTCAGGGCTAACCCGGCATAACGCATGCCAACCTCGCGCGGCCCTACGAGGCAAGGCGGACACAGCACTTTCGGCACGCGCCGGACGTGCGCGTTTTAAAAAAGGTCCGGGTGGTGAGCGTCGCGCGCGGACAACAGCCGCGGGATTCTGCAGTAAGCGCCTGTTTGCAAAGGCATTAATTTTGGCGTCGTTAGAGAGAACCGGCGAGGGAATTCGCTGCGGAAAATATTGCCGGCAGTCAGTTATTCGTTAGCCCGACGAAACGTCGCCGTCAACATAACGCCAGCGGCCGTCGTCGCCGCGCGTAAAGCGGCTCGTCTCGTGCAGCCGGAACGCGCGGCCGCCCGTTTTGTAGCGCGCGACGAATTCGACGATCGCGTGCGCGTCGTCGCGTTGTTCGTGGCGCTTCACCGCGAGACCCAGCCAGCGCGGGGCGCCTTCGGCTGCGGGATCGACGTCGAGATCGGCGGGACAGGTTTCGGGCGCCCACGTCGAGCGCAGATACGCCTCCTCACCCAGCACGTAGGCCGTGTAGCGCGAGCGCATCAGCTCGAGCGCCGTGGCGGGGATCGCCGCTGCGTCGATGAAGCGGCCACAGCACTGCGCGTAACGCGGCGGCTTGCTGACCGCCTTCTGGTTGGGCGCAGCGCCGCCGCAAGGACAATCGGTGGGCCGGGTGGCGGGCGAGACAACGCGCGCGGTTTCAGCGTCCATGGGTCGAGGCTCCGTTGCGAGAGGCCGCAAGCGTAGCGCAGACGGGCGGCGCTTTACCAGTCGAGTTCGGTGCCGTCGTACTGGAAGAAGCGGCCATTGAAGACGTCGCGCGCGGCGGCCGCCTCGGCCACCACCTCGCGCATGCCGGCGACGCTCACCGCCGGGTCGATCGCCGCGCGCGCGCCGCCCATGTCGGTGCGCACCCAGCCCGGATGCAGCGCGACGCAGGTGGCGCGGCGAGTTTGCAGCGAGGTGATCTTCAGCACGTCGTTGAGCGCGGCCTTGCTCGCGCGATAGAGCCAGCCCGTCGTGCCCGTGGTCTCCGCAATGCTGCCCATGCGGCTCGACAGCACGCCGAGCACGCCGTGGGCGTCGTCGACGAGCGGCAACAGAACGGGGATCAGTTGCATCGGACCGCGCACGTTGGTGTTCATCACGTATTCGAAGTCTTCGGCCGTGATGGTCTCCACGCCCTCGGTGCGCGGGCCGTAGACGCCGCAGACGACGAGCGCCACGTCGAGCCGTTCGCCGTCGAGCTTCCAGCCGAGCGCAGCAATTTCCTCGGGCCGCGCGATGTCGAGCTGGAAGGTCTGCGCGCCGATTGCGCGCAGGGCTTCGAGCGCTTCGGGCCCGCGCGCCGTGGCCAGCACGCGCCAGCCGGCTTTCGCATACTGCCGCGCGAACTCGAAACCCAGGCCCCGCGACGCGCCCACGATCAACGCTGTTTTCATCTCGTCACCTTGCTTGTCCGTGCATGGAAACCGCTGCAGCGCGCCGCCTTGCAATGCGGCGCGCTTCGTCTGGCGCCAGCCTACAGCAGTTCGACGCCCATCGCCGTGGCCTCTCCGCCGCCGATGCACAACGTCGCCACGCCGCGTTTGCCGCCGCGTGCGCGCAATGCGCCGATCAGCGTCACGAGAATGCGTGCGCCCGAAGCGCCGATCGGGTGACCGAGCGCACACGCGCCGCCGTTCACGTTGACCTTCTCGTGCGGCAGATCGTGCTCCTTCATCGCGGCCATCGTGACCACGGCAAAGGCCTCGTTGATCTCGTAGAGATCGACGTCGCCCGCCGCCCAGCCGGTCTTCTCGAACAGCTTCCTGATCGCACCCACCGGCGCCGTCGTGAACTTCGCGGGCTGCTGTGCAAAGGTCGAATGGCCCGTCACGCGTGCGAGCGGCTTGAGGCCGAGTTGCTTCGCCGTCGATTCGCGCATCATCACGAGCGCCGCCGCGCCGTCCGAAATCGACGACGAATTCGCCGCCGTCACCGTGCCGGTTTTGCTGAACGCGGGCTTGAGCGTCGGGATCTTGTCGAGATTGGCCTTGAACGGCTGCTCGTCGCGTTCGATGGTCGTTTCGCCTGCGCGCGAGGCCACCTTCACCGGCGCGATCTCCCATGCGAACGAGCCGTCCTCGTTGGCGCGTTTCGCGCGCTTGAGCGACTCGATCGCGAACGCGTCCTGGCGCTCGCGCGAGAAGTCGTACTCGCCCGCGCATTCTTCCGCGAACGTGCCCATCAGGCGGCCCTTGTCATAGGCGTCTTCGAGGCCGTCGAGGAACATGTGGTCGAGCACCTGGCCGTGGCCCATGCGCATGCCGGAGCGCGCCTTCGGCAGCAGATAAGGCGCGTTCGACATGCTCTCCATGCCGCCCGCGACGATCACATCGGCCGAGCCCGCCAGCAGCATGTCGTGCGCGAACATCGCCGCGCGCATGCCCGAGCCGCACATCTTGTTGACGGTCGTGGCACCCGCTGCGAGCGGCAGCCCCGCGCCGAGCGCCGCCTGGCGCGCGGGCGCCTGGCCCTGCCCCGCGGGCAGCACGCAGCCCATCACGACCTCGTCGACCTGTTCGGGCTTCAACCCGGCGCGCTCGACGGCCGCCGCGATCGCCGCCGCGCCGAGCTGCGGCGCGGTGAGCGTCGCGAAATCACCCTGAAAACCCGCCATCGGCGTGCGCACCGCCGAAACGATCACGATGGCGTCCTGCTTTTGCGTCTCACTCATGTTTGTGCTCCTTGATGAATCCGTTTGCATTCGCTGTTGGCCGCACGCGCGTTCAGGCAACCCGCACGACCGGCGCGTCTTCACGCGCGAAACGTTCCGGGTAACACACGCTGAAACGAATCGATGCGTCGTAGGGAAAGCAGTCCGGCACTTCGCCCGCGATGAGCCTCGCGCGGCTTTCCTGCCAGAGCCCGGGCTCGAAGAAGTCCGCGTGATGGGCGAGAAATGCGCGCTTCACGCGCGGATCGCCGAGCAAAAATGTGCCGTACGTCTCCGGAAAGATGTCGCGCGGGCCGACCGGGTACCATGGCTCGCCCGATAGTTCGTCTTCCTCATTACGCGGCGGCGGCACGGCGCGCACGTTGCAGTCGGTGAGGTATTCGATCTCGTCGTAGTCGTAAAACACCACGCGGCCGTTGCGCGTCACGCCAAAGTTCTTGTAGAGCATGTCGCCCGGAAAGATGTTCGCGCGCAGCAGGTCCTTGATCGCGTTGCCGTATTCGCGAATGCCATGCTCGACTTCCGCGTCGCTGCCGTTCTGCAGATAGAGATTGAGCGGCACCATGCGCCGCTCGATGTAGACGTGACGGATCACGAGGTTATCGCCCTCGTACTCGAGCATCGAGGGCGCCAGCGTCTGCAGCTCGCGCACGAGCGCGTGGTCGAGCCGCGCGATGGGCAGCGCCACGCTCGAATATTCCAGCGTGTCGGCAAGGCGCCCAAGCCGGTCGTGGCGCTTCACGAGCTGATACTTCGCTTCGACCTGCTCGC
Source organism: Paraburkholderia sp. BR10936 (assembly GCF_040965735.1). Classification (NCBI taxonomy): domain Bacteria; kingdom Pseudomonadati; phylum Pseudomonadota; class Betaproteobacteria; order Burkholderiales; family Burkholderiaceae; genus Paraburkholderia; species Paraburkholderia sp. BR10936. The sequence continues at coordinate 369,833 of NZ_JBFRCM010000001.1, forward strand.
GCGTAGTCTCTTTCGGCGCGGGAAAGCTGTCCTTGATGACCTTGAACACATACGGATACGAAGGCAGCGTGAACACGATCATCACCATGCCGCGGATGCCGGGCGCGACGATGAACTGGTCGCTCGAATGCGAGAGGTGGTGCAGCAAGTCGCGATAGAACAGGTTCTTGCCCTGCTTCTGCAACCCGAGCGACGTGTAGATTTCGCCTTTGGCCTTGCGCGGCATGATGGTGCGCAGAAACTCGACATAGGCAGACGGCACTTCCATGTCCACCAGAAAGTACGAGTGCGAGAAGCTGAAGAGGATGAGCAGCTGCTCCGTGCGCAGCAGCACCGTGTCCAGTGCAAGCTTGCCCGACTCCACATGACGGATCGGCACGACGAACGGCGCGAGCAGATCGCCGTTGATGATGCGCCCGACGATATACGCGCCTTTGTGCCGGAAAAACAGCGACGACAGCACGTGAATCTGGAAGTTCGGCTTGGGCTCGACCACACCAAAGGTGTCGAGCATCGTCTGCATGATGCAGTCGACGTCGCGCCCGAGATCCTCGAACGGCGTCTGCAGCTGGAAGTTCGTGACGATGCGCTCGAGCGTCGCCGCGACGCCGTCCTTGCCCGGATAGTACGCGCGGTAAGTGGGCTTCGCGGCGGGCTCGTCGTTCTCGATGTATTCGGTCGAGATGGCGGGCCGCACGAAGATGAAATCGTTGTTGAAGTACGAGCGATGCAGGATCTTGCAGCACACGGAGTTGAAGAACGTCTCCGCGCATTCGGGCTGCCGGTGCGTCGTGAGCAGGCCGATGTAGTGCAGCTTGATCTGCTGCCACACCTCGTCGTCGATGCTCTCGGCACCGTATTCGTCTTCGAGCGCGACCACGCATTCCTTCACGCGATCGTCGTAAGAGGCGATGCGCTCGCGCGCAAGCTGCTGCAGGGCGCGCCAGTCGGCGGCCTCGAAGAACGTCCGCGCCCTCGCCGCCGCGTCGCAGAAGTTGTGGTAGTGACGGTTGAAGCCGTCGAGCATGGTCTGCGCGACATCGAAGCCGATCTGCGAAGAAAGCAGTTTCGGGAAGTGTTTCATGGCGGCCATGCCCGTTGCGCGGGCGTCAGGGTTTCGCGCGAGCGGCGGCGGGAGCGTCGCTTTCGTGCGCCACATTCCTGTCGAGCAGCGCGCGCGCCTGGGACTCGTACTGCGCGAGGTCTTCGAGCGTCGCGTCGAGGTCCGCGCGCTGGCGCTCGAGTATCTCGCGGTGATGCACCACGGTGTCGAGGAACGCCTGGAGTTGCGGGAGCGTGTCGGTCGGCGACTCGTATAGGTCGAGCAGCGTGCGGATCTCCGAGAGCGTGAAGCCGAGGCGCTTGCCGCGCAGCGTCAGCTTCAGCCGCGTGCGATCGCGCCCCGAAAAGACGCGCTTCAGGCCACCCGCGCCTTCCCGGCTGGGTGCCAGAAGGCCCTGGTCCTCGTAGAAACGGATCGCGCGCGGCGTTACGTCGAATTCCCGGGCGAGTTCGGTAATCGTGTACTGGGTCGTCATGGTGTGCGAAAGGCGGCTGGCCCGGCTGTTGTCTGCACGACAGCGCGAGGGACGATAGAATCGACGTTTACGTTATCGTCAAGTACGCGGTTACGCAACCGGCAGGAGCGACGCGCAAGACGCGCTTTGCATGGGGCCGGAGTCGGTGCTCAAGCGCTAACTCTGGTCGACCGTTTTACATGGGACCAGAGTAAGCGCTAACTCTGGTCGACAAGAGAAGACACCCCCAATGAACGCCCTCGAACACCAGCTCGACTATCCCTACGCCGACACCCTGCCGGAGCCCGGCCTCGCCTTCGACGTCGCGCCCGGCGTGAAATGGCTGCGCATGCCGCTGCCATTCGCGCTCGACCACATCAACCTCTGGCTGCTGCGCGACGAGATCGACGGCCAGCAAGGCTGGACTGTGGTGGACTGCGGCATCACCAACGACACCATCAAGGCCCGCTGGGAAGCCGTGTTCGAGAACCAGCTGGAAGGCCTGCCGGTGCTGCGCGTGCTCGTCACGCATTGCCACCCCGACCATATCGGCCTTGCACACTGGATTTGCGCGGGCGGAGACAAAGCACGCTGGGACGTGCGCCTGTGGACCACGCTCGGCGAATACATGCAGGCCCGCGTGATGGCGGCCGGCGACGGCTCGAACGCGGGCGGCGAAGGCGCCGCGCGTCATTTCGCGCGTCACGGGCTTAAGGACGAAGCCTCGCTCGACAAGCTGCGCAACCGCCGCGGCTACTACGGCAGCCTCGTGCCAGCGCTCCCCACGCAGTACCGCCGCCTGCGCGAAGCCGATACGGTGGCGATCGGCGGCCGCGACTGGCGCGTCATCACAGGCTACGGCCACTCGCCCGAGCATTGCGCGCTGTTCTGCGAAGCAACCGGCGTGCTGATCTCCGGCGACATGGTGCTGCCGCGCATCTCGACCAACGTCTCCGTGTTCGACATGGAGCCGGAAGGCAATCCGCTCGGCCTCTACCTCGAATCGCTCGGCCGCTACGAAACGCTGCCCGAGAACACGCTCGTGCTGCCCTCGCACGGCAAGCCGTTTCGCGGCGTGCGCACGCGCATCGCGCAGTTGCGCGCGCACCATGACGCGCGTCTTGCCGAAGTGATCGAAGCGTGCGGGCGAGCGCCGCAAAGCGCCGCCGACATCGTGCCGATGATGTTCAAGCGCGAGCTCGACATCCACCAGATGACTTTCGCGATGGGCGAGGCGCTCGCGCACCTGAACCTGCTGTGGCTCGAAGGCAAGGTCACGCGCACGACCGGCGCGGACGGCGTGATCCGCTTCACGGCCTGACAAACCGCTGCGCACAAAGAAAAACGGGCGGCCTGCAAAGAGCCGCCCGTTTTTACGTGGTGCGTGAGGTGAACGGCTTTAGTTCGAGCCGCCCGTGATCAGATCGGCGCCTGGCGGCCGCACGAACTTGAAGGTCGAAGCCGGCAGCGTCGGGTTCTTCTCGATGTTGGAGAACGTGAGCAGCGTCACGTTGCCGAACACGTCGTGCAGCTCCATGGCTTCGAGGTTGCCGTCGCGAAAGCCGATGCCCACGCTCTTGAACTGCGTGTCCTTCGACTTCGGAATCAGCTCCAGCCAGTCGATGCCGTTCTTCACGCCCGCGTCGGAGAGCGTGAAGTTCTTGTCGAGATCGTTGCTGCCGAACAGGATCGCCGCCGGGCTCGCGCCGAGCGCGCCGCCGAGCTTGCGCTCGGTCACCTGGTTCAGGTCCTTGTCATAGACGTAGAGGTTGTCGCCGTCCGACTGCAGCACCTGCTGATACGGCTTCTCATACGACCAGATGAACTTGCCGGGCCGCGCGAACACGAATGTGCCGCTCGAAGTCTTGGCGTTCATCGTGGCCGTGGCAATGGCGTCGCTGGCGTTCTTCGCGCCCGAGGGCGCCTTGAGTTCCCGCTGCACGAAACTGCCGCGCGCGGAATGGACCTGTGAGACGAACTGCTTCAGTTGATCGGTGCCGCTCGCATAAGCCTGCGAGACTATCAGGACCGACGCGCCAAGCGCAGCGAAGAGCGCGCGGCGCGCGGCGCGCGCAAAGCGGGTCGGAAGTCCAGCCGGATACTGCATCTATCGTTCTCCAAGAGGTGTGTCTTTGGCCGTCGGGTTGCCGCAGCCGCTGCCGGGCCGTTGCCAAGGCGCGCGGCGGCCTGGCATGGCTTATTCGGCGTCGCCGCGGTTGGGCACGAGGATCTCGCGGTTGCCGCTCGACGACATCGCCGAAACGAGCCCCGACTGCTCCATCTGTTCGAGCAGCCGCGCCGCGCGGTTGTAGCCGATGCGCAAGTGCCGCTGCACGAGCGAAATCGACGCGCGGCGATTCTTGATGACCACTTCGACGGCCTGGTCATACAGTGGATCGGACTCGTCGCCAGTGCCGCTGGTTCCCGCAGCGGTGCCCTCGTCGCCTTCGCCGCCCACCCCGCCTTCGAGAATGCCCTCGATATAGTTCGGCTCGCCCTGCTCCTTGAGCTTCTCGACGACGCGGTGCACCTCGTCGTCGGCGACGAACGCGCCGTGCACGCGCACGGGCAGACCCGTGCCCGGCGGCAGGTAGAGCATGTCGCCCATGCCCAGCAGCGACTCGGCGCCCATCTGGTCGAGAATCGTGCGCGAGTCGATCTTCGAGGAGACCTGGAACGCAATGCGCGTCGGCACGTTGGCCTTGATGAGGCCGGTGATGACGTCCACCGAAGGCCGCTGCGTCGCGAGAATCAGGTGGATGCCGGCGGCGCGCGCCTTCTGCGCGATACGTGCGATCAGCTCCTCGACCTTCTTGCCGACCACCATCATGAGGTCGGCGAGTTCGTCGATCACGACCACGATATGCGGCAGCTTCTGGCACGGTTCCGGATCGTCCGGCGTGAGGCTGAACGGGTTCGGGATCTTCTCCTCGCGCTTGTTCGCCTCTTCGATCTTGTTGTTGTAGCCCGCGAGATTGCGCACGCCCAGCTTGCTCATGAGCTTGTAGCGGCGCTCCATCTCGGCCACGGTCCAGTTCAGCGCGTTGCCGGCCTGACGCATGTCGGTCACGACCGGGCAGAGCAGATGCGGAATGCCCTCGTAGACGCTCATTTCGAGCATCTTCGGATCGATCAGGATCATGCGGACCTGCTCGGCGCTCGCCTTGTAGAGCAGCGAGAGGATCATCGCGTTGATCCCCACCGACTTGCCCGAGCCGGTCGTGCCGGCCACGAGCAGGTGAGGCATCTTCGCGAGATCGGCGCATACCGGCTTGCCGCCGATGTCCTTGCCAAGGCCCATGGTGAGCGCCGAAGGCGCGTCGGAATAGACCGCCGAGCCGAGGATTTCCGAAAGCCGCACAGTCTGGCGGCGCTGGTTCGGCAGTTCCAGCGCCATGAAATTCTTGCCCGGAATCGTTTCCACCACACGGATCGAGACGAGCGAGAGCGAACGCGCGAGATCCTTCGCGAGGCCCACGATCTGGCTGCCCTTCACGCCCGTGGCCGGCTCGATCTCGTAGCGCGTGACGACCGGGCCCGGATACGCGGCCACCACGGCGACGTCCACGCCGAAGTCCTTGAGCTTCTTCTCGATCAGGCGCGAGGTGAATTCGAGCGTGTCGTCGGAGATGGTTTCCTGGGTGGCCGAAGCCGGGTCGAGCAGCGAGATCGCCGGTAGCGTGGAGTCTCCCGGCAGATCCTTGAAGAGCGGCACCTGACGCTCTTTCTCGACGCGCTCGGAGCGCTGCGGCGTGACCACCGGCGGCACGATCGTAACCGGCTCGTGTTCCTCGATCTTCACGCGGCCACGCTCGACCTTGCCTTCGCGCTTGACGGCCGCCGCTTCGCCGAGCTTGCGGTCGCGGCCCGCCTCGCGGCGCAGCCTCGCCATGGTCACGGCGTTGATGATGTATTCGCCGACCTTTTCGGCGACCGAAAGCCACGAAAAGCGGAAGTAGAGCGAAAGACCGATCGCGAGCCCGAGCAACAGCGCGAGCGTACCGCCCGTGAAGCCGAGCGCGTGTGAAACGCCGCGCGCCACCGCGCCGCCCACCACGCCGCCGGGCGTCTGGGGCAGTTGCACCTTGAGCGACCACATGCGCAGCGCTTCGATGCCGCAGCTCGACAGCATGACGAGCACGAACGACAAGGCTTCGGCGACCCAGCTGATGTCGCGCGGCTTGTCCTCGTCATCGTCGGCAATCGCTTCGTGGCGCGTGATGCGCTGGTAGTTTGCCGAGATGAGGCGCCCGAGCAGCACGATCCACCAGTAGGCGGACAGGCCGAACAGCAGCAGCAGGATGTCCGAGACGCGCGCGCCGACGCGCCCCGCCCAGTTCGAGATGTGATCGACCTGGGCCGCGTGCGTCCAGCTCGGGTCGTGGCGGCTGTAACTGATGAGCGCCATCAGCAGGAATACGCCTAGCGCGACCTGCAGAATCCAGCGAATTTCGGTGAAAAGGCGCGACATGCGGTGAGGCAATGCCTGCGCCTGCGCGGAAAAGGGAGCTTTGGCCATTGAATCCTGGGCTGATTCTTGATGCGTTTGCGGTCCGCCAGTCCTTCCGTATGCCCGAAACCCCGGGCAGACGGGCGCGGCCGCCGTCGTCCGATCGGGCCTATTGTAAACGCGTTGTTTCGGCCCCGGCGGCCCCTCGCTGTAAATGACGGTAACTGACAACGCTGCGGGCGCGCCACAAAGCGACATCCGGCCGCGCCGCACCCGCCGATCCGCACTGCGCGCCCCGCCCGCGACGCCCAGGCTATCGCGCCGATGAGGAAGCTTCATCGAGCGGCGAACGTCCCCCGCCTTTATAATTGCCGGCTGATGCCCAATTACATGCGTGAGCCCCGCCGCAATGCCGGGCGGCCCTCGCCGGGCGCCCGACCTTACGCGCCACGCAGCGTCTTTCTACGGAATTCGATCATGTCTGCAACCAAACACGCCAAAGTCCTGATTCTCGGTTCCGGCCCCGCCGGCTACACGGCCGCCGTCTATGCGGCGCGCGCGAACCTGTCGCCGCTGCTCGTCACCGGCCTGGCCCAAGGCGGCCAGCTCATGACGACGACCGACGTCGAAAACTGGCCCGCAGACCCGAACGGCGTGCAAGGCCCCGAACTGATGCAGCGTTTCCTCGAGCATGCCGAACGCTTCAATACGGAAATCGTGTTCGATCACATCCATACGGCCAGGCTCGACGAAAAGCCCATCCGCCTGATCGGCGATTCGGCCGAGTACACCTGTGACTCGCTCATCATCGCGACCGGCGCGTCGGCGCAATACCTCGGCCTGCCGAGCGAAGAGCTGTACATGGGCCGCGGCGTCTCGGCGTGCGCGACCTGCGACGGCTTCTTCTACCGCAACCAGCACGTCGCCGTGATCGGCGGCGGCAACACGGCCGTCGAAGAAGCGCTCTACCTCTCGGGCATCGCCAAGAAGGTCACGGTCATTCACCGCCGCGACAAGTTCCGCGCCGAGCCGATCCTGATCGACCGCCTGCTGGAAAAGGAAAAGGAAGGCGTGGTCGACATCAAGTGGGACCACGTGCTCGACGAAGTCAAGGGCAACGAAGGCGGCGTAAACGGCCTGCGCATCAAGAACGTGAAGACGGGCGAGACCACCGAGCTCGACCTGCAGGGTCTGTTCGTTGCGATCGGCCACAAGCCGAACACGGACATCTTCGAAGGCCAGCTCGAGATGAAGAACGGCTACATCATCACGAACGGCGGCCTGAACGGCAATGCTACCGGTACGAGCGTGCCGGGCGTGTTCGCGGCCGGCGACGTGCAGGATCACGTCTATCGGCAGGCGATTACGAGCGCGGGTACGGGCTGTATGGCCGCACTCGACGCGCAGCGCTACCTCGAGACCGTCAACGAACTGGGCCAGGCGCACGTGATGAGCGCCGAAGCCGACCGCTGAGCCGGACGAGCGGGCTTCACCCAGCGTTTTTCGTCATGCCCAAGAACGTGCCCCACCCGGGCGAGCCCAGGCGCCCCGCCCCGGCTCGCCAGGCTCCAGCGCCCACGCCGGCTCCCGCAACGGAAGAAGCCACGCCAGGCAAGACGGCTTCTGGCTTCGCCGGCCTCGGCAGCCTGCGCGACGCGCTCAAGGTGCAAACCCGCCAGCGCGAGCGCGAACGCGTGGCCGCGCAGGCGGCGCGTGTCGAAGCCGCCGCCGACAGTGATCTCTTTCGCCGCGAGATCGGCCAGATCGCGCCGCTCAAGCAGCCCGCGCGCGCGCAGCCGCGCCGGGCAGCACCCGTGCCGTTGCCGCTGCAAACGCGGCTCGACGAGCAGGCCGTGCTGCACGAAGCGATCTCCGACGAATTCGACCCGGAAGCGTTTCTCGACACCGACGACTCGCTCTACTATCACCGCCCCGGCGTGAGCGAGGAAGTCGTCAAGAAGCTGCGGCGCGGCACGTGGATCGTGCAGGCGCAACTCGACCTGCACGGCATGCGCCGCGAGCAAGCGCGCGAGGCGCTACAGGACTTCATCCGTGAAGCGGGCAAGCGCGGGCTGCGCTGCGTGCGCGTGATCCACGGCAAGGGCCTCGGTTCCGTCGGCAAGGAGCCCGTGCTCAAGGGCAAGGTGCGCGCGTGGCTCGTGCAGAAGGAAGAAGTCATCGCGTTCTGCCAGGCGCGGCCGCACGACGGCGGCGCGGGCGCCGTGCTCGTGCTGTTGCAGCCGCACCCGGTCGGACACGGGCAGCATCATACGCACGCGCCCTGACCGAACCCGTCATCGTCGCGCCGATACGAAAAAACCCCGTTGCTGCTTGCGCAGCGAACGGGGTTTTTTTATCGCGCCGGACAAACCGGTGAACGAAGATCAGGCGATACGTGCTTCCGTCTTCGGGTCGAACAGCACGGCCTTCGAAACGTCGAACAGCAGATCCATGTTGTTGAGCGGCTGCGGATTCGCGCCCGGGTGCACGCGGCTCACGATGCGCTTGCCGTTGACCTGCGCGAACACGAGCGTGTCCGGACCGGTCGGCTCGATCACATCGACCTGCACCGCGTGGCGCTGCAGTTCGTGGCCGTGGCCGTCGTGCGAGCTGCGCGCGTCGGTGATGCGCTCGGGGCGCAGGCCCAGCACCACATTCTGGCCGATATGGCCGCGCACCTTGTTCGCGTCGAACGGCAGGTTCAGCACGTTGCGCGCCACGCCCGTGTCGAGCTCGATGCCGATGCCCGAACCCTGCTCCACCAGCTTGCCTTCGATGAAGTTCATCGGCGGCGCGCCGATGAAGCCCGCGACGAACAGGTTCGACGGCGAGTCGTAGATGTCCTGCGGCGCGCCGAACTGCTGCACGATGCCGTCCTTCATGACCGCGATGCGGTCGCCGAGCGTCATTGCCTCGATCTGGTCGTGCGTCACGTAGACGATGGTCTTGCCCACGCGCTGATGCAGCAGCTTGATTTCCGAACGCATCTCGATACGCAGCTTGGCGTCGAGGTTCGAGAGCGGTTCGTCGAACAGGAACATGATCGGATCGCGCGCCAGTGCGCGGCCCATGGCGACGCGCTGACGTTGGCCGCCCGAAAGCTGGCCCGGCTTGCGGTCGAGCAGATGCTGGATCTGCAGCATGCTCGACACGCGGTCGACGATCTGGGTCTGCTCGGCCTTCGGCACCTTGCGGATGTTCAGGCCGAACGAGATGTTCTCGCGCACCGTCATCGACGGATAGAGCGCGTACGACTGGAACACCATCGCGATATCGCGATCCTTCGGCGAGAGGTTGTTCACCACCTTGCCGTCCATCATGATCTCGCCCTTGGTCACGGTTTCGAGACCCGCGATCATGTTGAGCAGCGTCGACTTCCCGCAGCCCGAGCCGCCGACCAGAATCAGGAACTGGCCGTCTTCGATGTCGATGTTGACGCCCTTGAGGACGGGCACCCCGTTCGGGTAGGTCTTGTAGACGTCGCGAATGGAAAGGCTTGCCATGCTATGAATCCTTTAATCGAATGCGCGTTCTGTCGCGCAGTTAGCCCTTCACCGCGCCCGCCGTGAGGCCACGCACGAAGTAGCGGCCGGCGATTACGTAGACGAGCAGCGTGGGCAGCGCGGCGATGATCGCGCCGGCCATGTCGACGTTGTATTCCTTCACGCCCGTGGACGTGTTCACGAGATTGTTCAGCGCCACCGTGATCGGCATCGAATCGACGCCCGAGAACACGATACCGAACAGGAAGTCATTCCAGATCTGCGTGAATTGCCAGATCAGGCACACCATGAAGATGGGCAGCGAGATCGGCAGCATGATGCGCGTGAAGATCATGAAGAAACCGGCGCCGTCGATGCGCGCGGCCTTCACGAGTTCAGCGGGCACGCTCACGTAGAAGTTGCGGAAGAACATCGTGGTGAACGCAATGCCGTACACGACGTGCACCAGCACCAGACCGCCGATCGTGTTCGACAGGCCGAGGAAGCCTTCGAGACGCGCCATCGGCAACAGGATGGCCTGGAACGGGATGAAGCAGCCCACCAGCAGCATCGTGAAGAGCGCGTCCGCGCCGCGAAAGCGCCAGTGCGTGAGCACGTAGCCGTTGAACGCGCCGATGATCGACGAGATCAGCACGGCCGGAATCACCATCTTCACCGAGTTCATGAAGAACGGCTGCATGCCGTCACAGCGCACGCCGGTACATGCTTCGCTCCACGCCTTGATCCACGGCGCGAAGGTCGGGCTCGTGGGCAGCGAGAGCATGGTGCCCGTGTGAATCTGGTCGAGCGACTTGAACGACGTCGACAGCATCACGTAGAGCGGGAACAGGAAGTACAACGCGAACAGGATCAGCGCCGCATAGATGACCACGCGGCTCACGTTCATCTTAGGCTGCATTGCGCGTGCTCCTCGATTCCAGATACATGAGCGGCACGAGCACGGCCACGACCGTGGCGAGCATCATCATCGACGAAGCTGCGCCGACGCCGAGCTGCCCGCGGTTGAACGAAAACGTGTACATGAAGATGGCCGGCAGCGACGACGACGTGCCCGGACCACCGGCCGTCAAGGCGACGACGAGGTCGAACGTCTTGATCGTGATGTGGCACAGGATCAGCAGCACGGAGAAAAACACCGGACGCATGCTCGGAATCACGATCTTGCGGTAGATCGTGGGCAGCGTCGCGCCGTCCACCTGGGCCGCCTTGAAGATCTCGCTATCGACACCGCGCAGACCGGCGAGGAACAGCGCCATGCAAAAGCCCGTGGATTGCCACACGGCGGCGACCACGATACAGAAAATGGCCTTGTCCGGGTCGTTGAGCCAGTCGATGTGGAAGCTCGTCCAGCCGATGCTGTGCATCACCTGCTGAATGCCGAGGTCCGGATTGAAGATCCACTGCCATGCCGTGCCCGTCACGATGTACGAAAGCGCCATCGGATAGAGGAACACCGCGCGCAGCGCGCCTTCCTGACGAATCTGCTGGTCGAGCAGGATCGCGAGGAACAGCCCGAGCCCTACGCAGATCGCGATGAACGGGATGCCGAACCATCCGAGGTTCTGCGCCGACGTCCACCAGACGTCGTTCGCGAACAGCTCGCGATAGCGGTCGAGACCCGCGAATTCATAGCGCGGCATCAGTCGCGAGGTCGAGAGCGACAGATACCCGGTAATGAGAATGAAGCCGTAGACGAATACGAGGCTGATCAGAATGCTGGGCGAAAGCACCAGCTTCGGGATCCAGCGGTCTGCGAGCGCCGCCATGGGCGACGCGCGGCGGGTAGCAGGCGTGGCCGCCTTGCCGTTGCCGCTAAGAGAAGCAGTCACTGCGCAACTCCTGGTACGGTGCGAAAACCGCTTTCGCACGATGATGGGGTTCAGAGAGTGAACCGTCATGCCCGGGGCGCGCCACGTATGGCGCCCCCCGTCTTACAGCACTAACCTGCTACGCTCACTTCGTCTTCGCAGCCTTCGCGAGCGCTTCGACCGCGCTCTTCGAATCCTGGTTCGAGTTCATGAACTTCGTCACGACGTCGGTGATCGCACCGGCCGTTGCGTCCGGCTGAGCCATGCCGTGAGCGAGCGACGGCACATAGCCGCCGGCCTTGATCGCGACCTGCTCATCCGCGTACGACTTCTTCGCGCATGCGTCGAACTTGCTCATGTCCACGCCGAGACGAACCGGAATCGAACCCTTGTACAGGCTGAACTGCTCCTGGAAGCCCGGGCTCATGATCGTCTTCGCGAGGGCGAGCTGGCCAGGCGTTGCCTCCTTCTGGCCCTTCTGCTGGAAGAACACGAACGAGTCGACGTTAAAAGTGTAGGCCTTTGCCGTGCCCGGCACGGCTGCGCAAACGTAGTCCGTATCCGGCTGCTTGTTCGCGTTCGCGAACTCGCCCTTGGCCCAGTCGCCCATGAACTGCATGCCGGCCTTGCCGTTGATGACCATGGCCGTGGCGAGGTTCCAGTCGCGGCCCGTGCGGCCGTTATCCATGTACGACTCGATCTTGCGGACCGTGTCGAACACGCCGACCATCTGCTGCGACGTGAGGGTCTTCTGGTCGAGGTCGACGAGTGCCTTCTTGTAGAAGTCCGCGCCCTGCGAGAGGACCACGTCTTCCCACAGCGTCAGGTCCTGCCACGGCTGGCCACCGGCGGCGACCGCCTGGATGCCTGCTGCCTTCATCTTGTCGGCCAGCGCGAAGAATTCCGGCCACGTGGTCGGCGCCTTGCCGCCCACCTTGTCGAGCGCTGCCTTGTTGATCCACACCCAGTTCACGCGGTGCACCGAGAACGGCGCTGCCACGTAGTGGCCGTCGGCGTGCATGATCTTGTCGATCTGCGGCGGCAGATTGGCCTTCCAGTCGCCGGCGACGGAGTCGACGTTCACCAGCACGCCCTGCTCAGCCCATTCCTGGATCAGCGGACCCTTGATCTGGGCGGCCGTCGGTGCGTTGCCCGAGATCACCTGGGTCTTCAGTGCGGTCATGGCCGCCGCGCCCGCGCCACCGGCGACCGCGAAGTCCTTCCACACATAGCCCTGCTTCGTCATGTCGTCCTTGAGCACGCCGACGGCCTTCGACTCGCCGCCCGAAGTCCACCAGTGCAGCACTTCGAGGGACTCGGCCGCTTGCGCCGTGGCGACGCCACCCAACAGACCTGCTGCGCACAGGGCGCCCATGATCGCGCGGAATTTCATTGCTTATCTCCTCCAGACACCTGAACAAAAAACGATTGGCCCCTGATCACCAGGGTGCGGTGGTTGGTCAAACAGGCAAAACAGGCAAAACACTGGACGGACGGGCGCCGGAGTGCCGCGCGCGCGTGCTTTTCATTAGATGCGCGCGGGCCGCGTGCCGGTTACCGGCCGCAGGACGCTCAAGAGATGAGTGGTTCGGAATGCAACTTGACTGTCTCCTCTTTTGATTTTCACCGGTCACCCGACCGGCCGAGGCGCCGCTTGCGTCACGCGGCCTTGAAGCCTCCGCACGGCGGGGAACCGGGCGCACGGCTCACTGGCAAGCCGGGCTGAGTCCCGCGTGGTTCTCCGTTAACATGAGGGGGCATTCCGTCCGCTCGCGAAACCGCGCAAACCGCCTTGCTGGCTGCGTTCCACGCTTTTTTCATCGAATGAACGTTACCTCTTGATTTGGATTGTAGTTAAACTACAATTCAGTGTCAAAAAAAATTTTATCGGACTACGGCCGCCCGATCGCCCACACAGACGGGCACCCGTTGTACCCTGCAGCGGCCCCCAGGACTCTGACCGAGACTCATGCAAACCCCGATCGATTCAGGTTTCACGTTCGTGCTCTTCGGCGCCACCGGCGACCTGTCGATGCGCAAGATCCTCCCCGCCCTGTATGAAGCGCACCGTTCAGGCATGCTCGCCCAGGCCGGCAAGATCGTGGGCGTCGCGCGCCACGAAGAGGATCGTGCAGCGTACATCCAGTGGGTCGACGAGCACGTCAAGCCGCATGTGAAGAAGAACGGCGGCTTCGACGACAATGCGTGGGCCAGCTTCCTCGAGCGCATCGTCTACGTGAAGCTCGACCTCTCGCGCGCCGAGGACTTTACTCACTTGCGCGACGGCATCGCGTCGCTGCCCGGCATTCGTGTGTTCTATCTGGCGACGGGCCCGTCGCTGTTCGTGCCGATCTGCCGCGCGCTTGCCGCCGTGGGGCTGAACGAGAATTCGCGCATCGTGCTGGAAAAGCCGCTCGGCTACGACCTCAAGTCGTCCAACGCGATCAACGACGCCGTGGGCGAGATCTTCGCCGAAGGCCAGATCTACCGGATCGACCACTACCTCGGCAAGGAGCCGGTGCAGAACCTGCTCGCGCTGCGTTTCGGCAACGCGCTCTTCGAGCCGCTGTGGCGCCGCGAATGGGTCGAGAGCATCCAGATCACGATTGCCGAAGAACTGGGCGTCGAAGCGCGCGGCGACTTTTATGACAACACGGGCGCGCTGCGCGACATGGTGCAAAATCACCTGTTGCAGTTGCTTTCGATCGTCGCCATGGAGCCGCCGCATTCGATGGATTCGGATTCGGTGCGTGACGAAAAGCTTCGCGTGCTACGCGCGCTCAAGCCGATCAACCCGCTCGACATCAGCAAGGTCGCCGTGCGCGGGCAGTACCATGCGGGCGTGATCCGCGGCCAGGCGGTGCCGGGCTATGCGACCGAGCATGGCGTGAAACCCGAAAGCCACACGGAAACCTTCGTCGCGCTCAAGGTGGAGATCGAAAACTGGCGCTGGGCGGGCGTGCCCTTCTTCCTGCGCACCGGCAAGCGTCTTGCCGACCGCGTGGCCGAGATCGTCGTGAACTTCCGTCCGGTGCCGCATTCGGCGCTCGGCGCACCGGCGCTGCGCCCCGGCGCGAACCGCCTCGTGATTCGCCTGCAACCGAACGAGAACATCCGCCTCTACTGCCTCGCGAAGCAGCCCGGCGAAGGCATGAATCTCGCGAGCGTGCATCTGGATCTGGCATTCGACCAGTTCTTCCGCGAAGGCCAGATGGAGGCCTACCAGCGCCTGCTGCTCGACGTGATCAACGGTCGCCTCGCGTTGTTCGTGCGGCGCGACGAGCAGGAAGCGGCGTGGACGTGGGTCGAGCCGATCCTCAACGAGTGGGCGGCAACGCCCCGCGCGCCCAAGCCGTATGCGGCCGGCACATGGGGACCGGCGGCCGCGAGCGCGATGCTTGCGCAGCACGGCACCTGCTGGCTCGAAGAAGAGAATTGATGGGATTGCATGGCGGCGCGCACAGCAAGCGCGACGCCGGACCGAACAGATGAACTACCCCGTAGACCTACAAAAAAGCAGCATGGAGGAGAAGTGATCGAGCTTCACGTATTCGACGACCCGCGCGTCCAATCCGACGCGCTGGCGCGAGCCGTGGGCGACGCGCTACATGCGTCGCTCGCCGCTCAGCAGGCGGCGCCCGGCACTGCCGCGCGCCGTGCAACGCTTGCCGTCTCCGGCGGCACGAGCCCGCGCCCCTTCCTCGAGGCCCTTTCGACGCACCGTTTCGACTGGGCGCACATCGACGTCACGCTCGTCGACGACCGCTGGGTGCCGGACACCGACTCCGCGAGCAACGCGCGCCTCGCGCGCGAGACGCTGCTCACGCACGAAGCGGCGCACGCGCACTTCCTGCCGCTCGTCGACGTGGCGCAAGACCTCGACGCGCATGTCGCCGCGCTCAACGCCGACCCTGCCCGCAAGCTGCCGAACGTCGCCGTACTCGGCATGGGCGAGGACGGCCACACGGCCTCGATCTTCGCCGACGCCCCCGAATGGCACCAAGCGATCACCACGGCGCGCCCGTTCGTGGCCGTGCATCCGCAGGCAGCGCCCCATGCGCGCGTCTCGTGGTCGATGCAGGCGCTGCGCCAGGTCGATCGGCTGTTCCTGCTGATCGCGGGACAGCGCAAGCTCGAAGTGCTGCAACAGGCCGCCGCGGCCGAACAAAACAACGCCATCTCGAAGCTGGCGAACGACAAGGGAGTGAGACTCGATGTCTACTGGTGCGCCTAATAAAAACGCCCCTGGCGCAGGCCAGCACGCCGACGGTCCGAGGCTGCTCGCCGACATCGGCGGAACCAACGCGCGCTTCGCGCTGGAAACGGGTCCGGGCGAAATCGGCCAGGTGCGCGTGTATCCGTGCGCACAGTATCCCGGCGTCGCGGAAGTAATCCAGCAATACCTGAAGGACAACAAGATCGGCCGCGTGAATCATGCGGCCATCGCGATTGCGAATCCGGTCGACGGCGACCAGGTGCGCATGACCAATCACGACTGGACGTTCTCGATCGAAGCGACGCGTCGCTCGCTCGGCTTCGACACGCTGCTGGTCGTCAACGACTTCACCGCGCTCGCCATGGCGCTGCCCGGCCTGACCGACTCGCAGCGCGTGCAGGTAGGCGGCGGCCAGCGCCGCCAGAACAGCGTGATCGGCCTGCTCGGTCCGGGCACGGGTCTCGGCGTCTCGGGCCTGATTCCCGCCGACGACCGCTGGATCGCGCTCGGCAGCGAAGGCGGCCACGCAAGCTTCTCGCCGCAGGACGAGCGCGAAGACATCGTGCTGCAGTTCGCGCGCAAGAAGTGGCCGCATGTGTCGTTCGAGCGCGTGTGCGCGGGGCCCGGCCTCGAGCTCATCTACCGTGCGCTCGCCGCACGCGACAAGAAGAAACTGCCTGCCGATCTCGGCACGGCTGAAGTCGTGCAGCGCGCGCACGACGGCGACGCGCTCGCGCTCGAGACCGTCGAATGCTTCTGCGGCATTCTCGGCAGCTTCGCGGGCAACATCGCGATGACGCTCGGCTCGCTCGGCGGCATCTATATCGGCGGCGGCGTGGTGCCGCGCCTGGGCGACCTCTTCACGCGCTCGTCGTTCCGCCAGCGCTTCGAAGCGAAGGGCCGTTTCGACACCTATCTCTCGAACGTCCCCACCTACGTGATCACGGCGGAGTATCCGGCGTTCCTCGGCGTGTCGGCGATTCTCGCGGAGCAGCTGTCGAATCGCGCGGGCGGCGGCTCGTCGGCCGTGTTCGAACGCATTCGCCAGATGCGCGACGCGCTCACGCCCGCCGAGCGCCGCGTGGCCGACCTCGCGCTCAACCATCCGCGCTCGATCATCAACGATCCGATCGTCGATATCGCGCGCAAGGCCGACGTGAGCCAGCCCACGGTCATCCGCTTCTGCCGCTCGCTGGGCTGCCAGGGCCTCTCGGACTTCAAGCTCAAGCTCGCCACGGGCCTCACGGGCACGATTCCGGTGAGCCACAGCCAGGTGCATCTGGGCGACACCGCCACCGACTTCGGCGCGAAAGTGCTCGACAATACCGTCTCGGCCATCCTGCAACTGCGCGAGCACCTGAACTTCGAGCAGGTCGAGAATGCGATCACGCTGCTCAACGGCGCGCGCCGCATCGAGTTCTACGGCCTCGGCAACTCGCACATCGTCGCGCAGGACGCGCACTACAAGTTCTTCCGCTTCGGCATCCCGACCATCGCCTATGGCGACCTGTACATGCAGGCCGCTTCCGCCGCGCTGCTCGGCAAGGGCGACGTGATCGTGGCCGTGTCGAAGTCGGGCCGCGCGCCGGAACTGCTGCGCGTGCTCGACGTCGCCATGCAGGCGGGCGCGAAGGTGATCGCGATCACGTCGAGCAACACGCCGCTCGCCAAGCGCGCGACCGTGGCGCTCGAAACCGATCACATCGAGATGCGCGAATCGCAGCTTTCGATGATCTCGCGCATCCTGCATCTGCTGATGATCGACATCCTCGCGGTGGGCGTCGCGATTCGCCGTGCTTCACCCGATGCGGACCTCGGCAACGCCGTCGAAAAGGTGCGCGAGCATGCCGACGACGATGCATCGGCCGTGCTCGACTGGCTGAGCCACGGTGCTTCGCCCACGGCGCGCGACTGAGGTCGGCTCATTCATCGACTCATTCGAGCGATGAAAAAATGGGACGCCTCAGCGTCCCATTTTTGATTTTGCACGTCGTATCGACGTACGGCTCACGGCGTTGCCGTTCGCACCGCGTCCGGCGCCGGCGTGCCGTGCCACTTCACGACGAGCGCGCGCCCCACCCACGTGAGCAGGCCGCATACGCCGATCGTCACGCCCATGCCGAACGGCGAGATGCCCGGGAACCAGCCGACGACGGCGCTCGCGAACGCGCCGAGCGCGAGTTGCGTCGCGCCGAACACGGCCGCCGCCGCGCCCGCGTTCTTCGGATAGCGGTACATGAGATCGGTCGCGCAGTTCGCGCCGAGCAGCCCCACCACGCTCACCACGAAGAACAGTCCAAACACGATCGACCACAGGCCGCCCCAGCCCGTCACGCACATGAGCGCGACGAAGAGCGACGCGACGATGCTCACGCCCGAAGCGATCGATACCATGCGCAGGGTGCCGAGCCGCCCGATGAAGCGCGTGTTGAGGAAGTTGCCGAGCATGATGCCGAACACGTTCGCGCCGAAGAAGAAGCCGTAGTGCTGCGGCGAAACGTGGAAGTACTCGATATAGACGAACGGCGTGGCCGAGATATAGGTGAACATCGCGGCGAACGCCATGCCGCCGCAGAGCATGTGCCCCCACACGAGCGGATCGCGCAGCAAGCGCCCATACGCCGCGAACGAGCGCAGCACGGCCGCGCTTTCGCGCTTTTCCGGCGGCCAGGTTTCCGGTACGCGCAGGTAGGCCGCCACGGCGCATGCGAGGCCGAACAGCGTGAGCGCAACGAACACCACGCGCCAGCCGCCGATCAGCAGCAACTGTCCGCCGATCAGCGGTGCGAGCAGCGGCCCGATCGCCGTGACGATCGCGACCATCGAGAGGACTTTGGCAGCGTCCGATGGCTCGTGGGCGTCGCGCGCGATGGCCCGCGAGAGCACCGAGGCCGCGCCCGCGCCGAGCGCCTGCAGAAAGCGCACGATCACGAGCTCGCCCACCGAGAACGAGAGCCAGCAGGCAATGCTGGCCACCGTGAAGAGCGCGATGCCGCCGAGCAGCACGGGGCGGCGGCCGTAAGCGTCGGAAACCGGGCCGTAGAGCAGCATGCCGATCGAAAAGCCGGCCATGAAGCTCGTGAGCGTCGAGGCCGCAGCGGCAGCGCTCACGCCGAACGACTGCGCGATGGCGGGCAGGCTCGGCAGATACATGTCGGTGGCGAGCGGGCCGCAGGCGGCGAGTGCGCCGAGCAACAGGATCAGCCGGCCATCGGGCCGGCGGCGCGGGGAATGGGACATGGTGTGTGTGGCGGCGAAACTCGCGCGGCTCGCGCGGTCTCGATGTCAAGGGCCGATTCATCCGTCGCTGCAGGAGCGGACGAAAGCGGACAAAAACAGCAACGGAGTGCCGCCGAATTGTACCTGACACCCCTTGCCCGCCATCTGCCGCCCTACATGCGGCGGCGGCGCGGCTTTGCGCTAAGCTGCCCGCTTTCGCTCAACTTGCCGCGTTGCCGACATGACCGCCTTCCTGCTCATCTGGAGCCCCAAGAAGTGGCCCTGGCCCGAACTGCCCGACTTCGCGCTCCGTGTGCGCGCCGGGGAAGCCGTCGCCGACACCTGGGGATGCGGCTTCGCACGCGGCATCCTGCCGGGAGACCGGGTGTTCCTGCATCGTGTGGCTGCCGAGCCGCGCGGGCTCTTCGGTTCCGGCTACGTCACGCGTGCACCCTACGAAGTGCCGGACGCCGCGTACAAGCGCGGCTACCGGCTGTGTATCGACTTCGTCTACGACTGGCTCGTCGACGCGGGCGAGGATGTCGTCATCGCGCGCGACGACTTGCGCGTGCACCCGTTTTCGATCCAGACCTGGGACGCACAGAGTTCGGGCACCGTCATCAAGCCGGCGGCCGAAGGCGCGCTGGAAAAACGCTGGGCCGAACTGACCGGGCGGCGGCCCATGCCGGCGCCGGCCGTCACGGCCATGCAGGCATGGCACGACAATCTGCGCGACACGGCGCCGCAGCTCGCGCCGCCAGCCCGCAAAGGCAGAAAGTAGCAGGCAAAAAGGGGCCGTCAGCGCGCTGACCCGGGGCGCGCCGGGGACCGCCCAGACCGACCGGACGGGCCGGCCCGATCCGCGCGACTCCGGTACAATTTCAAGAGAACAGCCCGGTCGCCCGCGCCCCTGCGGCGCCGCATGGGTCCGTACGCCGGCCCGTTTCGTCAGCGCCGCGCGCCACACCACTTTCGCAGGTCCAGCACTCATGTCCAACATCCAGTCCAGCACGCATAACCGCAACGAAGCCCTCTTCGAACGCGCCCAGCGCACCATCCCGGGCGGCGTGAATTCGCCCGTGCGCGCGTTCCGCTCGGTCGGCGGCACGCCGCGCTTCATCGAGCGCGCGCAAGGGCCGTACTTCTGGGACGCCGAAGGCAAGCGCTATATCGACTACATCGGCTCGTGGGGCCCGATGATCGTCGGCCACGTGCATCCGCAAGTGCTCGAAGCCGTGCACCGCGTGCTCGCGAATGGCTTCTCGTTTGGCGCGCCCACCGAGGCCGAGATCGAGATCGCCGAAGAAATCTGCAAGATCGTCCCGTCGATGGAGCAGGTGCGCATGGTGTCGAGCGGCACCGAGGCGACCATGAGCGCGCTGCGTCTCGCGCGCGGCTTCACGAAGCGCGACCGCATCGTGAAGTTCGAAGGCTGCTACCACGGCCACGCCGACAGCCTGCTCGTGAAGGCCGGCTCGGGGCTGCTCACGTTCGGCAACCCGACGTCGGCGGGCGTGCCGGTGGACATCGCGAAGCACACTACGGTGCTCGAATACAACAACGTCGCGGCGCTCGAAGAAGCGTTCAAGGCGTTCGGCGACGAGATCGCCGCCGTGATCGTCGAACCGGTCGCGGGCAACATGAACCTCGTGAAGGCCACGCCCGAGTTCATCGGCGCACTGCGCAGCCTCACGGCGAAGCACGGCAGCGTGCTGATCTTCGACGAAGTGATGTGCGGTTTCCGCGTCGGCCTGCGCGGCGCGCAGGCGCTCTACGGCGTCGAGGCCGACATGGTGTGCCTCGGCAAGGTGATCGGCGGCGGCATGCCGGCGGCGGCCTTCGGCGGCCGTCGCGAAATCATGGATCACCTCGCGCCCAACGGCTCGGTCTATCAGGCAGGCACGCTCTCGGGCAATCCGATCGCGGTCGCGGCGGGCCTGAAAACGCTGCAGCTCATCCAGGCGCCCGGCTTCTACGAGCAGCTCACCGCGAAGACCGAACGTCTCGCGAAGGGGCTGTCCGCCGCGGCGCGCGAAACGAAGGTGCCGTTCGTGGCGGATTCGGTGGGCGGCATGTTCGGCCTCTATTTCGCCGACAACGTCCCAGGCAGCTTCGCCGAGGTCACGAAGAGCGACATCGCGCGCTTCAACCGCTTCTTCCACCGCATGCTGGACGCGGGCGTCTACTTCGCGCCGTCGGCCTACGAGGCGGGTTTTGTCTCGAGCGCCCACGACGACGCGATCCTCGACGCGACCATCGCCGCGGCGCGCAGCGCGTTTGCAGCGGAAGCCGCGGCGGAAAACGTCACGCAATAAGGCATCACGCCAACGACCGCCGGCGCGGCGCGCGCCTCGCCGGCCCCATCTGACCGCCGCCCGGGAGAAAGCCCGACGATGTTTTCGCAATCCGATTTCGTCCACATGGAGCGTGCGCTCGCGCTCGCCCACCGCGGCCTGTACACGACCGACCCGAACCCGCGCGTCGGCTGCGTGCTGGTGAAGGACGGCGTGGTGATCGGCGAAGGCTTTACGCAGCCGGCCGGCCAGGATCACGCCGAAATCCAGGCGATGAAGGACGCCCGCGCGCGCGGGCACGACCTGCGCGGCGCGACCGCGTATGTGACGCTCGAGCCGTGCAGCCACTTCGGCCGCACGCCGCCCTGCGCGAACGCGCTGATCGAAGCGAAGGTCGCGCGCGTGATTGCGGCGATGGAAGACCCGAACCCGCTCGTGTCGGGGCGCGGGCTTTCTATCCTGCGCGACGCGGGTATCGACGTGCGTTGCGGGCTGCTGGCCAACGAGGCGCGCGAGCTGAACATCGGCTTCGTTTCGCGCATGACGCGCAAGCGTCCGTGGGTGCGCATGAAGGTGGCTGCATCGCTCGACGGCCGCACCGGCCTGCCCTCGGGCGAAAGCCAGTGGATCACGGGCGAAGCCGCGCGCGCCGACGGCCACGCCTGGCGCGCGCGCGCCTCGGCCATCCTCACGGGCATCGGCACGGTGAAGGAAGACGACCCGCGCATGACCGTGCGCGCCGTCGACACCCCGCGCCAGCCCAAACGCGTGCTGATCGACAGCCGGCTCGACGCCTCGCCGCTCGCGCAGATTTTCGTGGGCGCGCCCACGCTCGTGTTCTGCGCGGCGCTCGACGCGAGCAACGAAGAACGCGCCGAAGCGTTGCGCGTGCGCGGCGCCGAGATCGTCGCGCTCGGCAACGAGCAGGGCAAGGTCGATCTGCCGGCCATGCTCACGGAGCTCGCTGCGCGCGGCGTGAATGAACTGCACGTGGAAGCGGGCTACAAGCTCAACGGTTCGCTGCTGCGCGAAGGCTGCGTGGACGAACTGCTCGTGTACGTGGCGCCGTCGCTGCTCGGCACGAATGCGCTCGGCATGATCGACATCGCTGCGCCCGCAACGCTCGACGAGCGCACGCGCCTCGCCTTTCATTCCGTCGATCGTCTCGGCAGCGATCTGCGCATTCTTGCGCGTGTCGTCACGACGCAAGACGCCTGACCCTCACTGAAGCACTGAACACAAGGAACAGCACGATGTTTACCGGAATCGTCGCGGCAGTGGGCCGCATCGAATCGATCAAGCCGCTCGGCACGGGTGCCGACGCAGGCGTGCGCCTCGCCGTCAATGCAGGGAGCCTCGGCCTCGACGACGTGCAGCTCGGCGACAGCATCGCGATCCAGGGCGCCTGCATGACCGTCATCGAGAAGTCGGCAACGGGCTTCGACGTCGATGTTTCGCGCGAAAGCCTGAACCGCACCGTGGGCCTCGCGGCGACGGGCGAAGTGAACCTCGAAAAGGCGCTGCGCGCGAACGACCGCCTGGGCGGCCACATCGTCTCGGGTCACGTGGACGGCCTTGGCACCGTCACGCGCTTCGCGCCCGTGGGCGAGTCGCACGAGCTGCGCATTCTCGCGCCGGCGGATATCGGCCGCTATCTCGCCTACAAGGGCTCGATCACCGTGAACGGCGTGAGCCTCACGGTCAACTCGGTCGACGATCGCGCGGACGGCTGCGAATTCTCGATCAACCTGATTCCCCATACCGTGGAAGTCACCACGCTCAAGCATCTTCAGACCGGTACGAAGGTGAATCTCGAAATCGATCTGATTGCGCGCTATGTGGAGCGGATGCTCTCGGCTGAGAAGGCCGCCAGTTCGGCCGCGCAGGACTAAGCGCCGCCTGGCCGGCGCCATGCCGGCCCCGGACGCGCGCAAGCACGCGGGCCGGGGCGCTGATAGAATCTAGCCTTTCCCTACGCGCTCGCCGCACGGCGTGCCGCGTTCCCATCACCCGAATCGAACCAGGAGGCACAGTTGGCAACGATTGACACGAGCGCCGCCATGCCGATGGTCCGGGTGATGTTGCACGTTGCGTCGCGTCACGCAACCGTCCCGCTTCCAGCGCAGCCGTAGCGCGTCCCGCGCGGCATGTTTTCAGACGCCGCGCCGTATTCAGCGAATTCGAGGTCAGGCCGTCCGGCAACCGATGCCCGGGCGTGCGAAGCCCGTTTTCCGTCTTAACGCTTCACGCTTGCTTCAGGAGAGTCTTCGGGCATCACGTCCGGAGCATGCTGTCCATGACAGAGCTAAACAACAAACCCGAATCGGGCGGACAAACCTTCCGCAAGGTCCTCGGCTTCACCTTCCGGCACTGGGCGCGCCAACCGGTGCGCGTCACGGCCGTCGCACTCGCCTCGCTCCTCGGCGCGCTCGCCGACGTGCTCACGCCGCACTACGCCGGCCAGCTCGTCGACGCCCTCACGCACGGCGGCGCAGCCAGCAGCGCCGCCGCCTGGCATGCGGCGGTCGTCGCGTTCTGGGCGCTCACGGCGCTCGGGCTCGGCGGCACGATCATGCGCCAGGCCGCGTACCGCAACATCATCACGCTGACGCTGCGCATGATGAGCGAGATCGCCACGCAGGCCTTCCATCGCGTGCAGCGCTTCTCGACGGACTGGCACGCGAACAGCTTTGCCGGCTCAACGGTGCGCAAGGTCACGCGTGGCATGTGGGCGCTCGATCTGCTCAACGACACGCTGCTCGTCGCCCTCTTCCCGTCGCTCGTCATGCTGGTCGGCTCGACCATCCTGCTCGCGGTGCAGTGGCACGTGATGGGCCTCGTTGTCGGCCTCGGCTCGGCCGTGTATCTGGCGATCACGGTCTCGCTCTCGCTCTTTTACGTCGCGCCCTCGGCCCGGCTCGCGAACCAGTGGGACACGAAGATGGGCGGCGCGCTTGCCGACGCCATTTCGTGCAACGCCGTCGTCAAGGCGTTCGGCGCGGAAACGCGCGAAGAAGCGCGGCTCGCGCGCGTCGTCACGAAGTGGAGCAGCCGCACGCGGCGCACCTGGCAGCGCGGCACGCTCAACGGCGGCGTGCAGGGCGCGCTGCTCGTGGGCATGCAGGCGGCCATCCTCGGCGCGGCGCTGCTGCTCTGGGCGCGCGGTCTCGCGAGCGTCGGCGACATCACGTTCGCGCTCACGCTGTTCTTCCTGCTCAAGGGCTACCTGCGCGATGTGGGCATGCACGTGCGCAACCTGCAGCGCTCGGTCAACGACATGGAAGAGCTCGTCGCGCTCGACGCGGCGCCGCTCGGCATCGAGGACCAGCGCGATGCGCCGCCCATCGTGATCGATCAGGGCGACATCCGCTTCGAGAACATGACGTTCCGCTACGGCGATCACGCGGACGCGAGGCCGCTCTACGAGAACCTCACGCTGCGTATCGCGCCGGGCGAGCGCGTGGGCCTCGTCGGCCATTCGGGCTCCGGCAAGACGACGCTGATCAGGCTGATCCAGCGCCTTTACGACGTGTCCGAGGGGCGCATCACGATCGACGGCCAGGATATCGCGCGCGTGCAGCAGGCGTCGCTGCGCTCGCAGATCGCCATCGTGCAGCAGGAGCCGGTGCTGTTCCACCGCTCGCTCGCCGAGAACATCGCTTACGCCCGGCCCGGCGCCACGCACGCCGAAATCGAGCGCGCGGCGAAGCTCGCGAGCGCCCACGACTTCATCACGGCGCTGCCGCACGGCTACGACACGCTCGTGGGCGAGCGCGGCGTGAAGCTCTCGGGCGGCGAGCGCCAGCGCGTGGCGATCGCGCGCGCGTTCCTCGCGAATGCGCCGATCCTGATCTTCGACGAAGCGACCTCGAGCCTCGACAGTGAAAGCGAGGTGCTGATCCAGCAGGCCATGGAGCGGCTCATGGAAGGCCGCACGACCGTGGTCGTCGCACACCGGCTCTCGACCGTGCGCGCGCTCGACCGGTTGCTGGTGCTCGAACGCGGACGCGTGGCGGAGGAAGGCACGCACGACGCGCTCGTGCGCCGCGAAAACGGCCTGTACCGGCGCCTGTTCGAGCGCCAGGCGCTGGAACTGACGAAGGGACTCGCCGACGATGTGGTCCTGCGCTGACGCCTCGCCCGTTCGTGCCCCCTCGCGGGCGCGCCCTCCCGCCGCAAGCCGGCTCAGGCGGGAGCCGCGCCCGCGTGCGGCGCAATGCGCGCGAGCACGCGAAATGAACCACGAATAGGAACGTTTCACCCGAATGACGCATGGCGTTACTAGCGTGAAACAGACGCGATTCGCGCCTTCCCGCGTTCTGGGCGACGCGCCCGCCCGCGTGGCGTAAAATGTGGCCTTTCCAGCCAGAATCCCAACATGACGCTCGCCTCCACCCCTGAGATCATCGCCGAGCTCAAAGCCGGCAAGATGGTCATCCTCGTCGACGAAGAAGACCGGGAAAACGAGGGCGACCTCGTCATCGCTGCGGAGTTCGTCACGCCTGAAGCCATCAACTTCATGGCGAAGTACGGCCGCGGGCTGATCTGCCTCACGCTCACCCAGGAACGCTGCAAGCTGCTCAACCTGCCGCTCATGACCTACCGCAACGGCACGCAGTACGGCACGGCGTTCACGGTCAGCATCGAGGCCGCCGAAGGCGTTACGACCGGCATTTCCGCCGCCGACCGCGCCCGCACGATCAAGGCGGCCGTCGCGCACGACGCGCGCGCCGAGCACATCGTGCAGCCCGGCCACGTGTTCCCGATCATGGCGCAGCCAGGCGGCGTGCTCGTGCGCGCGGGCCACACCGAAGCGGGCTGCGACTTCACGGCGCTTGCCGGCCTCACGCCGGCCTCGGTGATCTGCGAGGTCATCAAGGACGACGGCACGATGGCGCGCCTGCCCGACCTCATGGAGTTCGCCCAGGAGCACGGCCTGAAGGTCGGCACCATCGCGGACCTGATCCACTACCGCAGCCGCACCGAATCGATCGTCGAGCGCGTGGCGGAACGCACCATGCAAACCGCGCACGGCCAGTTCCGCGCAATCATGTACGTCGATCACCCCACGCGCACGCCGCACATCGCCCTCGTGCGCGGCACGCCGAAGCCCGACGTCGATACGCCCGTGCGCGTGCACGAGCCGCTTTCGGTGCTGGATCTGCTCGAAACGGGTTCGTCCACGCACTCGTGGACGCTCGACGCCGCCATGCGCGAAATCGCCTCGCGCGACGTGGGCGTGATCGTCATGCTCAATTGCGGCGAACCCAAGGAACATCTGATCGACGTCTTCAAGGCGTTCGACCAGAAAGAGCGCGCGGAGGCGCTCGCACGCCGGCCCGTGGACTTCAAGACCTACGGCATCGGCGCGCAGATCCTGCGCGAACTCGGCGTGGGCCGCATGCAGGTGCTCTCGAAGCCGCGCCGCCTCGGCAGCATGTCGGGCTACGGTCTAGAGGTCACCGGCTTCGTGCCGATGCCTGGCGGGGACGCGCAAGCCCCCTGCCCGCCTGAAGCCGCTGACCCAGCCTCGTCGCGCGCCTGAAGTCGCATCGCGCTCTTTTCACGCGTCACCACGCTCAACCGAACTTACGGACACCACATGGAAATCGGACAATACCAACCGAACCTCGACGGCGACGGACTGCGCATCGGCATCGTCCAGTCGCGTTTTAACGAACCCGTCTGCAACGGCCTCGCCGACGCCTGCATCGAAGAACTCGAACGCCTTGGCGTGACGGGCGAAGACGTGCTGCTCGTCACCGTGCCGGGCGCACTCGAAATCCCGCTGGCGCTGCAAAAGCTCGCCGAAAGCGGCCAGTTCGACGCCCTGATCGCGCTCGGCGCGGTCGTGCGCGGCGAGACGTACCACTTCGAGCTCGTCTCGAACGAGAGCGGCGCGGGCATCTCGCGCGTCTCGCTCGACTTCAACGTGCCCATCGCGAACGCCGTGCTCACCACCGAGAACGACGAGCAGGCCGTGGCCCGCATGACCGAGAAGGGTCGTGACGCCGCTCGCGTCGCCGTGGAAATGGCGAACCTGACGGTGGCGTTGGAGCAGCTCGACGGCGGCGACGACGACGAAGAAGACGAGGAAGACGAAGAGGAACAGCAATGAAGAGCGCGCGCCGCCGCTCCCGCGAACTGGCCACGCAGGGGTTGTATCAGTGGCTGCTGTCGGGTGTGCCCGCCGGCGAGATCGACGCGCAGCTGCGCGGTTCGCAGGGCTACGACAAGGCCGATCACGAGCATCTGGACGCGATCCTGCACGGCGTCATCCGCGAGTCGGACGAACTGTCCGCCGCCATCACGCCGTGCCTCGACCGTCCGATCGAGCAGCTTTCGCCCGTCGAACGCGCAGTGCTGCTCGTCGCGACCTACGAGTTCAAGCATCACGTCGACATTCCGTACCGCGTCGTGATCAACGAGGCGGTCGAGCTCACGAAGACCTTCGGCGGCTCGGACGGCTACAAGTACGTGAACGGCGTGCTCGACAAGCTCGCGGCGCAACTGCGCGCCACCGAAGCACAAAACGCCCGCAAGTCGTAAGAACGCGAGCAGCCGGGGCGAGCGGGTGCGCCTGAGCGCCCGGCCCCGCGCGCCGCGTGATCTGTCAGTATTGGAAAGACCCGCATGAACACCGTTGCCGAACCGCTGCTGCGGCTAGCCGCGCGCGTCGACGAGATCCAGCCTTTCTACGTCATGGAACTGGCGAAGGAAGCCGCGAAGCTCGAACGCGCTGGACGCGACATCATCCACATGGGGATCGGCGAGCCGGACTTCACGGCGCCCGAGCCCGTCGTCGAGGCGGCCGCCGCCGCGCTGCGCCGCGGCGTCACCCAATACACGAGCGCGCTCGGCATCCACGCGCTGCGCGAGGCGATCGCCGCGCACTACCAGCACGCGTACGGCCTCACGGTCGACCCCGCGCGCATCGTCGTGACGGCCGGCGCCTCGGCGGCGCTCCTGCTCGCCTGCACCGCGCTCGTCGACCGCGACGACGAAGTGCTGATGCCCGACCCCTGCTATCCGTGCAACCGCCACTTCGTGGCCGCCGCGGAAGGCAAGCCGGTGCTCGTGCCGAGCGGCCCGGAGGCGCGCTTCCAGCTCACCGCCGCCGATGTCGAGCGCCTGTGGTCGCCGCGCACGCGCGGCGTGCTGCTCGCCTCGCCGTCGAACCCCACCGGCACCTCGATCGAGCCCGACGAACTCAAGCGCATCGTGCAAAGCGTGCGTGCGCGCGGCGGCTTCACGATCGTCGACGAAATCTATCAAGGCCTGTCGTACGACACGCCGCCCGTCTCCGCGCTGTCGTACGGCGACGACGTAGTGACCGTCAACAGTTTCTCGAAGTACTTCAACATGACCGGCTGGCGTCTGGGCTGGCTCGTGGTGCCGCCTTCGCTGGTCGGCGCATTCGAAAAGCTCGCGCAGAACCTGTTCATCTGCGCGTCCGCGCTCGCGCAGCATGCCGCGCTCGCCTGCTTCGACCCGGACACGCTGAAGCTCTACGAGGGCCGCCGGCTCGAATTCAAGCGCCGCCGCGACTTCATCGCGCCGGCGCTCGAATCGCTCGGCTTCACGGTGCCCGTGATGCCCGACGGCGCGTTCTACGTCTACGCCGACTGCTCGAACGTCGCGCACCCTGCCGCCGGCGACAGCGACGCGCTCACCCGCGCAATGCTGCACGACGCGGGCACGGTGATGGTGCCCGGCATGGACTTCGGCGTCGCCGCGCCGCATCAGTACGTGCGGCTCTCGTATGCCACGGCGTACGAGCGCCTCGAGGAAGCGGTCGAGCGGCTGCATACGTTCTTCGGACGCTAATGCGCTAGTGGTCGAGAAATGGAAAAAGGCACCCGCGGGTGCCTTTTTGTTTGGTCCGGTCTTTCAGCTCTAGCTGCTCAGGCACCCAGTTCGGACGAAGCGTGCTTCTGGGCCGTCGTGCTGGTGCTGGCGTCGTCCTGAGCGGAACCGCTGTTCGCGGACGACGACTTCTCGACGATCGCGTGGGCGTTGTCGAGCGTCACGTGCACGCGCTTCTCGCCGTTGATGCTCGCCACCTTCTGCGCAGACGTGCTGGCCGTGGTGGTGACGGGCGCCTGCGGCGCGTTGATCGGCACGTTGCGGCCGCGTGCGACGTCACGCAGACGCCCGCGCTCGGCCATCACCTTGGCGCCGTAGCCGCCGTCGTCCGGCGACGTCGAACCGACGTAGAGACGCAGGCCGCCCGGCAGCGAACCGCCGCGTGCGATGCAATCCTTGAGCACCAGCGCGCCGACCTTGATGTTGGCGAGCGGATCGAGCGCCGCGCGCTGACCGCCGAAGTACTGGAACTTGTCCGAGTGCACCTTCGACATGACCTGCATGAGGCCCTGCGCGCCCACGCCACTCTCGGCGTACGGGTTGAAGCCCGATTCGATCGCCATCACGGCGAGCAGCAGCAGCGGATCGAGCCCCACTTCACGGCCGGTGTCGAACGCCGCCTTCACGAGTTCGCCGACCGGCTCCTGTGCGACCCGGTAGCGGCGCGCCAGATAGGTGGCGACGAGCGCCTGTTCACGCGCCGAAACGAGCACGCGGTCATCGCGCGCGTCGGGCGTGACGCGCTGGGGCGGAATCATGCGCGCGAGCGAGCCGACGCTGGTCGGCAGCGCACGCGGATCGAGGCCGTTGAGCGTGACGGCATCGAGCGTGGCGATGCCGCCGTTCGACACCGAGCTCGCGACCTTCGCGACCGTGCCGTTGGAGCCTGCGGGCGAAATGCCCGTGGCGCCGGCTGCGGCAGTGACGCCGGCAGCACCGGCATCGGGCGCGAGCGCAGTGGGCAGCATCGCGCCGTCGGCGTTGTCCTCGTTGTTCGTCACGCCGGGGGGCGCGAACGAGGGCAGCGGGTTGCCTTGCAGCAAACGTGCCGGGCCGGCCTGCACCGCCGCCGAGACGAACGGCATCACGCGGGCGGCGAGCGTGCCACGCAGCGTGGGCATGAGCCAGACGGCAACAGCGAACAGAACGGCACAGCCGCCAACAATGCTGAACAGGTGATGGCTAAGACGCGTGCCACGACGCAGCAGCGCACGCAGGCCAAGCGCTACACGCTCGTCGGCGCGCCACCACGATAACCAGGTATTCATCTACAGATCTCCCATGTTGCATGATCCAGCGGGAGGGTCGGCGCGAAGCAGACGACCAACCGCAGGATCAAGACACCGCGCGCCCTGGCTGGTGCGGCAGCGGCGTCGGGAAAACGGCAAGTCGCCGTGGGTGGAACTCCTTTTGTACGACCAGGCACGCAGTGTGCGCGCGCGGAGTTCTCACGCGAAAAGCCAGCGCGAAGAGGCGCTGACGAGAACAGCCAATCTAAACCGTGGACAGCCGTGCAGGGATGCGGCTAAACGGCGACGCGTTGCGTCTGAAGGACCGGGAAGGTGGCTAAAAATTTCAAAACCTGCAACCAATGTGGACGGATTCTAGCAGCGTTTTATAGATCGTCAATACTATAGAATCCCGAAAACATAACCAATAGTAATAATAAACACTGTTCAATCGGGCGGAATCCGCGTCGCACGCGCGTCTGCGGGCGCTTATGCAGATTGGCACCCAGCGTGCGCTAGCCAACGCAGGTAAAATCGACAATCGTTACGCCGCGTCTGCCCGGCCAGATGTCTGATACGTCTTGATACGTCTGATACATCTGATACGGCGCCCGCGGAACCCGTGCCGCCGCCCCATGCGGCCCCCAAGCCGGCCATCCCCGTTGGCCACGATTGGTTCCCAATGAAATACAAAGACCTGCGCGACTTCGTTGGTCGCCTGGAGACGCTCGGCGAATTGCGCCGCGTCCCCCAAGCTGTCTCTCCGGTGCTGGAAATGACCGAGCTGTGCGACCGCGTCCTGCGCGCCGGCGGCCCGGCCCTACTCTTTGAGAACCGTTCGACGCACGCGTTCCCGGTGCTCGGCAATCTGTTCGGCACGCCCCGGCGCGTCGCGCTCGGCATGGGCATCGACGCGCCGGACAGCGGCGGCGACGGCGCCGCGCTCGAGTCGCTGCGCGACGTGGGTCGGCTGCTCTCGGCGCTGAAAGAGCCCGAGCCGCCGCGCGGCCTGAAGGATGCGGGCAAGCTCCTCACGCTCGCCAAGGCCGTCTGGGACATGGCACCGAAGACCGTGAACGCGCCGCCCTGCCAGGAGATCGTCTGGGAAGGCAGCGATGTCGATCTCGCGAAGCTGCCGATTCAGACCTGCTGGCCCGGCGACGCCGGCCCGCTCGTCACCTGGGGCCTCACCGTCACGCGCGGTCCCAACAAGACGCGCCAGAATCTCGGCATCTACCGCCAGCAGCTGATTGGCCGCAACCAGCTCATCATGCGCTGGCTCGCGCATCGCGGCGGCGCGCTCGACTTCCGCGAGTTCGCGCTGAAGAACCCCGGCAAGCCTTACCCGGTGGCGGTCGTGCTCGGCGCCGACCCGGCGACGATTCTCGGCGCCGTCACGCCAGTGCCCGACACGCTCTCCGAATACCAGTTTGCGGGCCTGTTGCGCGGCGCCCGCACCGAGCTCGCGAAGTGCCTGACACCCGGCGTCGACACGCTGCAGGTGCCCGCGCGCGCCGAGATCGTGCTCGAGGGCTTCATCTACCCGCAGGCGGGCGAGCCCGGCCCGGCCCCCGCTGGCGCGCCGCCCCGCCCCGCCAAGGGCGCGAGCGCCGCGTACGAACACGCGCTCGAAGGCCCCTACGGCGACCACACGGGCTACTACAACGAACAGGAGTGGTTCCCCGTCTTCACGGTCGAGCGCATCACCATGCGCCGCGATGCGATCTACCATTCGACATACACGGGCAAGCCGCCCGACGAGCCTGCGGTGCTCGGCGTGGCGCTCAACGAAGTGTTCGTGCCGCTCTTGCAGAAGCAGTTTGCCGAGATCACCGACTTCTATCTGCCGCCAGAGGGGTGCAGCTATCGCATGGCGATCGTGCAGATGAAGAAGAGCTACCCCGGGCACGCAAAACGCGTGATGTTCGGGGTATGGAGCTTCCTGCGCCAGTTCATGTATACAAAGTTCATTGTCGTGGTCGACGATGACGTGGACATCCGCGACTGGAAGGAGGTGATCTGGGCGATCACCACGCGTATCGATCCGGCGCGCGACACCGTGCTCGTCGAGAACACGCCGATCGACTATCTTGACTTCGCTTCGCCGGTGGCCGGCCTCGGCTCGAAAATGGGGCTCGACGCCACCAACAAGTGGCCCGGCGAGACGGACCGCGAATGGGGCCGCGCAATCGAGATGGACGCGGCCGTGAAGACGCGCGTCGACCGTCTCTACGACGAGCTAGGCTTTAGCCGCAGCTAGCGCAACCCGGCGCAGTGCCCTCGGCGCCACGCCGGCCGATCCATCCGCGACGCCTTTTCGCGACGCCGCGCTTACCGCGTCACGCCTCGTGCATGGCATGAGCCGCGGCGCCAGTGAACCTGAAGGAGACTCGAGGATGATGCCCGCATCGGAGCGCCTGACGCAACTGAACGACCCCGCCCTCTTCAAGACCCGCGCGTACATCGACGGCGAATGGAGCGGCGGTGCGGCCACGTTCGCCGTGCTCGACCCCGCCGACAACGCCGAGATCGCGAGCGTGCCCGACTTTGGCGCCGACGAGGCGCATCGCGCGATTGCCGCCGCGAACGCCGCGTTGCCGGCGTGGCGCGCGAAGACGGGCAAGGAGCGCGCAGCCATTCTGCGGCGATGGTTCGATCTCGTGATCGAGCACGCCGACGACCTCGCCGCGATCATGACCGCCGAGCAAGGCAAGCCGCTCGCCGAGGCGCGCGGCGAAGTGATCTATGGCGCGTCCTTCCTGGAATGGTTTGCCGAAGAGGCCAAGCGAGTGAACGGCGACGTCCTCGCGAGCCCCGCCAGCGACCGCAAGCTCGTCGTGCTCAAGCAGCCGATCGGCGTGTGCGCCTCGATCACCCCCTGGAATTTCCCGATCGCGATGATCACACGCAAGGTCGCGCCGGCCATCGCCGCGGGCTGCACGATCGTCGTGAAGCCCGCCGAGCAAACGCCGCTTTGCGCGCTCGCGCTCGCCGAACTGGCGCAGCGCGCAGGCGTACCCAAGGGCGTGTTCAACGTGCTCACCGCCGACTCCGCGAACTCCATCGCAATCGGCAAGGCGCTGTGCGAGAGCGACATCGTGCGCCATCTCTCGTTTACGGGATCGACGCCGGTGGGCCGCATCCTCATGCAGCAGTGCGCGCCGACGGTCAAGAAAATCGCCCTCGAACTGGGTGGGCACGCCCCCTTCATCGTGTTCGACGACGCCGACATCGACGCCGCCGTGGAAGGCGCGATGATCTCGAAGTACCGCAACGCAGGCCAAACCTGCGTCTGCACGAACCGCTTCTACGTGCACGACAAGGTGTACGACGTTTTCGTCGAGAAGCTCGCCGCCGCCTCACGCAAGATCAAGGTGGGCAACGGCTTCGAGGATGGCGTGAACCAGGGGCCGTTGATCGACGACGCGGCCGTCGCCAAGGTCGCGCAGCACATCAGCGATGCGACCGCCCAGGGCGCCAGAGTCGTCGCGGGCGGCAAGGCCAGCTCGGGACGCTATGTCGAGCCCACCGTGCTCGCAGACGTCACGCGCGACATGCTGATCGCGCGCGAGGAAACCTTCGGCCCGGTCGCGGCGGTGTTCCGCTTCAACGACGAAGCCGAAGTCGTCGGCCTCGCCAACGACACCGAATTCGGCCTCGCCTCGTACTTCTACAGCCGCGACATCGGCCGCGTCTGGCGTGTGGCCGAAGCGCTCGAGTACGGCATGGTCGGGGTCAACACCGGACTCATCTCGAACGAAGTCGCGCCGTTTGGCGGCGTGAAGCAGTCGGGTCTCGGGCGCGAAGGTTCGAAGTACGGCATCGACGAATATGTCGAACTGAAGTACCTGTGCATCGGCGTTTGAAGCACGCCTGAAGCTGATTTGAGCCGCGACGCCCGCTTGCTCACAGGCGGGCGTGTGCGGTGCGCAGTCCATACCAACAAGAAATCGTTTTCATGTCTCACGTTTCCCTGCTTTCCGACGGCTTTTTTCTGTCGCTTTCGCTTTGCCTCGACATCGGTCTCGTCAACGTCGCCATCATCTCGCTCACACTCACGCACGGCTTCCGCCCGGGCTTCTGGCTGGGGCTCGGCTCGTGTTTCGGCGACCTCATCTACGCCGCGCTCGCGCTTGCGGGCATGGCCGCGCTGCTGCAGTTCTCGGCCGTACGCTGGGTCGTGTGGATCGGCGGCTCGGCCCTGCTGCTCATGCTCACGTGGAAGATGGCGCGCGAAGCGCTCGATCCAGCATTGGCGCCGCCCGTGGAAGGCGAAGCCGATAACGCCGCGCCGCTGCCCAACCCGTGGCGCAGCTTCATGCGCGGCGTGCTGCTTGCCCTCTCTTCGCCGAGTGCGATTCTCTGGTTCGCGGCTGTCGGTGGCGCGCTCATCGCCAAGTCGGGGGCGACGAGCGCCGGCGCGGCCTCGCTCTTCCTGCTGGGCTTTTTTGCGGGCGGTCTCAGCTGGACCTTTTTCCTTTGCGGACTGGCCAGCCATGGCCGCAAACGCGCCGGCACCGGTCTGCTGCGCGCCTGCCATGTGCTTTCGGCGCTGCTATTCGCGTATTTTTCGTACAGCGTGATCGTGCACGGCTATCGCGAACTGCTCCTGCAGGGCGCGGGCGCGTCGTAATCCATGTCGGGCGCAGGTGCGCCTATGGACCGCTCGGCGCGCATCGATCTAGCGTGCCATGCACGCGGCGAAAGCGAGCGCCAAAAACAAACAGCGCAACGCGGCGTGAGCCGGCGTTGCGCCGTTCGTGAAAACGCAGCCGGGCGGCGTGCGCCGCCCGTCACACTCAATGACGGTAGTAGCCGCGGCCGTAGTAGCCGTGGCCGTAGTAGCCGTGATGCCAGTACGGACGGCCGTAGTAGCCGTAGCCACCGTAGCCGCCTACGACGACGGCGGGCGGCGGCGCGTACACCACCGGCGGCGGCGCATAGACCACGGGCGGGGGCGGCGGTGCGTAGACCGGCGCAGCATAGACGGGATAAGCCGGGGCCACCGGAATGCCAATGCCGATACCCACCGAGACGTGCGCCTGGGCCGCGCTGACGAACCCCACACCCAGTGCCGCGGCAACGATGAACGATACGGTCTTTTTCACTTCTCTTCTCCTGGCGGCCGCCAGCGGCGACGCGCATATGACGGGCAGTGCCCACGCATTCAATGTATCGAAAACGGCGGCCGCCATTGGTAGCCATTTGTTTCGAATTGCAATCCTGTTTTGGGGGCGCTTAATAGCGCGTCAAGCCCGGTGGGCGCGGCAGCCGCGAAAAATCGCCGCACGCGCGCCCGAATACGCCGACATTGGTTACAAAAACCAGGGCACTGTCATTGTTACCTGCGCGAGGGCATCGGGGGGCCAATCTCCCGGTAATGTTTGATTACAAATTGGTTCACCGGACTATGTTCGGCCTGCGGTCGCCACGCGCGACGAGGCTGTAAACGACGATGCCCGGTCATGGAACCGGGCGTCTCATCCGACCCAGCCGGCGGCACACGAATCGCCGGCCAGACAAGGCAAACTCTCCGCTATCCGACCTTCACGTAGGTGAACTCGCGCGTGACGTTCGGTGGGACATAAGCGCCACTGATGCGCACACGTGGCGTCAGGCGCTTCTTCTGATCCCACCAGCGGCGACGCTGAAAGGGCGTGAGAAACCGCAGATGCTTTCGGTAAGCGAAGATGCTCATGGTGAACTCCCCGAATCGGACTACCGACAGGAACAAACCCAATTGCACGACTGCAACGACGAAACCGAAACGATGAAAAGTATTGTGCTCAGATTTCTAGACAAAAATGGCAGTGTTGCGAGATAGCCTCACAGGCGCCGTATATGCATTGCGCACTGTTCGTTACGGCTTCCGCGTGCTGGGTTTGAGTTGCGGCGCATAAATGCGCCGCGAGCCAACAGCAGAAATCGTGCCGCGTCAGGCTATTGGCGCGGCGCCGCGGCCACCCCCCTCATTTGTAGTCGCACCATCGGCGCGTGATCGGTACGAAGGCGAACACTTCGTGCGCCGCGCGGCTGTGGCGCAACACTCGCGCCGTCCGGCGCCTTCCCTGCGCTGCCTGTCAGAATCACTGTAGCCGTTCGCCGAAAAGCCTGCCGTGAGCGCAGCCATTTTGCGCGGCGCGCGCGCCGCGAGCACCGGCCGCCGCCTCGCGCGAGGCCCTCGCGGCGGCATCGCTCGCGGATACTGGCGAGGCGTAAGCCGTGTTAATGTGGCGACGGCGCGCATCGCAGCGGCAGGCAACGCGCGCCCATGGGACTCACCGACGAGCACGCACAATGATCAAGGTCAGCATCCTCTATCCCTATCGCGAGAACGGTCGTTTCGACAGCGGGTACTACTGCACGCACCACATGCCGCTCGCGGCGAAGCTCTTCGGCGAATCGCTCAAGGGCTGGTCGGTCGACATCGGCATCAACGCCGGGCCGCCGGGCACGCCGCCGCCGTACGTCGCGGCCGGACACTTCCTGTTCGAGACGGTCGATGCGTTCTACGCGGTGTTTCAGCCGCATGCCGACACCCTCCTCGACGACATTCCCAACTACACCGACGGCGGAAATGGCACCATTCTGATCAGCGAGGTCAAGGTGTCCGTCTGACGTGCTCCGCGTGGTTGAACGGGGCAAACGGAACCCCGACTGACCTTTTATCGGCCGCCACACGCCAAGCGCGCCGCCACCCACACAAGAAGGAAACAACACCGATGTTCGGCGATATCGCCCGCTTTCTGCTCAATACGGTCTTCACGCTGTTCGGCGCCGCCCTGCTGCTGCGCGCCTGGCTCCAGTACGTGCGTGTGCCGCCGTACAACCCCGTGACCCATGCGATCCAGCAGGTGACCAACTGGCTGGTGCTGCCGCTGCGGCACGTGATTCCCGGCGTGCGAGGCATCGACTGGGCGAGCGTGGTCGGCGCGCTGATCGCGGCCATTGCCTACGTGCTGCTGATGGTATGGATCGCAGGCGTGGACCCATTGGGTCTTTTGCCGACACTGCTGATCGTCGCGTTGCTCACGCTCGTGAAATGGGCGCTCAACCTGCTGATCTGGCTGACGATCCTGATGGCGCTGCTCTCGTGGCTCAATCCGCGCTCGGCGGCAATGCCCGTGCTGTTCCAGCTGACGGCGCCGTTCCTCAACCCGCTGCGCCGAATCCTGCCGAACTTGGGCGGCCTCGACCTCTCGCCGATTCTGCTCTTCGTGATCGTGCAGGTGCTGCTGATGATCGTCACCCGCGCGGCGGTTTCGCTCACGCTGTTCGGGATTTGAGGGCATCGGCAAACGGTCTGATGCATCTGGCGGCGCGCCTGGCGCGCCGCGTCGCTTGAGCGCGTCATTGCGCAAGAAGGCCAAAAACGCGTAAAATAGCGCGCTCTGCGGGCGTCGTATAATGGCCATTACCTCAGCTTCCCAAGCTGATGACGTGGGTTCGATTCCCATCGCCCGCTCCACGTCGGCTTACCGACCTCTCTTCGAGGCCTGGGCTTCCAGACAGCGCTCCTGCCGGGACACCCTCGGGACGCCAAGCCCGCCCGACCGGCACACGCCGGGCACGATCTGAATTCCTCCGTTGCACAATGCACTCCGGCGCTCCTCGGGCCTCCCCGCACGCGCCGCGAGCTGGTCCGCCGACACGTAGTTCGCACGACTTCGTCGTTTCAGCCGATTGAGGCACGGACCGTAGCCTCGCGAGGTACTGCCGCCCTCCTCAGCCGCCAGAGCCGTGCAAGCGCGCTGATATAATGCGCGACGGCTTCGGAGCCGCTGGGCTTCGAGCGCGCCGCGCCCGCCTGCCGGGCCCAAGGCCGTTGCCGATTCCGCCGAACGCGAAAGCGGCCAACGAGGCGTCCGGCCACGCCGGCCCGCGTAGCCTCCGGCACCGCGTCGCCGCGTATGGCCCGACATGCCTCGCACCGAGCCGAAGGCGCAGCCCGCCCCCATTATCGACAGCCGCGACATCCGCCGCTCTCATACCACCTGCGAAGATGAATCACGATCCCAACGACGACGCCCGTCCCGACGCCACGCAGTCCGACGCACAAGACGCCGCCTCCGACACGAACGCGCACGGCGACGCGCTGCACCACCGCCGCATCCGCAGCTTCGTGACGCGCGCCGGCCGCGTCTCGACGGGCCAGCGCCGCGCGCTCGACGAACTGGGCCCGCGCTTCGTCGTGCCCTACGCGCCCGAAGCCGCCGACTGGGACGCCGTGTTTGAACGGCACGCACCGCGCATTCTGGAGATCGGTTTCGGGATGGGCGCAAGCACAGCGGAAATCGCCGCCTTGCGCCGAGAGGACGACTTCCTCGGCGTCGAGGTCCACGAGCCTGGCGTTGGCGCGCTGCTCAAACTGATCGGCGAGCAGAATCTGGAGAACATCCGCATCATCCAGCACGACGCCGTGGAAGTGCTCGAGCACATGATCGCGCCGGCGAGCCTCGACGGCGTGCACATCTTTTTCCCCGATCCGTGGCACAAGGCGCGCCATCACAAGCGCCGCCTGATTCAGCCGAAGTTCGTCGCGCATCTCGTCTCGCGCATGAAGCCGGGCGCGTACCTGCACTGCGCGACGGACTGGCAGAACTACGCCGAGCAGATGCTCGAAGTGCTCAGCGCGGAGCCCGCGCTCGAGAACACGGCCGCCGACTACGCGCCGCGCCCCGACTACCGCCCGGTGACGAAGTTCGAGCGCCGCGGCCTGCGGCTCGGTCACGGCGTGTGGGATCTCGTGTTCCGCCGCCGCGCGGACTAAAACCGCAACCGTGAAGAAGAACGGGCGCCGTGATGTCACGCGGCGCCCGTTGCGTTTTCAGTCGTCCCAGCCTAGCCCGCCGCCATAACCGAACAGCAGGACCACGAGACCGAAAGCGATCCGGTACCAGGCGAAGGCGGTGAAATCGTGCGAAGCCACGAAGCGCAGGAGCCAGCGCACACACGCGAACGCGCTGACGAACGCTGCGACGAAGCCGATGCCGAAGAGCCCGAGCCAGTCCATGGAAAGCTCGTGCCAGCTCTTGTACAGCTCATAAACGGTCGCGCCGAAGATCACGGGAATCGCAAGGAAAAACGAGAACTCGGTCGCGACGCGCCGCTCGAGGCCGAACAGCATCGCCCCGATGATGGTCGAGCCCGAACGCGACATGCCCGGAATCAGCGCGAAGCACTGCGCGCAGCCCACCTTGAAGGCGTCGAGCGGTGTGATCGCGTCAATCGAGTTCACGCGCGCGCCGCGCTGCTCGGCGACCGGCAGCCCCTTCGGGCCACGCAGGCGATTCTCGACCCACAGGATGACGAGGCCACCGCCAACAAGGGCGAACGCCACCGGCACCGGCGCGAAGAGCACCGACTTGATCGTCTTTTCGAACATCAGACCGAGCACGACTGCCGGAATGGTGGCGACGATCACGTTGAGCGTGAAGCGCCGCGCATCGGGCCGCGAGGGCAACCCTGTGACCACTTCGCCGATCTTGCGGCGGAACTCCCAGCACACGGCGAGAATCGCGCCAAACTGGATCACCACGTAGAAGGTCTTGGCATAGGCGCCGTCGAAATTGAGCAAGCTGCCGGCGACGATCAGATGCCCCGTGCTCGACACGGGCAGAAACTCCGTCAGCCCTTCGACGATGCCGAGAATCAAGGCCTTGCAGGTCAACATCCAGTCCATCCCTTTTATCCCTCTTCTTTGAGCGTGGGGGACGGCGCACGCCGCGCCACGCGACCGACAACGGCCGCGTGCGCCGGACGGCGTCTCGTCGGCTTACTTCTCGACGATCTGCACGCGTATGCCGTTTGTAAGGATGGTGATTGTACCGGGTTCGTAGTTGACGCCGGCAAATCGGAGCTGGTCGGGCTTGAACGTATAGACGGGGTAATTGTTGAGCAGCTGGGTGGCGACGAGCGCGGCGACCGCGCTCACCTGCGGCGCGTAGGCGGCGGCGTTGCCCGCCATGTCGACGCCATCCACCGAGGGCGAGCGCAGCACCACGGCGCGGCTCGTGCTGTCGTACGCGAGTTCGCTCGACACCGTGAACGCACCGCTCACGGGCTGCTGCATCAACGGGCTTTCGAGGTGTGCGTCGAGGCGCACGGCCACGCGATTGCGATCGGGCTGCAGCGTGACCACCGGGTTCGTGAGCGAGACGTCGAAGATCTGCTGCATCGAGCGGTGATAGGGAAACTTGCGCTGCACCGCATCCTGCACCTGCTGCTGTGAAAACGTGTAGTGATCGGGAATGAACGGGAAGATCCCCGTCGCACACGCGCCGAGCGACATCGCCGTACCCGCCGCAGCGCAGGCTGAGAACAGGAAGGCGCGCCGGGAAACGCGCGTTGCGGTGTGGGCCATGCGAAATCTCCTTGTTGGGCCGGGACTGGCGCGCCGTCATTCTGGCGCATGGCTGCCGACCGACGCAGTTTGCGCCGGGTTCAGCGCGCGGCTGGCGCTTGTGGCTCGGTTTGCGGCTGGGTTTGCGCCTCGAGACGCGTGAGCCAGAACATGGCCTCCTCGCGCGACTCGCCGCACATCTCGAGCTGCGGCTGCAGCCCCGAGCAGCACGCCGGCCGCAACGGCGAGCCGAAGATCATGCAGCGCAGGTCCTCGCCGAGTTGAACACAGCGCACGCCGGCCGGCTTGCCTTCAGGCATGCCCGGAATCGGGCTCGTAATGGACGGCGCGATGCAGCACGCGCCGCAACCGGGACGGCAGGCGTGCACTGAGGCATCGGCGGGAAAATCGGTACTCACTTCGGTTTCCTGGAACGCTGACAAATCGTGTCCGCGCGGCAGCGGACCAGACGGCATTGTGCCATCGCTCGCGTGCGACCTTTTTACACAATCGCTTCTTCCTACGCGCTCGTACACTTTGTCCATCTGGCGCTGTAGGACAAGGGACAGGCCACCTGTGCGCGGCGTTCCGCGGCACCGAACGCTGCCCACCCGTGCGCCGCCCTTCCCAGTGAGCTTTGCATGAGCGACGCCGACCTGCTCTTTCGCCCCGACCTGCTTGCCAAATACGGCGCCAACGGCCCGCGCTACACGTCCTACCCCACCGCCCTGCAGTTCCGCGACGACTTCGATCCCGCCGACTACCGGCGCGCGGCAGCCGATCCGGGCGCGAGCGAAACCGATCTCTCGCTGTACTTCCACATCCCGTTCTGCGACACCGTCTGTTTCTATTGCGGCTGCAACAAGGTCATTACGAAGAACCGCGGCCGCGCGAAACCGTATCTCGCGCAGATGATCCGCGAAGTGCAGTTGCAGGCCGCGCTCTTCGACACGAAGCGCCCCGTTTCGCAGCTGCATTGGGGCGGCGGCACGCCCACTTTTCTCTCGCTGGACGAAATGAGCACGCTCATGGCCGCCACGCGCGAACACTTCGCGCTGCAGCCCGACGACGCCGGCGAATACTCGATCGAGATCGACCCGCGCGAAGCCACGGCGCAGACCATTGCGCATCTGCGTTCGCTCGGCTTCAACCGGCTGAGCCTGGGCGTTCAGGACTTCGATCCGGTCGTGCAGAAGGCGGTCAACCGCATGCAGCCGCTCGAACTGACCGTCGACGTCATGAACGCCGCGCGCGCGAACGGCTTCGAGTCGATCAGCGTCGATCTGATCTACGGCTTGCCGTACCAGAACGTCAAAGCATTCGGCCGCACGCTCGAGACGATGCTGCTGCTCGCGCCCGATCGGATCTCGGTGTTCGGCTACGCGCACATGCCGCATCTCTTCAAGATGCAGCGCCAGATGGACGAAGCCACCTTGCCCACGCCTGCGGAGCGCATGGCGCTGCTCAGGCTCGTGATCGAGCAGCTCACCGAGGCGGGCTACGTCTACATCGGCATGGACCATTTCGCACTGCCCACCGACGAACTCGCGCGCGCCCAGGCGCAGCGCACGCTGCACCGCAATTTCCAGGGCTACAGCACGCGCGCCGACTGCGATCTGATCGGCTTCGGCGCCTCGGCCATCGGCAAGGTCGGCGACGTCTACGCGCAGAACGCGAAGGATCTGATCGGCTACGGTGCGGCCATCGGCGCGGGCAAGCTCGCGACTGCGAAAGGCGTGCGCCTCACCGCCGACGACCGTCTGCGCCGCGACATCATCACGGAACTCATGTGCAATCTCGAACTGCGCTACGACGAGTTCGAGGCCGCCTACGGCATTCGTTTTCCGGCGACTTTTGCGACCGAACTCGAACGCCTGCGCGAGTTCGAACACGACGGGCTCGTTGCACGCAGCGCCGACCGCCTCGAGGTGCTGTCCGCTGGACGCATGCTGGTGCGCAATATTGCGATGGTGTTTGACCGCTACCTTGGCGCACAGCAGCCCGAGCGGTTCTCGCGGACGATC
Source organism: Paraburkholderia sp. BR10936 (assembly GCF_040965735.1). NCBI lineage: Bacteria > Pseudomonadati > Pseudomonadota > Betaproteobacteria > Burkholderiales > Burkholderiaceae > Paraburkholderia > Paraburkholderia sp. BR10936. Next base: position 412,301 of record NZ_JBFRCM010000001.1, read on the forward strand.
TGACGGCTTTCCGGCGCCGCACAGTTGCCTGGACGGGCGATTTGCGTCATAATCACCGGCTACTTCGAGCGCTTGCATGTTTGCTCGAGTGCGAGAAACTCGCAATAACACACGCCTCGGTGGTGAAATTGGTAGACGCGCCGGACTCAAAATCCGGTTCCGAAAGGAGTGCCGGTTCGATTCCGGCCCGAGGCACCAGAATGCTTTCCGGCAATGGCCGCCGGAGTCCTGAAACCCGCGAAAGCTCGACGCTTCGCGGGTTTTTTGTTGCCGGTCCGCATCCAGCACACCCTTCTTTGGACGAAGATCAAGCGTCCTGCGGATGCCGCGCGGCGTGCCGCGCCCCGCTGCTATCGTTGTCGATGTTATTGAGATAGCAAACCGGGAGCGCACAATGGACCGCATTTTCATGACGCGAGAGGAAGCCATTCGCATCCTCATCGAGGCCCACGAGTCCGTCTCGGGACGCACCGCCGCCACGTTGATACGCTCGAGCGCAGACAGATCCGCAAGGCTCGAAGCGCTGGACCGGCTGCTGCTCGACGTGCGCGCGGGCCGCGTCGATGAATTTCGCACCTGGCCAGAGGACAGCACCTGCGTCTCGATCACTGACTGACGCAGGTCTGCCGCACGAAACTCAGCGCAAATTCGTCTGCGCCAGCTCCACCACTTCGTCTCCGCGCCCGCTCAGAACCGCACGCAACATGTAGAGGCTGAACCCTTTCGCCTGCGCCCACTGCAGCTTCGGCGGCATGGCCAGTTCGTGCTTCGTCGTCACCACGTCGACGAGCGCCGGCCCCGCGTGAGAGAACGCCGCGCGCAACGCCTCATCGAGCGCTTCGGACGTCTCCACGCGCACGCTGAAAAGGCCCGCGCCTTGCGCGATATCCGCGAAGTTGGTGGCCGCCAGATCGGTGCCAGTCTCCACGTAGCCGCCGGCCTTCATCTCCATGGCGACGAAACCGAGCGAACTGTTATTCAGGACAACGATCTTGATCGGCAGATCGAGCTGACGCGCCGTGAGAATGTCGCCGAGCAGCATCGAAAGACCGCCGTCGCCGGAGAGCGAGACGACCTGGCGCCCGGCGTGGGCTGCCTGCGCGCCGAGCGCCTGCGGCATGGCGTTCGCCATCGAGCCATGGTTGAACGAGCCGTGCAGGCGGCGCCGGCCATTCATCGTCAGATAGCGCGCGGCCCAGAGCGTGGGCGTGCCAACGTCGACCGCGAAGATTGCATCGTCCTCTGCGAGCGCGTCGAGACGCGCCACCACATACTGCGGATGCAGCGGCTTGCCCGCGGCCGCCGGGCGCGCAAGTTCGTCGAGTCCCTTGCGCGCGTTCGCGTAGTGCTCGCGCGCATGCTCGATGAAGCGCCGGTCGGTCTTGCGCGTGAGCTTCGGCGTGAGCGCGCGCAATGTTTCGCGTACGTCGCCGATGAGTCCGAGCGTGAGCGGCGCGCGTTTGCCGAGCGCGGCCGCGTCGCGGTCGATCTGCACGATATTCGCATGCTGCGGATAGAAGTTGCGATACGGGAAGTCGGTGCCGAGCATGACGAGCGTGTCGCACGACATCATCGCGTGGTAGCCCGAGCTGAAGCCGATCAGCCCGGTCATGCCCACGTCGAATGGGTTGTCCCATTCGACGTACTGCTTGCCGCGCAGCGCATGCACCGTCGGCGCGCCGAGCGCGTCCGCGAAAGCCACCACTTCGTCGTGCGAGCCCTTGCAGCCGCTGCCGCACAGCAGCGTCACCGCTTCGGAGCGATTGAGCAGTTCGGCGAGCCGGTCGATATCCGCCGACGAAGGCAAGGTCGCCGGACGCGCCGCCTGAGCCCATGCGGGCTCCTCGTCGGACGCGTCCAGAAGCGCCACGTCGCCGGGCAGCACGATCACGGCGACGCCCTTCTGGTCGATCGCGGTGCGCAGCGCGGTGTCGAGCACGCGCGGAAACTGCGAGGCGTTCGTCACCAGCTCCACGTAGTGGCTGCACTCGCGGAACAGTTCGGTCGGGTGCGTCTCCTGAAAATAGCCGAGGCCGATTTCCGTCGAGGGAATATGAGCCGCGATCGCGAGCACCGGCGAGCGGTTGCGATGGCAGTCGTAGAGACCGTTGATGAGATGCAGATTGCCAGGCCCGCAACTGCCCGCGCACACCGCGAGCCGGCCGGTTGCCGCCGCTTCGGCGCCCGCCGCGAAGGCGGCGACTTCCTCGTGCCGCGTGTGCATCCAGCGGATCGTGCCGAGCTTGCGCAGGCTCGCCGACAGCCCGTTCAGGCTGTCGCCGGTCACGCCCCAGATACGCTCGATGCCGACTGCCTCGAGCGTTTTCGCCAGATGATCCGCTATTGTCTTCGCCATGGTGTTCTCCACGTGAGCCGAATGGCGCAGCGCGCGCTCCGAGACCGGGCGCTGCGCGAGAAGAAAATTGGGGGGCAATTTCGTACGTGTCCAGGCGGTGCGAGCCGGCCGGACCTGCCGATACCTTGCGCTACGTTACGCCATCCGCCCGAAAAGCGCGGTCAAGCCGTGCGAAGCGGACAGGCGGCGGGCACGGCGGCGTTGACCACGTCGCCGCGGATAAAATAGCCGGCTCTACGCTGTCAGCCGTCCGTCATGAATCTCGAAAGCATCCTCTTCACTCAGGGTTTCGGCTCACGCCGCCAATGCCGCGCGCTCATCGCCGACGCGCGGGTCGCCGTCGCGGGCGAGCCCTGCAACGACCCCCTCGCAACGTTCGACACGGCAGGCCTCGTCTTCAGCGTGGACGGCACGCCGTGGCCGTTTCACGAGCGCGCCTACCTTGCGCTCAACAAGCCCGCGGGCTATGAGTGCTCGCGCGATCCGCAGCATCACCTGAGCGTGTTTCATTTGCTGCCGCCGCAGTTCGGAGAGCGCAACGTGCAGTGCGTGGGCCGCCTCGATCAGGATACGACCGGCCTCCTGCTGCTTTCCGACGATGGCCAGTTCGTCCACGCCTTCACGTCGCCCAAGCGCAAGGTGCCGAAGGTCTACGTGGCGAGCACGCGCCATCCGCTCGACGAGGTCCAGCTCAATGCCCTGCGTGCAGGCGTGCTGCTGCACGGCGAGCGCGAGCCGATTGCCGCCGTCGCTGCCTGCGCACGTTCAGATCACGAGCTGGAGTTGACCGTGCTCGAAGGCAAATATCATCAGGTCAAACGGATGGTGGCCGCGGCCGGCAACCGCGTCGAGGCGCTCCACCGCGAGCGCATTGGCGGCTTTTCCCTGCCCGCCGGTCTGGCGCCGGGCGCCTGGCAATGGCTCGACGCCGCGGCGCTCGACGCGTTGCGCAACAACGGGTAAACCACCACCGGGCGGCGCGGGCGCCCGCCGCTCAGTGGGTTGACGCACCGATGCTTGCAAACAGGCATCGTTTTCGCCGCGCCGCAGCATGTCCTTGCCGGGCTTCCGCCCTATACTCGTCTCAAGAACGATTACAAGTTGCAAGGAGGGGCATCATGATCATCAACGGCTCATTCGAAATCTCATTCGTGTTGATGGCCTTCATGGCGCTAGGGGCGGTTCTGATTGGTGGCCTGCTCGCGTCGATGCATATGCGACATCAGTATCATCCGAACCTCATCGGGGCGCTCATCGGAGCGCTATTGTGCTTCCTCCTGCTCGAAGCGCTGCCGGCCATCACGTGAACGGCACGCTTTGCGCCGCGCCGCCCGCCCGGAGTCACGGGTGCGGCGGCAGCGTGCGCAAGAACGCATCTACGTCGGGATAACGCAAACGCACGCGCAGTTCGCGCTTGAGGCGCGTATTGGCGAGCCGTCTCGACTCCCGCATGAACGACAGCAAGACCGGCTCGAGTTCGCGCTCGGCCTCGGCGCGGCTCACGCGCGGGGCGCGCGCGAGGCCGAAGGCATCGGCCACGCGGTCGAAGTACTCGCCCATCTTCAGTTCGCTGTCGTCCGTCGCGTGGATCGTGCGCCCCGGGCGGCCGTGTGTCGCGAGGCGCAGGAGAATCGCCGCGAGGTCGTCTGCGTGGATGTGGCTCGTGTAGACGTCGTCGCTCGCTACGAGCGCTGGCGTGCGCTTTTCCAGCCGGGCGAGCGGGAGACGGTTCGCGGCATAAATGCCGGGAATGCGCGCGATCGTGGCGCTGAGCGCGCCGCGCGCCGTCGCGCGGCGCAGTTGCCGTTCGGCCGACACCCGGCGAATGGCGCGGGCGTTGGCGGGCTGCACCGTGCGTGTTTCGTCGATGCGCGCGCCGCCGCAATCCCCGTACACCCCCGTCGTGCTCGCGTAGACGAGCCTCGGGCGTTCGAGCCGCTTGCGCCGGGCGCCGGAAAACCGCCGGATGCGCTCGGGTACAATGACGGATGCTCCAAAGGCTGCGGCTTGGCCGACAGCGCTGCGGCGCATGTGGTCCACGAGGCAATGCAGTGGGGGCCGCAAGGCGCGCGGCGCGGCGCCCGCCAGCGCAGGCCGCGACACCGCGCGACGCCGCGCCGCCAGCGCCGCGATCAGGCGGCGCGTGCGCAGGTCGTCGTCGCCGGATTGTTGCGGTGGCGCGAGGTGCAGGACGGTGCGAGCCAGGCCCGCGATCCGCGCGAGACTCCTGCGGGAATCGAGGTCGCCGCGCACCGGCGTGGCTCCCGCGGCCCGTACGACGTCTGCGCGCTCGGCACGGCGCGCGAGCGCGAATACGCGCGCGCGGTCTGGCCGCTCGCGCAACTGGGTGACGCCGCGCAGGCCGACGTCGCCGCAACCGACAATCAGGATGCGCGCACGGCGCAAGGTTCGTGTGGCGATCATGGTGGAACCATTTTAGCGGCCCGGGCCTCGCGGCGAAGGCCGGCAAGAAAGCGCGGCAACTTACCCAAAGCGACCCGCGCCCGGAATCAACCCTCGGATACAGACTTACGCTTCCCTGAATATGGCTTTCAACGTAACGCTCAAGCAAAGCGGCCGGCAATTCCAGGTCGAGCCCGACGAACCCATTCTCAACGCGGCCCTGCGTCAGGGCATCGGCCTGCCGTATGGCTGCAAGAACGGCGCGTGCGGCTCGTGCAAGGGCACGGTCTGCCACGGCGAAGTCGAGCAGCGCGCCCACGCGGCTTCGGCGCTTTCCAATGACGAAAGAACGCGCGGCATGGCCCTCTTCTGCTGTGCGACGGCGCAAACCGACCTCGAAATCGACATCCGCGAAGTGGCGGGCGTGGGCGACGTGCAGGTGCGCAAGCTGCCTACCCGCATCGCCGCCATCGAGCGCCGCGCCGACGACGTCGTCGTCCTCAAGCTGCAACTGCCCGCCAACGAGCGCCTGCAGTATCTCGCCGGCCAGTACCTCGAATTCATCCTCAAGGACGGCACGCGCCGCAGCTACTCCATGGCGAGCGCGCCGCACGAGCAAGGCCCGATCGAGCTGCACATCCGCCACATGCCGGGCGGCAAGTTCACCGACCACGTCTTCTCGCAGATGAAGGAGCGCGACATCCTGCGCTTCGAAGCGCCACTCGGCACCTTCTTCCTGCGCGAGGAATCCGATAAGCCCATCGTGCTGCTGGCCTCCGGCACCGGCTTCGCGCCGCTCAAGGCGATCGTCGAGCACGCGGTCCACAAGAACCTGAACCGCCCGATGACGCTCTACTGGGGCGCGCGCCAGAAGAAGGACCTGTACCTGATGGAACTCGCCGAACAATGGGCGAAGGAGATTCCGAACTTCCGCTTCGTGCCGGTGCTCTCCGAGCCCGCCGCCGGCGACGACTGGACCGGCCGCACGGGCTTCGTGCACCGCGCCGTGATCGAGGATCTGCCCGATCTTTCGGGCCACCAGGTCTATGCGTGCGGCGCGCCGGTGATGGTGGAGTCCGCGCAGCGCGACTTCACGCAGCACCACGGTCTGCCCGAAGCGGAGTTCTACGCGGACTCGTTCACGAGCGCCGCCGACCTCGCGAACGCCGTCTGAAGCTCGCCCGAGCGGGTCGTTGCGTGTGCAATGCATCGACCCGCCGGGCTGTCGTCACGAAAAATTCTTCGGCCGCCTGGAAAAATTCGGCACATTGATGGTTTACATCGCCATTCGGCTTGTCGTATTCTTGCGCCCATGAACTGCATCCTGTCCGCCCTCCGACGTCGCCGCTCGCCCCATCTTTAGGGCCTGGCTACTCGCGGACGCGCGTTGCACATCTCAACGCACAGCAAGTTCGAATCACGAAAGCCACGGCCAGTCCGTGGCTTTTTGTTTTTCCGCCGTATCTTCTTCAACCCTTGTGCAGCCCCAACGCGGAGCCCGTTGCCATGAATTATTCCGAATACCCGATCGAGTCGCTGATGTACATCACCAACCGGCCCGAAATCGTTTTCACGCATGGCAAGGGGTCGTGGCTCTACGACAACGAGGGCAAGCGATACCTGGACTTCATCCAGGGGTGGGCCGTCAACAGCCTCGGGCATTGCAACGACGGCATGATCGAGGCGCTGGAGCAGCAGTCGCGCCTGCTCATCAACCCGTCGCCGGCCTTCTACAACGAGCCGATGGCGAAGCTCGCGGGCCTGCTCACCGAGCACAGCTGCTTCGACAAGGTGTTCTTCGCCAACAGCGGCGCCGAAGCCAACGAAGGCGCGATCAAGCTCGCGCGCAAGTGGGGCAAGAAGCATCGTGACGGCGCCTACGAGATCATCACGTTCGACCACAGCTTCCACGGCCGCACGATCGCGACGATGTCGGCAAGCGGCAAGCCGGGCTGGGACACGATCTACGCACCGCAAGTGCCGGGCTTCCCGAAGGCCGATCTGAACGACATCGCCTCGGTCGAGAAGCTCATCACCGCGAAGACCGTCGCCGTGATGCTCGAGCCGATCCAGGGCGAAGGCGGCGTGATTCCCGCCACGCGCGAATTCATGCAGCAACTGCGCGCGCTCACGAAGAAGCACGGCATCCTGCTGATCGTCGACGAAGTGCAGAGCGGCTGCGGCCGTGCGGGCACCCTCTTCGCCTACGAACTCTCGGACATCGAGCCGGACATCATGACGCTCGGCAAGGGCATCGGCGGCGGCGTGCCGCTCGCGGCACTGCTCGCGAAGAAGGAAATCTCCGTGTTCGAAGCGGGCGACCAGGGCGGCACGTACAACGGCAACCCGCTGATGACCGCCGTGGGCTATTCGGTGATCTCGCAACTGGTTGCGCCCGGCTTCCTCGAAGGCGTGCGTGAGCGCAGCGAGTATCTGCGCGAAAAGCTGCTCGAGCTTTCGGCCGAACGCGGCTTCCAGGGCGAGCGTGGCGAAGGCTTGCTGCGCGCGCTGCTGCTCGGCAAGGACATCGGGCCGGAGATCGTCGAGAAGGCGCGTCTCATGCAGCCGGACGGCCTGCTGCTCAACGCCGCGCGCCCGAACCTGCTGCGCTTCATGCCGGCGCTGAACGTGACGACGCAGGAAATCGACCAGATGATGGCGATGCTGCGCACGATCCTCGACTCGCTGTAATTCGAGGGGAGCACGAGCGATGTCCGTCACGATCCGCGTGTTCAGCGAAGCCGACACCGAAGCGGTGATCGCGCTCTGGCTGCAGGCGTTTCCCGAGTACAACGATGCGAGCCGGCCGCATCGCAATCCGCGTCTGTCGATCGCGAACAAGCTCGGCACCCAGCCGGAGCTGTTCTTCGTTGCGGTTCGCGACGGTGGCGACGTCGACGGCGCGCTCGTCGGCACGGCCATGGCCGGTTACGACGGGCATCGCGGCTGGCTCTATTCGGTCGCCGTCGCGCCCGATGCGCGGCGCCACGGCCTCGGCACGCGGCTCGTGCGCCATGCGGAAAACGCGCTCGCCGTGCTGGGTTGCCTCAAGCTCAACCTTCAGGTGCTCACCGACAAAGCCGAGGTGCTCGCGTTCTACGAGCAGCTTGGCTATCGCACCGATGCCGTGGTGAGTCTCGGCAAGCGCCTCGCCGTGCAGGAGTCCGAAGCGCTCGTCTGAGCATCATTGGTCGACGCCATGAAAAAAGCCGCATGGGGTCGCACCCATGCGGCTTTTGTTTTGATGCGGCCGCGCGGACCGCAATGCCATGCAGCTTACTCGCCCAGGTACGCTGCGCGCACCTTCGGATCGTCGAGCATCTGCTTGGCCTCGCCTTCCATCGTCACGAGGCCCGAGTCCATCACGTAGCCGCGATTGGCCGCCTGCAGCGCGAGGCGCGCGTTCTGCTCCACGAGCAGCACCGTGATGCCTTCCGACGAGATCGTGCGCACCACTTCGAAGATCTTCTCCACCATGATCGGCGAGAGACCCATCGACGGTTCGTCGAGCAGCAGAAGCTTCGGCTTGCTGATGATCGCGCGCGCCATGGCGAGCATCTGCTGCTCGCCGCCCGAGAGCGTGCCTGCGAGCTGCGTGGCACGTTCCTTCAGGCGCGGGAAGAAGCCGAACATACGCTCGACGTCCTTCTGGATGCCGTCGTTGTCGCTGCGCAGGTACGCGCCCATCTGCATGTTTTCGAGAATCGACATGCGCGCGAAGATGCCGCGGCCTTCCGGCACCATCGCGAGGCCACGCTTGAGCAGTTCATACGCGGGCACGCCCTTGATCGACTGGCCCATGTACTCGATGTCGCCAGCCGAGTACGGCTTCAGACCCGTGATGGCCTTCATCGTCGTGGTCTTGCCCGCGCCGTTCGCGCCGATCAGCGTGACGAGTTCGCCCTGGCGAACTTCCATGTCCACGCCCTTGACTGCCTGGATCCCGCCGTAGTTGACCTGCAGACCCTTGATTTTCAGAACCGATGTCGACATCAGTGAACCCCCGCACCCAGATATGCCTCGATCACCTTCGGGTCCTTCTGCACGTCTTGCGGCAGCCCTTCGGAGATCACCTTGCCATAGTCGAGCACTGTCATCCGGTTGCACAGGCCCATCACCAGTTTCACGTCGTGCTCGATCAGCAGGATGGTCTTGCCATCGGCGCGGATCTTGTCGAGCAGGCGCGTGAGTTCGACCTTCTCGGTCGCGTTCATGCCGGCTGCCGGCTCGTCGAGCGCGAGCAGCTTCGGATCGGTCGCGAGCGCACGCGCGATTTCCAGACGGCGCTGGTGGCCGTACGAGAGGTTGCGCGAGGTGTAGTCCGCGTATTGCGCGATGCCCACGTATTCGAGCAGCTCGATCGCACGTTCCTTGATCTCGCGCTCTTCCTGACGCTCCGAGGGAGTCTGGAACACGGCGCCGAGCAGGCCGTGCTTCGTGCGCACGTGGCGGCCGACCATCACGTTCTCGAGCGCGGTCATACCGCCGAACAGACGGATGTTCTGGAACGTACGCGCAATGCCGGCCTGCGCCACCTGATAAACGGCGGTCGGCGTGTAGGCCGTGCCGTCGAGCTTGAATTCGCCCGAATCGGGCGTGTAGAGGCCGGTAATCACGTTGAAGAACGTCGTCTTGCCGGCGCCGTTCGGGCCGATCAGGCCGTAGATCGTGCCTTCCTCGATCTGCAGGCCGACGTCGGACAGCGCCTGCAGGCCGCCGAAGCGCTTGTTCACGCCCTTCACGGACAGGCGGATAGCTTTGTTGCTCATATTCTGTTCTCCCCGTTATGCGCGAACCGGCTTCTTGCTGGCACGCTTGGCGATCTTCGCGATCTTGTCTTCGTGCTTCGCCGCCGGCCACAGGCCTTCGGAGCGATACAGCATGATGACGACCATGGCGAGGCCGTAGAGCAGCTGACGAATGACTTCCGTATCGACGACTTCGTGGCCGAACAGCATGTGCTGGAGCGGGCCCATCGTCGAGCGCAGGAACTCGGGGAAAATGGCGAGCAGCACGGCGCCGAGAATCACGCCGGGGATGTGGCCCATGCCGCCGAGCACCACGCAGGCGAGCACGACGACCGACTCCCAGAAGGTGAACGATTCCGGCGACACGAAGCCCTGGAACGCACCGAACATCGCGCCCGACAGGCCGCCGAACGACGCGCCCATCGCGAACGCGAGCAGCTTGACGTTACGGGTATTGATGCCCATGGCCTTGGCGGCGATTTCGTCTTCGCGGATCGCGGCCCATGCGCGGCCGATACGCGAGTGCTGCAGACGCGTACACACCCAGATCACGAGCAGCGCGCAGATCACGAACACGTAGTAGTACATGTAGACCGACGTGAACGTGAAGCCGAGGATCTCGTGCGGCTGCGCGAGATTGAAGCCGAACACCTGCAGCGGCGCGACGCCGGTAATGCCCTGCGGCCCGTTGGTGATGTTCACCGGACGGTCGAGGTTGTTCATGAAGATACGAACGATTTCCCCGAAGCCCAGCGTCACGATGGCGAGGTAGTCGCCACGCAGGCGCAGCGTCGGCGCGCCGAGCAGCACGCCGAACAGCGCGGCGAGCGCCATGGCGCACGGAATCACGATCCAGTACGGCGTATGCATGCCGCCCGGGAACATGTTGGCGATCCATGTGAACTGCGTGGTCAGGTGCGGCGAAGTCAGCAGCGCAGCGACGTAGGCGCCCACCGCGTAGAACGCGATGTAGCCCAGGTCCAGCAGGCCGGCGAAGCCCACCACCACGTTCAGGCCCAGCGCGAGCATCACGTACAGCATCGCGAAGTCGAGCACGCGCACCCAGTAGTTGCCGCCCGCGGCGCCCACCACGAAGGGAAGCGCTGCCACGACGATGGCCGTCACGATGCCGACCGTGAGGGTCTTCGTCATGTTCTTTTCGGGGATGAGCGTCGTCGACGGCTCGATCGGTTGAATTGAAGTCATGTTGCGTTACTCCCTCTTATGCGCGGTCCGCGACACGTTCGCCCAGCAGCCCCGACGGACGGAACACGAGCACGACGATCAGCACGATGAATGCGAAGACGTCCTGATAGTTACTGCCGAACACCCCGCCGGTCAGGTTGCCGATGTAGCCCGCGCCGAGCTGCTCGATCAGACCGAGCACCACGCCGCCGACCATCGCGCCGCCGAGGTTGCCGATACCGCCCAGCACCGCGGCCGTGAAGGCCTTCATGCCGGGGATGAAGCCCATGTAGAAGTGAGCGTTGCCGTATTCCGAGGCGATCATCACGCCGGCCAGCGCGGCGAGCGCCGAGCCGATCATGAACGTGGCCGAGATCACGAAGTTCGGGTTCACGCCCATCAGCGAAGCATTGTTCGGGTTCTCGGCGATGGCGCGCATGGCGCGGCCGAGCTTGGTCTTGTGCACGAGGAGCAGGAGCCCCGCCATCACGACGAACGCGACGACGATGATGACGATTTCCGTCATCGAGATCACGGCGCCGACACCGGTTTCAGTCGGCTTGATGACGTTGATCGGGTCGGTCGAGATGAGCTGGGGAAACGCGAGCGGATTGCGGCCCCAGATGATCATGGCGAGGGTCTGCAGCAGGATCGACACACCGATCGCGGTGATCAGCGGCGCGAGGCGCGGCGCGCGGCGCAGCGGCCGGTACGCGACCTTTTCGATCGTGTACCCGACGACCGCACACACGAGCGCGGCAACCGCGAGCGCAATGCACAGCGTGGGGATGTTCCCGAGGCCCGGGAAATGGTTATGGAGCACGTTGATCGCGGAGAGCGCGACCATGGCGCCCACCATGAGCACGTCGCCATGCGCGAAATTGATGATGCCCAGAATCCCGTACACCATGGTGTAGCCCAGTGCGATGATGGCATAGATGCTGCCAAGCACCAGCCCATTCAGGATCTGCTGGATGAAAATATCCATTTAATGCTCCTTAGCCCGTGCAACCGGATTCGCGCTCGTCATCGGCCGGTGGGCGATGTTTTACGGAACCGCAACGACACTTTCGGGTATTGAAGTAAAAACCGGTAACGGTTGGCCGCCCCGGTTCGCGTTGCCGCTGTGTTGCAGCGGCAGGCTCGCCAAAAGCGGATGCAAAAACGGCACCGTCGGATGGTTCGGTGCCGTCGGGTTCAATCAACTACGCGTCATATTCACGTTGGCGTATTCGCGGCGAGCCTTGCGGCCGGCAAACGCGAATGCGTCAAACGCCATGACTCCCACTCCCCGGCCGCCCGCGCACTGCGGGATCTCGGCTGCGAGACCCGTCGCACCCAGGCGGCGAACCGGCATGACAACGCCGGTGCATGCAAAAGCAATCTGCATGCCAGAAATGATCGATGTTGTGCTCGTGCCCGTCTCGACATTGCGGCTAAGCCACGCATTGCGCGGCGCAACCGCATTTGCCGATGACGCGGCAAAAGCCGACTTGAATTGCATTAATCAGGTCTCCTGCGCCTTCCGAAATGCTTGTCTGATGGCCTTCGCATGGAATGTCCAGCCTTCAGAACGCGCGCATTGTAACGCCAATTATGCGACGGGCAATATTGTTGAACCGGCAGGGTTTTCCTGCATTGCAACCATATTTTTAGATAACCGCATGGGGTGGGTTGCACCACAGGTTGCGCCGCATTTTCGTGCACCAGTTGCACCAAAAATCGACGCGCTTCGCATCATGTGTTGCAGATAATGGCCGCAATGCCTTGTCGCGCGGGCATTGGATCAAATGAAGGGTATTTAAGGGAGAGCATAATAATGCCGCCCCGGCGCGGTGCATTCGTATCGAAAGCATGTCAATTGCCCCATATATTATGGGGTCACACCACGTAATTCGGTCCCGTACTCTAGAGAAAAAAGAACACCCGCCGAACGTGAGGTTAACCTGCCTTTCCCCATCATACGACCCTTATTGTTCGCGCGCAGTATGTGTCGCGGGCATAAAAAAGCGCGCCACATGGGCGCGTTCGTGCGGAGTGCGGCAGGCGTCAGACGGGTTGACCGAGTCCGCGCGGCAACGGGAATGCAATGTTCTCCTCGATGCCTTCGAGCGCACGCACGTTGCGCGCACCAAGTTCGTGCAGGCGGCGAATGATTTCCTGCGCGAGCGCCTCGGGAGCCGACGCTCCAGCCGTCAGGCCGATCCGGCGCTTGCCGGCGAGCCACTGGGGGTCGATCTGCTCGGGCGCATCCACCATATAGGCAGGAATGCCGCGTTTCTCGGCCACTTCGCGCAACCGGTTCGAATTGGAGCTGTTCGGGCTGCCCACCACGATCACGACATCGCACTGCGGCGCCATGAACTTGACGGCGTCCTGGCGATTCTGCGTGGCGTAGCAGATGTCCTGCTTCTTAGGCTCGCGAATGGCGGGAAAGCGCGCCTTGAGCGCCGCGATGATTTCCGCGGCGTCGTCCACCGAGAGCGTGGTTTGCGTGACGAATGCCACACGCTGCGGGTCGCGCAGCTTGAGCGCCTCGACATCGGCAATGTCTTCGACGAGATACATGCCCTCGGCCACCTGCCCCATGGTGCCTTCCACTTCCGGATGGCCCTTGTGCCCGATCATGACGATGTCGAGCCCTTCGTCGCGCATCTTCGCGACTTCCACGTGCACCTTCGTGACGAGCGGGCAGGTCGCGTCGTAGACGCGCAGGCCGCGCGCCTCGGCGTCGGCGCGCACCGACTTGGAGACGCCGTGCGCGCTAAAGATCACCGTGTTGCCGGACGGGACCTCTTCGAGCTGCTCGATGAAGATCGCCCCCTTCTTGCGCAGGTCTTCGACGACATAGGCGTTGTGAACGATCTCGTGACGCACGTAGATCGGTGCGCCGTGGAGCTGGATGGCGCGCTCGACGATCTCGATGGCCCGATCGACGCCGGCGCAGAAGCCGCGCGGCTGGGCGAGCAGGATTTCCGCGTCGGCCAGTTCTGCGATGAGGGACGTGTCCGTGTTGGTCATGGGCTTTAAAGGATTCCGATGATTTGCACTTCGAACGCAACCGCCTGGCCTGCGAGCGGGTGGTTGAAATCGAACAGGGCGGAGGTCTCGTTCACTTCCTTGAGCACACCCGCGTAGCGCCCGCCGTTCGGGGCATTGAATTCGATCAGGTCGCCCGGGCTGAATTCCTCGCCGATCATGCCGTTCTCGCGCAGGGTCTTGAGCGAAACGCGCTGGATCAGGTCGGGGTTGCGCTGGCCGAATGCGACGCCGGGTTCTAGCTGAAAGGTCGAGTGGTGACCCACCTTCAGGCCCTGCAAAATCTCTTCCAGCGGCGGCGCAAGCTGGCCGGCGCCCATCAGCAGAGTGGCGGGACGGTCGACAAAGGTATTGACGATTTCGGTGCCATCGGCGAGTGAAAGCCGGTAATTCAGCGTCACGTGGGAACCGGATTTCACTTCGGAGATGTCGATGATGCTCATGCGTAACTCATTTCGTCGTAACGCGCGCTTCGCGCGTGCGCGCCGCAAGGCGCCGGTCCGGCCTGCCTCGGGCGGCAGGAAAGCATCTATTGTAAGCCACTTGGCCGAGGCGGTCGCGGCACGATTGTGCACTGCCAACGCTCGCGCTCGCGCGCGCCGGGCATGCCTTATTTGTCTGTGGAGAATGCCATGACGGAACGCGCCTGCATCCTGGACACGGCGCCCGATGCCGTCGGCGGCGCCCTCCCCGCGCCGGCAGCGCCTGCGGTTTCGAGCCCCGAGAGCGCGGCGCCTGCGGCGCCACGCCGCGACATGCCTCGCGAGCGACTGCGCACGGCCGGCGCCAGCGCGCTTTCGGACGTAGAGCTGCTCGCGATCCTGCTCGGCTTCGGCTTGCCGGGCCACGATGTCTTCGAAGTCGCCCGCACGCTGCTGGCCCAATTCGGCTCGCTGCGCGCCATGCTCGATGCGCCGCCAGAAGAATTCGAGGCCCTGCGCGGCATCGGGCCCGCAAAAGCCGCGATGCTGCAAGCGGTGACGGAACTCGCTCGCCGGGCGCTTGCGCAAGCGCTCGACGACAAACCGCTCGTCGACTCACCCGGTGCGGTCGAAGACTACTTGCGCCTGCTGATCGGCGGGCGGCCGCACGAGGTGTTCGTTTGCCTCTTCCTGGATGCGCGCCATCGGCTGATCCGCCTGGAGGAAAGTTCGCGCGGATCACTCACTCGCATGGCGGTGTACCCGCGTGAAATCGTGCGGCGCGCGCTGACGCTCAATGCCGCGAGCCTGATCGTCGCCCATAATCACCCTTCGGGCGCGGTACAGCCGAGCGCGAGCGACCGGCGCCTCACAAGGGTGTTGCGCGAGACGCTGGCACTCGTGGAGGTTCAACTCATCGATCACCTGGTCATCGGCACCCGGGACACGTTTTCCTTCGCGCGCCATGGCTGGAGCTGAGGCGACACAGCGCCAGACGCGGCGGCACAGAACAATTGTGCAAATCGGGTTTGATTTCCCAGGCTTTTTTCTGCTAGAATTGTGGTTTGCCTATTTCCAACCCTGTTCCGAAGCCCATCGAGGCGTTCCAGGGGAAATATGGCCTGGGTTCGAGGTTGTCTCTCATCCATACGTGAGCGCGCTCTTATTCCGGCCATTTCTCGCCTGGGAAACCTAAGCGGCTCTCGAACTCAGAATTTCCGTAGGAGTGTCTCATGGCACGTGTATGCCAAGTCACTGGGAAAGCGCCGATGAGCGGCAATAACGTTTCCCACGCTAACAACAAAACCAAGCGCCGTTTCCTCCCGAATCTGCAAAACCGCCGTTTCTGGGTTGAAAGCGAAAACCGTTGGGTGCGTCTGCGCATCTCGAACGCAGGCCTGCGCCTGATCGACAAGAACGGCATCGATTCCGTGCTCGCAGACCTGCGTGCACGCGGCGAACTGTAAGGGAGTAAATCATGGCCAAGGGCGTCCGCGACAAGATCAAGCTGGAATCGACCGCAGGTACGGGTCACTTCTACACGACTACGAAGAACAAGCGCAACATGCCGGAAAAAATGTCGATCAAGAAGTTCGACCCGGTTGTTCGCAAGCACGTCGAGTACAAGGAAACCAAGATCAAGTAATTGATCGGGTTTCGAGCCTGACGAAGACGGAAAAACCCCGCTTTTTAGCGGGGTTTTTCTTTTGGCTCGCCCGCCCCGCCTCGGTTCGCGCCCGGCAACGGTGTTTTAACGGCAGCGCCCAAACTGGCGCTATCCGTTCGCTCCTCTCTCGGAGTATGCTTCCCGCTTTATACCGGCTGCCACACGCGTGTCATATGGCATCACAGCGGGCATCACAGCGGGCATCACAGCGGCCATGACAGCGCAGCCCCGCGGCAAATGCGGCGGCCGGAAAGCGCAGAACAAGAGAGACGGAGAAGCAGGATCATGAATTTCGATGTAGCGATCGTCGGCAGCGGCCTCGCAGGACTGAGCGTCGCGCTGAATCTCGCCGGTTCGCGCCGCGTCGTGATCATCGCCAAGCGCGCGATGACCGAAGGCGCGAGCGACCGCGCGCAAGGCGGCATTGCCGCCGTGCTCGATTCGGCCGACAGCGTGGAGAACCACGTGGACGATACGCTCGTCGCCGGCGGCGGCCTGTGCGACGAGGCAGCCACGCGCTACATCGTCGAGCATGGCCGCGAGGCCATCGAATGGCTGATCGCCCAGGACGTCCCGTTCACGAAGGACGCCGCCGCCGAACTCGGCTTTCACCTCACGCGCGAAGGCGGCCACAGCCATCGCCGCATCATCCACGCCGCCGACGCCACCGGCCACGCAGTCGTGCAAACGCTGCTCGAGCGTGCGCGCTCGCACCCGAACATCACGATCCTCGAGGACCATCAGGCGATCGACGTCATCACGTCCGACCGGCTGGGCCTGCCTGGCCGTCGTTGTCACGGCCTCTATGCGCTCGATCTGAAGAATGACCGCACGGTGACGATCCAGGCGCCGCACACGGTGCTCGCCACGGGCGGCGCCGGCAAGGTCTACCTGTACACGACGAACCCCGACACGGCCACCGGCGACGGTATCGCCATGGCGTGGCGCGCCGGCTGCCGGGTGGCGAACATGGAGTTCATCCAGTTCCACCCCACCTGCCTGTTCCACCCGCACGCCAAGTCGTTCCTGATTTCGGAAGCCGTGCGCGGCGAAGGCGGCGTGCTGCGCCTGCCCGACGGCACCCGCTTCATGCCCTCGCACGACGCGCGCGCCGAACTGGCCCCGCGTGACATCGTCGCCCGCGCGATCGACTTCGAGATCAAGAAACACGGCATCGACTGCGTGCATCTCGACATCAGCCATCAGCCGCCGGCGTTTCTCGAAGAGCATTTCCCGACCATCCTCGCGCGCTGCCGCGAGTTCGGCATCGACATCACGAAGGCGCCGATTCCCGTGGTGCCCGCCGCGCACTACACCTGCGGCGGCGTCGTCACCGACCTGGCTGGGCGCACCGACCTCGCGGGCCTCTACGCCGTGGGCGAGACCTCGTACACGGGCCTGCACGGCGCGAACCGCCTCGCAAGCAACTCGCTGCTCGAGTGCCTCGTGATCGGCCGCTCGGCAGCCGAGGCGATCGAGGCGGAAGGCTTCAGCGCGGGGGCGCATGCGCCGCTGCCCGATTGGGACGAAAGCCGCGTCTCCGATTCCGACGAGGAAGTCGTCGTGGCCCACAACTGGGACGAGCTGCGCCGGCTGATGTGGAATTACGTCGGCATCGTGCGCACCGACAAACGGCTCGAGCGCGCGCAACATCGCCTCGCCCTGCTGCGCGACGAAATTCTCGAGTACTACGCGAATTTCCGCGTCACGCGCGACCTGCTGGAATTGCGCAACCTCGTCGAAGTCGCTTCGCTGATCGTGGAAAGTGCGCGCTCGCGCCGCGAGAGCCGTGGCCTGCACTACAGCCGCGACTGGCCGAACTCGCTGCCCAAGGCGCTGCCGACCGTGCTCGCGCCGGAGCGCGTACGTAATCGCACGGTTTCATGAGTCGAGCGAACTGAAAGCGCCGCAAAAAACAAAGGCCGCCTCATCGCGAGGCGGCCTTTTTCCTTCTGGTTCCGCTCAGCGAACTCGCGGCTTCAGACAATACGCATCGAAAAGTCCGTCGCGCGCACGTCCTTCGTGAGCGCGCCAATCGATACGCGGTCCACGCCCGTTTCCGCGATCGCGCGCACCGTGTCAAAACTCACGCCGCCCGAGACTTCGAGCACCGCACGCCCCGCTGTGAGCTTCACCGCGTCGCGCATCATGTCGAACGAGAAGTTGTCGAGCAGCACCGACTTCGCGCCGTGCGCGAGCGCCGTGTCGAGCTGTTCGAGCGTCTCCACTTCGATCTGGATCGGCACGCCCGCATCGAGCGCCAGCGCGGCGTCCATCGCCGCGCCAACGCCACCCGCCGCAGCAATGTGGTTTTCCTTGATCAGGATGCCGTCGTAAAGCGCGAGACGCTGGTTGACGCCACCGCCCACGCGCACTGCGTACTTCTGCGCGAGGCGCAGGCCGGGCATCGTCTTGCGCGTGTCCAGAATGCGCGTGCGGGTGTGCGCGATCATCTCGACGTAGCGGCGCGTCACGCTAGCCACGCCCGAAAGCAGCTGCAGGAAGTTCATTGCGTTGCGCTCGGCCGTGAGCAGCGAGCGCGCCGGACCGCGCAGCGAGCAGACGGTCGTATCGGCGGCCATGCGCTCGCCTTCGCGATAGTGCCAACGGACTTCGATGCGCGGATCGACCTGCTTCACCACGCCGTCGAACCAGAGCACGCCGCATAGCACCGCTTCTTCGCGCACGATGATGCGCGCGTCGCGCATTTCGTCGGCGGGCACGAGGCGGCCGGTCTGGTCGCCGGGGCCCACGTCTTCTGCGAGCGCGTCGGCCACGTTGCGTGCGATCGCGGCGTCGAACGCCGCGCCGTACTGCGAGCGCACTTCATCGAGCACGGGCGAAACGGCATCGACTGCGAGCAATTCGAGTGCGCCCATTTACGCCGCCCCCACTTGCGAGAACAGCGCGGTGTCGCGCGCGAGGTCGCCGCTTGCCTGCACGCGGCGCTTGTGCTCGGCCGCGAACGCCAGCATGCGATCGATCGGCAGACGCGCGCGCTCACCGATCGCGCTGTCGACGTGGATCTCGTTGTGACCGCGCTCCAGCACGTCCACGAGATTCGTCAGACCGTTCATGGCCATCCACGGGCAATGCGCGCAGCTCTTGCAGGTGGCGCTGTTGCCGGCCGTGGGCGCTTCGATGAAGGTCTTGCCCGGCGCCGCGAGGCGCATCTTGTGCAGAATGCCGAGATCGGTCGCGACGATGAAGCGTTGCGCGTCGAGCTTCACGGCCGCGTCGATCAGCTGCGTGGTCGAGCCGACCACGTCCGCGAGCGCAACCACGCTCTCGGGCGATTCGGGGTGGACCAGAATCCTGGCGTCCGGATATTCGGCGCGCAGCAGATCGAGCTCGATGCCCTTGAACTCGTCGTGCACGAGGCAGGAGCCTTGCCACAGCAGCATGTCGGCGCCGGTCTTCTTCTGGATGTAGCTGCCCAGGTGCCGGTCCGGCGCCCACAGAATCTTTTCGCCCTTCGCGTGCAGGTCGGCGACGATCTCGAGACCGATGGACGACGTGACCATCCAGTCCGCGCGCGCCTTCACGGCCGCGCTCGTATTCGCATAGACGACCACGGTGCGGTCCGGATGCTCGTCGCAGAACGCCGAGAATTCGTCGATGGGGCAGCCGAGGTCGAGCGAGCAGGTCGCGTCGAGGTCGGGCATGAGAATCCGCTTGTTCGGACTCAGAATCTTCGCGGTCTCGCCCATGAAGCGCACGCCGGCCACGACGAGCGTCTGCGCCTCGTGGTCGCGGCCGAAACGCGCCATCTCGAGCGAATCGGCCACACAGCCACCGGTTTCGTCGGCGAGCTCCTGCAACTCAGGATCCACATAATAGTGCGCGACAAGCACTGCCTTCTCGCGCTTGAGCAATGCGCGAATCCGCTCCTTCAACGCAACGCGCTCTGCCGCGGACGGCGCATCGGGCACACGCGCCCAAGCCTGTCCAACGCTGCAGACGGCACCCTGCGGCCGGTCATATTCGACCTTCCTGATCGCCTGACTCATCATCTCCTGCCCCTACCGATCGCCGCGCCATGAAGCCATTGTGGGGACTCCGGCTTTTTTTGCGGCCCAAAAAGAAAAACCCCGCCAGCGCGGGGTTTTGTGACGTCTCGTCATTCTAAAGGATTTTCCTGCGCCCCACTGAGGGGCCGAAATCCGCTCGGGACGATCGAGCCGATGATCAGGCGTAACGGCGCAGGCGCGAAGCGAATTCCTGCAGCGCCTTGATACCGCTTTGTTCAGCGCGATGGCACCAATCCTGAAGCTGCGTGAGCAGTTGTTCGCGCGAGGCGCTCGAACGCTCCCAGATTGCCGCGAGTTCGTTGCGCAGTTCGATGAACGTGCGCAGCTTCTGGCTGTTCGCGAAGATTTGCGGCAGCTGGCGCTTTTGCGGTTCGTTCAGGCTGGCTTCTTCCTTGTCGAACCACTTGCGCGCGCCGCGCATGACCTTGTACTTCTCGCGTTCGCCCACTTCCTTCAGGTGCGCCAGTTCCTGGCGATAGGCCTGCTTCACGGCCTTCGCGTAGCTCGCCATGACTTCATAGCGGTTCGAGAGCACGGCCTGCAGCGTTTCGTGATCGGCCACGAGCTTGCCCTTGGCGAGACGCGGGGTAGGCGCGACCTTCTTCACCTTGGCGAGACCAACGGCCTGCATCATGCGGATGTACATCCAGCCGATGTCGAACTCGTACCACTTGTTCGACAGCTTCGCGGAAGTCGCGAACGTGTGGTGGTTGTTGTGCAGCTCCTCGCCGCCGATGATGATGCCGAACGGCAGAAGGTTCGTGCTCGCGTCGGACGAATTGAAGTTGCGGTAGCCCCAGAAGTGGCCGAGGCCATTCACGACACCCGCGGCCCAGAACGGAATCCACGCCATCTGCACGGCCCACACGGTGAGGCCGACCGCGCCGAACAGCGCGACGTCGATCACCATCATGATGCTCACGCCGAGAATGGGGTAGCGCGTGTAGACGTTGCGCTCCATCCAGTCGTTGGGCGTACCGTGGCTGAAGCGGCGCAGCGTTTCTTCGTTTTTCGCTTCGGCGCGATACAGTTCGGCGCCTTCGAGCAGTACCTTCCAGATGCCGCGCGTTTGCGGGCTGTGCGGATCTTCTTCCGTTTCGCACTTGGCGTGGTGCTTGCGATGGATTGCGGCCCACTGGCCCGTGAGCATGCCCGTGGTCATCCACAGCCAGAAGCGGAAGAAGTGGCTCGCGATGGGGTGCAGATCCAGCGCGCGGTGCGCCTGGCAGCGGTGCAGGTACACCGTCACGCCGATGATCGTGATGTGGGTGACCACCGCCGCGAACAGCACGATCTGCCACCACGAGAAATGGAGCACCCCGTGGGCGAGGAAATCAAGCAGGGAGTTCAACAAGGCATTTACCTGTGAAGCGAAGCGCGTCGGCCTTTCGGCCAGGCGCCGGTGTCAAGAAAGTGAAAGCGACTAGATGCGGTTGGACGGCATTCTACTAGAACCGTTCCAAGTGTTTGTAACAAAGGGAGATTTTTTTCTTTATTGGTTACGGCGTCAACGTCTGAAGTGCGTTTCGAGGCGCTTTGCCGCACCTCAACTGGCACTTTCCATGATATCTGACCCCATCTAATCTTTCACCGCGATCCCATGTGTCGCGCGCTCTACTGAGAATGCTAGTTCGAGCTGCACGGCATCGCCTGCTTATTCGATGCAGCAGGCCAGCGCGACTGTCTCGGACCATCCGGCTTCTCCCGCCGGACGGTCCCGCAAACGTCGTACCTGCGCCGCTTACTCCAGCGCGGCGTCCGGCTCGGCCGCTTCGCTTTCCTGCGCCTTCGCGATCGCGTCGGACGCCTCTTGTTCCGCGGCGGCTTCTTCAGGCGTGGTCTGCGCGCCGGCGGCCCTGGTCTTCGGCTTCGCTTCGCCGCGACGCTCCAGCACGGCGGCAAAGAAGCCGTCGGTGGCGTGGCGGTGCGGCCACAGCGAGAGGTAGTCGCCGGTATCGAGGCCCACACGCTGCTCGGCCAACACGTCGCGCGCACTCACCAGCACGAACTCGGGGTGCGCCTCGAGGAACTGCTTCACGACCGCTTCGTTCTCGGCTTCGAGAATGCTGCAGGTCGCGTAGACGAGACGGCCGCCACGCTTGAGCAGGCGCGCCGCGCTCGTGAGAATCGAAAGCTGCTTGGGCGCGAGTTCGGCCACCGACTCCGGCGACTGGCGCCACTTGAGGTCGGGGTTGCGGCGCAGCGTCCCGAGGCCCGAGCACGGGGCATCCACGAGCACGCGGTCGATCTTGCCGATCAGCCGCTTGATCTTGGCGTCGTGCTCGCTGTCGATCAGCACGGGATTGACGTTCGACAGGCCGCTGCGCGCGAGGCGCGGCTTGAGCTTGGCGAGGCGCCGGTCGGACACGTCGAAGGCGTAGAGACGGCCGGTCGAGCGCATCATCGCGCCGAGCGCCAGCGTCTTGCCGCCCGCGCCCGCGCAGAAGTCCACGACCATCTCGCCGCGGCGTGGCGCCAGCAGCGTGCACAGCAGCTGGCTGCCCTCGTCCTGCACCTCGAACCAGCCGTTCTTGAACGAGTCGAGTTTCGCGAGCGCGGGCTTGCCCGTCACGCGCACGCCGAACGGCGCGAACGGCGTTTCCCCGCCTTCGATGCCCGACTCGGACAGCGCGCGGATCAGCTCCTCGCGACTCGCCTTGATGGGATTGGCCCGCAGATCGAGCGGCGCCGGATAGTTGAGCGCGGCGGCCAGTTGCGCGAGTTCGGTGGGCTCAAAGCGCGTTTCCAGCGCCTTCATGATCCACTCCGGCAGATTCAGCTGCACGCGCAGCGGCAAGCTCGCCGGGTCGATCTTCGCGACGTGCTCGAGCCAGGTCGCCTCGGCGTCCGATACGAAGGGCCGGATCGCCGAGCGGCCCGCCGTCGCCATGAGGCCGAGCAGCGTGAGGCGGCGCGTCGGGCTGCCCGTGCCGCTTTCGGCCAGGTGCGCGAACTCCATGCGCCGGCGCAGCACCGCGAACACGGCTTCGGCGATCACACCGCGCTCGGCGTGGCCGAGCTTCGGATGCTCGCGGAAGAAGCGGCTCGTCACGGCGTCGGCCGGGCCCGTAAATTTGAGGACGTCGGCGAGCAACGTTTCGGTCTGTCCAATCAGAAATCCATGCAGTCTCATGCGCCCTCCCCGGCGGCTTGCGAGTCGTCAAAGAAGAGCCACTGTGGCTCGGCCGGCGTGAGCGTCACGCGTTCGCCGTCGAGCGCGAGGCGCCCTTCGACGAACCAGCGCACCGCGCGCGGATACATCAGATGTTCGGTCTTGAGCACGCGCGCGGCGAGTGCCGCGGCGTCGTCTCCCGCGCGCACCGGAATTACCGACTGTGCGACGATCGGACCATGATCGAGCGTAGGCGTGACGAAATGCACCGTCGCGCCGTGCACGCGGCAGCCGGCGTCGAGCGCCTGCTGGTGCGTCTTGAGGCCCGGAAACATCGGCAGCAGCGAGGGATGGATATTGAGCATCCGACCCGCATAATGGCCGACGAACGATTCGGTCAGCACGCGCATGAAGCCCGCCAGCACGACGAGGTCCGGCGCGTAGCCGTCGATGACTTGAGCGAGCGCCGTGTCGAAGCTGGCGCGATCGGGAAACTGGCGGTGATCGACGACCGCCGTGGCAATGCCGTTCGAAGCCGCGAACGCGAGGCCCGCAGCGTCAGGACGGTTGGCAATCACGGCGGCGATGCGCGCGCCCCAAGCTTCCTGCGCGCAAGCGCGCACGATGGCTTCCATGTTGCTGCCCCGCCCCGAAATCAGGATGACGAGATTTTTCATCCGCGGATTTTATCATCGGGGGGCCGGCTCAACGCTCGTGCGGCGGCGATCGTCGCCTCGTGCGTTTATAATCTTCTGTTTCGTCGCGGTCCTTGGGCCGCGAGTGGCCAGTCACCCGGTCAGCAGTCGATCATTAGCACGCGTGCTGCGCCAGCGCGCTTTTCGAGGTTCCACCAGGTTCCGCTATCGTGAGAGTCTTCCGCGGTCTTCCCAATGCCGAAAGCCGCGCGCCCTGCGCGCTGACCATCGGCAATTTCGACGGTGTCCACCGCGGGCATCAGGCATTGCTCGCGCGCGTGCGCGCGGCAGCCGACGCGCGCGGTCTGCCCGTCTGCGTGATGACCTTCGAGCCGCATCCGCGCGAATTCTTCAACCCGGCCAGCGCCCCGCCGCGCATCGCCATGTTGCGCGACAAGCTCGAAGCGCTGCGCGAGAACGGCGTGGACCGCGTCGTGGTCGAGCATTTCAACCACACGTTCGCGAGCCAGTCGCCCGAGGCGTTCGTCGAGCGCATCATCGTGGGCGGGCTGCACGCGCGCTGGATGATGATCGGCGACGACTTCCGCTACGGCGCGAAGCGCGCGGGCGACTTCGCTTCGCTGCGGGCCGCGGGCGCGCATCACGGCTTCGAAGTCGAGCAGATGGCGACCGTGGCCGACCCTTCGGGCGTGCGCATTTCCAGCTCTGCGGTGCGCGCGCAACTGAACGCGGGCGACCTCGACGCCGCGCGCGCTTCGCTTGGCCGCGGCTATCACATCAGCGCACACGTCACGCACGGCCTGAAGCTCGGGCGCGACCTGGGCTTCCCCACGATGAACCTGCTGATCGGCCACAAGCGGCCGGCGCTCAAGGGCATTTTCGTCGTGATGGTGCATGGCATTGCCGATCATCCGCTGCCGGGCGTCGCGAGCCTCGGCCTGCGCCCGACCGTGGACGACTCGGGCCGCGTGCTGCTCGAAGTGCATCTGCTCGACTGGCACGGCGACGCCTACGGCAAGCTCGTGCGCGTGGAGTTTCTCAAGAAGCTGCGTGACGAGGAGAAGTTTCCCGACCTCGAAACGCTCACCGCTGCGATCGCTCGCGACGTGGCGAACACCCGCGCGTGGTTCGCCGCCGTGGGCGCAGACGTGGCCGGCGGCGCCTCCACCGGCTTCGCCACCTCGGCCACCGACCGAATTAGGTGACCTGCGGCCCGCATGCGCGGGCTGCCCCGCCCCCAGGCGCCGCGTGCCCACAGCACGGCATGCAGCGCCCGAGGCGACGGTTGCGCGGCATCGGCCGCAACGCTGACGCCATGCATCCCCCGAATTCCACGTGATCTCACCATGAGCGACAAGAAAGCATCCTCCGGCAAGCCGCAGAAGTCCGAATCGAAGTACCCCGTCAACCTGCTCGACACCCCGTTCCCGATGCGCGGCGACCTGCCCAGGCGCGAGCCGCAATGGGTCAAGGAATGGGAAGAGAACCAGGTCTACGAGAAGATCCGCGCGGCTTCGAAGGGCCGCAAGAAGTTCATCCTGCACGACGGGCCGCCGTATGCGAACGGCGACATCCACCTCGGCCACGCGGTGAACAAGATCCTCAAGGACATGATCGTCAAGGCGCGCAATCTCGCGGGCTTCGACGCGGTCTACGTGCCGGGCTGGGACTGCCACGGCATGCCGATCGAAATCCAGATCGAAAAGCAGTTCGGCAAGTCGCTGCCCGCCCAGGAAGTGATGCAGAAGGCGCGCGAGTACGCGGCCGGCCAGATCGAGACGCAAAAGAAGGGCTTCAAGCGCCTGGGCGTGCTCGGCGACTGGAACAACCCGTACAAGACGATGAACTTCGCGAACGAGGCCGGCGAGATCCGCGCACTCGCGAAGATCATCGAGAAGGGCTATGTGTTCCGGGGCCTGAAGCCCGTGAACTGGTGCTTCGACTGCGGCTCGGCGCTCGCCGAGGCCGAAGTCGAGTACAAGGACAAGACCGATCCGACCATCGACGTGCTGTTCACGTTCGCGCAACCTGCCGAAACGGCGGCCGCGTTCGGCCTGCCCGCGCTGCCGCGCGAGGAAGGCGGCATCGTGATCTGGACCACCACGCCCTGGACGATTCCGTCGAACCAGGCGCTGAACGTGCATCCGGAAATCGACTACGCGCTCGTGGACACGCAACGCGGCCTGCTGATCCTCGCCGTCGAGCGCGTGGAGGCGTGCATGAAGGAGTTCGGGCTCGAGGGCAAGATCGTCGCCACGACGAAGGGCGAAAAGCTCTCGCTGTTGCGCTTCAATCACCCGCTCGCCTCGGCGCACCCGGGCTACAAGCGCACCGCGCCGATCTACCTCGGTGACTACGTCACGACCGACACCGGCACGGGCATCGTGCACTCTGCGCCCGCCTACGGCGTGGAAGACTTCGTGTCGTGCAAGGCGCACGGCATGGCGGATTCCGACATCATCAGCCCGGTGATGGGCGACGGCCGCTACATCGAATCGCTGCCGCTGTTCGGCGGCCTCTCGATCTGGGCCGCGAACCCGAAGATCGTCGACGCACTCGACGCCGCCAGCACGCTCCTGCGCAGCGAGAAGTACCTGCACAGCTACATGCACTGCTGGCGCCACAAGACGCCGATCATCTACCGCGCGACCTCGCAATGGTTCGCCGGCATGGACGTGACGCCCAAGGACGGCGGCAAGACGCTGCGCGAAACGGCGCTCGAAGGCATCGAGGCGACGGCGTTCTACCCCTCGTGGGGCAAGCAGCGCCTGTATTCGATGATCGCCAACCGCCCGGACTGGACGCTCTCGCGCCAGCGCCAATGGGGCGTGCCGATGGCGTTCTTCGTGCACAAGGAAACCGGCGAGCTGCATCCGCGCACGCTGGAGCTGCTCGAGCAGGTGGCGCAGCGCGTGGAAAAGGAAGGCATCGAAGCGTGGCAGACGCTCGACCCGCGCGAACTGCTCGGCGACGACGCCAACCTGTACGAAAAGAACCGCGACACGCTCGACGTGTGGTTCGACTCGGGCACGACGCACTGGCACGTGCTGCGCGGCTCGCACAAAGATGAACTCCAGTTCCCGGCCGACCTGTACCTGGAAGGCTCGGACCAGCACCGCGGCTGGTTCCACTCGTCGCTGCTCACGGCATCGATGCTCGACGGACGCCCGCCCTACAACGCGCTGCTCACGCACGGCTTCACCGTCGACGGCGAAGGCCGCAAGATGTCGAAGTCGCTCGGCAACGGCGTCGATCCGCATGAAGTGGCGAACCGTCTGGGCGCGGAAATCATTCGTCTGTGGATCGCCTCGACCGACTACTCGGGCGAGCTGGCCATCTCCGAAGAGATTCTCAAGCGCGTGACGGAAGGCTATCGCCGTATTCGCAACACGCTGCGCTTCCTGCTCTCGAACCTCTCGGACTTCGACTTCGAGAAGCACGCGCTTCCCGCAAGCGAATGGCTCGAGATCGACCGCTATGCCGTCGCGCTCACGCATACGTTGCAAAACGACGTGCTCGCCCACTACGACCGCTACGAGTTCCACCCGGTCGTGGCCAAGCTCCAGACGTTCTGCTCGGAAGACCTGGGCGGCTTCTACCTCGACGTCCTGAAGGACCGCCTCTACACGAGCGCGGCGGATTCGAAGGCCCGCCGCGGCGCGCAAACGGCGCTGCATCACATCACGCATAGCCTGCTGCGCATCCTCGCGCCGTTCCTTTCGTTCACGGCAGAAGAAGCGTGGAAGGTGTTCCAACCGCAAAGCGAAACCATCTTCACCGAAACCTTCCACGCCTTCCCGGACGTCGAAGGCGCGCCGGAGCTGATCGCCAAATGGACGCTGCTGCGCGAAGTGCGCGGCAACGTGACGAAGGCGCTCGAAGAGGCGCGCGTGGCGAACCAGATCGGCTCGTCGCTGCAGGCCGAAGTGCGCATTCTCGCGAGCGGCGCGCGCTACGATGCCCTCGCCTCGCTCGGCGACGACCTCAAATTCGTGCTGATCACCTCGGCGGCGGAAATCGTGAAGGTCGATAGCGAAGCCGAGGAAGGCGTCGAAGTGGTCACCTCGAAGTACCTCAAGTGCGAGCGCTGCTGGCACTACCGCGAGGACGTGGGCGCGAACGCGGAGCATCCGGGCCTGTGCGGCCGCTGCGTCGCGAATCTGTTCGGCGACGGTGAAAAACGGAGCGCGGCATAATGGCAAAAACCCTGCCGAAGCAGTCCAGGTCGAATGGCGCGGGCGGCACGCTCGCGCCGTGGCTCGGAGTCGCGGTGATCGTGATCCTCGCCGACCAGCTCACGAAAATCGCCATCAACAAGGTGTTCAGCTACGGGGAAGGCCGCGTGATCACGCCGTTCTTCAACCTCGTGCTGGTCTACAACAAGGGCGCGGCATTCAGCTTCCTGTCGGCTGCGGGTGGCTGGCAGCGCTGGGCGTTCACGCTGCTCGGCGTCGTGGCGGCGCTCGTGATCTGCTATCTGCTCAAGCGCCACGCTACGCAGAAGCTCTTTTGCACGGCGCTCGCGCTCATCATGGGCGGCGCGCTCGGCAATGTGATCGACCGCCTGCTGTACGGCCACGTGATCGACTTTCTCGATTTCCACGTGGGCGGCTGGCACTGGCCGGCGTTCAACCTCGCCGATAGCGCGATCTGCATCGGCGCGGCGCTGCTGGTGTTCGACGAATTGCGGCGCGTGCGCGGCGCGCGCTGAGCGTGCGGGCTGCAGTCGGGCGCTAAGGCGCCAACTCTAGTCGACATAGGAGCTGTGACTTGAACACGTCCGCTGCAAACCCAGGCGAACTGGCCGGCCGCCACCTCGTGCTCGGCATGACGGGCGGCATCGCCTGCTACAAGATCGCCGAGCTCACGCGCCTGCTGACCAAGGCCGGCGCGACCGTGCAGATCGTGATGACCGAGGCCGCCACGCAGTTCATCACGCCGGTCACCATGCAGGCGCTCTCGGGCCGCCCCGTCTACACGAGCCAGTGGGACGGCCGCGTGCCCAACAACATGGCGCACATCGACCTCTCGCGCGAAGCGGACGCCATCGTCATCGCGCCGGCCTCGACCGACTTCCTCGCCAAACTCGCCCACGGTTTCGCCGACGACCTGCTCTCCACGCTGTGCGTGGCGCGCGACTGTCCATTGCTGGTCGTGCCCGCGATGAACCGGCAGATGTGGCAAAACCCGGCCACGCAGCGCAACGTCGCGCAACTGCGCGCGGACGGCATCGAAACGCTCGGCCCCGATTCCGGTCCGCAGGCGTGCGGCGAGATCGGCGACGGGCGCATGCTCGAACCCGAGGCCGTGTACGAGGCGATCGTCTCGTTCTTCGCGCCGAAGGTGCTCGCGGGCCGCAAGCTCCTGATCACCGCCGGCCCGACCTTCGAGCCGCTCGATCCCGTGCGCGGCATCACCAACCGCTCGAGCGGCAAGATGGGCTTCGCGCTCGCGCGCGCCGCACAGCAGGCGGGCGCCGAGGTGCATCTCGTCGCCGGCCCGGTCGCGCTGGAAACGCCGTGGGGCGTGTATCGCGAAGACGTGCAGACCGCCCAGCAGATGTACGACGCGGTCATGCGCGCCGCGACCGACGCCGATGTCTTCATCGGCGTGGCGGCCGTGGCCGACTGGCGCGTCGATCACGTCGCCGAACACAAGATCAAGAAGACGGCCGAGCACCGCATGCCGACGTTCACCTTCGTCGAGAACCCGGACATCCTCGCCTCGGTCGCGGCCTTGCCGAATCCGCCGTACTGCGTGGGCTTCGCCGCCGAAAGCGGCGACCTCGACGTGCATGGCGAAGAAAAGCGCGCGCGCAAGAAGGTGCCGCTGTTGATCGGCAATCTCGGCCCGCTCACCTTCGGTCGGGACGACAATGAAGTCGTGCTGTTCGAGGCGGGTGGCCGCAAGCCGCTGCCGCGCGCGGCCAAGCAGGCGCTCGCGCAGACGCTCGTCGCCGAAATCGCGCGGCGTCTGCCGGACCCGAGCATCATCTCGTGACGCGCGCGCCGACGCACCCGCGTGCCGGCGTGCGGCGCCGCGAACCCAGGCAAGGAGCAGTACTGCCATGACACTGCTTTCCGTACTCGACCAGTCGCCCGTCATCGCCGGGCACAGTGCGGCGGACGCCATCGCCGCCACCATCGAGCTTGCACAGCTCGCCGACGACCTCGGCTACACGCGCTACTGGTGCGCCGAGCATCATGGCCTGCTGGGCGTGTGCAACCCCTGCCCAGAAGTCATGCTCGCGCGCCTCGGCAGCGTCACGAAGCGCATCCGGATCGGCTCGGGCGGCATCATGCTGCCCTATTACAGCCCCTTCAAGGTCGCCGAGCAGTTCATGATGCTCGAAGCGCTCTTTCCCGGACGCGTCGATCTCGGTGTTGGACGCGCGCCGGGCGGCGACATGCGCACGGCGCAGGCCGTGGCCGCGGGCACGTACAACCGCGGCGACCAGTTCGCGCAGCAAGTGCAGGATCTCGTCGGCCTGATGGACGGCACGCTCCCCGCCGATCATCTCGCGAACGGCGTCGTGCTGCAGCCGCAGATCCAGACGCGCCCGCAGCTCTGGGTGCTCGGCTCGAGCGATTTCGGCGGCAACCTCGCCGCGCAGCTCGGGCTGCGCTTCTCGTTCGCGCACTTCATCAACGCGCACTTCGGGCATCTCGTGGCCGAGGCCTATCTCGACCGCTTCAAGCCGGGCCACGAAGCGAAGCCGTATCTCGCGTGCGCCGTGTTCGCGATCTGCGCCGACACCGAAGCGGAAGCCGCCGACCTCGAAAAGGCCGTCGATCTGCGGCGCGTGCAGATGGCCTACGGACTGAACGCGCCGATCCCGAGCCTCGAGCAGGGGCGCGCGCAGGAGTACGGCGAGCGCGAGCAGATCGTGATCGACCGCGAGAAGCCGCGCAGCGTCATCGGCACGCCCGAAAGCGTCACCGAGCGGCTTCTCGCCATCAAGGACAACTTTCGCGCCGACGAACTGATCGTGCTGACCGTTGCGGGCAGCTACAAGGCTCGTCTGCGCTCTTATGAACTGCTCGCCGAGGCCTTCCAGCTACCTCGCGCCTGAGCGATCCACCACCGCCCCCTCATCCTGACTTCATGAAAATCGACATCAAGATCCTGAACGAGCGCATGCGCGACCAGCTGCCCCACTACGCCACGCCGGGCAGCGCCGGCCTCGACCTGCGCGCGTGCCTCGACGCGCCGATCACGCTCGAACCGGGCGAAACGAAGCTCGTGCCGACGGGCCTCGCCATCCACGTGGCCGATCCCGGCTACGCGGCGCTGATCCTCCCGCGCTCGGGCCTCGGCCACAAGCACGGTATCGTGCTCGGCAATCTGGTCGGCCTGATCGACTCGGACTACCAGGGCGAACTGATGATTTCGACCTGGAACCGCGGCCACACCACCTTCACGCTCAACCCGCTCGAGCGCCTTGCGCAGCTCGTGATCGTGCCGGTCGTGCAGGCGCAGTTCAACATCGTCGACGACTTCGAGGCGAGCGAGCGCGGCGCGGGCGGTTTCGGCAGCACGGGCAAGCACTGATCCAGGCGGCTGCGCCGACAACAAAAAAGCACGCCTTGGCGTGCTTTTTTGCGTTTAGACGGAGGCTTCGGTTCGCTGCGCCGCGCCGGGACGCCGACGATACCAGAGCGCATACACCACGACGAGCACCGCGAGAAACGCGAGGCCATAGGCGAGCGTCATGCGGAATTCGCGCGTGAAGGCCGTGCCGGCGAGAATGCCGAGCATCAACAGCGCACCCAGCACGCTCGTGAACGGAAAGCCCCACATGCGAAACGCGAGCGGCGCGCCGCCTTCGCGCGCCTGGCGCACGCGGAAAAAGATCTGCGTGACGAAGATCATGAACCACGTGAACATCGCGCCGAACATCGCGATCGACATCATCAGCGTGAACGCTGCCTGCGGCCAGAGCGCGTTGAGCACGGCCGCCACCGCAATGCCGATGGTGGACAGCGAAAGCGCTGCCGTCGGCACGCCGTGACGCGTGAGGCGCCCGAACGCCGCCGGCGCGTAACCCGCGCGCGAGAGACTGAACATCATGCGCGTGGTGATGTAGAGCTGGCTGTTCATGGCCGAGAGCGCCGCTACGAGCACGACGAAGTTGATCGCACCCGCCGCGTAAGGCACGCCGGTTGCGGCCATGACCTTCACGAACGGGCTCTCGTTGCCGCCCGCCTGGGTCCACGGCACGATGGCGAGCATGAGCGCGAGCGTGAGCAGGTAGAACAGCACGAGGCGCAGCACGGTCGCGCGAAACGCGCGCGTGACGGCGCGCTGCGGGTCCTGCGCCTCGGCAGCCGCCACGGCGATTGTCTCTACGCCCAGGTAGCTGAAGAGCGAGACGATCGTCCCCACCCACACGCCCCACCAGCCTCGCGGCAGCAGGCCGCCGTGCGACGTGTAGTTCGCGAAGCCCACGCCGGAGCCGGCCGGCGCGCGCCATACGAACCATGCGCCCAGCACGATGAACGCAACGATGGCCGCGATCTTGAGGCTCGAAAACAGATATTCGATGGCGCCGTACGCGCGCACGCTCATTGCGTTCACAACGATCAGCGCTGCTGAAAATCCGACGATCCAGTAGAGCCCCGGCACGTGGGGAAACCAGAATTTCATGTAGACGGCGATTGCCGCGACCTCGGTGCCCACCGCCAGCACGTACGCCGACCAGTACGCATAGCGCACGACGAACCCGGCGAGCGGCCCGATGTAGTGCTCGGCATATGCGCCGAACGAGCCCGATACGGGA
The DNA here is from genome assembly GCF_040965735.1 of Paraburkholderia sp. BR10936. Classification (NCBI taxonomy): domain Bacteria; kingdom Pseudomonadati; phylum Pseudomonadota; class Betaproteobacteria; order Burkholderiales; family Burkholderiaceae; genus Paraburkholderia; species Paraburkholderia sp. BR10936. The sequence goes on from NZ_JBFRCM010000001.1 coordinate 444,698, forward strand.
TGCGCAACCGTCATCTCCGCGAGCGCGCCCATCAACAGCAAGGCGATCAGCGCGCCGATCGCGTAGGAGATCAGCACGCCCGGACCGGCAAAAGAGATCGCGAAACCGCTGCCGAGAAAAAGCCCGGTGCCGACTGCGCCACCGATGGCGATCATCGTCATCTGACCGGCGGACAAGCCCTGACGCAGCCCTTGTTCGCGCTCGACGATGGCTTCGAACCCGCCCGATTTACGTGGTACCACTGCAACTCCCCTGCTATGCGCGTGACGCTACTCGGCGCCGCGCATCAAAAAACGCCGACGGCGGACAAACGTGCATTTTACCGGCTGATTGCCGGCAAACGGCGGGCGCGCCTGTGCGTCACGGCGCAACGCCTCTACCCGCGAGCGCCAAAGAAAAACGGCGCAGTCCTTTCGGACTGCGCCGTCTTGCCTGAAGGCTGTTTGCGCCGTAGCGCTGCCGCTTACTCCACTTCCACCGCTTCCGGATTGCGCGGCGCCGGCTGCTCGTCGAACGTGAGCTGGACCTTGTCTTCCGCATCGACGTCCACGGTCACGCGGCCGCCGTTCATGAGCTTGCCGAACAGCAGTTCGTCGGCGAGCGCACGGCGGATCGTGTCCTGGATCAGGCGCTGCATCGGCCGCGCGCCCATGAGCGGGTCGAAGCCGTGCTTGGCCAGATGCTTGCGCAGCGCGTCGGTGAAGACCGCGTCGACCTTCTTCTCGTGCAGCTGGTCTTCCAGTTGCATGAGGAACTTGTCGACCACGCGCATGATGATTTCCTCATCGAGCGCACGGAAGCTGATCGTCTGATCGAGCCGGTTGCGGAACTCGGGCGTGAACAGGCGCTTGATATCGGCCAGTTCGTCGCCCTGCTCGCGCCGGGTCGTGAAGCCGATCGTCGACTTGTTCATTGCCTCGGCGCCCGCATTCGTCGTCATGATGATGATGACGTTGCGGAAATCCGCCTTGCGGCCGTTGTTGTCGGTCAGCGTGCCGTGGTCCATCACCTGCAGCAGCACGTTGAAGATGTCCGGGTGCGCCTTCTCGATTTCGTCGAGCAGCAGCACGCAGTGCGGCTTCTTCGTGACGGCTTCGGTGAGCAGACCGCCCTGGTCGAACCCGACATAGCCCGGCGGCGCGCCGATCAGACGGCTCACCGCATGGCGTTCCATGTACTCCGACATGTCGAAGCGGATCAGCTCGATGCCGAGCGTGAACGCGAGCTGGCGCGCCACTTCGGTCTTGCCGACACCGGTCGGGCCCGAGAACAGGAACGAGCCGATCGGCTTGTCCGTCTTGCCGAGACCCGCGCGCGCCATCTTGATCGAAGCCGAGAGCGCGTCGATGGCCGGGTCCTGGCCGAACACCACGGCCTTGAGATCGCGGTCGAGCGTTTGCAGCTTGCTGCGATCGTCCTGCGACACGCTTTGCGCCGGCACGCGCGCGATCTTCGAGATGATTTCCTCGATCTCGCTCTTGCCGATGGTCTTCTTCTGCTTCGACTTCGGCAGGATGCGCTGGGCCGCGCCCGCTTCGTCGATCACGTCGATCGCCTTGTCGGGCAAATGACGGTCGGTGATGAAGCGCGCCGACAGTTCAGCGGCCGCGTTCAGCGCGCCCGACGAATACTTCACGCCGTGGTGCTCTTCGAAACGCGACTTCAGGCCGCGCAGGATCGCCACGGTTTGCTCGACGGTCGGCTCGACCACGTCGACCTTCTGGAAGCGCCGCGACAGCGCCGCGTCCTTCTCGAAGATGCCGCGGTATTCCGTGAACGTCGTCGCGCCGATGCACTTGAGCGTGCCCGACGAGAGCGCCGGCTTGAGCAGGTTCGACGCATCCAGCGTGCCGCCCGACGCGGCGCCCGCGCCGATCAGCGTATGAATTTCGTCGATGAACAGAATGGCGTGCGGACGCTCTTTCAGTTCTTTCAGCACCGTTTTGAGGCGTTGCTCAAAGTCGCCGCGATATTTCGTGCCCGCCAGCAGCGCGCCCATGTCGAGCGAGTAGACCTGGGCATCCGCGAGAATGTCCGGCACTTCGCCGCGCGTAATGCGCCAGGCGAGCCCTTCCGCGATCGCGGTCTTGCCGACACCGGCCTCGCCCACGAGCAGCGGATTGTTCTTGCGGCGGCGGCACAGCACCTGCACCACGCGCTCCACTTCCAGTTCGCGACCGATGAGCGGATCGATCCGGCCGTCCTTCGCCATCTGGTTCAGGTTCTGCGTGAACTGGGCGAGCGGGGTTTCCTTCTGGCCGGCGGCGTCTTCGGCTTCGGCATTCGCGTCGCTGGCCTTGGCGGCTTCGCCGCTGCCCGTCTTCGCGATACCGTGCGAAATGAAATTCACGACATCCAGACGCGTGACGCCCTGCTGCTGCAGGTAGTACACCGCGTGCGAGTCCTTCTCGCCGAAGATGGCGACCAGCACGTTCGCGCCCGTCACTTCCTTCTTGCCGTTGGAAGTGGACTGAACGTGCATGATCGCGCGCTGGATCACGCGCTGGAACCCGAGCGTCGGCTGCGTATCGACGTCATCCGTGCCGGGCACCGTAGGGGTGTTGTCGTGAATGAAGTTGCGCAGGTTCTGTCGCAGGTCTTCGATATTGGCGGCACACGCGCGCAGCACTTCCGCCGCTGTTGGATTGTCCAACAGCGCCAGCAGCAAATGCTCGACCGTTATGAACTCGTGCCGTGCCTGACGTGCTTCCATGAACGCCATGTGCAGGCTGACTTCCAGTTCCTGGGCAATCATGCTTCCTCCATCACACACTGCAGCGGATGCCCGGCCTGCCGTGCGTGGGTAACGACTTGCTCAACCTTGGTCGACGCGATGTCCCGCGTATAGACCCCACAAACACCCCTGCCCTCGCGATGGACCTTCAACATGATCTGCGTTGCGGTCTCGCGGTCCTTATTGAAATATTCCTGCACGACCATCACGACGAATTCCATCGGCGTGTAGTCGTCATTCATTAGCACGACCTTGTACATGGAGGGCGGTTTGACCTTTTGCTCCTGCCGCTCCAGTACGGTTGAATCCTGCTTGTCCGGGATAATCGCCATACACCCATTCTAAACAACTCGGACAGGCCCGCAATCCTGCCGTAACCTGACCGGCCGGCCGGTGAACCCGGCGCTCCCGACCTGCGACCCGCTGCAAGCAATTCATGCGCCCTGGCCCGGCTCCGATCCCTTGGACCGGCTGCGGGGCCGGTACACAATCCTGCTCTCAGCAGCTTTCACGCCACCGTTGAATCGAGTATCGCACAACCTTGCCGTTGCCGTGGGAAGCGACTGTAGGCGCCCGCACGCTCAGTGTCAGATTACATGGTGCGGTGCGTCGCATATGCGTCACCTGCGCGATTTTTCAAGACGCTGTCCTGCACCTGCTTTATGCACCGGTGCTCAGCGTCGGCGAAAAGCAGGAAAAACCCTGGAAATGCGCTCTTTACAACGTGTCAAGGACCGTCTCAAAATATTCTTGACAGCAGATTAAAGACCCTCAACAATCAAGCTGGCACTTTTTTCAACCGCCTTAAATTCGAAAAAATGCCGTTGGTGAGCTTGTGAGGAGGGGGCGATCGCACCGCGATCGTTTAGCTTTTCGAACTGCTCGTGGTAGTGACATGAGTTACAGGGGAAGTTGGTATGGCAACCGGTACGGTCAAGTGGTTCAACGACGCGAAGGGTTTCGGGTTCATTACGCCGGATGAAGGCGGTGAGGACCTGTTCGCTCACTTTTCGGCTATTCAAATGAATGGCTTCAAGACCCTCAAAGAAGGGCAGAAAGTGAGCTTCGAGGTCGTGCAAGGCCCGAAGGGTAAACAGGCATCGAACATTCAGGCAGCAGCCTGATCTGTTCGGTACCCGTACCTTGGAAACCCGGCTTCGGCCGGGTTTCTTTTTGGTGTCATGGTTTTTTAACGTTCGCGTGCTAGCTCACCCGCAACGTACCCATCATGCCGAGATCCTCGTGCTCGAGGATGTGGCAATGAAACATGCGATCGCCCGCCTCGTGCTGGACGGTCGCGATGTGCACCGTTTCGCCGCGCCGCACGTTCACGGTGTCGCGCCATGCCAGCAGTTCCTCCTCATTGCGCACACCGCCACGCTCGCGCGCCAGCACCTGAAATTGCGTACCGTGCAGATGAAACGGATGATCCATGTCCGTGCCGTTTGCTATCGTCCAGTGCTCGACTTCCCCGCGCCGGCTCGCCAGCGTCACGCGCGCCGGATCGAATACCGCCCCGTTCACCATGAATCGCATGCCGCGCGGCATGGGCTGCGCTGAGGCACCCGGTGCGTGCATCGCTTTCATGTCCATCGCTTCGCTGAACACCACGCTCTTTTTCGGGACCGTTAGAAGACCTGACGATACGAGCGGCGCAATCTCGCGCAGGCGCAACGGCAGTGCCGATTGCGTCGCGCTCGCCGGTGCGAAGCCAACGCTCGCGAGGATCAGCGATGGCCCCGCGGGCAAGCTGCCGTGCGTCATCGCCATCTTGTGGCGGTCGTACTGCGCGGCAATCAGCGACGCACGCGAGGCGCCCTGCCCCGCGCGCACGATCAGCTCCGCGCGCTCGCCCGGCGCGAGCAACAGCGAGGTGACGCCCTCGCGCGGCGCGCCCAGCAGCCCGCCGTCGGTGCCCACCTGCGTGAAGGCGCGACCGTCGTCGAAGGCGAGTTGCAGATAGCGCGCGTTGCAGCCATTCCAGACGCGCCAGCGCTCGTCGCGCACGACCTCGATATGCGGCTGACGAGCGCCGTTGACGAGCACGTACTGACCTTCGCGGCCGTTCATCCAGTCCATCATGCCGTTCGCGGCAATCGCGCCGTCTGCCGCGAGCTTCAGGTCGGACACGAACAGATGCCGCTCCGGCCACGACGCGAGTGGATCATCGGCGGCGCGCACGACGAAGGGGCCCGCCAGTCCCCGGAACACCTGCTCCGAACTCAGCATGTGCGGATGCGGGTGATACCAGTAGGTGCCCGCGCTCCCCTGCGGCAGCGTGAAGCGATAAACGTGCTGCTCACCCGGCGCGACCGGTTTCGAGGGATTGCCGTCCTGATCGGGCGGCACGGGCAAGCCATGCCAATGAATCGTCGAAGGCTGCGGCAGCCGGTTCACGAACGTGATTTCGACAGTGTCGCCTTCGCGTACGTCGATCATCGGGCCGATGACCGGGCCGTCGTTTTCGGCCGCTGCGAGCGCGTCGTATTGCCAGAAGACCGTTTGCGGCTGTCCGGGCAGGAGCGCACGCGCCGCGGGCTGCGCAACGAGCGTCGCGCGAAACAGGCCCGGCTCCCGGCTCTGATTGGCGAGCGTGCGCAGCGCGGCAAGCGGCGCGCCGGCGGGCAACGCATCGGCAGGCGCAAGCGGGACTTGCGCGTGCATCATGCCGCCCGACATCGACGGCATGTCCGTCATGCCGTGCATGGCGTGCATCGCATCGCCCGCATCTTGTGCGAATGCGCGGCGCGCGAACAGGGTCGCGGTGGCGGCGCTCAATGCGCCGGATAGAAATGCTCTTCGTTTCATCGATGAAATCCTCATACCTCGTTCATGCCTGGCACGCGACGCGCGATAACACGCACGCCTGGCGCGCGGGAGTCGTTTTGCTCGCGAAAAAGCGCGAGCGCAGTACGCCGCCCGTAGCGAGCGGCCCGGCTCAGGCGATGGGAGGAGGCAAAGGAGGCGCGTGCGTAATGCCGGCACGCAAGGCCGCGGGAAGCACGACAAGCGTGGAACGGGCGCCGGTTTGCGCGTCGAATGCAGTCACGGCAGAAGGCACGCTGCAATGCGCGCAGCAGCCCGCGACACAGCAACTCGCGCCACAACTGGAATGCGAGCCGTGACGACGGTTGCTCGTCGCGGCGCAACGATCCGCGACGACGTGCGGCGTGAGTGCGACGTGCGCCGCCATTGCATCGTGCTGCGTGTGCTCGCACGCCATCGCGCCGCGCATGGAAAGCAGCGCGAGCAGGCAGACGAGAAGGAAGCGATAGACGACTGGCACGATGAACGAAACCGCGGAGTGACTCGATTGACCAATGCCATGATAGCGCACGGACTGATCGAAGTCGGCTAGCCCGTCCATCCGTGACGAATTTGCGGCGAGCCGGATAAAAACCGGCAGAACTTTCGGTCTGCCGGTTTTTTCTGCTGGGACAGCGATGAACCGTCTTGCGCCTACATATTCTCGATCATCACCTGCCCGAAGCCAGAGCACGACACCTGCGTCGCCCCTTCCATCAAACGCGCAAAGTCATAGGTCACGCGCTTTTGCAGAATCGACTTCTCCATCGAAGCAATGATGAGGTTGGCCGCTTCGAACCAGCCGAGATGACGCAGCATCATTTCCGCCGAGAGAATTTCGGAACCCGGATTCACATAGTCCTTGCCCGCATACTTGGGGGCCGTGCCGTGCGTCGCCTCGAACATCGCCACGGAGTCCGAAAGATTCGCACCCGGGGCGATACCGATGCCGCCCACCTGGGCCGCCAGTGCGTCGGAAATGTAGTCGCCGTTCAGGTTCAGCGTGGCGATCACGTCGTATTCGGCCGGGCGCAGCAGGATCTGCTGCAGGAAAGCATCGGCGATCACGTCCTTGACCACGATGTCGCCGCCCGTCTTCGGATTCTTGATCTTCATCCACGGGCCGCCGTCTATCAGTTCCGCTGCGAACTCCTTCTGCGCGAGCGCATAGCCGTAGTCGCGGAACGCGCCTTCGGTGTACTTCATGATGTTGCCCTTGTGCACGAGCGTGACCGAGCGGCGCTCGTTGTCGATCGCATACTGGATCGCCTTGCGCACGAGACGCTCCGTGCCCTCGCGCGACACCGGCTTGACGCCGACGCCGGAACTGTCCGGGAAGCGGATCTTCGCCACGCCCATCTCTTCGCGCAGGAACTTGATGAGCTTCTTCGCGCCTTCGGACTCCGCGGGCCATTCGATGCCCGCATAGATGTCCTCCGAGTTCTCGCGGAAGATGACCATGTTGACCTTCTCCGGCGCGCGCACCGGCGAGGGCACGCCCTTGAAGTACTGCACGGGTCGCAGGCACACGTACAGATCGAGCTGCTGGCGCAGCGCGACGTTGAGCGAGCGGATGCCACCCCCCACCGGCGTCGTGAGCGGCCCCTTGATCGACACCACGTATTCCTTCACGACGTCGAGCGTTTCTTCGGGCAGCCACACGTCGGGACCGTAGACGCGGGTCGCCTTCTCGCCCGCGTAGATTTCCATCCAGTGAATCTTGCGCTTGCCGCCGTAGGCCTTTTCGACTGCCGCATCGACCACCTTCAGCATGACCGGCGTAATGTCCACGCCCGTGCCATCGCCTTCGATGTACGGGATGATCGGCTGGTCCGAGACGTTGAGCGAGAAGTCCGGATTGACGGTGATCTTTTCACCGCCGGTCGGAACCACGATGTGCTGATACGGCATGATCGACTCCAGTAAGGGCAAGGCTGTTGTAGCGGGTGTGACGCGCGCTCGGCGGCTCGCGGCGGCGGCGAAGCCTGTTCGCCCGGCGAGAGCGGGCGGCTTGCCTTGGTGGCGCGAACAGCCCGTCGGCGTGAGGATCTGGCGGCTATTCTAGCCCACGCCTCGCGCATGCGTGGCGCGCCCTTCACACGAACGCCGGCGCAAGGCAAGCCGCTTGCGCCCCGATGGGTGATCGGTTCCGCTCGTGTCTTATATCTTATATAAGACATAGCAAACCGCTTAACGTAATATGCATTAAGATCTCGGCGCCAGCCCGTCATCTATTCGTCCCCGTCGCCCTGTCATGCGTTTAATCGCCCTCAATAAACCGTTCGGCACCATCTGTCAGTTTTCGCCGCACGAAACACGTCAGTCTCTCGCAGACTGGGTGAAGGTACCGGGCGTCTATCCCGCTGGCCGGCTCGACTCCGATAGCGAAGGTCTCCTGCTGCTCACCGACGACGGCGCCTTGCAAGCGCGCATTGCCGAACCGAAACGCAAGCTCGTGAAGCGCTATTGGGCACAAGTGGAAGGCGAACCCGATGCGGGTGCGCTTGCCGCACTCGAACGCGGCGTCGATCTCGGTGACTTCGTGACACAGCCGTGTCGAACAAGAATCATTGTTGAGCCCGACAATCTCTGGTCGCGTAATCCGCCGATTCGCTATCGCGCGTCGATACCCACCACGTGGGTCGAGATTGCGATCAGCGAAGGCAAGAACCGGCAGGTGCGACGCATGACCGCGGCAGTGGGCTATCCAACGTTGCGGCTAGTACGCGTCGCGATCGGCGCGCTCGATATTTTTTCGCTTGGCCTCGCTCCCGGCGAAAGCATCGACGTGCCCACCAATGCACCCTGGCAAAACACCCCTCACAAACACAAGTGATTGTTGTGCAAGCACTTTTCGCGTGCTGCTCATTTTTTTTCGAATGACGCGGCACGTCCCGCGCCTTTCTGTTGCGTCTCGTTACGAAGCAAATGAAAAGTTTGCGTCAACCGTCTCGCGAGACCATGCGTTATTCGACGCAGATGCCGCCAGAAGCTATCCGGCATTCAGCCTTCAGGGTCCTCGCAGCAATGTGCGGTCCCGACCGCTGGCAGACGCAAAAATCAAATTCACGCGAATTTGTCGAAAGCGACTGTCAACCGAAAGGTGGATGGCACGTTTACCGACCTGACTCCAAAAACCGGGTCACTTGGTTAATTAACTCAAGCTTGAGGATTCACAACATGAACAAACTGATCGCTGCTCTGGTCGCTGGTCTCTTCGCATCGGCTGCATTCGCACAAGCTTCGGCTCCGGAAGCTGCTTCGGCTGCTCCGGCTGCTGCTGCTTCGGCTGCTCACAAGTCGTCGCACAAGAAGGCCCACAAGAAGTCGTCGCACAAGAAGGCAGCGAAGGCTGAAGCCGCTTCGGCAGCTTCGGAGTAAGCTTGTTGTAAGACGCATGAAGAAGCGGCACGCGTTGCCGTTCTTCAGCGCGACGAAAGGCAGAGCGCTGCAAGGCGTTCTGCCTTTTTGTTTGGCTGCCTGTTTTTTTAGCCAGTTTTTCGTCACGCACGCTCGCCGTATCACGTCGATGACGTGAACCGCGCCGCGCATTTTGACCCGCTCTGACCTGGTCGCGTAACATGCGCGGATTAACCTACAGCAAGGAGTCTCTCGTGCGATTTTCCCTGCGCTCGTTCTTCGTGCGCTGCGCGCTTGTCGTCGCATTGCCATTGGCCGCTTTCGCGGCGCTCATGTTCACCGCGACAGCCACGTCGAGCATCGCGCAGGCGCAGCAGATGCCGCCGGGCGCCAGGCAGCCGGGCGAATTTCCGCGCGTGAAGCTCACGGCAGGCATGTTCGTGATCGACGCAGCGGTCGCCGCCAACGACGCGGACCGTGAACAAGGCCTCATGTACCGTTCGCAGCTCGGGCCCAATGAAGGCATGCTGTTCGTGTTCGGCGAAAACGCCGTGCACTGCTTCTGGATGAAGAACACGCTGATCCCGCTGTCGATCGCGTTCATTCGCGCCGACGGTACGATCACCGACATCGACGAGATGCAGGCCGAAACGACCAACAACCACTGCCCGCGCAACAACGGCGTCTTCGCGCTCGAAATGCCGAAGGGCTGGTTCACGGCGAAGGGCATCAAGCCCGGCATGAAGATTCAGGGACTGCCGCCGCTGCAGTAAGCGCGCGTTGTCCCAGCGCGCGCCATTCGCGCGCTGCGCGAAAAGCGCAAGCCGGCCCCGCACGTACGCGGCGCCGGCTTTTTTTGCGCCCGCCTGCCCGCCGGCGCACCGACTGGCGCCGCTGCGCAGCGCTGTCGCCGCTTCCCGCGCCGCGGCATACGCCCTGCAAAACCGGCGCGCAAGCGCTATCCTATAAATCCCCCGCATGACGCGTGCCACCAGGGCGCGCTCATGCGGCGCATCGGGCCGCGCGCTGGCCGCGCCGCGTGCCGCCCGGCAGCTTCCATGGCGCGTCATTCCAAGGAGATCACCGTGCCTCGCAAGACCCCCATCGAGCGCTATCGCAACATCGGGATCAGCGCTCACATCGACGCCGGCAAAACCACGACGACCGAGCGCATCCTTTTCTACACCGGCGTGAATCACAAGCTCGGCGAGGTTCACGACGGCGCGGCGACCATGGACTGGATGGAGCAGGAACAGGAACGCGGCATCACGATCACCTCGGCCGCGACCACTGCGTTCTGGAAGGGCATGGCCGGCAATTACCCCGAACACCGCATCAACATCATCGACACCCCGGGGCACGTGGACTTCACGATCGAGGTCGAGCGCTCCATGCGCGTGCTCGACGGCGCGTGCATGGTGTACGACTCCGTGGGCGGCGTGCAGCCGCAGTCGGAAACCGTGTGGCGTCAGGCGAACAAGTACAAGGTGCCGCGCATCGCGTTCGTCAACAAGATGGACCGCGTGGGTGCGGACTTCTTCCGCGTGCAGCGGCAGATCGGCGAGCGCCTGAAGGGCGTGGCCGTGCCTATCCAGATTCCGGTGGGCGCGGAAGATCACTTCCAGGGCGTGGTCGATCTCGTGAAGATGAAGGCGATCGTCTGGGACGACGAGAGCCAGGGTGTGAAGTTCGAGTACGAGGACATTCCCGCGAATCTCGTCGAGCTCGCGCACGAGTGGCGCGAGAAGATGGTCGAAGCCGCCGCCGAAGCCGACGAAACGCTGCTCGAAAAGTACCTTCACGATCACGAAAGCCTGACCGAAGAGGAAATCAAGGGCGGCCTGCGCAAGCGCACGATCGCCAACGAGATCGTGCCGATGCTCTGTGGCAGCGCGTTCAAGAACAAGGGCGTGCAGGCCATGCTCGACGCCGTGATCGACTACCTGCCCTCGCCGGTGGACGTGCCCGCGATTCTCGGCCACGACCTCCACGACAAGGAGATCGAGCGCCACCCGAGCGATGACGAGCCGTTCTCCGCACTCGCCTTCAAGATCATGACCGACCCGTTCGTCGGCCAGCTGATCTTCTTCCGCGTCTATTCGGGCGTGGTGAATTCGGGCGATACGGTGCTCAACGCGACCAAGGACAAGAAGGAGCGCCTGGGCCGCATCCTGCAGATGCACGCGAACGAACGCAAGGAAATCAAGGAGGTGCGGGCGGGCGATATCGCCGCGGCCGTGGGCCTGAAGGAAGCGACGACGGGCGACACGCTCTGCGATCCGGCGCATGCCATCGTGCTCGAACGGATGATCTTCCCCGAGCCGGTGATCTCGCAGGCCGTCGAGCCGAAGACCAAGGCCGACCAGGAAAAGATGGGCATCGCGCTCAATCGCCTCGCGCAGGAAGACCCGTCGTTCCGCGTGCAGACCGACGAAGAGTCCGGCCAGACCATCATCTCGGGCATGGGCGAGCTGCACCTCGAAATTCTCGTCGACCGCATGAAACGCGAGTTCGGCGTGGAGGCGACCGTCGGCAAGCCGCAGGTCGCGTATCGCGAGACCGTGAAGAACAAGGTCGAAGATGTGGAAGGCAAGTTCGTCAAGCAGTCGGGCGGGCGCGGCCAGTATGGTCATGCCGTCATCACGCTCGAACCGCAGACGCCCGGCAAGGGCTACGAGTTCGTCGACGCGATCAAGGGCGGCGTGATTCCGCGCGAGTTCATCCCGGCGGTCGACAAGGGCATTCAGGAAACGCTCAAGGCAGGCGTGCTCGCGGGCTACCCGGTGGTCGACACGAAGGTCACGCTCACGTTCGGCTCGTACCACGACGTGGACTCGAACGAAAACGCCTTCCGCATGGCCGGCTCGATGGCCTTCAAGGAAGCGATGCGCAAGGCGAAGCCGATCCTGCTCGAACCGATGATGGCTGTGGAAGTGGAGACGCCCGAGGACTTCATGGGCAACGTGATGGGCGACCTGTCGAGCCGTCGCGGCATCGTGCAGGGCATGGAGGACATCGCGGGCGGCGGCGGCAAGATCGTGCGCGCCGAAGTGCCGCTCTCGGAGATGTTCGGCTACTCCACGTCGCTGCGCTCGCTCACGCAAGGCCGCGCCACCTACACGATGGAGTTCAAGCACTACGCAGAAACCCCGCAGAACGTGGCCGAAGCGGTCATCAACGCGAAGAAGACGTAAAGCCGGCGACGTGCAGGCGTTGCTGTGCACACGAAAGCCCGTCCCCTGCGGACGGGCTTTTTTGCTTGCGCGCGGCGCAATTTTGACCATGCCACAATGCGGCGATGACGCTGCGCCGCCACAGTCAAGGAGACACGACGATGAGTCACGAACACGACCATGAACACCCCCACGACGACGCGCCGATCGACTGGCGCGAAAACGGCGTCAAAGTGATACGCGGCGACCAGCTCGACACGAACACGGCGCAAACGCCCGGCATGAACCGCGCGGCCGCGATCAATGCGGCGCGCGTGGGCGCGCAGAAGATCTGGGCGGGCACGGTGACGATCCATCCGAACGCGAAGACCGGCGCGCATCATCACGGCGCGCTGGAAAGCGTGATCTACGTCGTGCGCGGTCACGCGCGCATGCGCTGGGGCGAACATCTGGAGTTCACGGCCGAGGCGGGCCCGGGCGACTTCATCTTCGTGCCGCCCTACGTCCCGCACCAGGAGATCAACGCCAGCACCGACGATCCGCTCGAATGCGTGCTCGTGCGCAGCGACAACGAGGCCGTGGTGGTGAACCTGAACATCGACGCCGTCGAAGCGCCGGAAACCGTGTACTGGGTCGATCCCATCCACCGTCATCCGCACGACCATTGAGCGCGCGGCAGCCCGTTCCGCCTACCACGACGCAATGATCCACTGACGATGCCCGCCGCCTCGCTCCGCGCCCGCCTGATTCCGCTCTATGCCGCGCTCATCGCCGCCAACCTCGGCGCGTGGGCGTGGGCGCTGATCGCGTTTCGCCACTATCCGCTGCTGCTCGGCACGGCGCTGCTCGCCTACGGCTTCGGCCTGCGTCACGCGGTGGACGCCGACCACATCGCCGCCATCGACGCCGTCACGCGCAAGCTCATGCAGCAGGGCCAGCGCCCGCTCGGCGTGGGACTCGCGTTCTCGCTCGGCCATTCGACGGTCGTGATCGTCGCCACGCTCGGCATCGCGCTCACGGCGCTCTCGCTGCATGGCCGCTTCGAGCAGTTCCACGAGATCGGCTCGATCATCGGCACGCTCGTTTCGTCGACGTTCCTGCTCGTACTCGCGGGTGTGAACCTCGTGATCCTGCGCGACGTGTGGATGCGTTACCGCCGCGCGCAGCAAGGCGACGACGCAGCGCTCGCCGCCGCCTCGAATACACCCGCGCCAGCCGGCCTCTTCTCGCGCGCGCTCAGGCCGCTCTTTGCGCTCGTCACGAAAAGCTGGCATCTGTACCCCGTGGGCGTGCTGTTCGGCCTCGGCTTCGACACGGCCACCGAAATCGGCCTGCTCGCCATCGCCGCCGCCGAAGCGGGCAAGGGCCTGCCGATCTATTCGATTCTCGTGTTCCCCGCGCTCTTCACGGCGGGCATGACGCTCGTCGATTCCACCGACAACGTGCTGATGGTCCACGCCTACGGCTGGGCGATGGACGATCCCAGGCGCAAGCTCTACTACAACGCGAGCATCACGTTCGTCTCGGCGCTCGTGGCGATCGTGATCGGCGGCGTGGAAGCCCTCGGGCTCATCGCCGACAAGCTCGGCGCGAGCGGCGGCGCGTGGACGCTCATCGCAGGTCTGAACGAGCGCTTCGGCGAACTGGGCTACGGCATCGTCGCGGCATTCATCGCCTGCTGGATCGGCTCGGTGCTGTTCCATCGCTGGCGCCGGCCCGCCGTGGCCCGCTAGGACACTCGCGCCCCTCTGACGACTGCACGGCGCGCCACGCGCGCGCAACCCCGCGAAACCCTACCCTTCGCCTCGTTTGCCGAAAGCGCGTAAACTAGGCCCTGCTATTGACGCCGATAGCCCCGTCAATCGTTTCACCTTGCTGCACCCATTCGTCGTCTGCCGTACCGCATCCCGCCGTCGCGCACGCCCCCGGGCCTCGCGCGCCCCCTGAACGGAAAACGCACGGAAACCCGCACCGATGAAACGACCGCAGTCCCGCCGTCCGCTCCTCCCCAGCCTCGAAGCGCTGCGCCCCCAGGCCGGCGATCACGGCAACCACGCACTCGACGAATTCGCTGCCGGCCGCCTCACGCGCCGCGAGCTGCTGCGCTATGCCAGCGCAGTAGGCCTCACGGCACTGCCCGGGTTTGCGGGACTCGCCGTGCCGCGCGGCGCGCATGCCCAGGGCGCGGCAAAGCCCGGCGAGCAGACGATCCGCGTGGCGCACCTGATGCCCGCGGGCGCGGTCGATCCGCTCACCGTGACCGATGCGGGCGCGCTGTGTCTCCTGAACCAGACCGGCGAATTCCTCGCCAACGACGACGCGCAAGGCCATTTGCAACCCGCCCTCGCGCTCTCCTGGCAAGCCAACGCCAAAGCAGACGTCTGGACGTTCAAGCTGCGCCCCAACGTGAAATTCCACGACGGCCAGCCGTTCGGCGCGAAGGACGTGGTGGCGACCTTCGATCGCCTCGCCGACCCCGCAAGCGGCTCGGCGGCGCTCTCGGTGCTCAAGGGCGTGCTCTCGAAAGGCGGCACGAAGGCCGTCGACGATCACACGGTCGAGTTCCACCTCGACGCGCCCAACGGCAACTTCGCCTACTACGTTTCTTCGGACAACTACAACGCCGTGATGCTGCCCGCCAACTATGCGGGCAATTACGAAAAGAGCTTTATCGGCACCGGGCCGTTCAAGCTCGACAAATTCGAAGCGCGGCGCGGCGTGAGCTTCGTGCGCAATCCCGACTATTGGGGCGACAAGGCGCTGCCCGCGCGCGTGGAGTTCGCCTTCTACGCCGACGAGCAGGCGCAGTTGCTCGCGCTGCAAGGCCACCAGGCCGACGTGATGGGCACCTTCACCGTGCAGGGCGGCATCGGCATCCTGAACAATCCCGACTTCAAGGTGATCGGCGTGCGCTCGAGCGCGCATCGCCAGATCCACATGCGCAACGACTCGCCCACGTTCAAGGACAAGCGCGTACGCCAGGCGCTCGCGCTTGCGCTCGATCGCGACGTGCTCGTGCGCGGGCTGTTCAAGGGCCGCGCCGTGGTGGGCAACGACAGCCCGTTCGCGCCCATCTTCCCGTCCACGGCGACCGACGTGCCCCAGCGCAAGATCGACGTCGCGAAGGCACGCCAGTTGCTCGCGCAGGCGGGCGTGCCCAACGGCTTCGACGTGACGCTCACCACCGAGAAGTACATGGAGATATCGGACCTCGCCGT
Source organism: Paraburkholderia sp. BR10936 (assembly GCF_040965735.1). Taxonomy (NCBI): domain Bacteria; kingdom Pseudomonadati; phylum Pseudomonadota; class Betaproteobacteria; order Burkholderiales; family Burkholderiaceae; genus Paraburkholderia; species Paraburkholderia sp. BR10936. The sequence goes on from NZ_JBFRCM010000001.1 coordinate 459,988, forward strand.
GGTCGTGCAGAACGCGGCGAAGGCGGTCGGCATCCGCATCGCGCTCAAGGTGGAAAGCCAGTCGCAGTACTACGGCGCGGGCACGTTCGGCAAATCGGACTGGGTCGACTCGCCGCTCGGCATTACCGACTATGGGCACCGCGGCGTGCCGAACGTGTTTCTCAACGCGCCACTCACCTCGGGCGGCACGTGGAATGCTGCGCACTTTCGCAATGCGCAGTACGACAAGCTGGTCGCGCAGTTCGCGGCGACGCTCGACGTAGCGTCCCAGAAGCAGGTGGCGAGGCAGATTCAGACGCTGCTGCTCGACGAGACGCCCGTGATCATCCCGTACTTCTACGACCAGTTGATCGCACAGCGCGCCGTGCTTTCGGGTGTGCGCTTCACGGCGCTCGCCCAGCTCTATTTCGACCGCGCGACGCTCGCCGCCTGAACCGGCCCAAGCGCACCCGAAACGGAGGTCCGATGGCTACTCCGCTCCCGCCCATATCGAATCCGGCCGGCACCGCGCGCGCATTCGCCCCACGCGCGGGCGTCGCACGCTTTCTCGGCCGGCGCGCCGCCTGGGCGATCTTCACGCTCTGGCTGCTCTCGGTACTCGTGTTCGCGGGCGGCCAGCTGCTGCCCGGCGATATCGGCCGCGCCGTGCTGGGCCCGCTCGCCGACGCGCGCGCCGTGGCCGCCCTCAATCACGAACTGGGCGCGGACCGGCCGGTGCTCGACCAGTACGTTTCGTGGATAACGCATGCGCTGCGCGGCGACTTCGGCATGTCGTGGAGCTACAAGCAGCCCGTCGCGCCGTTCGTGGGCGACGCGCTCCTGCAGTCGGCCAGGCTCGGCCTGCTCGCATTCGTGGTGGTGGTGCCGCTCGGCATTGCGGGCGGCGTATGGGCGGCGCTCCACGAAGGCCGCCTGATCGACCGCGCGATCAGCACGGGCGGCCTGTGCGCGAGCGCGGTGCCGGAATTCGTCTCGTCGATCGTGCTGATCCTCATCTTCGGCGTGTGGCTGCGCTGGCTGCCTATCGAGGCCACCGCGCCCAGCGGCGCGGGCGCGCTCGAACAATTGCGGCACCTCGTGCTGCCCGTGCTGCCGCTCGTGCTCGTGTTCTTCGGCTATCTCGCACGCATCGCGCGTGCGGGCACGATCACGGCGCTCGATGCCGACTACACGCGCACCGCGATTCTCAAGGGGCTGCCGAGCCACGTCGTGATCGTGCGGCACGTGCTGCGCAATGCGCTGCTGCCCAGCGTGACGGTGGCGGCCACGCAGCTCGGCTATCTGATTGGCGGGCTCGTTGTGGTCGAATCGCTGTTCCGCTATCCTGGCGTAGGCTCCCTCATCTTCAACGCCGCGAAGGCCAAGGACTTCCCGTTGCTCGAAGCGGGCGTGCTTGCGGTGGGCGCGGTCTATACACTCGCCAATCTCGCCGCCGACGCCCTGCACGCATTGCTCGACCCGCGCCTGCGCGCGCCGGGAGGCACATGAACGATACGGCATCCGAAGCAATTCTCCCGGGCGGCGAACCGGGCGAAGAAGCGCTCGCCGACACGCGTCTGCGCGACACGCTGCATCTGCTGCTGCGCTCGCCCTCGTTCGTCGCGGGTGCGCTGATCCTCTTATGGTGGATCGTCTGCGCACTCGCGGGCCAGTGGTTCGCGCCGCACGACGCCTACGCGTCCGATCCGCTCAGCTCGCTCCTGCCGCCGGACCATACGCACTGGTGCGGCACCGACCAGCTCGGCCGCGAGATCTGCTCGCGCGTGATCGTGGGCGCGCGCGACATCCTCACGATCGCGCCGCTCGCCACGCTCGTCGGCACGCTCGCGGGCGCGGCGCTCGGGCTGATCACGGGCTATTTCGAAGGCGCAGTCGGCACGCTCGTCGCGCGCACGCTCGACGCCGTGCTCGCGCTGCCGCTCGTGATCGTCGCGCTGCTCGTGCTCGCGGCCGTGGGCGCCTCGAATCTCGCCGTGGTGCTCGTGATCGGCATCACGTTTGCGCCGCTCATCGCGCGCACGGTGCGCGCGGCGGTGCTCGCCGAGCGCCATCTCGACTACGTGGCGGCGGCTCGCCTGCGCGGCGCGAGCGCGTTCGCCGTGATGTTCACGGAGATTCTGCCCAACGTCTGGCCGCCCATCGTCGTCGAGGCGACGGTACGCCTCGGCTATGCGATCTTCGCGGTGGCGACGCTCTCGTTCCTCGGCTTCGGCATCCAGCCGCCGTCCGCCGACTGGGGGCTCGCGCTCGCCGAGTCGTACACGCTGCTCGCGGGCGGCGCATGGTGGACCGTGGCGTTCGACGCGCTCGCCATCGCCTCGCTCGTGGTGGCCGTGAACCTGATCGCCGACAGCCTGCGCGAGGTACTCCAATCGTGAACCGCCCCGCTTCTTCACGCCCCGCTCTCGCCACCTTCAGCGCGCCGCGCGACGACGACGCGCTCGCGCTCGTCGGCCTCACCGTCGCTTACCGCGTGCGCGGGCGCGACCGCGACGTGCTCACCGACGTCTCGCTGCGCATCCGGCGCGGCGAAGCGTATGGGCTCGTCGGCGAATCGGGCTGCGGCAAGTCGACGGTCGCGCTCGCCGCGCTGCGCTATCTCCCGCGCAACGGCCGCGTGAAGGCCGGGCGCATCGCGATCGCGGGCGACGACGTGCTCGCGCTCGACGCCGACGGCCTGCGCGCGCTGCGCGCCAACGCCGTTTCGATGGTCTATCAGGACCCCGCCAGCGCACTCAATCCCACGCTCACGATTGCCCGCCAGCTGAACGAAGCGTTCGAAGCCGCGGGCGCCGACGCGAGCGTGGCCCGCTCGCGCTCGCACGCGATGCTCGAACGTGTGCGCATTGCCGATCCGGGCCGCGTGCTGGCGAGCTATCCGCATCAGCTCTCGGGCGGCATGCAGCAGCGCGTGGTGATCGCGATGGCGCTCGCGTCGAACCCGGCGCTCCTGATCCTCGACGAACCGACCACGGGCCTCGACGCCACCGTCGAGGCCGAGGTGCTCGACCTCATCGCGAAGCTGCGTGCGGAACTGGGCATGGCGGTGCTGCTCATCAGCCACGACCTCGCGGTGATCGGGCGCATGTGCGAACGCGTGGGCGTGCTCTACGCGGGGCGGCTCGTCGAGGAAGGCGCGACGCGCGACGTGTTCGAGCGCGCGCGGCATCCGTACACGGTCGGCCTGCTGCGCTGCCTGCCGGCGCAGGGCCGCAACAAGCATGCGGGCGCGCTCGACACGATACCGGGCGAGTTGCCGGCGCCTGGCGTGAACTCGCCCGGCTGCATCTACGCACCGCGCTGTCGCCTCGCCGACGCGCGTTGCCGCGTGGAAGCGCCGCCGCCGCATCGCATGGCCTCGCCGCACGGCGAACAGATGTCGCGCTGCCACTATCACGAACGCGCGATCGACTTGCCGTTCGGGAATCTGATCGGAGGCGGCGACGGTTCGCAGACTTCGAGCGGTGGTCCGTCGAATGGCGAAGACGAACCGCGCGTCGTATTGCGCGCGCTCGACGTCTCGCGCACCTTCGGACACGGCGCGCAAGCCGTGCGCGCACTCGACGGCGTATCGATCGAGCTGCATGCGGGCGAGACGCTCGGCGTCGTGGGCGAATCGGGCAGCGGCAAGACGACGCTCGCGCGCATGCTGCTCGGCCTGCATGCGCCCGACGCGGGCGGCGCCGTCGAACTCGACGGCAAGCGCCTGCACGCCCACGTCGCGCGGCGTCGCGCCGACGAGCGCGCGGCGCTGCGCGTCGTGTTCCAGCATCCGGACGCCTCGCTCAATCGCGCGCTGCCCGTGAAACGGCTGATCGAGCGCGCGCTGTCCCGGCCGCGCGACGACACGCCGGCAGTTCACCAGGCCTCAGACGAATCGCGCATCGCGGGACTGCTCGAGGCCGTACGCGTACCGGCACGCTATCTCGTGGCACGCGCGCGGCAACTCTCGGGCGGGCTCAAGCAGCGTGTAGCGATCGCCCAAGCGTTCGCGGGCGAGCCGCGCATCGTGATCTGCGACGAGCCCACCTCGGCGCTCGACGTCTCCGTGCAGGCCGCGATTCTCAACCTGCTCGCACGCCTGCAGCGCGAACGCGGCGTGAGCTACCTGTTCATTTCGCACGACCTGGATGTCGTGCGCTATCTCGCCGATCGCATCGTCGTGCTCTATGCGGGCCGCGTCGTGGAAAGCGGTCCGGCCGGCGCGGTGTTCGACGGCCCGTGGCATCCGTATACAGAAACGCTGCTGGCCGCGCGTGCGCTCGGTGCAGCAACGGCCAACGGCGCGGACGCCGCGGGGCGCGGCTGCATTTTCAGCGCGCACTGCCCGCGCAAGCTCGGCGCCATTTGCGACGAAGCGCCTCCACCGCTCGCCGACGCGGGTGGCGGCCATCGCATTCTCTGCCACATTCCCGTAGACGAATTGCGCGCGCAACAGAGCGCCACCGCGGCCACACAAGCGGCGACCTGACGGCGCGATAGTGCGCATATCGCATCCGGCTTCGTTGCGCTGTCCGCTTTCGCAACGCGATTCGCGCCATGCAGCGAGCGCGTTTCATCGTCGTAACGTTTTCCGCGTTTTTTCTGCCACGCGGGCGACACATCAATTGTCAAGTCCACCCCACACGCCTCTCCCCGGCCGATGGCACAAAACTGGCTATATCGGCACCAGGCATCCGGCCGCTGCAATCCAGTGCAATCCGCCCCGACACGCGCGGGGCGTCGCACCGGGCGGACGGATGACCGGCTGCTCGACGCGCTTGTAATCTGCCGTCCCACGCCAATGGGTCCCGACAATCCACAAGCAGTCCTGTGCAAACCGGTCATCCTGCGCACGGCCTGACCGGGTGCCTTTTGGTTGGCGAGTACCGCTCCAGCCGGATGAACCCAATACGCCGGCGCGAAGTGGGTTGCGAGCCTGACGGAGTCGGCGCACGCGCACGAGGCGTGCGGCCTGCGCGGGGGCATGGGAGACGACAGCGCATCACGCTGCCGCCTTGCGGGGAGAACAAGATGAAAAAGATCAACATTCATCAGTACTGCGATTGGATAAGCCGGGGAGCTGGCATGTGCGCGGTGGGCGCGGGGGTTTTATTTGCCGTGATCTCTGCGCACGCTGCAGGCGATGCCATCAATCCCGTGATCCTGCTCGCCGACGCACCTTTGCCGGCGAGCGGGGCCGAGGGCTTCGGGGCTTTCGGCGCACCGGTTGCTGCCGATTCGCCTGCTGCCAGCATCTCGTCGAAAACTGATTCGGAGTCCGATTCGGCTGCGCTGGCGAGCGACGTCTCCACGGTATTCGCGCCGAACGATTGCATTAGCCGGACGGGCAGCGCATGTTTCCGGGGCAACGGCGGCGGCCGTGGCGGCCCGGGTTCATCGAGCGGCAGCAACGGCGGCAGCGGCGGCGGTGCGGGCGCCGCGACGGCCAGCACGGGAGGGCTTGGCCGCAGCGGCAGCTCTAGCGTCGGAGGGACGGGACCGAGCGGTTCGGGAGGCGGTTCCAGCAACTCCGGCGGCGGGAAAGGCGGCAGTGGGAAAGGCGGCGGGGGAAGCAACGGCGGTAGCAACAGCGGTAGCAGTAACAGCGGCGGCGGTAATAACGGCGGTGGCAACAACGGTGGCGGAAGCAGCGGCGGTAGTAACAGCAGCGGCAGTTCAGGCGGCTGTGGCTGCGGCAGCCACGGCGGATCGGCTAGCGGCCCTTCGGGCGGCCCAGCAGGCGGATTCGGCGGCGGCTTTGGCGGGGGTTTCGGCGGATTCGGCGGTGGCTTCGGAGGTGGATTCGGCAAAGGTGGACCGTCGGGCGGCCCGGGCGGCGGGTACGGCGGCGGACACGGTGGCGGCCATGGCAGCGGTCATTGAACCTGTACGGCGGTGCAGGCAGACCGCCGCAGCCACTCCGATCTGGCGCGACGGCCAGGCGCGCCAGTCCTGGCGTCGGCGGCGGCGTCCCGGTCCCCCGGCCGGGCACCGCCGCCGTGGGCCGGTAGCCGGATGCGCGATGCGCGTGGCGTTCCCGGGCGGCCACACCGGCTGTCTGCTCGCCATACGCCGATGCCTGGTATGACCGCGCATGCAAACGCCTACCCCATTCGCGCCCTACAGCATCTCGAGCGGACGCTTGCTGCGCGGCGGCTTGAAATACGCGTCGAGCGCCGCGTGCTCTTGCTCGCCGAGTACGAGATCGAGCGCCGCGCGGTTGTCGCGCACGTGCTCGACGCGCCCCGCCTTCGGAATCGCACAGACCCCGCTTTGACCCAGCACCCACGCCATCGCCACGCGATAGACCGACACCCCGTGTGCGTGAGCGATATCGTCGAGCGGCGAGCGCCTCGGCAAGCGCGCGTGATCGACGGGGCTATACGCCATCACCGGCATGCGATGCGCGGCGCTCCACGGCAGCAGGTCGAATTCCGCGCCGCGCCGCGCGATGTTGTAGAGAATCTGGTTGGTCGCGCACGCGTCGCCGCCGGGCTTAGCGAACAGCTCATCCATGTCGTCGGTGTCGAAGTTGCTCACGCCCCAGTGACGGATCTTGCCCGCGCGCACGAGCGCTTCGAACCCTTCGACCGTCTCTTCGAGCGGCACCCCGCCGCGCCAGTGCAGCAGATAGAGATCGAGCCGGTCGGTGCCGAGACGTTTCAGGCTCGCCTCGCACGCGCGCGCGACGCCGCTGCGGCTCGCGTTGTGCGGATACACCTTGCTCACGAGAAACACCTCGTCGCGCAGGCCCTGCAAAGCCTCGCCGACGAGGCGCTCGGTCGCGCCGTCGCCGTACATCTCGGCGGTGTCGATGAGCGTCATGCCGAGCGCCACGCCTTCGCGCAGCGCGGCGATTTCCGCCGCGCGCTGCGCGCTGCGCTCGCCCATTTCCCACGTGCCCTGCCCCAGCTTCGGAATGCGTTCGCCGTCCGGCAATGCGACGCTTGCGATATCGGTCGTCATGATCTCCCTTTGCGCGCTGCAACGGCGCCCACTGGCAAAGAACGGCCAGTGTATCGCCTCGCGCGCAATGCGGTCATACGCACTCTCGCAAGCCGTTCATTTCCGCGATTGCGCATCGATGACATAAAATTGCCGTTCGCCTTTCATGCCTGCCTCCCATGAACGCACCCACGGAAGACCGCTGGCGCGACCTGCGCCCGGACCCGGACAACGACACGCCGCTCTATCTGCAGCTCGCGCGCAAGCTGAGCCTCGCGATCCACGACAATCGCTGGAACGCGGGCGAAGCCCTGCCTTCGGAGCGCGTACTCGCGGAGTCGCTCGGCGTTTCGCGCATCACGGCGCGCAAGGCGATCGCGCTGCTCGTCGAGCAGGGCCTGATTCGCCGCACGCAAGGCGCGGGCAGCTTCATCACGCCGCGCATCGAAGACCCGCTCTCGCGCCTCACGAGCTTCAGCGAGATGCTGCGCCAGCGCGGCTTCACGCCGAGTTCGCGCTGGCTCTCGCGCGAAATCCAGCCCGCAAGCCGCGATGAAGTGATCCAGCTCGGGCTCTCGCCGGCGGCGGCCGTCACGCGCCTGAAGCGCCTGCGTCTGGCCGACGGCATCGTCATGGCCGTCGAAAACTCCACCTTTCCCGCCGCGCTGATTCCCGACCCGAACGCGATCGGCGATTCGCTCTATAGCTTTCTCGAACAGCGCGGGCTTTCGATCGTGCGCGCGCTGCAACACTTTCGCGCCGTGAACGCGAGCGACGAGATCGCGCGGCAGATGAGCATCGCGCCCAACGAGGCGCTGCTGCTCATCACGCGCGTGGGCTATACGGCCGATCAGCGCGCCATCGAACTCACCGATACCTACTGCCGCAACGATTATTACGATTTCGTCGCGGAACTGCGCAAGTAGCGCGCGAAAACGCGACAGCACCTAGTCGTTCCAGACCGGCGCATCGCTGCCGATCGGCACCGGCGGCCGCGCATGAAACGCAGGCGTGAGTTCGAGCCGCTCGACGGGCGCCACCGCGCGCACGCGCCCGAACGGCGAGTCCATTTCCTCCAGGCAATCGGCGAGATCGGGGGCGCCCACCTCGGGTGCCTGCTGGCCGTCTTCGAGCGTGCCCATCGTCTGCAGCCAGCGGCCCGTTTGCGCGAGCGAAAGACGAACGTGCCAGCTGCCGCCTTCGCGCACGCGCCGCGCGAGCGCCACCATCGCGCCGAACGCGGCGAGATAGCCCGTGGCGTGATCGAGCGCCTGGCACGGCAACGGGCGGGCCGTGGTGAATGGCTGCGCGCCGGCTGCGCCGTTGCCGTGTTTTGCCGCGGCGACGCTCTCGGCCCACACGATGCCGCTCGCCGACTGCACGAGGCTGTCGAAGCCGCGCCGCTTGCGCCACGGCCCGCGATGCCCATACGCGCCGATCGACACGCACACGATGCCGGGCCGCACCTGCGCGAGCGCTTCGGGCGCGAAGCCGCGCGCGGCGAGCGAGCCCGGCCGGTACCCTTGCACGAACACATCGGCGTCGCGCGCGAGTGCGCGTAACTGCTCGCACGCGGCTGCGTCACGCAGGTCGAGCAAGGCGGAGCGCTTGCTGCGGCCGTTGTCGATCACGAGCGGCGCGATGTTCGGCAGATGAGGGCCGTTGATGAGCAGCACGTCCGCGCCATGCTGTCCGAGCGTGCGCCCCGCCACCGGCCCCGCGATGATGCGCGTGAGGTCGAGCACGCGCACGCCTTCCAATGGACGCGCCCCGGCGCCCGCTCGCGGCGCCTCGGGAGGCGCGTCGCCGATGCGCTCGATCTCGAAGAGCGGCAGGCTCGCCACCGCCTTCGCCTGCTCGTGCGCGGCCCATTCGCGCGGTGCGCGCACGAGCGCGGCGCACAGGCCCGCTTGCGCGAGCGCGTCGTCGAGCGCCGCGCCCTCCCAGCCAAGAATTGCGCGCGCGACGGCGTCGCGGTGGTCCGCGCATTGGAGCACGCGCAGGATGCCCGCGAGGTGATGCGGGAAGTTCGCGTGCAGCTGGATCCAGCGGCCGTCACCGGTCGGGAAATGGCCCGTCACCGGATGGCGCAGCTCCGCGGGCGGCTTCCCGTCCACGCTCAAATAGCGCTCGCTGCGAAACGCGGCGAGCGCGCGGCGCACGTCGATCGCGACGCGCTGCATCCGGCCCGTGCGCAGCGCGTGCAGTTGCGCGGCCGCGAGCCCCGCCGCGCCGATGCTCGCCGCCGCGAGCGTGCCCACGCGAAAAATCGACGGCAAGCCGGGATCGACGCCTTCCATGTCGAGCCAGTCGAGCGCGGACGGGTCGCAGGCTGCCAGCATCCAGAGGTGTTCGAGCGCGTCGCGTGGCGTCATGGCGTGCAGTCCTTTTGTGAGGGAAGCGAGGAGAAAATGAGCCAAAGTGATGTCACGCATCGTCGCGCCGCTCGAATCCCGGATCAATCTTGATTATGATGATCAACATAGATTGATTTCTCCGGTTCCAGGAGGCGAGCCACCATGTCCAGCTATATGACCGCGGAACAAGCCGCTATCGAACTCGGCATCAGCCGGGCCACGCTCTACGCCTATGTGAGCCGCGGACTCATCGCCTCGGCACCCTCGCCCCATGGCCGCCACAACCGCTACGACGCCGCCGAGGTGCGCCGCCTCGCGCGCCGCAAGGCCGATGGCAAGCGCGCGGGCAAGGTCGCGCAGAAGGTGCTCGACTGGGGCGTGCCCGTGCTCGAATCGTCGATCACGTTGATCGCCGACGGCAAGCTCTTTTATCGCGGCGAGGACGCCATCGCGCTCGCGCGTCAGGCCTCGCTCGAAGAGGTCGCGGCGCTGCTGTGGCAATGCGCGCCGCGCCGCGTGCTGCAGGCGCCCGAGGCGCCCATCGCGGCCGCGCAATGGTCCGCATGGCTGAAGATCTGGAGCGGGCACACACCGCTCGAACGCGCGCTCGTGCTGTTGCCCGCCGCCGCCGCGCAGATGCCGCGCATCTGGGCGCAAGGCCGCGACGCGCAAATCGACACCGCTGCGATGCTCATGCGCCTGCTCGCGGCGGCGCTCGTTTCCACCGCACCGTCGAACGAACCGCTGCACCGCCAGCTAGGCGAGGCGTGGGGCGTGCGCTCGCGCGCGCAAACCGACTTGCTGCGCGCAGCGCTCGTGCTGTGCGCGGACCACGAACTGAACGCCTCGACGTTCACGGTGCGCTGCATCACCTCCACCGGCACGCATCTGTTCGGCGCGGCAACGGGCGGCCTGGCCGCGCTGGCCGGGCCGCGCCACGGCGGCGAAACCACGCGCGTGGCTGCGCTGTTCGACGAAGCCGCGCGCGCCGACGACCTGCATCGCTATCTTGCCGACCGTCTCGCGCCCGACGAACTCGGCGCAGCCGTGCCGCTGTCCGGCTTCGGCCATCCGCTCTATCCCGATGGCGACCCGCGCGCGCGCCTCCTGCTGGACCTGCTCGCCCAACGCGCGCCGGCGCGCTCGCCGATGGACGAAGTCGACGCGCTCGCCCAGGCCGTGGCCGAGACGAGCGGCGCGCGGCCGACGCTCGACTACGCGCTCGCGGCCATCGAGCGCGTGCTGGGGCTGCCGCGCGGCGCGGCGTTCACGCTGTTCGCCGCGGGCCGCGTGACGGGCTGGATCGCGCATGCGCTCGAACAGACCGCCGACGGCAGGCTGATCCGTCCGCGCGCGCGCTACGTGGGGGAAATGGCAGGCGATACGACGCCTGCCGCCCGGCACATCGCGTAGGACGAGCAACGACGCCAACCCGGCTCAACCCGCCGCCCGGACGCCCCACTGCCCGCGCTGCACCCAGCCGCGCAACGCCTCGCCGATGCGCGCCGCGACACCGCTCGCACCCGCCGCGCGCACGCGTTCCATGTCGACCGGCGCCACCGTCCACGCCGGCGCAGCGGCGCTTGCGCCGCCCAGCGCCAGCACGAAACGCGCCCCTTCGCGGCCCGCGCTCACGTGCACGCGCACGCCCGCGGCCAGTCCGATCGACTCGCCGGCGCGCAGCCAGTAGTCGCCGGCGTCCCCCGCGATCGTGAGCCACAGTTCGCCCTCGCTCACATGCAATTGAATTGCCTCGCCGAGCCGCCAGGTTTCGACGGGCTCGCCATGTTCCAGTTCGAAGATTCGGATTTCGCGCATTGCCGTGCTCCTTGCAGACTGGCCGCCGAGTCACCCTCGGATGGCCGTGGGAAGGCTGGCTGACAAGGACTTGAAGCGCCTTCCCGGTAGGAGCATTATTGCGATCAGCGACGCACGATCCCATGTACAGTTCCGAACAGTTCATCTGGAACTGTGCAGCCAAAAAACCGAACAGTCACTGCCGTTTCAAACCGCAGCCTCAAGCGGCCTACCCAGCGAGACCCAGATGAAACTCGAACTCGACCGCGCGAGCGATGTGCCGCTCACCGACCAGATCGTCACCGGCGTGCAGACGTGGATCCGCTCGCGCGCGGCGCACCCGGGCTCGCGCCTCCCGTCGATCCGCCAGTTCGCCGCCGATTACGCCATCAGCCGCTTTCCCGTGATCGAGGCCTATGACCGGCTCGTCTCGCTCGGCTATCTGGACTCGCGCCACGGCTCGGGCTTTTACGTGAGCGAGCACGCGCGCGCGGGACTCTCCGGCATGGGCACCTGCGACCTCTCGAACGCCGCCGACGAATCGGGTCACCTGCTCAGCCAGCTCGAACGCGAGGGCGAGCTGCTGCAGCTCGACAGCGGCTCGATCCCGCAGGCGTGGCGCGACATCGACGCGCTCGGCCAGGCGATCCGCCATGTGTCGCGCAGCGACCCCGCGAGCCTCGTCGACTACGGCACGCCAACGGGCGACGCCACGCTGCGCGAGCATCTGCGCAACCGGCTCGCGCCGCTTGGCATCGTCGCCGAGACGCAGCAGATCCTCATTACCGAAGGCGCGAGCGAAGGCCTCGACCTGCTCATGCGCTACATGCTCAAGCCCGGCGACACGGTATTCGTCGAGGACCCAGGCTACTACAACCTGTACGGTCTGCTCAAGCTGCACGGGGTGCGCCTCGTGGGCATCCGCCGCACGGCGAGCGGACCCGACCTCGACCATTTGCACGCGATGCTCGCCGAGCACCATCCGCGCGCGTTCTTCGTCAACACGGTGTTCCACAACCCGACCGGCTCGACGATCTCGCCGCCTGTCGCGTTCCGCCTGCTGCAGCTCGCGCGCGAGCACCGCTTCACGATCGTCGAGGACGACATCTACGCCGACTTCCAGGCCGATCCCACCGACCGGCTCGCGGCGCTGGACCAGTTCGAGCACGTCGTGTACGTGGGCGGACTTTCGAAGACGCTCTCCTCGGCGCTGCGCGTGGGCTACGTGGTCGCGAACCCGGCGATCGTGCGCGATCTCGCGGCCATCAAGGCGCTCACCAGCATCAGCGGCTCGCGCTTCTCGCAGGCCGTGGCCGCCACGCTGCTCGAGCGCGGCGCGTATCGCAAATACCTCGAACGACTGCGCCGGCGCATCGCCGACGCGCAAGGATCGGCCACGCGCACGCTCGAAGCGCATGGGTGGGAGCTGTTCGGCAGCGCGGCGGCGTCGACCGCCGCGGCGAGCGCGGCGCGCGGCTATGCGCAAACGGGCGGTAAGTTCGTCTGGGCGCGCGTGCCGCACGTGGAGGATTCCACCCGCCTCGCTGCCTGCGGCGAGCCGCTCGGCGTGGCGGTCTCGCCGGGCAGCCACTTCCGCCCGCAAGGCGAGGCGAGCCCGTGGATTCGCATCAACGTGGCGCTCACGCTCGACCCGCGCGCCCAGGCTTTCTTCGCGGCGGCGGCGCGCCTCGACGGATAAACGCGCGAGGCGCCGCACGCCCCGGCGCCTTGGCCGCTTACGCCACATTTGCGGCAGCCGGCCCGGCCGTCTGCGTGCGCGCGCCGTTTTCCCTACAATGGCGCTTGCCTGCGCGCCCCTCTCCTCGCCCATGTCCGAATCCACCGCTGCGTCCAGCACCACTGCGTCGCCCCGCTCGCTGTCCGTGATGCTGTGGCTCGTCGCCACCGGCTTCTTCATGCAGACCCTCGATTCGACCATCGTCAACACGGCGTTGCCGGCGATGGCGAGGAGCCTCGGCGAACTACCGTTGCGCATGCAATCAGTGGTGATCGCGTATTCGCTCACGATGGCGGTGATGATTCCCGTATCGGGCTGGCTCGCGGACAAGCTCGGCACGCGGCGCGTGTTCCTCGGCGCGATCTTCGTGTTCACGGTCGGCTCGCTCCTGTGCGCGAGCGCCCATACACTGAACCAGCTCGTGGCCTCGCGCGTCGCGCAAGGTGTGGGCGGCGCCATGCTGCTGCCGGTCGGCCGTCTTGCCGTGCTGCGCACGTTTCCCGCGGAACGCTATCTGCCCGCGCTCTCGTTCGTGGCGATTCCGGGGCTGATCGGCCCGCTCATCGGCCCGACGCTCGGCGGCTGGCTCGTGCAGATCGCCTCGTGGCACTGGATCTTTCTCATCAACGTGCCGGTGGGCGTGGTGGGCTGCATCGCCACCTTCATCTTCATGCCCGACAGCCGCAACCCCGACACGCCGCGCTTCGACCTGCCGGGCTACCTGCTGCTCGTGATCGGCATGCTCGCGATTTCGTTCGCGCTCGACGGGCGCAGCGAATTCGGCATCCAGCACGCCACCGTGCTCGTGCTCTTCATCCTTTCGCTCGCCGCGTTCGTGGCCTACGGTCTGCACGCGGTGCGCACGCCACAGCCGATCTTTTCGCTCGACCTTTTCAAGATCCACACCTTCAGCGTGGGGCTGCTCGGCAACCTGTTCGCGCGCATCGGCAGCGGCGCGATGCCGTATCTGATTCCGCTGCTGCTTCAGGTGGCGCTCGGCTACACGGCGTTCGAGGCCGGCCTCATGATGCTGCCCACGGCCGCCGCGGGCATGTTCTCCAAGCGCCTCGTGACGTATCTCATCATGCGCTACGGCTACCGCAGCGTGCTGGTGTCGAACACGGTGCTCGTGGGCCTCATGATGGCGAGCTTCGCGCTTTCCACGCCCCACGAGCCGCTGTGGATGCGCATCGCGCAACTGGCGATCTTCGGCGCCGTGAACTCGATGCAGTTCACGGCGATGAACACGCTCACGCTCAAGGACCTCGGCACGGGCGGCGCGAGTAGCGGCAACAGCCTTTTCTCGCTCGTGCAAATGCTCTCGATGAGCCTCGGCGTGACCGTCGCGGGCGCGCTGCTCACCACCTTCACGGGCATCATGGGCCACAAGACGGGCGAGAACGTGATTCCGGCGTTCCACGCGACCTTCATTTGCGTGGGCATCATTACGGCGGGCTCGTCGTGGATCTTCGCGCAGCTCTCGTCGGACCTGCGCCGCACCGCGAAGAAGACCGATCCGTCCGAGCGGACCTGACAGCGCGCCTGACAAGCCGGGCCCGGGGTCGTTGCGGTCGCATCCTCACCGCCGGCGCGCGCACCGCAAAGGTGCGGCGCGCCTCGTGGCTGTGCGTCGCCTGGTTTCGCGCCGGATTCACGCACCATCCCGCACACCATCCCGAAATAGCACGTGCGCCATTGCACGGGTGAACGGCCGCTGGACCCGGCACTCGCATACTTTTTGCTGTTCTATCCTGTAAACTTGACGCTCACGCGTCCCGCCCGTCACGTCCGTCCCGAGCGCCATCGAAACGAAATGACCAGCATGATCGACATCGATCCCCCCGGTTTCCAGTCTCGCCCCATCGCCGGCGAAGAAGGCGCCCGCCGCACCGTGCTATACGGCGGCTACACCGTCTTCAGCGTGTTCCAGCCCGTGTTTTCGGTCGCGCACCGGCGCGCGATCGGCTATCACGCGTCGCTGCGCGCGCACGACGAGCAAGGCCAGCAGGCGCCCTCGCAGGAGGTGTTCACGCAGGCGGCGCGCCGCGGCGACCTGCTCGAACTGGGGCGTCTCGCGGAATCGCTGCATCTGGGCAACTTCAACGCGTTCGATTCGCATGACGAATGGCTCTTTCTGAGCCTGCACCCGGCCGCGCTCATGGACACGAGCTACGGCGACGCCCTGCTCGCCGGCCTCAAGGCGCTCGGCCTGCAGCCGCAACGCGTGGTGCTGGAAGTGTCGGAACAGGCAGGGGGCGAGAATTCGCGCTTCGCGGAGATCATCGACGGATTGCGCAAGGCGGGCTTCGTGATCGCGCTGGATGGCTTCGGCGCGAAGCATTCGAACATCGACCGCGTGTGGCAGGTGCGGCCCGACATCGTCACGCTCGACCGCAGCCTGCTCGCCCAGGCGAGCCGCCACGCGCATATCGAGCGCGTGCTGCCGGGGCTCGTCTCGATGCTGCACGAGTCCGGTCAGCTCGTGCTCGTGGGCGGCCTTTCGACCGAGCGCGACGCGCTGATCGCGCTGGAAAGCAACGCCGACTTCGTGCAGGGCGCGTATTTCGCGCGGCCCGACGTCGAGCCGGTGCCGCCGGCCAAGGCCGCGCAGCTCATGGACGATCTTTCGGCGCGCCTGCGCGAGCGCGTGGCCGCGCGCGAGCGTTCGCAGTCGGCGCGCCTCGCGCCGTACGTGAGCGCCATCGAAGCGGCCGCGAAGCAGCTTGCCGAGGGCGCGACCATGAGCGACGCCACGCTGCCGCTGCTCGGCCTCGACGACACGGCGCGCTGCTTCCTGCTCGACGCGTCGGGCCGCCAGATCGGCGACAACGTGCTGCCCGACGGCCGCACGTCGCAGCGCGCCAAGCGCTTCCGGCCGCTGCTGCATTCTGAAGGCGCAAGCTGGGAACGGCGGCCTTACTTCATCGGCGCAAGGAAGGCGCCAGGCCGCGTGCAGTTCACGCCGCCCTATCTGTCGATCAACGAGGCGCACCTGTGCGTCACGGCCTCGGTCGCCTTGCAAACGGAGCACGGCGTGCAGGTACTGTGCGTCGATATCAACTGGGACGCCGCGTTGCGCGGCTAGCGCCCATTCAGGCCGAGGCCTGGCTTACGCGAGGACGAGCGGCTCGGTGAGCAGCGTCGCGCAGCCGTGTGTGGCGCACGCGCGAGCGGTGACGGTAAGCGTGGACACGCACGCCGCGCCGTCGCTCGAAGCGAGCCGGGCCAGCATCTTGCGCACCGCCTCCCCGCCGAAAGCCCGGTTGGCGGCCTGAAGCCGGTTGGCCGGCCCCGCGCTTCCCCCTTCCGTTGCCGCGACACAAACGACCGGCTCGGGCAGCCCGTCGCGGTCGTCGCGCACATGCAGCCAGGCGGCGAGCGCGCCGTCCTGCGCGACGAGCGCCACGCCCGGCTCGCCGTCCAGCGCAAGCGCTTCGGCGCGCAGAACGCGCGCAACGGGCGCTTCTTGCGGGACCTCGCTGCGAGACTCTTCGGCCGCGCTCGCCACGACCAGCGCGTTTGCCGTCACCCCCAGCAGATCCATCAATCCCACGCGATCCTGTGCTTGCAGTACGTCACGCAAGCGCTCGACCGTGCGCGCGTGCCGCACTTTGTCTGCTGGCGCCGCTTGCGGCACGGCCTCGCGAGCGAGCCGAACACGGGCGCGCCGCACGATCTGCCGGCAATGCTCGTTCGTGCAGCCGGTGAGTGCGCCGATCTGCGCGTAGTCGCAGTCGAAGGCCTCGCGCAGCACGAACACCGCCTGCTCGAGCGGTCCCAGCCTTTCGAGCAGCAGCAGCAGCGCGTCCGAGAAGCGCCACGCGCGCAAGCCCGCCTCTTCCGCAGAAGGCGCCGCGTCGTCGAGCCACGCGGCCTCGTGTTCGCCCGCTTGCTCGCGACGCAAACGCCGCAGCCGGTCGATCGCAAGGCGCACGGTGACCGTGGCGAGCCACGCCTGCGGGACGCGCAGGGCTTGTGCGTCGGCGTCGCGCCAGCGGAACCACGCGTCCTGCACGACGTCCTCGGCCTCCGCACGGCTGCCCAGCACGCGTGCGGCCAGCGCAATGAGCCGAGCGCGCGCCTCGCCGAAGGCGGCGGCGCGGCGCGCGTCGGTCCACGCTGCCGGCGCCGGCTCGGCTTCGTCGCTCACTGGGGTCGCAGCCTCATTACACCCGGTGCCTTCCAGACTCGTTCCTTCGATTGTGTCGATCGCCTGCGTCATTCGCTTCGCTCCTTCGCCATGCGTGCTCGCTGCCGCCCTTTCTCTCATGACGTCCGGCACGCGGCCGGCGTGACAGCCTCACGCAAAAATATTTTCGTCACGGGCGACCCGCGGCGGGCGTCATGGCAGCAGTGGCGCAATCGCGCCGCCTACGGAAAAAACACGAGGCCCGTCATGCCATCCTTTGCACTGAATCATGCAGCATTGCCGCCGAGCGCGCTCAATCTCGTCCCGACCGTGATCGAAACCTCGGGGCGCGGCGAGCGCGCCTACGACATCTACTCACGCCTCCTGCGCGAGCGCATCGTGTTCCTCGTCGGGCCGGTGACCGAACAAAGCGCGAGCCTCGTGGTCGCGCAATTGCTCTTTCTCGAAGCGGAAAACGCGGACAAGGACATCAGCTTCTATATCAACTCGCCGGGCGGTTCGGTCTACGACGGACTCGCCATTTACGACACGATGCAATTCATCAAGCCCGATGTCTCGACGCTGTGCACGGGTTTCGCCGCCAGCATGGGGTCGTTTTTGCTCGCCGCGGGTGCAAAGGGAAAACGCTTCGCACTACCGAACGCACGCATCATGATCCATCAACCTTCGGGAGGCGGCCAGGGCACCGCCGCCGATGTCGAGCTGCAGGCGCGCGAGATCCTGTACCTGCGCGAGCGCCTGAACGCGATACTCGCCGCGCGTACCGGACGCGGCATCGAGCAGATCGCGCACGACAGCGACCGCGACAACTTCATGTCGGCCCACGCGGCCGCCGAGTACGGCTTGATCGACCGCGTGCTCGAGTCGCGCGACGACCCGTTGCTGCGCTAAAGCGCTGTGTCTGCGGCTCGAGGGCTCACGCGAGCCGCACGGCGAGCCACGCCGCCAGCACGCCCTTGTACTCGGCGACCAGCAGCTTGCGCTCCTTCGGCTTCGCCGCGGCGTATAGTGGGTTGAGGCTCTTGATGACCTGCAGCATGACTTCGGCCACGCGATAGGCCTCGTCCGACGCAAGCGCCGGCTGATAACGCAGGAAGAGCGCCGTGAAACGCTGGCGCAGCAGATTGCGCACGGCCGCATCGCGCTTGAAGCCGAGCGGCACGGAAAGCAGCGGCAAATACGCGGGATAGTCGTGCATCAGATCGACCATCAAGTCGAACAGCCGCTCGACGAGTTGCGCGAGCGGCAGCTTGCCTGCATCGTCGTGCGCGGCGATGAGCGCGCTCCAGCGCGCGTCCATTTCGTCGCCATAGCGCTTGCGCAGCGCGAGGGCCAGTGCCTCCTTGTTCGGAAAGTACTGATACGCCGCGCCCACCGAAACGCCCGCCTGCTGCGCGATCTGCGTCATCGTCGCCGCTTCGAAGCCGCGCTCGGCGAAGGCTTCGCCTGCGGCTTCGAGCAGCGCCTCGACCGTGCGCGCCGCGCGTTCCTGACGCGGCACGCGCCGGGCGTTGTCGCGTGCCTCTTCCTTTTGCGCCTCTTTACGCGCAAGCGGGTCTGCCGCCATATCTGAAGCCTCCTTCACATTCGTGTATGATTATGTGAAGCCATCCTCACATATAGGTGAACCATGACGCAAGCACTTTCACTGAATGCGCGCACCACGGCGCTCGTGATGATCGACCTTCAGCACGGCATCGTAGGCCGCCAGATCGCGCCCTATAGCGGCGCGCAGGTCGTCGCCAACGCCAAACCGCTCGCCGACGCACTGCGCGCCAAGGGCGGCACCGTCGTCTGGGTGCACGTGCTCCTGAACGAACTGCTCGCGTTGCCCGCCGACGCGCCCGGCCGCACGCCCGACACGCCGCCCGCACCGGCAGAAGCCTCGGAACTCGTGCCCGAGATCGGCGCGCAACCCGAGGACGTGATCGTCGCCAAGCGCCAGTGGGGCGCGTTCTACGGCACGAACCTCGAGCAGCAACTGCGCCGCCGCGGCATCGACACCATCGTCATCGGCGGCATCGCCACGAACTTCGGCGTCGAATCCACCGCGCGCGCGGCGTTCGATCTCGGCTTCAAGCTCGTGTTCGTCGAAGATGCCACCTCGGGTCTGAACGAGGAGATGCATCACTTTTCGTTCGAGAAACTGTTCCGCCACATGGGCCACGTGCGCTCGACGCAGGAAACCATCGCCGCGTTTGCGTAAATTCGTTTGTATAAAACGCTTCGCACAAAACAAAAAAGCCCTCGACTCGCATCGAGGGCTTTTGCATGTGCCGCAGCCAGTGCGGCGCATTCAGCAGGGCTTCGTATTACGCGAAGTTCTGTGCTGCGAAGTTCCAGTTCACGATGTTCCAGAACGCTTCGACGAACTTCGGACGCGCGTTGCGGTAGTCGATGTAGTAAGCGTGTTCCCACACGTCGATCGTGAGGAGCGCCTTGGCGTCGGTCGTGAGCGGGGTGGCGGCGTTGCTGGTCGACACGATGTCGAGCGAGCCGTCAGCCTTCTTCACGAGCCACGTCCAGCCCGAACCGAAGTTGCCCACGGCAGCCTTCGTGAAGGCTTCCTTGAACGCGTCGTAAGAGCCCCACTTCGCGTTGATCGCGTCGCCGAGCGCGCCCGACGGTGCGCCGCCGCCTTGCGGCGAGAGGCTGTTCCAGAAGAACGTGTGATTCCAGATCTGCGCCGAGTTGTTGAACACGCCACCCGACGACTTCTTGACGATCTCTTCGAGCGAGAGCTTTTCGAACTCGGTGCCCGGAATCAGGTTGTTCAGATTCGTGACGTAAGCCTGGTGGTGCTTGCCGTAGTGGAACTCGAGCGTCTCTTCCGACATGTGCGGAGCGAGGGCGTTCTTCGCGAACGGCAGCGGCGGGAGCGTAAATGACATGATGCGGTTCCTTCGTCGTGTTATGGGGAGTTCTGCGTGATAACCGGCATGGAGCACTCGATTGTAGGCGAGTTGGAATAACCCCGCAAACAAGCGGCCTTTATGCCGGATATCGTTTGCGCAGGGCTTTTCCGAATGAACCGCTATGCGGTTTTGCGCCGATGCAACGACGCTCGAACAACGCTTTCCATGCCTGCTTGGCGCGCAGGCGAGACGGCTGCAATCGCGTTGCAATCTTCGCGCAACCGGTGTGCAAACTTCCTGCAACGAGACTGCAACAATCGCTTGCCGCGACGATATTTCGTCGAGGCGAAGCGATCCTCGCTGAGCAGCAAGCAACGGGCCCGGCAGGCCGGCTGCGAGCCCAGATCAGAAACCGTCGGCGAGACGCGGCTGGACATCGGCGAGCGCGACGTCGGCGCTGCCCTGCGCGAGATGCACGGTGAGCCGCTTGCCGGGCTTGAGCGTGGCGGGCGAGCGCACCGCTGCACCGGTTTGCGCATCGAGCAGCGCCGCGTAGCCGCGCTCGAACGTGCGTTGCGGGCTCAGCACTTCGAGGCGGGCCGTGAACTCCGAAACGCGCGCCGCTTCGCGCTCGCGCTGGCGCGCGAAGGCGCCGTCCAGACGCCGGCCGAGCGACTCCAGCTGGGCGCGCTGCGCGGCGGCGTCGGGCCGCGCGCGCTGCCAGCGCATCTGCATGACGTTCAGGCGCGCACGCGCCTCGGCGCTGGCACGCGAGCCGGCCGAAGCGAGCCGTATCGTCAGCTGGCGCAGGTGCGTGCGCTGCTGCGCGAGCCGCTCGACGGGCGAAACGAGCCGGCGCGCCAGCCAGTCGAGCTGCTGCGCGCGCCGCTCGAGCAGACGGCCGAAATCGCGTGCGAGCGTGGCATGGCGCTGGTCGAGGTCGCGCAGCAGCAGCGTGCGCTGCGGACTGACGAGTTCCGCCGCGCCAGTGGGCGTCGGCGCGCGCACGTCGGCGGCAAAATCGGCGATCGTGAAATCGGTTTCGTGCCCCACGCCGCTCACCACGGGAATGGCGCTGGCCGCGATCGCGCGGGCAAGCGCCTCGTCGTTGAACGACCACAGGTCCTCGATCGAGCCGCCGCCGCGGCACAGCACGAGCACGTCCACCTCGTTGCGCGCGTTCGCTGTCTCCAGCATCGCCGTGAGTTTTTCCGCCGAGCCCGCGCCCTGCACCGGCGCGGGGTAGACGATCACCGGCACGTGCGGCGCGCGGCGGCACAGCGTGGTCAGCACGTCGCGCAGCGCGGCGGCCTGCATCGACGTAATCACGCCGATGGCGCGCGGATGCGAGGGCAGCGCGCGTTTGCGCTCCGGGTCGAAGAGCCCTTCAGCTTCGAGTTGCGCCTTCAGCCGCAGGAAGGCTTCATAAAGGCGGCCCTGGCCGGTACGCCGCACGGCCTCGACATTCAGCTGGAGTTCGCCGCGCGGCTCGTACATCGTGACGAGCGCGCGCACTTCGATACGGTCGCCTTCGCGCGGCGTGAATTCGGCGTACTGCGCACGGCCACGGAACATCACGCAGCGAATCTGCGCCTGGGCGTCCTTGATCGAGAAGTACCAGTGGCCGCTCGCGGCGCGCGTAAAGTTGGAAACTTCGCCGGAAATCCATGCAAGCGGGAACGTGCGCTCGAGCATCGAGGCGATCGCCCGGTTGAGCGCCGAGACCGGCACGACGACGTCGCCCGAAGGCGCGGAGGAAGCGGAGAAGCGGTCGGATAGCATGCGTAAGGGTGTGGAGAAACCTTGGCCGGACAGACGATAGACCGTTCGGGGGGCGATAGTCCAGCACGAATGAGACCCGGCCCGCAAGCCCCGCGAAGTGTCCACATCGGCGCTGTCATGCGGCATGCTGACCGCAGCCGGCCCGCAAACGCTGAAAAAATCGCTCACGCCATTGATTTCTATACGTTTTTTATCGATATCACATCCTTACAGGCCGATGGAGAGGCCGAGGAATGGGCTTTTGCGCCTTCCCGGGATGTACTTCTCCACAAAGTTATCCACAGGCGTCGATTTTTCGGGCGTTTCGCGCGGCTTGCAGGCAACCGACAGTTGCGTGCGGCCCGGCAACTTGCCGCGTAACGCCTACCCGCGCTAGAGTGCCGGGTTCACGAACGCCTGTGCCGCATCACTCGCATGCGCAGGTCATTCGTCTGCCGTCCTGTTTGTCGCTCAGCTCACCTGGAACCGGAGAACCGACCCGATGCCCGCCCTGCCTGTCTGCTTCCCGCATACCGCGTGCGGCGCTTCGCGCGCAAATTACCGCGCATATTGCCGATGAGCGGCCCCGTCTCCAGTCTCAAGGAACGCCTCGAAGCGCAGTTTGCGCACGCCTGGCAACGCCGCGGCGCACTCGCCTGGGGGCTCACGCCGCTCGCCGCCGCGTTCGCCGCCGTGAGCGGTGCGCGCCGCGCCGCCTTCGCGGCGGGCTGGCTCAAGAGCGTTCGTGTGGGCGTGCCCGTGGTGGTGGTCGGCAACGTGACCGTGGGCGGCACAGGCAAGACGCCCACGGTGATCGCGCTCGTCGAGGCGCTGCGCGCCGCGGGCTTCTCGCCGGGCGTGGTCTCGCGCGGGTATGGCGCGAAAATCGCCCGCCCCACGCCCGTCACGGCCGATACGCCCGCGCGCCTTTGCGGCGACGAACCCCTGTTGATCGCCCGCCGCACGGGCGTGCCCGTCTGGGTCTCGCCCGACCGCGTGGCCGCGGCCACGGCGCTGTGCGGCGCTCACGGCGATGTCGACGTGATCGTGAGCGACGACGGCCTGCAGCACTACCGCCTGGTGCGCGACGTCGAGATCGTGGTGTTCGACCATCGCCTGGGCGGCAATGGCTTTCTGCTGCCGGCGGGCCCGCTGCGTGAGCCGCTCTCGCGCCGGCGCGACGCCACGCTGGTGAACAACCCGTTCGAGCGCACGCTGCCGGCCTGGCCCAATACGTTCGCGCTCAAGCTCGAACCCGCCGACGCCTGGCATCTCGCCAATCCGGCGCTGCGGCGTCCGCTCGCGCAGTTTGCCGCCGGCGCGGCCGCAGTGGGGCAAGACGCAGGCACACAGGGATCGCCGGGCGCGCTGCGCCTCGTGGCGGCGGCCGGCATCGGTTCGCCGGAGCGCTTTTTCGCGACGCTGCGCGCGGCCGGCCTCGCGCCGCAAACGCTGCCGCTGCCCGACCACTACGCCTACGCAACCAACCCGTTCGCCGACGTCACCGCCGACGCGATCCTGGTCACTGAAAAGGATGCAGTAAAATTGGGGGCCTGGAACGACGCGCGCATCTGGGTCGTCCCCGTTGAAGCCGCGCTCGATCATCGCCTCATTACCCTGGTTGTGGAGAAACTTCGTGGACGCTCGTCTGCTTGAAATCCTGGTCTGCCCGATCTGCAAGGGCCCGCTCAGCTATGACCGCGCCGCGCAGGAGCTGATCTGCAACGCCGACAAGCTCGCCTACCCGATCCGGGACGGCATTCCGGTCATGCTCGTCGACGAAGCGCGTCAAACCGTGGAAGGCACGCCGGTCGATCCGCACGGGCCGAGCGCCGCGTAAGGCGCGCGGGCGGCGCCACCCGCGCCGCTCACTCCGCTCATCTCGTCTTACTGGCTCGAAACCGGGTCACGCGCGCCGCCGCCCGGCGCGCTGTCGTCTCCCAAGGCGGTTTCCCGAACCGGTTTCCCCAATCCCCCTTTCCTGTCCTAGCTCGAACTGGCCATGACCGCACCCGTGCAACCCTTCATCGCCGTCGTCCCGGCGCGTCTCGCGTCCACGCGGCTGCCGAACAAACCGCTCGCCGACATCGGCGGCAAGCCCATGGTGGTGCGCGTGGCCGAGCGCGCGCGCGCTTCGGGCGCGCAGCAGGTGCTGATCGCCTCGGACGCCCAGAGCGTGCTCGACGCCGCCCGCGCCCACGGTTTCGAGGCCGTGCTCACGCGCGCCGACCACCCGTCGGGCACCGACCGCTTAGCCGAGGTCGCCGAGCACTACGGCTGGAGCGACGAGACGATCGTGGTCAACGTGCAGGGCGACGAGCCGCTGATCGACCCCGCGCTCGTGTGCGACGTTGCGTCGCACCTCGCCGCGCACCCCGAATGCGCGATCGCCACTGCCGCGCATCCCATCACGGCGCCCGACGAAATCTTCAGCCCGAACGTCGTGAAGGTCGTGCTGGACGTCCGCGGCGTTGCGCTCTACTTCTCGCGCGCGCCCATTCCCTGGGCCCGCGACGCCTGGCAGCCCCACTGGTCGCCGGCGCGCCTCGATCTCGGCGCAATGCCCGCCCCGCCGGCTCCCGCGACCGTCTACCGCCACATCGGCCTGTACGCGTACCGCGCGAAATTCCTGCGCAGCTACCCCTCGCTCGCGCATTCGCCGATCGAGCAGGTGGAGGCGCTGGAGCAGCTTCGCGCGATGTGGCACGGCGAGCGCATCGCGGTGCTCGTGACGACCGAGGCACCCGCGCCGGGCGTCGACACCCCCGCCGACCTCGCCCGTGTGCAGGCGTTATACCGGCCTTAATTCCGTCCGTGGGGCAAAAATCCCATGGCATAATCAATTGTTTGCGCGAGCCGTCTAAAGCCTTTGTGCGTCGGGGTTTCCCCGCTTTTCGGCACCGTCTTGCAGCGCCGCCCCGTGTCCAGTGCCACTCATGAACACCGGGCGAAAGCCGCGCGGGACATGCCGTCGCCCCCGCCAGCACTGCCTCGACGGCCGTGAGCGAACGGGCGAGGAGACGCACGACGCTGACGATGCCGCCCCACCGCGCGTGCGGGGCAGCCGCCGCGCCGCAAGAATTCACACAGATCGGAGATTGTTCACATGCGTTTGATCCTGTTGGGCGCCCCGGGCGCGGGCAAGGGAACCCAGGCAACCTTCATCAAGGAAAAGTTCGGCATTCCGCAAATCTCGACGGGCGACATGCTGCGCGCGGCCGTCAAGGCCGGTACGCCGCTTGGCCTCGAAGCGAAGCGATTCATGGACGCCGGCGAACTCGTGACCGACGAGCTCATCATCAATCTCGTGAAGGAGCGCCTTCAGGAGCCCGACTGCCAGAACGGCTACCTGTTCGACGGCTTCCCGCGCACGCTGCCGCAAGCCGAAGCGATGAAGCAGGCGGGCGTCGCGATCGACTACGTGCTCGAGATCGACGTGCCGTTCGACGAGATCATCACGCGCATGAGCGGCCGCCGCATGCACCCGGCTTCGGGCCGCACATATCACGTCAAGTTCAATCCGCCGAAAGTGGACATGACGGACGACGTGACGGGCGAACCGCTCGTCCAGCGCGACGACGACAAGGAAGAAACGGTGCGCAAGCGTCTTGACGTGTACGTCGCCCAGACCAAGCCGCTCATCGCCTACTACAGCGACTGGGCGAAGCGCGGTGAGGAAAACGGCCTGCAGGCGCCGCAGTATCGCGCCATCTCCGGCCTCGGCAGCGTCGACGAAATTCGCGAGCGCGCGTTCGAAGCGCTCAAGTAAGCGGGCCAAAGTCCGCGGGTCAAAGCCCGCGGGTCACAGTTCGACCCGAAGCCGGTTTCGGCATACTTGCTGGTTTGCCTGCGGGCCGGCTGGCGCCGCACTCCCGAGGTGATTCGGGACGCGACGCCAGCCGGCCCGTTTTGTTTTTGGTGAGTCTCGCGCGCATTGCCTCTCTGCGTGGGACAGCACGGCCATAACGACAGGAGACGAAAGATGCAAATCCGCGGCAACGTATTTCTCATCGCCGGCGGCGCGTCGGGGCTCGGCGCGGCCAGCGCGCGTCTGATTGCGGCCGAAGGCGGCAAGGTCGTCATCGCCGACCTCAACGAGGACGCCGGCAACGCGCTCGCGAAGGAACTGGACGGCGCGTTCGTGACGTGCAACGTCGCGAGCGAGGACGACGGCGCGCGCGCCGTGGCCGCGGCAACTGCGCGCGGCACGCTGCGCGGCCTCGTGAACTGCGCGGGCATCGCGCCCGCCGTGAAGACCGTGGGCAAGGACGGCCCCCATCCGCTCGACACGTTCTCGAAGACCATTTCGGTCAATCTGATCGGCACCTTCAACATGATCCGCCTCGGTGCGGCCGCCATCGCCCAGACCGCGCCCAGCGAGGGCGGCGAGCGCGGCGTGATCGTCAACACGGCTTCAGTGGCCGCTTACGACGGCCAGATCGGCCAGGCGGCCTACGCCGCGTCGAAGGGCGGCGTCGTCGCAATGACGCTGCCGATTGCGCGCGACCTTTCGCGCAGCGGCATCCGCGTGATGACGATCGCGCCCGGCATCTTCGAAACGCCGATGCTGCTCGGGATGCCCAAGGAGGTGCAGGATGCGCTCGGCGCGATGGTCCCGTTCCCGCCGCGCCTCGGCAAGCCGGATGAGTACGCGATGCTCGTCAAGCAGATCGTCGAGAATCCGATGCTCAACGGCGAGGTGATCCGTCTGGACGGCGCGATCCGCATGCAGCCGAAGTAACGGCGCGGCCTCTCCCCGCACGATAAAAGAAGCCCGCGACGACAATCGCGGGCTTTTTTCTGCGGCCAGGCCGCGGGTTTCAGTCGTTATCGAGCGTGCGCTGGCGCAACTCGTGCAGCTGCGACTCGACGACGGTCGCGTCTTCCGCGTCGGGGCGCTCGTCGAGATAGTGTTCGAGGTCTTCGAGCGCCGGGCGCAGATAGTCGAGCCGAGCATAAGCGAAGCCGCGGTCGCGCACTTCCTCGATGTTCTCCGGCAGCAGGATGACGAGCCGCTGCTGGATGGCCAGCAGGCGCTGCCAGCGCTCGGTCTGCAGATAGACCGACTTCAGGTTGCGCAGCATGCGCGCGACGATCTCGCGACGGGTGGCCGGCTCGAGCAGCATGCGCAGCGCGCGCGCCACGGAATCTCCGGCGTTGGCCACGAACGGCTCGAGCATCTCCACCATGTCGGATTCGGTGAGCGTGCGGCCCGTGGTGGGATCGAGCATCTCGTCGCCTTCGGGCAACGCCACGCGCAGCAGAAAATGTCCCGGAAACGACACGCCCTTCACCGGCAGGCCGAGCTGGGTCGCCATTTCCAGATACAGCACCGCGAGCGAAATGGGGATGCCGCGCCGGCGTTTGAGCACGGCGTTCAGATGGCTGTTTTCAGGGTCGAGAAAGTCGTTGAGGTTGGCCGCGAAACCCATCTCGCGAAAGAAGCAGCGGTTGAGCACGGCAACCTGCTGGCGCACGTCCGCCCCTTCGGGCATGCGGCGGCGCACACGCAGCGCGAGTTCGTCGATCTCGGCAAGCGTGCCTTGCAGATCGAGATCGGGATAAGCGTCCTGCGCGATCGCGAGTGCCGCCTCGGTGAGCGGCAGGCTCTCGTCGTCGGCAACGAGCGCGCTGAAATAATCCAGAACCCGCGTAGTCATCGTCGTCACTTCGCCCGCCTCTTGAAGTACGCGTATTTGAAGCCCATCAGCCAAAGCATACCGAAATATAGCGCCGCGAACAGGACGAGGCACGCACCGAGCAACGCGATGCGTTCGAGCGGCGCATGACGCAGTGCGATCCAGTCGTAGCTGATGGCGCACCAGTGCATCGCCCCGGCCAGCACGAGACATGCCCCGAGCAACTGCACGAAGAACGTCGCCCAGCCGGAGGACGGCATATAGATGCCGCGGCGGCGCAGCCCGATGAACAGCAGCAGCGCGTTCATGCAGGCGCCGAGGCCGACCGAGAGCGTCAAGCCCGCGTGCGAGAAGATCGGCACGAAGAGGTAGTTGCTGATCTGCGTGGCGATGAGCACGCCCACGCCGATCTTGACCGGCGTCTTGATGTCCTGACGCGCGTAGAAGCCGGGCGCGAGGATCTTGATGAGGATGAGGCCGACGAGCCCCACCCCGTACGCCGCCAGTGCGCGGCCCGTCATGATGACGGACGTGGCGTCGAACTTGCCGTAGTGAAACAGCGTGGCCGTGAGCGGCTCGGCGAAGAAAAAGAGCGCGACGGCCGAAGGCGCGGCAAGCAGGAACGTCACGCGCAGGCCCCAGTCGAGCAACGCCGAGTACTCGTGCGGATCGGCATCGACGTGCGCTTTCGAGAGGCTCGGCAGCAGGATGGTGCCGAGCGCCACGCCGAGCAGCGCGGTCGGGAACTCCATCAGGCGGTCGGCGTAGTTGATCCACGACACCGCGCCGGGCCCCAGACGCGAGGCGATATTGGTGTTGATGATGAGGCTGATCTGCGCGACCGAGACGGCGAACATGGCGGGCACCATCTTCGCGAGCACCCGCTTCACGCCTTTGTGCGCGAGCGCCTTGAGCGGGTTCAGGCCGATGCGCGGCATCATGTCGATGCGCTTCAAGCCCGGCAACTGCACGATGAACTGCAGCACGCCGCCGACGATCACGGCCCACGCGAGCGCGTAGACGGGCTGCTTCATGTGCGGCGCGAAGGCCACTGCCGCCGTGATGAACGAGACATTGAGCAGCACCGGCGCGAACGCGGGCAGCGAGAACTGCTTGTACGTGTTGAGCACGCCCGACGCGAGCGACGTCAGCGAGATGAACACGATATAGGGGAACATGATGCGCGTCATCGTGACGGCAAGCGGGAACGCTTGCCCGTCGCTCTTCAAGCCCGACGCGACCACGATCACGACGAACGATGCGCCGAAAATGCCGAGCAACGAGAGGACGGCGAGCACCCAGGCAAGCACGGTCGAGGTGGCGTCGACGAGCGCGCGTGTGGCGTCGTGGCCCTTCTGGTTCTTGAACTCCGCGAGAATCGGCACGAACGCCTGCGAAAAGGCGCCCTCCGCCGAGATGCGGCGCAGCAGGTTGGGAATACGAAACGCGACGTAGAAAGCGTCGGTGTACTGGCTCGCACCGAAGGCGCGCGCAATCAGCGTTTCTCGGGCCAGACCGGTCACGCGCGACAGCAGCGTGAAGCCGCTGACTGTCAGCAGGGCTCGGAATAGATTCATGGGGCGGTCATTATACGGGCGTCGTCCGCTCCATCGCGGATGCGCAGCGCAAAGGTCGGCGCAAAACCCCGCACGACGCCGCAGGCGAGCGGGAGGCAAAGACCAGGCGCGCTGATTGTGACCGTGTCGCGTGAAAGGCGTTCACGTCCGGCGGCGCTTGTCTTCGCTATCGCACTGTGATTGCCACCATCATGATTCTGTTGCTATAATCATCGATTCGAGTTCTCCCAGAGGGCTCGAAACGCGTCTTGGAAAGAGAGCAGGAAAGCGTCAGCAACCCGGCGTCAGCAACCCGCTCTGGCACAAAAGGCGCGGCTGGTTGAGCGAAACTCAGCTGGCAAATACCGTTTTGAACGTTTCAGGCATCGCTGCCGGTCGTTCAAATCCAGGCAAAGAGCGTCGGTCGCACCACGCTCCGCAATCACAAGGAATCGCAATGGCAAACTCCGCACAAGCACGCAAGCGCGCCCGTCAGGCCGCGAAAGCAAACTCGCACAACTCGGCACTGCGCTCGAAGTTCCGCACCGCCATCAAGGCTGTTCGCAAGGCAATCGACGCCGGCGACCAGGCTAAGGCTGCTGAAGTTCTGAAGGCATCGGGCAAGACGCTCGACATCATCGCCGACAAGAAGATCGTTCACAAGAACAAGGCCGCTCGCCATAAGAGCCGCCTGGCTGCTGCCGTCAAGGCAATGCAGGCCGCGCAGTAAAGAGATCCGGATTGCCGGCCACGGCTGGCATCCCTCTTTGAGCTGCACCACAAAAAACCCGCCTCGGCGGGTTTTTTTGTTTCTGCCGGGCGCAAAAAAACCACCGAGGCGGGTCCGTCCGTTGCCTGCGCCGCGCCGTCAGCGCACGTTGGCTTGCTGCGTGGCGTGGTCGTGAGGCAGTTCGCACGCCTCGGTCACGACGAGGTCGTTGTCCTTCGCGAAGTTCATCACGAAATTGAAGGCCATGGGCTCGATGTCCTTCAGGCGCGAGTCCAGCACGACGACCTTGAGGTCGCCGATCATCGTCGGGCGCACATAGAGCGAGTAGCGCAGATACGCATTCGGGCCGCGAGCATTGGCCGACGCTTTCGGACCAAAGCTCGACATCACCCCGGCGAGGCGCTCCGACCAGTCACTCGGACGAAACTTCTTCCCCGCGCTGGTGATGCCTTGAATGAAGTATTCGGTTGGAGCTTCGTCGGCCATGCAGGAGTACCTGTGTGTGTAGCTGCTGGGTGCGTTTGCAGCGTGTAACGGCGGCACGAGCGCTGCGCCCGCGCGGGTACCGCGGAACGCCGGCCGCGGGGGGCGCCCGCCGCCACACGCATGGACAGTCCGATGGATAGGAAACGGCTGCCGCGCATCCCGCCTGGCGTAAAGTCTCGATCATCGCCGCCGACGCGCGTCGCAAGCAGGTCTCGCAACGGGATCGACAGGACGATTTCGCGGCGCACTGCCAGTCGGCGCACAGGCCGCTCCAGCGGGCTTTCCTGGCGCGGCCGCGAGGTGTTGCCACCTTGCCGTCACACACGTTCAGGGCCCGTTTGTCGTGCCTAAGAAATCTCTGGGATTATAGCGCACTGACCGTTTTGACGCAGTGCACACAAGGCACTTGAAAGGCTGGATCCGGGCTCTCGCGATGCCCGCAAAACAGGCACGAAAGCCGTCGCAAAAGTGCCACCCACCGTACGCCGGGGCGCCCTGCCTATATTTTGGGCAACTCGTCAAAATGCGTAAAATCCTTTATGCTGCTTTGACTTACCACCAACCGCAGCGGCGTCGCCGGCCCAATCCTGTAGTTCGAGGCCGGATCGGGCGCCGTTTTTGTTTCATGACCTCCCGGACCATACGCCATTACCTGCAGTTCAAGGATTTCTCCCTTGACGAATATGAATATGTGCTGGAGCGTACGCGCATCCTGAAGCGCAAGTTCAAGAACTACGAGACCTATCACCCGCTGCACGACCGCACGCTGGCGATGATCTTCGAGAAGAGCTCCACGCGCACGCGCCTTTCGTTCGAAGCGGGTATCTTCCAGCTGGGCGGCCACGCGGTGTTCATGAACACGCGCGACACGCAGCTCGGCCGCGGTGAGCCGATCGAAGATTCGGCGCAGGTCATCTCGCGCATGGTCGACATCATCATGATCCGCACATTCGGCCAGGACATCCTGCAGCGCTTCGCCGAAAGCTCGCGCGTGCCGGTCATCAACGGTCTCACGAACGAGTACCATCCCTGCCAGGTGCTGGCCGACATCTTCACGTACTACGAGCACCGCGGTCCGATCCGCGGCAAGACTGTGGCGTGGGTCGGCGACGCCAACAACATGCTCTACACGTGGATCGAAGCTGCGCAAATCCTCGGCTTCAAGCTGCGCATCTCCACGCCGCCGGGTTATCCGCTCGATCCGGCGCTGGTCGCGCCGGAAAGCAAACCGTTCTACGAAGTGTTCGACGACCCGCACGACGCCTGCGACGGCGCCGACCTCGTCACGACCGACGTCTGGACCAGCATGGGCTTCGAGGCCGAAAACGAAGCGCGCAAGCAGGCCTTCGCCGACTGGTGCGTGGACGCGCCGATGATGGCCCGCGCCAACGCCGATGCGCTTTTCATGCACTGCCTGCCCGCGCACCGCGGCGAGGAAGTGAGCGCCGAGGTGATCGACGGCCCGCAGAGCGTGGTTTGGGACGAGGCGGAAAACCGCCTGCACGTGCAGAAGGCGCTCATGGAGTTCCTGCTGCTCGGCCGCCTGAACCACTGAGCCTCGCGCACATCACCAAGAAGAAAGCCGACCTGAAAGTCGGCTTTTTTGTGCGCGCTGCGGCGCGCGCCTCGTTCATCAGACCGTTTCACCAAGACGGCGCGCCAGCGACTTCAGAAGCGGCGCCACGCGCTCGCGAAACACCTCGGGGCCCATCGACGAAGCCGGCCCGCTGCAGCTGAGCACGAGCCAGCGACGCTCGCGCGGCTCGCGAAACGGCACCGCCACCGCGTTGACGTCTTCGTGCCAGTCGCGAAACGAATAGCAGCACCCCTCCTTGCCGAACACCTCGATCTCGTGTTTCGCGGCCGCAACCAACGCCGGCCCTTCGGCGCCCGCTGCCTTCTCCAGTTCCGCGAACAACGCCATCCGCACATCGATGGGCTGCACGGCCAGATACGCGCGGCCCATCGAACTCGTCAGCATCGAGAGCCGCGAGCCCGACGCGAGGCCGAGCGTGAGCGCCGTCTCGCTGCGGATCGTCTCCAGATAGATCACGTCGAGGCCGTCACGGCACCCCAGCGACACCGCGGCGCCCACCTCGCGCGCGAATGCGCGCATATGCGGGCGGGCGAGTTCGAGCGTGTCCGTGCCGGAAAGCAGCGCAAAGCCGAGCGACAGCACCCCGGCGTCGAGCGCATATTTGCCTAGCGATTCGTCAAAGCGCAGATAACCGAGCACGGTGAGCGTGTATGCGAGCCGGTTCACGGTCGCCTTGGGCAGGCCCGTGCGCTCCACGAAATCGCGGTTGCCGAGCAGCGTCTCGCCGGGACGGAATGCGCGCAGCAGGTCGAGCCCGCGGGCGAGCGCCACGACGAACTTGCGCTCATCGATCGGCCCCTCGGCCAGCGAAGCAGAAAAAGAGGAAGTCGTAGTCATTCCGGATGCAGACATGGGCGCCCTGGTGCTACACTAAAGTCAATTTGCAAAACATTGTTCCGCATAGCGGAACTCGCGTCAAGCGCAAATTTGCCCATTTCAAGGATTTGAGGAAAGGAGAGACACCATGGCCGCACACGCCCAGTTCCATTGGGAAGACCCGCTTCTGCTCGACCAGCAGCTCACCGAAGAGGAGCGCATGGTGCGCGACGCCGCCGCCGCGTACGCCCAGGACAAGCTCGCGCCGCGCGTGCTGGAAGCGTTCCGCCACGAGAAGACGGACGCCTCGATCTTCCGCGAGATGGGTGAAGTCGGCCTGCTCGGCCCGACGATTCCCGAGCAATACGGGGGCCCCGGCCTCAATTACGTAGCTTATGGTCTGATCGCGCGCGAAGTCGAGCGCATCGACTCGGGCTATCGCTCGATGATGTCGGTGCAGTCGTCGCTCGTGATGGTGCCGATCTTCGAATTCGGCTCGCAAGCGCAAAAGCAGAAGTACCTGCCCAAGCTCGCCAGCGGCGAATGGATCGGCTGCTTCGGTCTCACGGAGCCGAACCACGGCTCGGACCCGGGCAGCATGGTCACGCGCGCGAAGAAAGTGAACGGCGGCTACGCGCTCTCGGGCGCGAAGATGTGGATCACGAACTCGCCGATCGCCGATGTTTTCGTCGTCTGGGCGAAGCTCGAAGAAGACGGCAAGGACGACATCCGCGGCTTCATTCTGGAGAAGGGCTGGAAGGGTCTGTCGGCGCCGGCCATCCATGGCAAGGTGGGTCTGCGCGCTTCGATCACCGGCGAAATCGTGCTTGACGAAGTGTTCGTGCCGGAAGAAAACCTCATGCCGGGCGTGAAGGGCCTGCGCGGTCCGTTCACCTGCCTGAACTCGGCGCGCTACGGCATTGCCTGGGGCGCGCTCGGCGCCGCGGAATCGTGCTGGCACACCGCGCGCCAGTACGTGCTCGACCGCAAGCAGTTCGGCCGCCCGCTTGCCGCGAACCAGCTGATCCAGAAGAAGCTCGCCGACATGCAAACGGAAATCACGCTCGGGCTGCAGGGCTGCCTGCGTCTTGGCCGCATGAAGGACGAAGGCACGGCGGCCGTCGAGATCACGTCGATCATGAAGCGCAACTCGTGCGGCAAGTCGCTCGACATCGCGCGTCTCGCCCGCGACATGCTGGGCGGCAACGGCATTTCCGACGAGTTCGGCGTGGCGCGCCACCTCGTGAATCTCGAAGTGGTGAACACTTACGAAGGCACGCACGACATCCACGCGCTGATCCTCGGCCGCGCACAAACGGGCATTCAGGCGTTCTTCTGATCGCCGCCCTGCCCGGCTTCGCCGGCGCATGAAAAAACGCCGCACGATTCGTTTCGTGCGGCGTTTCTGTTTCGGCGCCCGTGACGCGGACGCTGGCCGAACGGCTTACTTGTTGGGCTGCGGTGTCATGCGCAGATACGGACGCAGGGCCTTGTAGCCCTTCGGGAACTTCTGCTTGAGGACTTCCTCGTCCTTCAGCGACGGCACGATCACGACGTCGTCGCCCTGCTTCCAGTTGCCGGGCGTCGCGACCTGATAGTTGTCGGTGAGCTGCAGCGAGTCGATCACGCGCAGCACCTCGTCGAAGTTGCGGCCCGTGCTCGCCGGATAGGTGATGATGAGGCGCACCTTCTTGTTCGGGTCGATCACGAAGAGCGAGCGCACAGTGAGCGTCTCATTCGCGTTCGGATGGATCATGTCGTACAGCGTGGACACCTTGCGGTCGCCGTCCGCGAGAATCGGGAAGCCGACGTTAGCGGCTTGCGTCTCGTTGATGTCCTTGATCCACTCGTTGTGCGACTGGGCGCTATCCACCGAAAGCGCAATCGTCTTCACGTTGCGCTTCTCGAATTCGTCCTTGAGCCTGGCGGTCAGGCCAAGCTCGGTCGTGCAGACCGGCGTGAAGTCGGCCGGGTGTGAAAACAGCACGCCCCAGCTATTGCCGAGCCACTCGTGAAACTTGATGCGGCCAATGCTCGAATCCTGCTCGAAGTCGGGTGCGATATCGCCAAGACGTAGACTCATGGTGCGGTTCCTCTGAACGAAGTGAACGGGTTTGATCGAACCGGCGCGCGCTGCCCGTTGATCCAGTAGACGTTTACAACACTCAAGCATACAGGCCCAGGTTGCGCCCCGCGAACGAACATCGGCTCACACCGGTATGAGTTTTTGTAATTTTGAGCCGATTGGAGGAAACTTTAGGTGCCGGATCAAATCAATGACTCACCTCGCGATTATTTGTGAGCGGGATCCAGAGCCCCGTCCATACACGCTCGCGGGAACGGATCGTGCGAACTCGCAGGTCGTGGCGGCGCGTCATGCTTGCCAGCGCCCGTATCTTTGTTACGATTCACGCGTGATGTGACACGATGGGAGCCAGTCAATGTCAGAAGTCAACAAGGAGAGGCTGATGTCCGATATCAAAACCGTCCTCGCGGACGCAGAGGACCTGCTCAAGCAGGCTGCGAGCGCTACGGGTGAGCGCGCTTCGGAATTGCGCGAAACGGCACTCTCGCGTCTGAAGCAGGCAAAAGAGAAGGCCGCCGACGTCCAGGTGGTCGTGGTCGAGAAAGGCAAGAAAGCGGCCCGCGCCACCGACGACTATGTCCACGAGCATCCGTGGGCGTCGATCGGGATCGCCGCCGGCGTGGGCGTGCTGGTCGGATTGCTGATCAACCGCAAATAAAGCAGCGCTCGCCGCGCTACGCGAGTGGGCTCCGGGCCCCTCGCGCGGCGCGCTCGACCAGGCGCTGGCAGCGCTTGCCTGACGGCTTTTCGTTGGCGCGGCCCACCGCACCGCTTGGTCTCGCCGGGCAATTCAGCCCGCTGTCTTTTGTTGCGTTTTTTCTTGCGCATTGCTCGGGCATCCGCCTGCGCCACCTGCCATCGCCATGACGACAGACACCCACTCGCAGCGACACGAACACGGGCCGTTGCGCCGACTGCTCGGCTCCGCGTCCGCGATGCTACAGACGCGGCTAGAACTGATCGGCATCGAACTCGCCGAGGAGAAGGACCGCCTCATCGGCGTGCTCTTTCTTGGCCTCGCGGGGATGATGTTCGCGATGCTTGCCCTGATCGCGCTCACGGCGCTCGTTGCCATCGCCTTCTGGGACACGTACCGCTGGGAGGCGCTCGCCGGTCTCACGGTCGTCTACGCGATCGCGGCCATTTTCTGCGGCCTGAAGGCGCGCCGCGGGCTGCACACCGCGCCACTCGTCTTCCAGGCGACGCTCGAGGAATTCGAGAAAGACCGAGACGCCCTGCGCAACCCCTAGCCGCGAGCCGACGCCATGAATCAACCTCGACCGGACACTGCTTTTCGCCCCCGCCGCGGCCGCGCGCACGATCTGTCGACGCCGCAGCTGCGCGCCCTGCGCAAGGAATTGCTGCTCGTGCGAGCGAGCGTCGAGCGTGCCGAAATGGCCGAAGCGCTCGTCGACATCCGCGCGACGGTTACGAACTTCAGCTGGCTGCGGTTCGTCGTGCCCGGATTCAGTCGCTCAGGCGGCGGCGTGGCTTCCGGCCTCGGCAGCCTGCTCAAGGAATATCCGCTGGTCAGTTCGCTCATCTCGCTCATCGTGGCAAAGCCGCTGCGTACGAGCATCGTCTCGGCTGCGCGCCCCGTCATCAAGTGGGGCGGCCTCGCTTTTACGGCGTGGGAAGCGTATCGCGTTTGGCAGCAGGTGCGGCGTCAGCGCGGCACCTCTGCGAACCGGCCTGCCCGCGACAAGTCCGACGAAGACGACCTCACCGGCTGATCACCGCCGCCCGCGGCAGCCCTCCAGGCCGTTCACCGGTCCCTCCAGCACATCTGCGTAGACGCCGGGACAACGCCGCTGCCTGCAGCACGATTGCTGCGCGCGCCGGTTGCGTCGAGTACGAAGGCGCCGCACGCATCGCCACGCATCGGCCCGGCTTCCACCGGATCGGCTACGAGGGCGTAGCCGCCGTTGGAATCGTCGGCGGGCATGAGACGCAGGCGGTAGACGGGCGTTCCCGTCGGCGGAGCCTGGTCGAACCCAGTGGGCAAAAGTGCCATCGACGCGCTCTGCGTATCGACGAGTTGCGCTGCGCGATAGAGCGCGGCCACGGCGTCGATGCGATGTCCCCGCGCGATCTGCGCGCTCCACCCCGGCATCGCGAAGGCGGCGACGATGGCGGCCACCGCCAGCGCGATGACCAGTTCGAGCAGTGTGAACGCGTTGTACCGGTTGCTCTTCACCTTACCTCCCGTTTGCCTCGTCAAAAGGGCCTCGCGACGACGTAGCGCCAGTGATGCTCGACGCGTGTCGCGTCGCCCTCGGTTTCGATGACCAACTGGTCCTGCAGCCAGCTTTGGGTGTCTTCCGATGCGCCGAACCCTCGCGCCGTGACGAGATACGCGCGAACCAGCGGACGGCTATCGATGCGCCAGGCCTCGACGAGGCATTGCGGCGTGCGCACAGACCCCGGCCACGCAGCAAGGGGCGCAACCGTCTGCCGCTCGAAGCTGTCCTGCCGCCGCCAGGCTTGCGGCTCGCCTGACTGCGTGGCCGCCGCTGGTGGGGCCAGCGAGCCATTCGACAGCGAACGCGAGCACAACACGAGCGCGGCGTCGGCGGCATGGAAGGCCTGCAGATGATCGGCGACGGCATCCGCGTTGCGCCGCGCCAGCAGCGCGGCCTCGAACCACGCCGCCGAGGTCGCGAGCATCATCGCGACGACAAGCAGCACGACTGGGAGCGCCATGCCGCGAGCCGTGGCCAGTGTGCGACGCTTCCCGCGCAGGCTCATTTTCATGACGCTGCCGGCGAAACGTTACGCAGCACGATGTGCCGCCAGAACGCTTGTCGCGCTCGCCCATCCGCGCCGAGCGCCTGCACGCCATCGCAATCGACGTATCGGATGCGCCGCGCAAAGGTCGCTCCGCGCACCAGCACGCACAGATCGACCGCGACGACCGACGCCCACTGATCGCGAGCGAGCGCCGAAGCGTCGACCGCCTGCGCCGCGCCCGCCGTCCAGTAGCGCAGGCGCAAACGCTCAACGCCCTCGACGAGCGGCTGTGGCTTGCCGACCTTGCCGGAGCCCGCGCAGTAGAGCTCGCTCTCGCCGGTCGACCCGCTCACCTTGGCGTGATAGCGGTTCACGATCTCCACGCCTGCCACGCCAACCGCCTGCCCAAGGCAGTCGGTAACCTGGCCGTTTGCGACGGGCCAGGTCGATACGCTGTCGCCTTGATAGCGCACGGCCAACCCGTCGGAGCGGCTCGGCAGCAGCGCGCAGGCAAGCGCCGCATCGGTACCGCTCGGGCTCCCCGCCGAGCAGCCGAAGATCGCGGCGCCGGCAAGCGGCGAGCGTGCGTCCGCCGAAACAAAACCGGCCATCTGAATCTGCTCGCCGATCAGCATCAACGCATTCATGCCGGCCTCGTGGATGCGCGCAGCGTCGCTCGCCTGCGCGTATGCCAGGCGCTGCATGCGATATGCCGAGAGCGCGCCAAGCGTCACCACCAGGCCCAGCGCCACGGCGATCGTCAGTTCGAGCAATGTGTGGCCAGCCTGCTGGACCCCGTGGGCGCAGCGCATGTTCATCGCAGAAACGCCAGGGCGACGCAGGCGCGCCCGGCGGAAGCCGTGGCATCGAGACACCGCGCAACCCGCGAAACCGCCGTCGATCCCGACGCTGCGCCGTGCGGTGTCGCCGCCCAACTCACGGACGCGATCGATGCGTCGCCGCCCGCGCTCGACATGGTCAGCCGCCCTTCGGGCACGACGCTCGCCGCCAGCGCCTGCCATCGATCGGTCGTGGCGGGCGTTGCCCGCGCCACGCGCGCCGCTTCGGCCACGGCGTCAGCGGCAAAGGCCGCGCGCTCGCGCGCCGCTGCCAGTTGCGCGTGCCGGGCCAGCCCGAGCTGGGTGCTCATCAGGCCGAGCCCGCACATCGCCATGATGCCGAGCGCAATGGCGACCTCCAGCAGCGTCGACCCGCGCTCGCCGCGCTCGCTCACCCGGCTCATGACGCCCCCGTGCATGCGCCGTCGCTGATGCGTGCCCGCCCCCCCTGTGCGATGCGTATGCAGCGACGCCAGCCCGCACCGCGTTGTGCCGCCGACGGGACCCGCGGGGCAATCTCGAAGTTGCGCAAGCTGCCGATGGTCTGCCCCGCCGGCGGCGAAAACGTGATGGCGGTGAGGCCCGACGCCACGGAGATCGCATCGAGCGCCGGCTGGATGCGCAACGGGATAGACGCTCCGGCGCGCTCGATCATGACGGCCCAGCCACAGGACCAGTCGGCAATTCCGGACGGACACGCTTTGGCCGCCTCGAGGCAATGGCGCGCGGCGTCGACGCGGCAAACGGTGACGCGCGCCTTGCGCCGTATGGCCTCGTTGCGTGCATAGGCGAGCGTGCCGAGCATGGCGTTGGCGCGTGCGTCGACCTGATCGCGCACGCGCCACGCGGTGAAAACGGGCGTGGAAACCGTTGCGCAGATCGCCAGCAGGACGATGACGACCATCGTCTCAATGAGCGTGAATCCTCCGGACTTCATGAGCAATCCTTAGTTCGAGCGGATTGCCATCAATCTACGGACGAAAACGAAACGAAACAATTAGCCGAACGGCTAGCTGGTGCGCGCAACGTCGGCTCGCGAGAATGCAAGCGTTACGACAGCGGCCTGGCAGGAGGGAAGAAAAATGGGAATGCGCTCAGCGCTTTTTCGCGGGGTTGTTGGCGCCCGCGCGGCGGAATTCCTCGATCACGTCTTCGAATTCGGAGACGTCCTCGAAGCGTCGGTACACCGAAGCAAACCGTACGAACGCGACCTTGTCGAGTTCGCGCAATTCGCCCATGACGAGCTCGCCAAGGCGCTCGCTGCGCACTTCGCGCTCGCCGCTGCCGAGCAGTTGGTCCTCGA
This sequence comes from Paraburkholderia sp. BR10936, assembly GCF_040965735.1. Taxonomy (NCBI): domain Bacteria; kingdom Pseudomonadati; phylum Pseudomonadota; class Betaproteobacteria; order Burkholderiales; family Burkholderiaceae; genus Paraburkholderia; species Paraburkholderia sp. BR10936. Next base: position 499,355 of record NZ_JBFRCM010000001.1, read on the forward strand.
TACGGGCAACCGCCGCGTCGATCGCATCGGCCGCAACCGGGCGCTTGCGCAGCGCCAGTTGCATGCTCGCCATGATCTTGCGGCGGTCGAATTCCGTGCGGCTGCCATCCTTCTTGACGATCGAAGGCATCGCCAGCTCGACCCGCTCGTACGTCGTGAAACGCTTGTCGCAGGCCGGGCAGCGGCGGCGGCGCCGGATCGCGGCGCCGTCTTCGGACACGCGCGAGTCGACGACCTGCGTGTCTTCGTGCCGGCAGAAGGGGCAGCGCATGGGTTATCGCGTGGCTTAGCGGTAAACCGGGAAACGCTTCGTCAGCTCGGCGACCTGCGCCTTCACGCGCTCGATCGTGGCGGCGTCTTCCGGATTGTCGAGCACGTCGGCGATCAGGTTGCCGACCTGCTCGGCTTCCTTCACGCCAAAGCCGCGCGTCGTCATGGCCGGCGAACCGAGACGGATACCGCTCGTCACGAACGGCTTTTCCGGGTCGTTCGGGATCGCGTTCTTGTTGACCGTGATGTGCGCGGTGCCCAGCACGGCTTCCGCCGCCTTGCCGGTGATGTTCTTCGCGCGCAGGTCCACCAGCATCACGTGGCTTTCCGTGCGGCCGGAAACGATGCGCAGACCGCGCTTGACCAGCGTCTCCGCCAACACGCGGGCGTTGTCGACCACTTGCTGCTGGTAGGTCTTGAATTCCGGCGAGAGCGCTTCCTTGAACGCCACGGCCTTGCCGGCAATGACGTGCATGAGCGGACCGCCCTGAATGCCCGGGAAGATGGCCGAGTTGATCTGCTTCTCGAACTCCGCCTTCATCAGGATCACACCGCCGCGCGGGCCGCGCAGGCTCTTGTGCGTGGTCGTGGTGACGAAGTCGGCGTGCGGCACCGGGTTCGGGTAGACGCCCGCGGCGATCAGACCGGCGTAGTGCGCCATGTCGACCATGAAGTACGCGCCAACCGCCTTGGCAACCTTGGCGATGCGCTCGAAGTCGATACGCAGTGCGAAAGCCGACGCACCGGCGATGATCAGCTTCGGCCTGGTTTCGTGCGCGCGCTTTTCGAGCGCGTCGTAGTCGATGTCTTCCTTGGCGTCGAGGCCGTAGCTCACGACGTTGAACCACTTGCCGCTCATGTTCAGCGCCATGCCGTGCGTGAGGTGACCACCTTCGGCGAGGCTCATGCCCATGATGGTGTCGCCCGGCTTGAGCACGGCGAAGAACACGCCCTGGTTGGCCTGCGAGCCCGAGTTCGGCTGAACGTTCGCGGCTTCGGCGCCGAACAGCTGCTTCACGCGGTCTATCGCGAGCTGCTCGACGATATCCACGTTTTCGCAGCCGCCGTAATAGCGCTTACCGGGGTAGCCTTCGGCGTACTTGTTGGTGAGCTGCGAACCCTGCGCGGCCATGACCGCGGGCGAGGTGTAGTTTTCCGACGCGATGAGCTCGATGTGCTCTTCCTGGCGGCGGTTCTCGAGTTCGATCGCCTTGAAGAGTTCGGGATCGACGTTGGCGATGGTGCTTTCGGCTCTGTCAAACATACGGATTCCGTTAAGTGTGTTCAGGTTGACCGGGTCTCGCGCGGAACGCGTAGCGGGTACGCGGCGCTGCTGGCGAAGAGGCCAGCCTTGACGTGGCGGAAGGAGGTGCCGCACACGCGAGGCAGGACAGCCCCCGCAGCGCAAACGAAAGCGCGCGAAATCAGGCTGCCCAGGCGAACGGCAAAACGGCACCCTGCGCTTCACGGTGGGTCGTTCCACCTTGAGTCCCCAATAACGAGCGCATGGCTACCGCCAATGCCGCCATTTCGGAACCCTATCGCCAGTCACGCAGGGATTGAGCGCGTTAGTTTATTGGAACGGCAGGGAATAGGCAACCGCCCGCCCCCAGTGCGCTCGGGCGTCCCGCGGGCTGCGACGCGCCGTGCGGCGGCAACTGGCCATGCGGCCCGCGCGCGTACTGTCCCTTTCTTGCCGCCATGCGGCATTGCAAGTAGGCTCTCCCCTTTTCCCGCCTTCTACCGACCAGAGAGCCACCATGATCGTTTTCGTCACCGGCGCGTCCGCAGGATTCGGCGCCGCCATCGCTCGCGCCTTCGTGAAGGGCGGACATCGCGTCGTCGCCACGGCTCGCCGCAAGGACCGCCTCGACGCCCTCGCCGCCGAACTCGGCGACGCCCTCCTGCCCATCGAGCTCGACGTGCGCGACCGCGCGGCGGTCGAAGCCGCGCCCGGCGCGCTGCCGCCCGGGTTCGCCGGCATCGACGTGCTGGTCAACAACGCCGGCCTCGCGCTCGGCGTGGAGCCGGCACAGAAGGCCAACCTCAACGAGTGGGAAACCATGATCGACACCAACTGCACCGGTCTCGTGCAGGTCACTCACGCGTTCTTGCCCGGCATGGTCGAGCGCAACCGCGGCCACATTTTCAATATCGGTTCGGTGGCGGGCCGCTGGCCGTATGCGGGGGGCAACGTCTATGGCGCGACCAAGGCGTTCGTGCGTCAGTTCAGCCTGAACCTGCGCGCTGACCTCGCGGGCACGGCACTGCGCGTGACCGACATCGAGCCGGGCCTGTGCGGCGGCACCGAGTTCTCGAACGTGCGCTTTCGCGGCGACGACACCCGGGCAGCCAGCGTCTACAAGGACGTGCAGCCGCTCACGGCCGAGGACATCGCCGATTCGATCTACTGGATCGCCACGCGCCCCGCGCACGTCAACATCAACACGATCGAACTGATGCCCGTTGCCCAGACATTCGCCGGTACCAGTATCCACCGCGGCTAAAAATACCTTACAAATTTAATACTTACGTCAGTCGTACGAAAGACGTAGGGGCCTCGCGTTCCGGTAGAATGCGCGGCATGGAAAATTCCACCAGCAAGCCGGACGCGGCGTCGTCACCGGCCGGGCGCGGCTTTACGTGGCCGGTGCGCGTCTACTACGAGGACACCGACGCCGGTGGCATCGTGTTTTACGCGAATTACCTGAAGTTCTTCGAACGCGCGCGCACCGAATGGCTGCGCGCGTGCGGCGTCGATCAGCGTCGGCTCGCCGAGGAAACGGGCGTGCTCTTCGTCGTGCGCAGCACCGCGCTCGACTACCGTTCGCCGGCGCGCCTCGACGACGTCGTCACCACCGTCAGCCGCGTCGAGAAGCTGGGCCGCGCCTCGGTCGACTTCATGCAGGAAGCGTGGCGCGAAAACACGCTGCTCGCCACGGGCACCATTCGCGTTGCCTGCGTCGACAGCACGGCCATGCGGCCCGCACCCATTCCGGCCCCCGTTCATGAAGCCTTGCAACGTGGACCCCAGAAAGACCTGTACGCCGTGTCAACGGCAGTGCAGTAATTACCGTTGATACGACGCCAGTGAACTCGCGCCGGTCAATGCAGGACCAAGCAGGGTTCGGCCGCGACGGCACGAGAGCTTCCCAACCGCCTACGGGAAGCCTTGCGTTGTCTTGCAGCCGCTCGCCCCTTTCGGGACGTCACAACGAACCTATATGAACACTACACAAGATCTGTCGATCATTTCTCTCGTTCTTAATGCGAGCATACTGGCACAGGCGGTGATGGGGCTTCTTCTGCTCATGTCGCTGATTTCCTGGACTTTCATCTTCCGCAAGTGGTTTGCGATTCGCCGGGCGCGGTCCCAGACAGAGCGCTTCGAGCGCGACTTCTGGTCAGGCGGCGACCTGCAGGCGCTCTACCAGAGCGCAGCCAACAACCGTCACACGATCGGCGCGCTCGAGCGTATCTTCGAGTCGGGCATGCGCGAATTCCTGAAGGCGAAAGAGAAGCGCCTGAACGATCCGAGCCTCGTGCTCGACGGCGCCCGCCGCGCGATGCGCGCCGCCTTCCAGCGCGAAATGGATGCGCTCGAGGCGAACCTCTCGTTCCTCGCTTCGGTCGGCTCGGTGAGTCCGTACATCGGTCTTTTCGGCACGGTCTGGGGGATCATGAACGCGTTCCGCGGTCTCGCGAACGTGCAGCAGGCAACGCTCGCGAACGTCGCGCCCGGCATCGCCGAAGCGCTGACGGCGACCGCGATCGGTCTGTTCGCCGCCATTCCGGCGGTGGTCGCGTATAACAGCTACGCACACGACATCGACCGTCTGGCGATCCGCTTCGAAACCTTCATCGAAGAGTTTTCGAACATCCTGCAGCGTCAGGCCCACTAATCTTCACGAAGCAAGGAGTCGAAGATGGGAGGCTCAGTCCGTTCGAGCATGCGAGGCAGCCGCTCGCGCCGTGCGATGGCCGACATCAACGTCGTGCCGTACATCGACGTGATGCTGGTGTTGCTCGTGATCTTCATGGTGACCGCGCCGCTCGTGGCGCCGTCCATTGTCAACCTGCCGACCGTCGGCGGCGCGTCGCAGCAGCAGCAGGTGCCGCCCGTCGTGGTCAATATTCGCCCCGACGGCAATCTGAGCGTACGCTACAAGGATGACTCCGGCGCCACGCAGCAACAGACCATGACGCGCGCCGATCTCAACGGCTTCGTCGCCGATCGCGAGCAGAGCCATCCCGACCAGCCCGTCGTGATCGCCGCCGACAAGTCCGTCAAATACGAGACGGTGATGAACGTGATGTCCGACCTGAAGTCGCATGGCGTCAAACGTGTCGGACTGCTCGTCAAATCGCAATGATCCGCAAGAACGATTCGTATCCGCTGCAGCCTCCGCGAGAGCGTGGCACGGGACGTGCTATCGCCCTCGCGGTGCTCATGCACGTGCTGCTCGGTCTGTTCCTCTATCACGGCATCCGCTGGCAGAACAGCACGCCGGCGGGTGAAGAGGCGGAACTGTGGACCGAGGTGCCGGACCTGTCGACACCGAAGCCGCTGCCGCCGCCCGCGCCGGTCGCCCCTGCCCCGCCGCCGCCTCAAACCGAGGAAGCCGACATTGCGCTGCAACAGCAAAAGCGTAAGCAGCAGGAAGCGCAGCGCGAGGCGCAACTGGCCGAGCAGCAGCGTCTGAAAGCCCAGCAGGAAGCCGAAGCGAAGCGTCAGCAGCAGCTCGCGGCCCAGCAGGCCGCGCAGCAGAAGGCCGAAAAGCTCAAGCAGCAGCAGGAACAGCAGCAAGCCGCGGCGGAGAAGCAAAAGCAGCTGCAGCAGCAGGACGCGCTCAAGAAGCAGCAGCAGGAAGAAGAGCAGCAGAAGCAGGCGAAGCTCGACGCGCAGAAGAAGGCCGACGCCGAGAAGGCGGCCAAGGCGAAGGCGCAAGCCGACGCCCAGGCGAAGAAGCTCGACGCGGAACGCCGCGCTCGCATCGCGCAGATGCAAGGCTCGATGGGTGGCGGCGAAGGCACGAGCGGCAACGGTCTCGCGAAGAGCGGCACGGGCAGCGGCTCGGGCGGCAACGCGACGTCGCCGGGCTACGCCGACAAGGTGCGCCGCCGCGTGCGTCCGAACATCGTGTGGGCGGGCGAAACGTCGGGTCTCGAAACGGAGATCGCGGTGCGTTGCTCGCCGACCGGCACGCTGCTTTCGGCGACGATCTCGCGCAGCAGCGGCAACGCGTCGTGGGACGACGCCGCGTTGCGGGCAGTTCAGCGCTCGGATCCGATGCCGGTCGATACCGACGGCAAGGCGCCTTCTAGCTTCAAGATCACCTTGCGCCCGGCTGGTTGATGGCGAGCGCAAGGCGCAGAAAGGTTGAGGAAAGCCGCCGCGCAACAGTGGCTAATAAGGAACGATTCGAACGTTTTCGGGTCAGTCTGCTGTTGCGCGTTATGACAAAATTGCTTTTTTCAGGAAATATCACAGCATGACATTGATGACGAAGCTTGGCCTGCGAACCCTCGTCGCGTCCTGCCTGATCACGGCGGGCGGCGCGGCGAACGCACAACTCAACGTCCTCGTCACCGGCGTGGGCTCTACCCAGTTCCCCATCGCCACGGCTAACTTTGCCGGTGAAGCGAATTCGCCCGAGCAGGTCGCGGCCATCGTGCGCGCCGACCTGCAACGCAGCGGGAAATTTACGAATATCGATGCCGGCAGCGCACCGATCTCGGAAAACGACTCCGTCGACCTCGGCAGCTGGAAGGCCAAGGGCGCCAACGCGTTCGTTGCGGGCAGCGTGAACAAGCTCGCCAACGGCCAGTACGAAGTGCGCTTCAAGCTCTACGACACCGTGAAGGGCGAAAGCCTCGGCGGCCTCGTGCTCACGAGCCCGGCAAGCGGCCTGCGCATGAGCGCGCACAAGGTTGCGGACTACATCTATCAGAAGCTGCTCGGCGATCGCGGCGTGTTCGCCACGCGTCTTTCATACGTGATCAAGACGGGCGGCCGCTTCCAGCTGCAGGTTTCGGACTCCGATGGACAAGACGCGCATATCGCGCTGTCGAGCCCCGAGCCGATCATCTCGCCGGCCTGGTCGCCCGACGGCACCAAGGTCGCTTACGTATCTTTCGAAAAGAAGAAGCCGATCGTCTACGTGCACGACCTGCCGACGGGTCGCCGCGTGATCATTTCGGACCAGAAGGGCAACAATTCGGCGCCGGCCTGGTCTCCCGACGGCCGCACGCTCGCAGTAGCATTGTCGCGCACGGGCAACACGCAGATCTTCGCCGTCAATGCCGACGGCTCCGGCCTGCACCGCCTCACGCAAGGCACGACGATCGACACCGAACCCAACTACTCTCCTGACGGACGCTGGATTTATTTCACGAGCGACCGCGGCGGCCAGCCTCAGATTTACAAGATGCCGGCCCAGGGCGAAAGCGCCGCAGCGGCACAGCGTGTGACGTTTACCGGCAACTACAATACGAGCCCGAAGGCCAGCCCGGACGGCAAGCAACTGGCGTACATCTCACGCACGGGCGGCGGATTTAAGCTGTACATTCAAGATCTGCAGTCCGGTGTCGCCACGGCGCTCACTGACACGACACATGACGAGTCGCCCAGCTTCGCGGCGAACGGTCAGTACATTCTTTACGCCACACAGGTGAACGGCCGTGGCGTGCTGGCTGCTGTATCGACCGACGGTCGTACGCGGCAAATCCTGTCCGTTCAGGGCGGCAGCGTACGCGAGCCGTCCTGGGGTCCTTTTATGCAATAACACTTCAGGAGAGAAATAATGATGTCGAAGAAAGTACGCCTGGCCTTGGCCGTCTTGATGATCGGTGCACTGGCGGCGTGTAAGTCGGGTGTCAAGGAAACGAACCCGAACGCCGGTGCGATGAACACCCAGCCGAACCCGAACGCGGTCGCCCAGGTGAACGTCGATGAGCTGAACAATCCGAACAGCCCGCTCGCCAAGCGCAGCGTGTACTTCGATTTCGACAGCTACGCCGTCAAGGACGACTACCAGTCGCTGCTGCAAGCTCACGCACAGTACCTCAAGACGCACCCGGAACGTCACGTCCTGATCCAGGGCAACACCGACGAGCGCGGCACGAGCGAATACAACCTGGCGCTGGGTCAAAAGCGTGCTGAAGCGGTCCGTCGCGCCCTCTCGCTGATGGGCGTGCCCGATTCGCAAATGGAAGCCGTCAGCCTCGGTAAGGAAAAGCCGGTCGCAACGGGCCACGACGAAGCATCGTGGGCGCAGAACCGCCGTGCTGACCTCGTGTATCAACAGTAATTGAGCATTGGATGAAGGGGCGTATGTCGCACCGTTTCTCCCCGCTGCGCGTAGCCGCAGCCGCTTGCGTGGCTGGCGTCGCCTTTGCGGCGCTGCCGGCCCACGCGGGTATCTTCGATGACGATCAGGCGCGCCAGGCGATTCTCGACCTGCGCGCGAAAACGGACAGCCTGTCCAGCCAGCTGTCCGCCGCTCAACGCACGATCCTCGACCAGTCCAACCACCTCGACCAGCTCAACCAGCAGGTCGCGACGTTGCGCGGACAGAACGAGGATATGGCGAACCAGTTGGCGACCCTGCAGAAGCAACAGAAGGACTACTACACGGATCTCGACACGCGACTCAAGAAGTTCGAGCCGCAGCAGGAGACCGTGGACGGCATGCAAGGCACGGTTCAGCCGGGTGAGATGGACGCGTTCAACGCCGCTTCGCAGCAGTTCCGCAACGGCGACTTCAAGAACGCGGCGGCATCGTTCCGTAGCTTCATCGCGAAGTTCCCGCAGAGTCCTTACCAGCCGACCGCGCAGTACTGGCTCGGCAACGCGCTGTATGCGCTGAAGGACTACAAGGGGTCGACCGCGACGTGGCAGAACGTCGTCAACAAATACCCGCAACACCCGCGTGCCCCCGAGGCACTGCTGGCCATTGCAAACAATCAGATCGAGCAGGGGCAAAAGGCTGCGGCCAAACGCACGCTCGAGCAGGTCGTTTCGCAATACGGCAACTCGGATGTCGCCCAGACGGCGCAAAGCAAGCTTTCACAGCTCAAATAAGCGCTGCTGGATGGTTTTGGCGTGACGTGGCGCGCTGGCTAATGCCAATGCCGCGAAATGCGCCTCTCGCATACAGGGAAGGCCCGGGGCACGGCGTGCTCCGGGCGCTTCCATCGGTTTTATGACGGCAAAAGTTGACGCGTTGACCAGACGCCGCTATAATCCCGCTTCTCTTTTGGGTCGTTAGCTCAGCTGGTAGAGCAGCGGACTTTTAATCCGTTGGTCACAGGTTCGAATCCCGTACGGCCTACCAAAGCATCAAACAAAAAGCCCAGTCTCCGGACTGGGCTTTTTGCTTTGCAGCGTACGGCGCAGGCTCAAGCGTCTTGAGTGACTCGGCGCGCGAGCATGCGTCCAGCATGTATACTCCCTCCCCCGCCGTCCCATCCCCGCTGCACAGGCCACGTCATCATGAAGTTCACGACCCTTGCCTGCGCCCTGCTCGCGCTTTTCTGGCTCAGTCTGCGCGTTCAGGCGCAAATTCAACCGCAACCCGAAGACTACGCATACCTGCGCCGCATACGCGTGCCGGACGCCGTCGTCAATTGCGTTGCCGCGCTCGACCAGTGGGTGCATAAGGCGCAGCGTTACGATTCGCTGCTCGTGCCCGATCGGCGCGCGCTCTCGGCGAAAATCGAGCAGCCCGCGCCCGCGAATGCCACGCCCACGCCCGTCGCGAGCGACGCACTTTCGCCTGCCCCGTCCATCGACACACTGATCCATCTGCGCGCCTTCGCCAAGGTCCGCGGCAAGTACGCCTGGGTGCCCGTGAAGGCCACCTGCGGGATCTGGCATTCGCACGTCGTCGACGTCGCGCTGTCGCCGCGCGGCACGCACGCAACGTCGCCGATCCACTGACGACACTTCGTCATCCTTATCGCTTCCCGCAACAAAAAAGCCCGCGCGCCTGACAGCGCACGGGCTTTTTCGCATCGAGCGACGCGCGGCCCATGCCGCGCGCAAACTCAGTCCGCCTTGACGCCTTCGACCTGGATCTGCAGCGTCGTCGCCGTCTTGAAGCCATACGACTGGCCCCAGTTCACGCCGTAGTCCGCGCGGTCGAATTGTGCCGATGCGTCCGCGCCGCACACTTCACGCTTGAGCATCGGGTTCTGGAAGCACTTGAACGAGTCGATCTTCAGGTTCAGCGGCTTGGTCACGCCATGCAGCGTGAACGTGCCGATCACTTCCACGGGCTTGTCGCCTTCGAAGCGGATCGACGTTCCCTTGTAGGTGGCCGTCGGGAACTTCGCGGTGTCGAGGAATTCGGCCGAGCTCACGTGCTTGTCGAGCTTCGCGTTGCCGGTATCGATCGACGATGCGTCGATCGTTACGTCCACCGTGCCCGTCTTCGCCTCGCGATCGAGCGTGACCGTGCCCGAGCTCTTCGTGAACTTGCCGCGCCACACCGAGACGCCGCCGAAGTGATCGGCTTCGAAGCTCGGATAGGTGTGCATCGGGTCGAGGTTATAGGTCGTGGCGGCTGCGAGCGCCGGCGTGGCGACGAAGGCTGCGAGCGAGGCGGCAACGGCCGCGGCGAAAATCGTGGTCTTCATGAATCGATTCCTGGTGCGGGAGAAACGGGATGAAAAAGCGGTGCCGTACGCGCGTCAGTGCGCGGCGGACACGATGTGAAACTTGATCTGCACGTCGTCGGCGACGATCGAGGTGTCCTTCCACTCGCCCGAGCCGATGCCGTAAGCGAGACGCTTGATCGGCAGCGTGCCGTCGAACACCTGGGTGGCGCCGTCCTTGCGGTACTGCACCGGCACGACGACGTCGGTCGTCTTGCCCTTGATGGTCAGCTTGCCGGTCACCGTGAACGCGCCGTTCGCGGCGGGCTTGATCTGTGTGGAGACGAAGGTCGCGTGCGGGAAATGCGAAGCGTCGAACCATTCGTCGCCGGCGACTTCCGTGTTGTATTCCGGCGCGCCGAGGTCGAAGCTCGCCACCTCGACGTCGAGCTTCGCGCTCGATGCCGCGACGTTCGCCGGATCGAAGCGCACGTCGGCGGTGAAGTGGTTGAAGCGCCCTTCGACCGGCACATTCATTTGCTTGAACACGGCGCTCACGGAGTTCTTCGCGGCTTCGGCCGCGGCGTTGGCGTTCGTGGCGAAGGTCGTGGCAAGTGCCGCGCCGGCGGCGAGCGCCGCGCCGAGCGCGACGACGGAAGCAGTATGGGCAAGACGCTGGATCATGGGCAGTCGGTCCAAGGTGGAAGGTATCGGGAAATGGAGATGGCGCATGCGCGCCGCGAAGTCAGTCGCGCGGCGTGCCGAACGGCAGCATGCGAGAGAGGATGTTCTGGCGGTCGATCAACTGGTGCTTGATGACAGCGAGGACGTGCAGCACGACCACGGTGAGCAGGGTGTAGTTCAGCGAGATATGCACGACGCGCAGCACGCCCTTGAGCGCGGTGTCGGGGCCGATCAGCACGGGCATCGGCCAGATGCCGAGGTACACGACCTGAATGCCGGCCGCCGAGCTGTAGAGATATCCCGTGACCGGAATCGCGACCATCAGCACGTAAAGCGCGGTATGGCCCAAGTGCGCGGCGAGCCGTTCCCAGCCATGCATGGATCCGGGCAGCGCGGGCGCGGTGTGCGTCACGCGCCAGAGAATGCGCACGAGCACGAGCGCGAGCACGGTCACGCCAATCCACTTGTGCCACGAGAAGTAGCGCAGCTTCGTGGGCGTGATGCCCGGAATGTCGGTCATGACCCAGCCGAGCGCAAAGCCCCAGACGATCAGCGCGGCGATCAGCCAGTGCAGCAGCATGGCAACGCCGTTATAGCGGCCGGCGGGCTTGACGGTGGGGTTCATCGGCATACGACTCCATTATTCGAGGTGTGCACTTTACCCGGCCAAACCTATTCAAACAATCGTCTAAAATGGATGGTTATCATCCATTTTTTCGATAGATCGAAAAGGACCGTACCTCGTGGACCGCACCTCGGACCGCTCCCCTAGCCTCGAGCAGCTGCGCGCGCTGATCGCCGTCGCCGAAACCGGCAGCTTCTCGGCGGCGGCGCGCCAGCTCGACCGCGCGCAGTCGGTGGTCAGCTATACGATCGCCAATCTCGAGGCGCTGCTGGGCGTCGCGCTGTTCGAGCGCGGCAAGCGCAAGCCGGAACTCACGGCCGCGGGCCGCGCGATCCTCGCCGACGCGCGCCGCCTCGATCTGCTCATGGGCCAGCTTAACGCCAAGGCGGCCGGCCTGCAGAGGGGACTCGAGGGCGAGGTTTCGCTGGCCGTGGACGTGATGTTTCCGTCGCAGCGGCTCGTCGAGGCCCTGCAGGCGTTCGCGTTCACGTTTCCCACCGTCGCGCTGAATCTCACCATGGAAGCGCTTGGCGGCGTGCTCAAGCTCGTGCTCGACGGCGACTGCGCGGTGGGGATCAGCGGGCCGAACCACAACTGGCCGCACGTGATCGAAGCCCAGTCCATCGGCACCGTGGAACTCGTGCTCGTGGCCGCCCCCTGCCATCCGCTCGCCAAGGCGGAGCACCCCGTGCGCATTTCGGATGCGCGCGAGCATACGCAGCTGGTGCTCACCGACCGCAGCCGCCTTACCGAAGGCCAGAATTTCGGCGTGTACAGCAATCGCGCGTGGAAACTCGGCGACTTGGGCGCCAAGCACCGGCTGCTGCTCGCGGGCCTCGGCTGGGGGTCGATGCCGAAGCACCTCGTGGAAGCCGATCTCGAAGCCGGTCGGCTCGTGCGCGTCGCGCTCGCGGACCGGCGCTCGGTGAACTACAACATCTCGCTGATCCATCGCACCGACGCGGCGCGCGGCCCCGCCAGCGAGTGGCTCTGCCACTACCTCACGCAAGGTACGCCGCCGCAGGCGCCGTTGCCCGACGCGCGCTGAACGCTGAACTGGCGCGGGAGCGAAGCGCGTGCGGGTTGTACGAACGCAAGCCCGCGCACGCCTGAGTCTGCCCCTGGCGAGGTAGGGTGTGCCGCCCGCTTCAGCCCTTCTTGACCTTGGCTGGCTTGGCCGCCTTGGCCGCCTTGGCCGGCGCAGCCGCTGGCGCTGGCGCCGCCGCCGCGGGTGGCACCACGCCCGACCAGCCCGGCAAATAACGCGCGTCGGCAGCGTGCGCGTGCGATAGCGCCTCGGCGAGCGCAGCGTCGAAGTCCTTGCGCAGGCGCGTTTCGGATACCTTACGGCGCAGATAGTCGGCCCACAGGAATTCGCTGAACGGCGTCGTGTCCTTCGCGTAGCCGCCCGCCGTGCGCAACTCGCCCGCGAGGCTGCGATACGGATCGTCGGCAAGGCCGAGAAGCTGCTTCGGCAACTGGTCGAATTCGCAGCGCTCGCCCGCGGCATCGAACGGATGCACCCACTGGTCGTGCTCCATCATGCGCCAGAAGATGGTGGGCTCGAGCCATGAGAGATCCTTGAGCACCGTGACCCGCACGCTCTGCACCGACTCTTCGAGCCACGCGCGGCCAAGGTGGTGATGATCGACCACGTAGTAGCGCGACTTCGGCCCCAGCACAGCGGGAAACCAGTGCGAGTCGATGGCCGCCGCGCGCCCCTTCTTGTCGAGCGTCTGCCAGTGCGCGCGCTTGGCGTTCACCTCCCGAAAGCCCACTGTGATCTGCGTGGGACGCAACTCGTCGAGCTTCACGGTGATGAGATGGAGATCGGTGTTCGGCAGGTTCATGGCGGGCCTCCTGTTTTAGTGTCGGTTCGTGTCGGGGTCGATCGCGCAACGATACAGCCGAACGGCCATGCACGCCGGTTCAATCGAACGAGCGCCGCGCGCCCCGTGCGCAGGGTCAACCCTGAGACGGGCGGGCACGCTGGATGCACGCTTTCGCCGCTTCGCCTATAAATGCGCCAAGGGACAGACGGCGCGCACCACCGCGCCCGTCATGCTCCCGCCGCTGTCAGTTGCACGTCTTCCAGGCTCAACCAACGACACAAGCGAGGGCATTTTGGATCTCGAAACCATCCGCGTATTCATCATGACCCGGGGCATCGACTTCGGGACCAAGGTCGTGGCGGCGATCGTCCTGTGGATCATCGGACGCTGGGCCATCAACCTCGTCGCCGGTGTGCTGCGCAAGGTGCTCGCGCGCAACGAGCGCGTCGATCCCACGCTCGCGCATTACCTCAGTTCGATCCTCGCCGCCGTGTTGAACCTGCTGCTGGTCCTCGCGATCCTGCAGGTGTTCGGCGTGCAGACCACCTCGTTCGCGGCGCTCCTCGCCGGTCTCGGCCTCGCCATCGGTACGGCGTGGGGCGGGCTGCTCGCGCATTTCGCGGCGGGCGTGTTCATGCAGGTGCTGCGCCCGTTCAAGGTGGGCGACTTCGTGACGGCCGGGGGCGTGACGGGCACCGTGAAGGAACTCGGCATCTTCGGCACGACCATCATCTCGCCGGACAACGTGGTCAACATCGTCGGCAACAACAAGATCTTCTCGGACACCATCTCGAACTACAGCGCGACGCCCGTGCGCCGCGTAGAGCTGACCGCGAAGATCGCCAACGGCGTCGATCCCGTCGATGCCGCCAGCCGTCTGCGCACGGCCATCGCCAAAATTCCGAACGTTTCGCAGGAGCCGCCGCCCAACGTCGAGATTCTCTCGTTCACGCCCGAAGGCCCGCTGCTGGCTGTACGTCCCTACACCAGCAACGACTCCTACTGGCAGGTGTATTTCGACACCAACCGCACGATTGTCGAGACCTTCAAGGACGCGGGCTACCCGACGCCCGAAACGCCCTCGATCATTCGTCGCGTGGGCACCTAGCGCGCCGCGTTCGACGCGAGCGCCAAAACAAAACGGCATCGCCTTCGCAGGCGATGCCGTTTTTCCTTGCGTTGCGGCCCGAAGGCGCCGGACGCTCAACCGCCGTTGGGCTTGCGCACCGCGCCGCCGCGCGAGTCCTTGCGCAGCATCTTCCACACGCCGCCGATCAGGATCGGCACGATCGCCGCGCCGATGCCGACGAGCACGATCACGTTGAGGTACTGGCGAATGAACGGAATGTTGCCGAAGAAGTAGCCGAGCAGCACGAGCAGCAACACCCAGGACAGCGCGCCCGTGACCGTGAAAAACTGAAAGCGTCGCATAGGCATTTGCGAGACGCCCGCCACGAACGGCGCGAACGTCCGCACGACAGGAATGAAGCGCGCGAGCACGATGGTCTTGCCGCCGTGGCGTTCGTAGAATTCGTGGGTTTTCTGCAGCGCGGCGCGGTCGAGGAAGCGTTCGAGCACAGGAATGTGCGTATTGAACACTTTCGGCCCGATGGCGCGCCCAATCAGAAAGTTCACCGTATTGCCGAGGACCGCAGCCACGAGCAGCAGCACGATCAGCACGCCGAGATTCATCTCATGCGTCGCGGCAAACGCACCGCCGATGAAGAGCAGCGAGTCGCCGGGCAGGAACGGCAGCACCACGAGGCCGGTTTCGCAGAACACGATCAGGAACAGCACCGCGTAGACCCAGCCGCCGTATTGCTGGATGAAGACACCGAGAAACTTGTCGATGTGCAAGACAAGATTGACGAACTGCAGAAGCGTATCCAAAAGTGTCCCTTATTGATCGTGGGCCGCGCGCCTGAAAAAGCGCATTCGCCCTGCGTTGCGCGAGAAGCCAAATTGATCGCGCCATGATACCGAAAGTGCCCGTGCGCCACGAAAATTTCCCGCCAATTTCGGTGAATTTGCGCACAAAGCGCTGCTACATGAGGGTTTCGCGGCGCTGAAGCGCGTCGGGTCGGCTAGCGCCGACTCGCTATAATTGCGCGCATGTCTTCGAACTCCGAACCCACCGGCGCCGTGCCGGATTCCGCCAGCGCCGCCGACACTGGCGCCACGACCGGCGCCGCAGTCGCGTCGCGTGCCGCGCAGCCCGCGCGCGCGATCCAGGCGTTGCCCGACCAGCTCATCAGCCAGATCGCCGCGGGTGAAGTGGTCGAGCGGCCTGCCTCCGTCGTCAAGGAACTGCTCGAAAACGCGCTCGACGCGGGCGCGAGCACGCTGCGCATCCTGCTCGACGAGGGCGGCGTCAAGCGCATCTCCATCGCCGACGACGGCTGCGGCATTCCCGAATCCGAACTCCCGCTCGCGCTCATGCGGCACGCCACGAGCAAGATCCGCTCGCTCGCCGAACTGGAGAGCGTCGCGACGCTCGGGTTCCGGGGCGAAGCGCTGGCGTCGATTGCCTCGGTCGCCGAGATGTCGATCACGAGCCGCAGCGCCGACGCGCAGCACGCCGTGAAGATCGACGGGCACACCGGCGCGATCTCGCCGGCTGCGGGCGGCCAGGGAACGACCATCGAAGTGCGCGAGCTGTACTTCAACACGCCCGCGCGCCGCAAGTTCCTGAAGAGCGAGCAGACCGAACTGGGCCATTGCCTCGAGATGATCCGCCGCAGCGCGCTCGCGCGCCCGGACGTCGCGATCTCGGTGCTGCACAACGGCCGCGCGGTGGAGCACTGGAACGCGAGCGATCCGGCCACGCGCGTCTCGAAGATCCTCGGCGAAGTGTTCGCCACGGCGCATCTGCCGCTCGACGAGCGCGCCGGGCCGCTCGCCGTCTACGGTTGTGCAGGGCTGCCGACGGCGAGCCGCAACCGCGCCGACCAGCAGTACTTCTTCGTGAACGGCCGCTTCGTGCGCGACAAACTGCTCACGCACGCGGTGCGCTCGGCGTATGAGGACGTGCTGCACGGCGAGCGCTACCCGTCGTACGTGCTGTTCCTCGACCTGCCGCCCGAAGCCGTCGACGTGAACGTGCATCCCTCGAAGATCGAAGTGCGTTTCCGCGATTCGCGCTCGATTCACCAGTTCGTGTTCCATGCCGTGCAGCGCGCGCTAGCGCGCCACGCGGGCGCCTCGCCCGAGACGACCTCGGGCGGCCATGCCGCGGCGCTCATCGAGCCGCGGGCGTTGCCGGGGGCCGGGGTGCTGGGCGCCTCGGTCGGGCTGGCTTCGGGCGCGGCCGACTCCGCGCGCGCAGGCGCAGCGCCCGGCTTCGGCGCGGACGGCAAGTTCGGCACCGCGAGCGTGGCAAGCAGCTTCGGCGGCGGCGCGGGTGGCCTGCCTTCGCGCGCGTCGGGCTTCGGTCAGCCAGGCGGCGGCGGTGCAGGCGCGAGCAGCGGCAACACCTGGCTGCGCCAGTCGCGCATGACGCAAGGCAGCCTGCCTGTCGCGCAGCCGCTCGCGCTATATGACGCGTTGTTCGGCCGCAAAGATGTCGGCGCCGGCACGGCGCAAGGTTCGAGCGTCCCGCAGGCGCAAGACGGCGCAGCCGGTGCAGCCGATGCATTCGCCACCGGCGCGCCGCACGCCGCCTTCGAAGCCGGCGAGGACCACCCGCTCGGTTTCGCGCTCGGCCAGGTTCACGGCATCTACGTGCTCGCGCAGAACGCGCGCGGCCTCGTGATCGTCGACATGCACGCCGCGCACGAACGCATCCTGTACGAGCAGTTCAAGCAGGCCCTCGCCGAACGCTCGCTCGCCGTGCAGCCCTTGCTGATCCCGATCTCGATGACGGCCGATCCCGTCGAAACCGGCACCGTCGAGGAAGAAAAGGCCACGCTCGAAGCGCTGGGCTTCGATCTCGCCGTCCTCTCGCCCACCTCGATTGCGATCCGCGCGGTGCCCGCGCTCCTCAAGGACGCCGATCTCCAGGCGCTCGCGCGCGCCGTGCTCGCCGACCTGCACGAGTATGGCGGCTCGCGCGTGCTCACCGAGCGCCAGCACGAGATGCTCGGCACGCTCGCCTGCCATCACGCGGTGCGCGCGAACCGGCGTCTCACGCTCGACGAAATGAACGCGCTCCTGCGCCAGATGGAAGCCACCGAGCGCGCCGACCAGTGCAACCACGGCCGGCCGACCTGGTATCAGCTCACGCTCGCCGATCTCGATCGGCTCTTCATGCGCGGTCAATGACGCAGTCCACGAAACAGGAAGGCGCAGCGCTGCCCGTCGCGTGTCTGCTCGGCCCCACGGCCTCGGGCAAGACGGCGGCCGCGCTCGCGTATGCGGCGCAATCGGCGGCGCGCGGGCGCACGGTGGAAATCGTGAGCGTCGATTCGGCGCTCGTGTACCGCGAGATGGACGTCGGCACGGCGAAGCCGAACGCCGCGGAGCGTGCGGCCGCCGCGCATCATCTGATCGATATCGTCGATCCGCTGGATGCCTATTCCGCCGCCGACTTTCGTGCCGACGCGCTGCGCGTGACGGGCGAAATCGTTGCGCGCGGGAACGTGCCGCTGCTCGTGGGCGGGACGATGCTCTACTACAAGGCGCTCACCCAAGGCCTGAACGACCTGCCCTCGGCCGATCCGGCCGTGCGCGCGCAACTCGACGCCGAAGCCGCGCGCGACGGCTGGCCCGCCATGCATGCCCGCCTCGCGCGGGTCGATCCGGCCACGGCTGCACGCCTCGCCCCGAACGACTCGCAGCGCATCCAGCGCGCGCTCGAAATCTTCATGCTGAGCGGGCAGCCGATGTCGGTGCTGCTCGCCACGCCGTCCACGCGCGAAGATGAAGCCGCGCGCTACCGCTTCGTGCCCGTCGCGCTCGAGCCGTCCGATCGCAGCGTGCTGCACGCGCGTATCGAAGCGCGCTACGATGCGATGCTCGCCGGCGGTCTCATCGACGAGGTGAAGGCGCTGCGTGCGCGCGGGGACCTGAACCCCAACCTGCCATCCATGCGCTGCGTGGGCTATCGCCAGGTTTGGGAATACCTCGATGGCGAAGTCGACTACGACACCATGCGCGACAAGGGCGTCTTTGCCACCCGCCAGCTCTGCAAGCGTCAGCTCACGTGGCTGCGCGCCATGCCGGAGCGCATCGTCGTAGATTGCTGCGCGCAGGATGCGACCGATCAGGCCGTCGCGGCCGTAGCGCAGATCGGCGGCTGAAGCCGCGTCCCCCTTTCCCCGCTTCGGCTCCCGGGCGCTTTGTGCGCCACAACATCCCCGTTCCGTCCGCAGGCGGCGCACGTGCGTGCGTTGCCCGCGCGCCATCGCCCGCCGCAGCGCGCCACCGAAAACCGCCCTCGCCCGCTTGACTTTCGACCGACCGGATACGATCATTCGTTCATCACTAGAGCAATTGCTCAGGCTTGAGCCGATCGGCCGCTTTGAGTAAGGAGACACCGAATGAACACCGAACGCAGCAATGCGAACGTGATCCTGCACATCGGCGCCGGGTCGTTTCACCGGGCGCATCAGGCCTGGTACCTGCATCGCGTGAACCTCGCGCGCAAGCCCGACGAGGCCGCATGGTCGCTCACCGTCGGCAACATCCGCTCCGACATGAACGCCGTGATGGACGCGCTGGCCGCGCAAAACGGCGTCTACACGCTCGAAACAGTCACGCCGCGGGGCGAGCGCGCCTACGAGACGATCCGCTCGATCACGCGCGTGCTGCCGTGGTCGGCCGATCTCGCGAGCCTGATCGATGCAGGCGCCGACGCGAACTGCAGGATCATCGCGTTTACGGTGACCGAAGGCGGCTATTACCTCGACGAGCACGACCGCCTCGACACCGCGAACCCCGACCTCGCCGCCGACCTCAAGGGCGGCCGCACGACGATTTACGGCGCGCTCGCCGCGATCCTCGAAGCGCGCATGGCACGTGACGGCGGCCCCGTCACGCTGCAGACCTGCGACAACCTGCGCAGCAACGGCAAGCGCTTTCACGCGGGCATGCGCGAATTCCTCGCGCTGCGTGGCGCAACGGATCTGCGCGACTGGTTCGACGCGAACACGGCGTGCCCCGACTCCATGGTCGACCGCATCACGCCGCGCCCCACGCCCGACGTGCGCGAGCGCGTGAAAGCGGCGACCGGCGTGGACGACGCCTGTCCGGTGATGGGCGAAGCGTTCATCCAGTGGGTGATCGAGGATCACTTCTGCGCGGGGCGGCCCGCCTGGGAGCGCGCCGGCGCGGAAATGGTCGAATCGGTGATGCCCTACGAGGAAGCGAAGATCCGCATCCTCAATGCCACGCACAGCTGCATTGCGTGGGCGGGCACGCTCATCGCACTCGATTTCATCCACGAAGGCACCCACGACGCCGACATCCGTACCTTCGCGCGCGAGTACGTGAGCGAAGACGTGATTCCCTGCCTCACGCCGAGCCCGCTCGATCTCGCGAAGTATCGCGACGTCGTGCTCGAACGCTTCAGCAATCCGTACATCCAGGACACGAACCAGCGCGTGGCCGCCGACGGCTACTCGAAGATCCCGGGCTTCATCGCGCCCACGCTCGCGCAACGCATCGCCGCGGGCGCGACGCCCGCCGCCACGGCCATGCTGCCCGCGCTCTTCCTGCGCTTTCTGGAACGCTGGCACAAGGGCACGCTGCCCTACCGCTACCAGGACGGCGTGATGGACGAAGCGGCCGTGCACCGCATGTTCGAAACCGGCGACCCCGTCTCGACGTTTCTCGGCGACAAGCTGCTGTGGGGCGGCCTCGCCGGCAACCCGACTCTGGGCGGCGCGGTGCGCGGCGCGCTCGCGCGCGTGGACCAGTGGCTCGCCTCTCGCGGCTGCAGCGTTTGAAAAAAGATCGCAGCGCAATCCGCAACACCCGCGCCACGCGCGCCCTCCGGGTCGGCGCGCATGGCGTCGCGCCCGGCGCGCGGCTAAAGTAGCGCAACTCTCCTCACGACTTCAGCGCGCCTATGTATCTCGGCATCGACCTCGGCACCTCCGAAGTGAAAGTCCTGCTGCTCGCGCCCGACGGGCGCGTGATCGGCACTGCCGGCACGCCCTTCGTCGTCTCGCGCCCCCACCCGCGCTGGTCCGAGCAGAATCCCGCCGACTGGTGGGACGGCACGCGCCGCGCGCTCGCCGCGCTGCGCGAGGCGCATCCTCACGAATTCGCGCAGGTGCGCAGCATTGGCCTCTCCGGCCAGATGCACGGCGCGGTGCTGCTCGACGCGCACGACGACGTCTTGCGCCCCGCGATCCTCTGGAACGATATGCGCGCGGTGGACGAATGCGCCGAACTCACCGCACGTGCGCCGCAGCTGCATCGCATTGCGGGCAATCTCGCCATGCCGGGCTTCACCGCGCCCAAGCTGCTGTGGGTCGCGCGCCACGAGCCGCAGATCTTTCGCGAGACGGCCTGTGTGCTGCTGCCGAAGGACTATCTGCGCTTGCAGCTCACCGGCGGCAAGGTCTCCGATCCTTCGGATGCCGCGGGCACGCTCTGGCTCGACGTGGCCAAACGCGACTGGTCCGATGCGCTGCTCGACGCCTGCAACATGACGCGCGCGCAAATGCCCGCGCTCGCCGAAGGCAGCGCGCCGTCCGGCACGCTGCTGCCTGCGCTCGCACGCGAGTTCGGTCTGCGCGAGGACGTGGTCGTGGCAGCGGGCGGCGGCGACAACGCGACGAGCGCCATCGGCATCGGCGCCACGCAGCCCGGCGACGGCTTCGTCTCGCTCGGCACCTCGGGCGTGCTTTGCGTGGTGGGCGACCGCTTCCGGCCAAATCCCGCTTCTGCCGTGCACGCGTTCTGCCACGCGATTCCGGACCGCTGGCACCAGATGAGCGTCGTGCTTTCGGCGGCGAGTTGCCTGCGCTGGGTCTGCAAGCTCACGGGCACGAACGAGCCCACACTGCTCGCTGAAGTGGAGCAGCTCAACGCGCCAACCCTCGCCGAAGCCCCGCTCTTCCTGCCGTATCTCTCGGGCGAGCGCACGCCGCACAACGACCCGTATGCGCAGGGCGTGTTCTTCGGCATGACGCACGCGACCGACCGCGCACTGCTCGGCTACGCCGTGCTCGAAGGCGTGACGCTCGCGCTCACCGACGGCCTCGACGCGCTCGCGGCCGCGGGCACCGAAGTGGGCGCGCTGTCGATGCTGGGCGGCGGCGCGCGCAGCGGCTACTGGGCGCAACTGGTTGCAGACGCATTCGACACGCCCACGCGCCAGCACGGCGGCGGCGAGACGGGCGCGGCGCTCGGAGCGGCCCGCCTTGGCTGGCTCGCGGCAGGCGGCAACGCGCGTGAAGTGCTGACCAAGCCGCCCGTGGTGGCCGAGTACGCGCCGAATGCGGCGCGCCACGCGGCGCTGCGCGAGCGGCTCACTGCCTACCGCGCGCTGTACCGCCACGTGCGCCCGCTCTTCGAGCCCTCGCGCGAACGCCTCGCGTAACGCGTGCAGTACACTTCGGCCCCGCATCCCCCCGACCCCCATCGTGCCCAAGTCCACCGAAAAACTCGATCTCGCGACCCGCGCCGCCTGGCTCTACTACGTGGCCGGCAACACCCAGAACGAAATCGCCGAGAAGCTGCAGGTGTCGCGCCCGGTCGCGCAGCGCCTCGTCGCGTTCGCGGTCGAGAAGAACCTCATTCGCGTGCGCGTCGATCATCGTCTCGCCGACTGCCTCGCGCTCGCCGACGCGCTTTCGAAGCGCTACGGCCTTTCGGTTTGCGAAGTGGTGCCCGTGGACAACGACACGCCCGAGGAAATCGACCGCAAGCTCGCCGTGGCAGGGGCGCAGGTGATGGAGCGCTATCTGGGCGAAGAGCGGCCGATGGTGGTGGCCGTGAGCAGCGGTCGAACGCTCAAGGCCGCCGTCGATCAGATCGCGCAGCTGGAGCGGCCGCAGCATCGGCTGGTTTCGATGGTGGGCGCGATCGCCCAGGACGGTTCGTCGAACCGCTACGACGTCGCGCTGCATATCTCCGAGAAGACGGGCGGCAAGCACTTTCTGCTGCCCGCGCCGCTCATCGCGGATAACGAGGCCGAGCGCGCGCAATGGTGCAATCACCGGCTCTATCGCATCGTCGAGTCGCTGTCGGGCGAGGCCGATGTCGCGTTCGTCGGCATCGGCAACATCGGCGAGCATTGCCCGCTGCATGAGGACGGCTTCATCACCTCCGACGAAGTGCGCGAACTGATGGACCAGGGCGCCATCGCCGAAATGCTCGGCCTGCCGATCGACGCCGCCGGCAAGCGCGTCGATTCGCCCACGGGCCGCCGCGTCACGAGCGTGTACCTCGATTCGCCGCCGCGCCGCCCGACCATCGGCTTCGCCGGCGGCGCGCGCAAGCGCGAAGCGGTGATCGCGGCGCTCAACGGCGGCTGGCTCTCCGGCCTCGTCACCGACGAGCTGTGCGCGCGCGCCGCGATCGAACGCTAAGCCCCAAAAAAGCGCCCGCACGAAGCGGGCTAACAAAGGCAACCTCAGGTACCTCGCCACACAAGGCACCGTCTCACCCTCCTCCGAGGCGGTGCGTCCGGCAAGCCAGTGAATTCACGCAGCCAGTTGCTGCGCGAAGCGACGCTCGAACGCCTGGCCGTTCGCGTCGAAGAGGTGGCAATGGTCGGGCGTCGAGCCCACCTTGAACGCCTCGCCGCGATCGTGACGCTCCAGCGGCGGAATACGCGCGATCAGGCCATCGGGCGCGACCGGGCATTCGGCGTACAGATAGGCGGCGTCGCCGAGCGACTCGACCGTCATCGCCTTCGCGCTCACGCCCTCCGCGCCCGTCATGATGTGCAGATGCTCGGGGCGGATGCCCACCGTCACCTTGTCGCCCTCGCGCGCCTTGCCCGGCTCGACGCCCACCTTCTGCGTATCGCCCGTTTCGTAGCGCACGACGATGCCGTCGCTGCCGATCTGCTGCACCGTGCCGTCGAGGAAATTCATCTTCGGCGAGCCGATGAAGCCCGCCACGAAGCGATTCGCCGGCGCGTGATATAGACGGTTCGGACTTCCGACCTGTTCGACATTGCCTGCCGAGAGCACGACGATCTTGTCGGCGAGCGTCATCGCTTCGACCTGATCGTGCGTCACGTAGATCATCGTCGTCTTGAGTTCGTCGTGCAGGCGCGCGAATTCGAGGCGCATTTTCACGCGCAGCGCGGCGTCGAGGTTCGATAGCGGTTCGTCGAACAGGAACACCTTCGGCTTACGCGTGATCGCGCGCCCGATCGCCACGCGCTGGCGCTGGCCGCCCGAGAGCTGCTTGGGCTTGCGGTCGAGCAGATGGTCGATGTGGAGGATCTTCGCGGCGTTCTTCACGGCCGCGTCGATTTCGGGCTTCTTCGCGCCCGCGAGCTTCAGGCCGAACGCCATGTTGTCGTACAGCGTCATGTGCGGATACAGCGCGTACGACTGGAACACCATCGCAATGCCGCGCTTGGCCGGCGGCACGTCGTTCATGCGCGTGCCGTCGATCATCAGGTCGCCGCCGCTGATGTCCTCCAGCCCCGCGATCATGCGCATGAGCGTGGTCTTGCCGCAGCCGCTCGGGCCCACGAACACGACGAACTCGCCGTCGCCGATGTCGAGGTTCACGTCGCGCAGCACTTCGTTGTCGTCGTAGCGCTTCAGTACGTCTCTGAGGATCACGCTTGCCATGATGTGTCTCCGTTTCTGCTTGAGTCTGCCTAAGCCTGCCTAAGCCGGTTCAGTTCGAACGCGTTTGCGCCTTGTTCATCCAGTACGCCACCCGCGCGGGCAGCGTCGTCATGTCGTCGAAGATTTCGCTTGCACCCGCTTCGCGCAACTCGTGCGCGTGCGCGTCGCCGCCCACGTGCGTGCCGCCCACGAAGCCGAGCACCGTCATGCCGGCCGCGCGCGCCGCGCTCACGCCCGTCACGCTGTCCTCGACCACGAGGCACGCGGCGGGCGCGACATCCATGCCCTGCGCCGCCGCGAGATAGACGTCGGGCGCGGGCTTCGGCCGGGCGACGATATCGGCGCAGTACACGCGGGGGCCAAAGAAGCGATCGAGCCCGTTGCGCGCCAGCACCTCGCGCACCACCGCCGTGTAGCTGTTGCTCGCACAGGCCTTGGTGAGCGCCACGGCTTCCAGTGCCGCCACGACGCCCGGAAATAGCGGCGCTTCGCGCGCTTCGGCTTCGGCCACGGTGCGGATCGCATCGACGTCGGCGGCGGTGAGGCTGCGCCCGAGCGCTTCGCCCGCGCCGCCCAGCACGCGCTCGATGCGCTGGCCGAGCAGCGGCATGACGACGGGCGCCGCGTCCACGCCGGGCCAGCGCGCTTCGAGTTCGCGCACCAGCACGCGGGCCGCAACGGCTTCGCTGTCGATCAGAACGCCGTCGCAATCGCAGATCAGGGCTTGACTGGACATCGCATTGGCCATTACTTGACCGCCCCGAAGGTAAGGCCGCGCACCAGTTGCTTCTGCGACAGCCAGCCGACGATCAGCACCGGCGCGACCGCGAGCAGCGACGCCGCGGAGAGCTTCGCCCAGAACAGCCCCTCAGGGCTCGAGTACGACGCGATGAACACCGTCAGGGGCGCGGCGTTCGAGCTCGAGAGGTTGATGCTCCAGAACGCTTCGTTCCACGAAAGAATGATCAACAGCAGCGCGGTAGATGCGAGCCCCGGCACCGCCATCGGCATGAGCAGATAGACGATTTCCTGCCAGGTGGCCGCGCCGTCCATGCGTCCGGCTTCGAGAATGTCTTTGGGAATCTCGTTGAAGTACGTGTACGCCATCCACACTGCGATCGGCAGATTGATGAGCGTGTAGACGATCACCAGCCCGCTCACGGTGTCGAGGAGCCCCGAGTTCTTCCACAGCAGGTAGATCGGCACGAGCACACCCACCGAAGGCATCATCTTGGTGGAGAGCATCCACAGCAGAATTCCCTGCGTGCGCTTGTTCGGGAAGAACGCCATCGCGTAGGCCGCGGGCACGGCAAGAATCAGGCAGACGATCGTCACGCCGGCCGAAATCATCACCGAATTCCACGCGAACGCGAAGTAGTTGCTGCGCGCGAACACCTCTCTGAAGCTGTCGAGCGTGGGCAGGAAGAAGATCGTCGGGATATAGGCTTGCTGCTCGGTCTTGAACGCCGTGATCGTCATCCAGAAGATCGGGAAGAACAGCGCGATCGCGATCAGCCAGGCAAGCAGCCCCGGCAGCACGCGCCCGATGAACTGCATCGGCGACGAATGCTTGACCGCGTCGGGCGATTGCGCGGGCGTAGCGGTAATCTGGCTCATTTTTCGTACTCCCCTTTGAGGTTGCGCGCGAGCATGCGCACGAGGAAGAACGACACGATGTTCGCCAGCACGACGGCGAGAATGCCGCCAGCCGAAGCGATGCCCACGTCGAACTGCTGCAGGCCCATCGAGTAGATCAGGTAAGTGAGGTTGGTGGTCGCGTTGCCGGGACCGCCGCCCGTGGTCGTGTAGATCTCGGCGAAGATCGACAGCAGGAAGATGGTTTCCATCATCACGACAACGGCAATCGCGCGCCGCAGGTGCGGCAGCGTGATGTAGAAGAACAAGGCGATCGGGCCCGCGCCGTCGATCTTCGCGGCTTCCTTCTGCTCCTGGTCGAGCGACTGGATCG
This sequence comes from Paraburkholderia sp. BR10936, assembly GCF_040965735.1. Classification (NCBI taxonomy): domain Bacteria; kingdom Pseudomonadati; phylum Pseudomonadota; class Betaproteobacteria; order Burkholderiales; family Burkholderiaceae; genus Paraburkholderia; species Paraburkholderia sp. BR10936. The sequence goes on from NZ_JBFRCM010000001.1 coordinate 525,035, forward strand.
CCGTGAAGAGAATGAGGAACGCGAACGGCAGCCACTGCCACGCCACGATCATGATGACCGCGGTGAGCGGATAGACGGCGAACCAGTCGATCGGCGTCATGCCTATCGAGCGCATCGCGATGGCCACGAGGCCGTACACCGGATGCAGGATCATGTTCTTCCAGATCAGCGCGCTCACCGTGGGCATCACGAAGAACGGCGCGATCGCGAACAGGCGCGCCACGCCCTGACCGATGAACTTGCGGTCGAACAGCACCGCCATCAGCACGCCGCCGACCACGGTGATCACGAGCACCGCCACGATCAGCTCGATGGTGTGCACGATCGACGGCACGAACGAGGGATCGGTAGCGAGGAACCTGTAGTTGTCGAAGCCCGCGAATCCCTTGAGATCGGGGTTCAGCAGGTTGTATCGCGTGAACGAATACCAGATCGTCATCGCGAGCGGGATCGTCATCCACAGCAGCAGCACCGCCACGGACGGCGTCACGAGCCAGCGTGAGGCCGAGCGGCGCGATTCGACCTGCTGCGGTTTCTGTGGCGTGCGCGCTCGATTGAATATAGGCATGGGGAGATGGAGATGACGCATGAGGACCACCCTTCTCGGTTGCGCGCCTCTATGGAACCCGGCGCGGCATCGGCTGTCGCGAGTGCGCGCGCCGCGCCGGGTCGCCCGGCGCGCGCACTCGTGCTACTACGCTGGCTGCCTGAACGGCGCAGCCCGACTTCCCGCAGTTACTTCTGATACCCGGCTTGCGCCACGGCACGGTTGGCAGCGGCGTTACCGGCGGTCAGCGCCTGATCGACGCTCATCTGCCCTGCCACGGCGCCCGCAATGCTCTGGCCCACGACCGTACCGAACGACTGGAACTCAGGAATCCCGACGAACTGGATACCCGTGTACGGCACCGGCTTCGCGGTCGGATGCGTCGGATCGGCGGTCTGGATCGCCTTGAGCACGAACTCGGAGAACGGCGCGGCCTTCTTGTACTCGGGATTCTGATAGGTCGAAATGCGCGTACCCGAGGGCACCGAAGCCCAGCCCTCGTCCTGCGCGACCATCTGGACGTACTCTTTCGAGGTGGCCCATTCGATGAACTTCTTCGCGGCGTCCTGCGACTTCGACGACTTCGGCACCGCGAGCGCCCACGACCACAGCCAGTGCGCGCCGTTGGGCGTGGCTTCGGTCGGCGCGGCCGCGAAGCCGATCTTGTCGGCCACCTGCGACTGCTGCTTGTTGTAGAGGATGCCGGCTGCCACCGTCGCGTCGATCCACATCGCGCACTTGCCCGACGACATCAGCGTGAGGTTTTCGTTGAAGCCGTTCGAGCTGGCTCCCGGCGGGCCATCCTTCTTCAGCATGTCGACGTAGAAGTTCACCGCCTTCTTCCACTCTGGCGAAGTGAGCTGCGCCTGCCACTTTTCGTCGAACCAGCGGCCGCCGAAGGTGTTCGCGACCGTCGTCACATACGCCATGTTCTCGCCCCAGCCGGCCTTGCCGCGCAGGCAGATGCCGTAGGTGCCGGCGGACTTGTCGGTGAGCTTGTCGGCGAAGTCCTTGATCTGGTCATAGGTCGGCTGCTCGGGCATCTTGAGGCCCTTCTTGTCGAACAGGTCCTTGCGGTAATACGTCATCGAGCTTTCGACGTAGAACGGCAGCGCGTAGAGCGTGCCGTTGTACGAGAGGCCATCGCGCGCGGTCTTCACCACGTCGTCGAGGTCGTAGCTCGCGGGCAGGTTCGTCATCGGCACGATCCAGCCGCGCTTGCCCCATTGCGGCGCCTCGTAGGTGCCGATCATCATCACGTCGAACTGGCCGCTGTTGGTCGTGATGTCGGTGGTGGCACGCTGGCGCAGCACGTTTTCTTCGAGAATCACCCAGTTCAGCTTGATGCCCGGATTGGCCTTTTCGAAGGCCGGCGAGAGCTTCTTCAGCTCGATCATGTCCGGGTTGTTCAACATCGCGATTGTGACGGTCTGCGCGTGCGCGGCGCTCGCCGCCGCGACGAGTGCACCCACGCTCGCCGCTCGACTTATGCACTTTGCGGCGGTCTTCATTGCTGGCTTCATGACGTTGTCTCCTTGTTCGTTGCGTTATGTCTTGCTGCAGCCGGGCTGCTGTCGTGATGCGTTGGGCAAGGGTTGCGGGAAATTCAGCTCATCCAGTTTCCGCCGTCGACGTTGAGGGTCTGCGCGGTGATGTAATCGGCGTCGGCGGAAGCGAGAAAGAGCGCGGCGCCCGTGAGGTCCTCGGGCAGGCCCATGCGCCCGAGCGGCACGGCCTCGCCCACGAGGCGCTTCTTTTCGCCGGGCGGACGATGCTCGTAGCGTGCGAAGAGCGCGTCGACCTGCTCCCACATGGGCGTGTCGACCACGCCCGGCGCGATGCCGTTGACGTTGATGCGATGGGGCGCCAGCGCCAGCGCCGCCGACTGCGTGTAGCTCAGCACGGCGGCCTTGGTTGCGCAGTAGTGGGAGACGAGCGCTTCGCCGCGGCGGCCCGCCTGCGACGACATGTTGATGATCTTGCCGCCCTGGCCCTGCTCGACCATGCGGCGCGCCACGGCCTGCATGAGGAAGAACATGCCCTTCACGTTCACCGCGAAAAGACGGTCGTACACGTCCCAGGATTCGTCGAGGAGCGGGCGCATGTCGAAGAGCGCCGCGTTGTTGAAGAGGATGTCGATGCGGCCGAAGCGTTCGAGCGCGCCCTCCACGATGCGATCGATGTCCTCACGGCGGGTGACGTCGGCGGAGATCGCGAGCACGCGCTCGGGGTACGCGGCGGCCAGCGTTGGCGCGACGGACCCGGCGGGCTTCACGTCCACTAGCACGCAGCGCGCGCCTTCGTCCAGATAACGCTGCGCGACCGCCTCGCCAATCCCGCTCGCCGCGCCAGTCAGCACGGCTACCTTGTCCTGCAAACGTCCGGCCGCCGGGGTCGCGGTGTGTGCCACAGGTGTCTCCAATTTCGTTCGTGCGGGGCGCGCCCGGCAGACGCTCCAGAGGAGCAGCTGAGCGATCGCCCGACATGTGAGCATTTGCTCTGTCGTTGATCGAATGATCGGATACGAGTCGGAGACTGTCAAGGCGAACAAACGCGATTGGCCGAGATTTCGATGGTGCGACGCGCAAGCCTCCACTGGCTGCGGCCTGCAGAACCGGCCCCTGACCGAAGACGAGCTGACTCGCCAATCGAAGTGATACGTTATATCATCTCGCCTTCGCGACGCCGACGCGACCGCGTCCGCTTTCAGGCTCCCTATAGACAAGGATAGAACCATGATCACGTTCAGCCGCGCCAACTGCACGCCCCGGGCTGCCACCACAGACGCGCGCCGTCGCGTCACGCTCGCGCGCCTCGCGGGCGGGCTCGCGCTCGCGCTCGCGCTGGTCGGCGCGTTCGGCGGCGCGAGCGCGGCCCTGGCGGCGCAGGCTGTCAGCGCCACGATTCCGGTTGTCGCGGCGGAGAACTTCTACGGCGATGTCGTCAAGCAGATCGGCGGTAATTACGTGGATGTCACGAGCATCCTGAGCAACCCCGACCAGGATCCACACCTCTTCGAGGCCAGCCCGAAGACCGCGCGCGCGCTCCAGAATGCGCGCGTAGTGGTGTACAACGGCGCCGACTACGACCCGTGGATGACCAAGCTGCTCGGCGCCACCGGCGCCGGCAAGAACGGCGCCAACCGCACGACGATCGTCGCGGCGGACCTCGTCGGCAAGAAAGCGGGCGACAATCCGCACCTCTGGTACGACCCGAAGACCATGCCCGCCGTGGCGCGCGCCGTGAGCGCCGCGCTCGGCGCAGCGGACCCCGCGCACAAGAGCGTGTACGATGCCAACCTGGCAACGTTCCTCGCCTCGCTGCAGCCGGTCGACGCCAAGGTCGCGGCGCTGCGCGCGCACTACCAGGGGCAGCCCGTCACGGCGACGGAGCCGGTGTTCGGCTATATGTCGGATGCGATCGGCCTCGACATGCGCAACCTGCGCTTCCAGCTCGCGGCGATGAACGACACCGAGGCAAGCGCCTCGGACATCGCCGCGTTCGAGCGCGACCTGCGCGAGCACCGCGTGCACGTGCTGATCTATAACAGCCAGGCGACCGAGGCGCTCACGCGGCGCATGCTGGCGCTGGCGAAGCAGTCGAAGGTGCCGTCCGTGAGCGTGACCGAGACGCAGCCGGCCGGCGTGACCTTCCAGCAATGGATGCTCGCGCAGCTCGACGCGCTCGACAAGGCGCTGGCAGCGGGAACAGCAGGGCAACACTAACCGTATTCAGCAAGGACAGATGTCATGACCGGGGCCGGCTCTTCGCCCACCGATATCGCTTCATCGCGCAACGCACAGCACAACGGCGCGCACCGCGCGCCCACGCCTGTGCTCACGCTAGCGGGCGTGACGCTGACGCTCGGCGAGCGCACGATCCTGCGCGACGCGAACTTCGCGGTGAACCAGGGCGAATTCATCGGCGTGCTCGGCCCGAATGGCGCGGGCAAGACCACGCTCATGCGGGCGATTCTCGGCCTCGTGCCGGCCTCGCACGGCGCGATCCGCGTGCTGGGCGAGCCGGTCGCGCGCGGCAACGCCAAAATCGGCTATATGCCGCAAACGCGCACGGCGCTCGCGAGCCGCCGCGTGCGTGGCCGCGACTTCGTGGCGATGGCCGCCGACGGCCACCGCTGGGGCCTGCCGCGCGCCGACGCCGCCACGCGCGCCGACGTCGCGCGCGTGCTCGATCTCGTGGGGGCGACCGCACTGGCGGACCGCCCGCTTTCGGAGCTTTCGGGCGGCGAACGCCAGCGCCTGCTGCTCGCGCAATGCCTGCTCGGCGACCCGAAGCTGCTGCTGCTCGACGAGCCGCTCATCAGCCTCGACCCCAACCACCAGCGCGGCGTGGTCGAACTCGTGCGCCGCGTGCAGCGCGAGCTCGGCATCGCGGTGCTGTTCTCCGCGCACGAGCTGAACCCGCTCCTCAACGCGCTCGATCGCGTGCTCTATCTCGGCAACGGCGTGGCCGCGCTCGGCAGCGTCGATGAAGTCATCACCGCGCCCGTGCTCTCGCGCCTCTACGGCTCGCCGATCGAAGTGATGCGCATGAAGGGCCGCATCTTCGTGATGTCGGGCGACGTGGAAGTCGAAAAGCACGACCACGAGCATGAGCACGACCATGGCCACGACCACGGCGGCCATGGCCACGCGCACGGACATGCCCACGGCGACAACAACGACAACACACACGGCCACACGCACGATGCTTGAATACGATTTCATGGTGAACGCCTTCGCGGCGTCGGGCATCGTCGCGGTGCTCGCGGGCGTGGTGGGCTATTTCCTCGTGATGCGCGGTCAGACCTTCGCGGGCCACGCGCTCTCGCACGTCGGTTTCACGGGCGCGACAGGCGCCGTGCTGCTCGGCGTTTCGCCGCTGTGGGGCATGGTGGGCTTCACGCTCGCCGCCGGCGTTTCGATGGGCGCGCTCGGCGAAAAGCTCGCGGGTCGCGATGTCGCGATCGGCGTGATTCTTTCGCTCGCGCTCGGCTTCGGCCTGCTGTTTCTGCACTTCTTCACGTCGTATGCCACGCAGGTCACGGCACTGCTGTTCGGCAACGTGCTGGGCGTGAACCGCGAGACGCTCGGCGTGCTGGCCGCCCTCGCCGCGGCGAGCCTGGCGGCGCTGGCCGCCATCATGCGGCCGCTGCTGTTCGCCTCGCTGCAGCCCGAACTCGCCGAAGCGAAGGGCGTGTCGCTGCGCGCGGTCTCGATGCTGTTCCTCGCCATCGCCGCGCTCGCGGTGGCCGCGTGCACGCAGATCGTCGGCGTGCTGCTCGTCTTTACGCTGATGGTCGGTCCGGCCGCCGCCGCGCAGAATCTCACCACGCGTCTGTCCACCGGCCTCGTGCTCGCCGCGCTGCTCGCGCTCGTGCAGGCGTGGCTCGGCGTGACGCTCGCGTTCTACACCGACTGGCCCACCAGCTTCTGGATCACCGCGCTCGCCGCGCTCGTCTACGGCGCGAGTCTGATCGGGCGTCGCTAGACGCTTCGTGCGCCCAATGAGAAAGGCGTTGCCCCTCGCGGTGGCAACGCCTTTTTTGCTTCTACGGCTTCACCTCGATGAGCACCTCGCCGGCGCGCGGACCGATGCCGGTGCGAACCAGGTTCGAACGCGGCCGTATAGATCGATGAAGCGCGCATAGCGCTGCGCGAGCGCGGCGTCTTCGCGCGGCGACGCCACTTGCGTCGCGGCCGGCGCAAGCACCGCGAGGTCGCTCATGCGCCAGTGTCCACAGGCGAGGCCGCCCAGCATCGCGGCGCCGCGCGCCGCTGCGTTCGGGCAGTCGATCGCGTAGAGGTCCGCGTCGAGCGTGTCGGCGAGCAACTGCCGCCAGCGCGCATCCACCGAGCCGCCGCCCGCGAGCTTGAGCGTCGGCACACTGCGCGCACCCCGCGTGCCTTCATCGGCGGCTTCACGGGTGCTGCGCACGGCATCGAGGCCTGCACGCAACGCAAACGCGACGCCCTCGAACGCCGCGCGCATGAGCGTGCCGCGCGAGTCGCCGAGCGCAGCGCCCAGCCAGCCGCCGCGCGCCGCGGGGTCGAGCCACGGCGAGCGCTCGCCGCTCAGGTAAGGCAGGAACGCGAGCGTCGCCGACGGCGGCACGGCGAACGCATCCGCGTAAGCCGAAGCCCAGTCGTAGGCCAGCCAGCCGCGTGCCGCTTCCAGCGCCACGCCCACGTTCTGCATGGCGGCCATGGTGTACCAGCCGCCCGTCGCCGAGCGGTAGCGATGCAGCCCGCGCCGTGCGCGCGGCTCGCTGCGCGCGGTCACGACGATCTGGCCGCCTGTGCCCGTCGTGAGGAGCGCGTCGCCTTCGTCGGCCAGGCCGCTGCCGAACGCGGCGCAAGGCGTGTCGCCCGCGCCCGTCGCGAGCACGATGCCGGCGGGCAGCCCGAGCGCCTGCGCGGCTTGCGCGCTCAGCGCGCCGCTCGCTTCATGCGACGCAGCCAGCGGCGCGAACCACCGCGCCGGCAGTCCGAGGCGCTCGATCAGCGCGAAGTCCCACGTGCCGTCGGGTGCGGCGAGCGCCGTCGCGCACGCATCCGACGGATCGGCTTTGACTGCGCCACCGAGCGCCACGCGCAGCCAGTCTTTCGGCTGCAGCGCCCAGCGCGCGGCTTGTGCGACTTGCGGCTCGTGCTGCAGAACCCAGCGCAGCAGCGGCCCCGCCATGCCAGGGGCCACGGGGTTGGGCTGCGGATGTTCGGGGTCGTCGGGCCACGCGTCGAGCAGCGCATGCGCGCGCGTGTCGGGCCAGAGCATCGCGGGGCGCAACGCGCGGCCCGCTTCGTCGGTGAGCACGACGCCGTGCATCTGTCCGGAAAAGCCGATGCCACGCACCGCGGCGCGCTCGCTCTCCGGCAGTCGCGCGCAGGCCGCGACGAGCGCGTCCCACCACCGATCCACGGCGATCTCGGCCCAGCCGGGCTGCGGTGTTTCGAGCGCATAGGCCACGCTCGCGGCGGCACGCTCGACGCCATCGCCATCGATGATGCCGAGCTTGAGTGAACCGGTGCCGAGGTCGATACCGAGAAAACGTGTCTGCGATGGGCTCATGGCGAACGATGTGCGAGGTGGGTGAGGACGGGAAGAACGATCATACCGGCGAGCACGCCGCCGAATGTGCGTTGAGCGGGGGATTCAAACCTGCCGCGAACCCGCGTGCAACGCAGCCGATTTCGACGCGAATCATGCCCATTTGCGGGTTAACCCGGTGGGTGTTCGCGGGATGCAAAATGGCTCACATTGCGCATGCGAAATAGAGATCATAACGACGCTGCCATAGATGACATGACCCGCTGGGCATCGCCGGCCTCACTTCGAGCCACCTGCACGCGCTCCGCCATGGCGCCGTACCGCCACGCCGCGCCGCGGCACCCACAGCGCGGAGCCGCCCAATCGCCGCAAACAGGGGGCTCCCCGCCTTGCGCCGCCGCACGCGCGGTCCGAACCGGCGCCTCGCGACGCCGCCATGATGCCGCCACGCGCGCCGATCCCACCCTTATGTCGCCGGCCGATCGCGACGGGCGCATATCGTCGCCGGAAAGCACGGAATAGTCTCCAGTGGTCTTGTTGCATATTTTCTTACCGCATACCTTGGAGGCCATACCCTTAAACCAAGAGACGGAGACAGACGACATGCAAGCCAAGGGCATTGAGGACCAGGCCGCCCAGCGGTCTGGCCAGAAGCAGGTCCACCCCTGCGACGAGCGCCTGCCGTTTAGCCAGCTGCTGACACTCGGCATCCAGCACGTGCTCGTGATGTACGCGGGCGCGGTGGCCGTGCCGCTCATCGTCGGCGGCGCAATCGGGCTGCCGAAGGACCAGGTCGCCTTCCTCATCAGCGCCGACCTGTTCGCCTGCGGCATCGCCACGCTGATCCAGACGCTCGGCCTGTGGATCTTCGGCATCCGCCTGCCCGTGATCATGGGCTGCACGTTCGCCTCGGTGGGTCCGATGATCGCCATCGGCACCAATCCGTCGCTCGGCCTGCTCGACATCTTCGGCTCGACCATCGCGGCGGGCGCGATCGGCATCGTGATCGCGCCGATGATCGGCAAGCTGCTGCGCTTCTTCCCGCCGGTCGTGGTGGGCACCGTGATCGCAGTGATCGGCCTCTCGCTCATGGAAGTGGGCATCAACTGGGCCGCGGGCGGCGTGGGCAACCCCGACTACGGCAACCCGATCTACCTCGGCCTCTCGCTGCTCGTGCTGATGCTGATCCTGCTCATCAACAAGTTCGGGCGCGGCTTCATCGCGAATATCTCGGTGCTGCTCGGCATCGTCGCGGGCTTCGCCATCGCGCTTGCGCTCGGTCGCGTGGACCTCGAAGGCATGGCCAGCGCGCCGTGGGTCGGCATCGTCATGCCGTTCCACTTCGGCATGCCGAAGTTCCACATCCTGCCGATCGCGACGATGGTGATCGTGATGTTCGTCACCTTCATCGAATCGACGGGCATGTTCCTCGCGGTGGGCGACATGGTCGAGCGCCCCGTCGATCAGGCCACGCTCGTGCGCGGCCTGCGCGTCGACGGTCTCGGCACGATGATCGGCGGCATCTTCAACTCGTTCCCGCATACGTCGTTCTCGCAGAACGTGGGCTTGATCGGCGTGACGGGCGTGAAGAGCCGCTATGTGTGCGCGATGGGCGGCGTGATTCTCGTGCTGCTCGGCCTCTTTCCGAAGATGGCGCAGATGGTCGCCTCCGTGCCCGCCTTCGTGCTGGGCGGCGCAGGCATCGTGATGTTCGGCATGGTGGCGGCGAACGGCATCAAGGTGCTCTCTCGCGTGGACTTCGTGAAGAACCAGCACAACCTCTTCATCGTGGCCGTGAGCGTGGGTTTCGGCCTCGTGCCGGTGGTGTCGCCGCACTTCTTCGCCAAGCTGCCGCCCGCGCTTTCGCCGCTGCTCCATAGCGGCATCCTGCTCGCTTCGGTTTCGGCGGTGGTGCTGAACCTGATCTTCAACGGTGCGAAGAGCGAGAAAGCCGCCGAGCGCGCCATCCGCCGCGCCGGGCACGATTTCGAAGGCCGCCCCGATGCCGCGCCGACGCCGGATACGGGCCACGAAATGCCGCGCTCGGCCGCGCACTGAGTCGATCTCACTGCACTGATCGAACCGGGTTTGAAAGTATTGAGTTGACGCGAGAGGTGCCCCGCTCGCAGGTGCCCATCCATACACAGGCGGGCGGGGTCTTTTGCTGGTTCGGCGCCATGGGAAACCATGGCGCTTTTTTTTGCTAAAGCATTGCCAGGCCGTTCTGCAAATGTGGACCTCACGGCGCCTTGGTCAAGGCGTGCGCAACGGGCAAGTACCTGGCCAGGATGCTCAGCATGGCAGCGGCCTCAGCCTTCGACACCGGCGGAAATGGTGAAACGTAGGAGGTCCCGTTGCGACGTTCGTGGGCTTTCGTGATGAAGGCAAATTCCTGCGTGGTCACGCCCAGCGATGTGGACACGCGCTGGATGGCCAGGTTACGGCCAGCGTCTTTGATGCGCACTTCGTAGCATTCCAGAATGGCGTGGACCAACTGGAAATAGCCTTCATAGGCCAAGGTGAAGACTTGCAGATGTCGGCTGGGATCCAGTCCATCCGCTGCGGCCTTATAGTCGGCCGCGTTACGCAAGAAACTGGTGATCGCCCCGGGCGTGGGGGTGACCGCCTCGAAGGCTTTTGTCTTGATGAGGTTCTCGTATTCAGCAGGGCGCGGCATCACAGTATTCTCAGAGTGGGACCTTGTGCGATCTGCGCAACGATAGCGTCAGAAGCTACCAACGCAGCCCATTCAGAAGGCTCATACAGCGAGAAATTGACGGGGCGCAACAAACGTTGCTCGGCCGCATGCAGGGCCTCGGATAGCTCGAGGAGCGGAACGCTCCCGATAACAATCAGGTCGAGATCGCTTCGACCTCCGTCGGTGCCTTTGGCCACGGAGCCGAAGACGAACGCCGACGTGATGTGTTCGGCAAAAGGCGCGAGGGCTTCTTTCAGCGGCTCCGCAACGGCGAATGACTTGCGCGCGATGCTAAGCAACTCGGGATAGAGAACAAATTCGGTATTCGCGCGGATGCTTCTCTGCCGACCTCGTCGAGCATCTTCCTGAAGTACACCGACCGCAACCAGTCGGTCCACCTGCTTTTGGGCGCTACCGCGCCCACTATCGGCAAGACGCAGCAGTTCCTGGAGCGTAAAACTGCGGTCGGGCTGCAGCAGCGTGGCACCGAGAACTCGTTGCAGGCCCGGTGTGAGGAGAAAGTCGGCAAGGCCCACAGCAGATCCTCTTATTAGGTACATATATCCCCATTATAGGGATTAGCAGGAAAATCCCCAATACAGGGACAAACATCCCTAAAATAAGGATTCACGAGGACTCCGCTCGGCACCCACAGCGTGGTATTCGACAACATGTGCGCGTAGCGCCTTGGCTTCTGGAGAAACCAAAGAAAACGCCCCAGTCATTGACTGAGGCGTCCGTTTGCTACTTCACGCGCTTACGCGTTCAACACGCGACGAAGGGCATCATCCCGCCGTAGCCGCCGAAGCCGCCGCCGGCGCGCTGGCCGCGCCGTAATCGGCTGGCGCATCGGGCTCGCGCGGCGTCTCGCCTGCATGCGCGATCCAGCCGCCGCCCAACGCGCGATACAGATCGACGAGGTTGGTCAGGCGCGCAAGGCGCGCCGTGACGAGCGACTGCTGCGCCGTGTAGAGGCTGGTCTGCGCGGCCAGCACCGGCAGATAGCTGTCCACGCCGTTCTTGTAGCGCAGTTCCGATAGCGTGAGCGAGCGCTGGTTCGCGAAGGTGCTGCGCTCGAGCGCGGCGATCTGCTCGTCGTAGGTGCCCCGTGCAGCCAGGCCGTCGGCCACTTCGCGGAACGCCGACTGGATCGACTTCTCGTAGTTGGCAATCTCGATGCGCTTCTCGACGTTCGCGAGTTGCAGGTTCGCGATGTTCGAGCCGCCTTCGAAGATCGGCAGCGTGATCTGCGGCACGAAACTCCATGCCGCCGTGCCCGCCTTGAAGAGCCCGCCGAGCGAGAGGCTTTCAGTGCCGAACGCCGCCGTGAGCGAGATCTTCGGGAAGAACGCCGCACGCGCCGCGCCGATATTGGCGTTTGCCGCAAGCAGCGTTTGCTCAGCCTGCATGATGTCCGGACGACGCGTGAGCAGATCCGAAGGCAGGCCTGCCGGAATGTCGTTGACCAGCGGCTGGCCGTCGAGCGGCAGGCCTTGCGGCAGATCCGCCGGCAGCGGCTCGCCAATCAGCAGCACGAGCGCGTTTTCGGCCTGCGCGCGTGCCCGCAGTTGCGCCTGCATGTTGGCCTGCGCGTTCTCGACCACCGTTTGCGCCTGGCGCAAATCGAGCTCGGTGCCGGTGCCCGTATCGAACTGCGCCTTCGCGATGTTGTACGAGTCCTGCGCCGTCTTGAGCGTTTCCTGCGTGACCTTGAGCAGGTCGTCGTCGGAGAGCATGGTCAGGTACTGGTCCGCGACTTCCGAAACCAGCGTGATTTCCGCTGCCTTGCGTGCATACGCCGTCGAGAGGTACTGCGCCAACGCCTGGTCCTTCAGGCTGCGGATGCGCCCCCAGAAGTCCAGCTCCCACGACGCCTGCACGCCCACGTTGTAGACGCTGTACGGGTTCGGACTGTTCGGTGTGGTCAGCAGATCCCTCGGTGTGCGCGTGCGCGTGTCCGTGGCCACGCCGTTGATTGCCGGGAACAGCTCGGCGCGCGTGATCTGATACTGCGCGCGCGCCGCCTCGACGTTGAGCACCGACACGCGCAGATCGCGGTTGTTCTTCAGCGCGATGTCGACGAGCTGCTGCAGACGCGGATCGACGAAGAACTCGCGCCAGCCGATGTCGGTCGCCGCGGCGCCATTGGCGCTCGGGGCGGCCTGGCCGTTCTGGCCATTCGCGCCCCCGGCAACCGGCTGCGTCGCGTACACGCCGCCTTGCGGGAAGCTCTGCGACACCGGCGCTTCGGGCCGGTGGTACCACGGCTCCATCGTGCAACCCGCGAGGAGCGCAGCGGCCGCTGCAATTACGGATAGTTTATGCATCTCAATGTCCTTCCTTGCCCGGGCCGTCGCCGTTGCTGCCGCCGTTGCCACCTTCGCCACCACGGTCATTGCCACCCTGAGCGCCACCACCATTCGCGCCATTGTCCTGGTCGTGGTCGTGCGCGTGGTGCTCTTCGTAGTGCTGGAGCGCGACGTCCGCGTCCTCCTTCTCGCCGGCGAACTTCGCGCGAATCACCACGAAGAACATCGGGATCATGAAGATCGCGAGGAACGTGGCCGTGATCATCCCGCCGATCACGCCCGTGCCGATCGCGTGCTGCGAAGCCGAACCCGCGCCGTTACTGATCGCGAGCGGCAGCACGCCGAGAATGAACGCCATCGACGTCATCAGAATCGGCCGCAGACGCAGTCGCGAAGCTTCGAGCGCTGCCTCGATCGGTCCCATCTTCCCTTCGGCCTGCAGGTCGCGCGCGAACTCCACGATCAGAATCGCGTTCTTCGCCGAGAGACCCACGGTGGTCAACAGACCCACCTGGAAGAACACGTCGTTCTCGAGGCCGCGCAAGGTCACCGCCAGCAGCGCGCCGAGCACGCCGAGCGGCACCACCATGATGACCGCGAACGGAATCGACCAGCTTTCATACAGCGCCGCGAGACACAGGAACACGACGAGGATCGAGATGCCGTACAGGATCGGCGCCTGCGAGCCCGACTGGCGCTCCTGATACGACAGGCCCGTCCATTCGTAGCCGATACCCGCGGGCAGCTTCGCCGCGATCTGCTCCATGGCCGTCATGGCCTGGCCGGTCGACTTGCCCTGCCCCGCCTGACCCTGGATTTCCAGAGCGGAAATGCCGTTGTAGCGTTCGAGCTTCGGCGAACCGAAGGTCCAGCGGCCTTTCGCCACCGAGCCGAACGGCGCCATTCCGCCCGCGCTGTTGCGCACGTACCAGAGGTTCATGTCCTCGGGCGTCATGCGGAACGGTGCATCGGCCATCACGTACACCTTCTTGATACGGCCGTCCGTGTCGAGGAAGTTGTTCACGTACGCCGACGCCCACGCGATCGAGAAGGTCTGGTCGACCGCGGCCGCCGTCACACCGAGCGCCTCGGCCTTTTCGCGGTCGATGTCCACGGTGAACTGCGGCGTGTCGTTCAGGCCGTTCGGGCGCACGAGTGCGAGCGTCGGATCCTTCGCAGCCATGCCGAGCAGCATGTTGCGCGCTTCCATCAGCTTCTCGTGACCGAGACCTCCGCGGTCCTGCAATTCGAAGTCGAAGCCCGACGCGGTGCCGAGTTCAGGAATCGAAGGCGGATTCACCGGGAACACCATCGCGTCCTTGTAGCCCGCATAGTGCATGAACATACGCCGCACCAGCGCCTGGACCTTCTGGTCCGCGTTCTGACGCTGCTTGTAGTCCTTCATCCGTACGAACACGAGACCCGAGTTCTGGCCACGGCCCGCGAAGCTGAAGCCGTTCACCGTGAACACCGACTCGACGATGCTGCCTTCGTCCTTGAGCAGCCAGTTCTGGATGTTGGCGAGCGTGCGTGCCGTCGTTTCCTGGGTCGAGCCCACGGGCGTCTGCACGATCACGAACATCGTGCCCTGGTCTTCATCGGGCAGGAACGACTTCGGCAGGCGCACGAACAGCAGGCCAACCGCGACGATCACCGCGAGATAGATGATGAGCCAGCGGCCCGAGCGCTTGATCACGTGGTGCACGCCGGAGTGATACTTGTCGCGGCTCGTCTCGAACGTACGGTTGAACCAGCCGAAGAAGCCCTTCTTCTCTTCGTGATGACCCTTCGGAATCGGCTTGAGGATGGTCGCGCACAACGCCGGCGTGAGAATCAGCGCGACGAGCACGGACAGCACCATCGCCGCCACGATCGTGAGCGAGAACTGCCGGTAGATGGCGCCGACCGAGCCGCCCGAGAACGCCACCGGCACGAACACCGCGGAAAGCACGAGCGCCACGCCAACGAGTGCGCCGGTAATCTGGCCCATCGCCTTGCGGGTGGCCTCCTTCGGCCCTAACCCCTCTTCCACCATCACCCGCTCGACGTTCTCCACGACCACGATCGCGTCGTCCACCAGCAGGCCGATGGCGAGCACGAGACCGAACATCGACAGCGTGTTGATCGAGAAGCCCACCGCCGCCATGATCGCGAACGTGCCCAGCAGCACCACCGGCACCGCGATCGTCGGAATCAACGTCGCGCGCAGATTCTGCAGGAACAGGTACATCACGAGGAACACCAGCACGATGCCTTCCAGCAGCGTCTTGATCACTTCCTCGATCGACAGGCGCACGAACGGCGTCGTGTCATACGGGTACTTCACGACGAGACCGTGCGGGAAGTACCTCGAGAGGTCGTCGATCTTCTGGCGCACGAGCTTCGCGGTCTGCAGCGCGTTGGCGCCCGTCGCGAGCTGAATGCCCAGACCGGCCGTCGGCGCACCGTTGTACTTCGTGTCGAAGTTGTAGTTTTCGCCACCCAGACCAATACGCGCCACGTCCTTCAAGCGCACCTGCGAGCCGTCCTGGTTCACCTTCAGCAGGATGTTGCCGAACTGTTCGGGCGTCTGCAGCAGCGTCGATTCGGTGATGGTCGCCTGGAACGCCTGCCCCGCCACTGCTGGCGTGCCGCCCAGCTGACCGCCCGCGATCTGCACGTTCTGCGCGGTGATTGCCGCTGTGACGTCGGTTGGCGTTAGCTGGAAGTTCGTGAGCTTGTTTGGATCGAGCCAGACACGCATCGCGTACTGCGAGCCGAACAGCGTGACCGTACCCACGCCGTCGATACGGCTGATCGGGTCTTTCACGTTCGACGCCACGTAGTTCGCGAGGTCGTACTTGGTCATGCTGCCGTCTTCGGACACGAACGCGAGCACGAGCAGGAAGCTGCTGCTCGATTTCGTGACGCTGATGCCGAGCTGCTGCACGACCTGCGGCAGAATCGGCGTGGCGAGCTGCAGCTTGTTCTGCACCTGCACCTGCGCGATGTCGGGGTTGGTGCCCGCCGCGAAAGTCAGCGTGATCGTAGCCGTGCCCGAGTCATCGGAAGTCGACGAGATGTACAGCAGGTGGTCGAGACCGCTCATCTGCTGCTCGATCACCTGCGTGACCGTGTTTTCCACCGTCTTGGCCGATGCGCCCGGATAGTTCGCGCTGATCTGGATGGAAGGCGGCGCGATGGTCGGATACTGCGCGACCGGCAGCGTGAACACCGACGCCACACCCGCCAGCATCAGGATGATGGCGATCACCCATGCAAAGATTGGGCGATCAATAAAGAACTTTGCCATGAAGCAGGCTCCCCGTTATTGCGCTGCGGAGGCGGCAGGTGCAGCCGAGGCAGCCTTCGGCCCCGATGCGGCGCTGGCGGCGTTCGCGTAGCCCGAAGCCGTTGCCATGTCGGCCGAAGGCGCGCCCTGCGGGGGCGGCGGCGGCAGCTGCGCGGGAACCGGCTTGACCTGCGCACCCGGCTTGACCTTGTCGGTGCCCTGAACGATCACGCGGTCGCCGGCGTTCAGACCGCTCTGAACGACCCAGTCCTGACCTTGCGTGCCCGCCGTGGTGATCGGCGTCGGCACGACCTTGTTGTCCTGGTTGACGACGTACACCGAGGCCTGCCCCTTCTGGTCATGCTGCACGCCGACCTGCGGCACGAGGAACGCGTTGTTGTTGATGCCTTCTTCGATGCGCGCGCGCACGAACATGCCCGGCAGCAGCACGCGGTCGGCGTTCGGGAAAATCGCGCGAACCGTGACCGAGCCCGTGGTCTGGTCGACGGTGACGTCGGAGAACTGGAGCTTGCCCTTTTCCGAATAGGTGCGGCCGTCTTCGAGGACGAGCGAGACCTTGGCGGCGTTCGGGCCGTTGGTCTTCAGGCGTCCTTCCTGGATCTCGCGGCGCAGCTTCAGGCCTTCGAGGCTGGACTGCGTGACGTCCACGTACATCGGATCGAGCTGCTGCACCGTCGACATCAACGTGGCCGCGCTCGCCTGCACGTAGGCGCCCGGCGTGACCTGCGAGATGCCGACCTGGCCCGAGACCGGCGAAGTGACGTCGGTGTAGCCGAGGTTGATCTGTGCCGTGTCGACGGCGGCCTTGCCGGCGGCGACGTCGGCTGCAGCCTGGCCCTGGGCGGAAATGGCGTTGTCGTAGTCCTGCTTGCTCACCGCGTTGGCCTGCACCAGCACCTTGTAGCGCGCGACCAGCGCGTTCTGCGTGACGAGGTTGGCCTGCGCCTTGGCGAGCGTGGCCTTGGCATTGTTCAGCGCAGCGATGTACGGCGCCGGATCGATCTTGTAGAGCCGCTGACCGGCCTTGACGAGCGCGCCTTCGGTGAATTCGCGGCGCAGCACGATGCCGTCCACCCGTGCGCGCACTTGCGCGACGAGATAGGCACTGGTGCGGCCGGGAAGCTCGGAGACGACCGGCACGGCGGACGGCTGGACGGTGACGATACCCACTTCGGGGGTTTGCGGCGGCGGCGCCGACTGCTTTTGCCCGCAGGCTGCGAGCACGATGGCAGCCGTCGCGACACTGATTAGGCGGAATGGAACCCGTTCGACGCGCATGGAGCGACCTCTGTCTATAACTGACAATAAAAGCGTGCGGCGTCCTGCAACGAGGAGGACGACCACGCACGCCAGCATCTGGCAAATACCTGACGGATAAACCCGGTACTTCTTCTAGAAGGCGCGTTCCGGTCTGCACATCCGTCCGGGCGATACTGCCGCGCGCCGCCGCGAGAGGCGTCGCGCATTGGGGTTTCTACGACCACTTGGCCAAGGACGGATATTAACCGGACATCACCATTTGAGGCACCCAGGTGGTGGGGTGCTATTATAGATACATTCGCGAACGAATGTAAAAGGACGTTACTTAACCGTTGAGGGGTGCTTCAGGAGCGATCCGCGCATCACCTCCATATTACAAATCAATACATTACGGTTCGCACCCCAAATACGTTCATTCACCCCCAACCTGCTGCAACGCACCGACTTTACAAAATGGCCCGCCGCACGAAAGAGGAAGCGCTGGAGACGCGCAACCGGATCCTCGACGCCGCCGAACACGTCTTTTACGAGAAGGGCGTGTCGCGCACTTCGCTGGCCGACATCGCCCAGACCGCGGGCGTGACGCGCGGCGCGATTTACTGGCATTTCGAGAACAAGGGCGACCTGTTCACGGCCATGTTCGACCGCGTGGTGCTGCCGCTCGACGAGCTGAAGGTGGCATCGACGGATCCCGGCGAGCCCGACCCGCTCGGGCGCATGCGCGATCTCTGCATTCTGTGTCTGCGCAATACGGCGACCGACGTGCGCCGCCGCCGCGTGTTCGAGATCCTGTTCCTGAAGTGTGAGTTCGTCGAGGAGATGGGCCCGGTGATGGCGCGCCATCAGACCGATATGCGCGAGGGCCTGGCGAGCATCGAACAGGGTTTGCGCAATGCGATGTCGAAGGGCCAGCTGCCCGCCGACCTCGACGCCAAGCGCGCTTCGCGCGTGCTCCATTCGTTCATCGGCGGCGCGCTGCGCGATATGGCGATCCTGCCGGACGCGTTCGACGTGGCGAGCAACGCCGAACTGCACGTCGACGCGATGCTCGACGCGCTGCGCTTCAGCCCGTCGCTGCGCATCGGCGCGAGCGCGTCGCAAGCCTGACGCCTACGCGCGCAGTTCCCAGATCGAAACCAGGCGGCCCACTGACGGGGCCGCCTTTTTCTTGAGCGCTCAGGCCGGCACGCGGGTCGCCCGGGCCCGTTGATTCGACGCGTAGATGTTGTCGCGCGCGAGCGGCACGCCTTGTTCGACGGCGGCAAGCCAGGCATCCGTGTTCACGACCGCAGCGAAACGCGTGTGCATCACCGCGCTGAATACGCGGTGGATCTCCTCGGCGCTCGCCGTTCCCGCCTCGTTTGCATACGGCACCGAACCGGTCGCATCGGCGAGAAACTCCACGGCAAGACCCGCGTGGGTCGCCTCGAACACCGTCGAGGCGTCGCAGTTATGCGTCATGTAGCCCACTACCGTGAGCGTGTCGATGCCGCGATCGGTCAGCCAGGCTTTGAGATCGGTGCCCGCGAAGGCGCTCGGCAGCGCCTTTTCGACGTAGTGATCGCGCTCGCGCGAGGCCACGACCGGATGCAGTTCGGCGCCCACGCTGCCGCGCGCAAAGAGCGGCGAGTCCGCCGGGGCGAAGTTCTGCACCACCACGACCGGCACGCCGGCCGCGCGCGCAGCGTCGATCGCGCGGCCGATATTGGCAAGCGACGTCTCGATGGGGGGATATTCGATCGGCAGATCGCCGCTGACATATTCGTTCTGCACGTCGATGACGACGAGCGCCCGGCGCGGATTCGCGGACATGGCCATGCCTCCAGGGGTTGAAAGGAACCGACCGGTCCGAAGACGCGAAGTCGATGGCGGGATTGTGGCGCCGCGAGCGCCCACGCGACAGTGGCCCGGACGACAACTTTCGCTAGAATCGGGCCATTCCTCTTCGGGACTCGTCATGGCCACCGCTATTCGTCAGGCTCCGTCACCGGCCCCCTTGCGCGTCGCCGTGATCGCCTTCGACCGCATCAGTCCGTTCCATCTCTCGGTGCCTTGCGTCGTGTTCGGCGAAGACCGCAGCGAAGGCGGCGTGCCGCCGTTCGAACTCGCCGTCTGCGCGGCGGAGCCCGGCACGCTCACCACCACGGCAGGCTTCACGATCGGCGCGCCGCAGGGCCTCGAGGGGCTGCGCGGCGCGGACGTGATCGTCGTGCCGAGCTGGCGCGACACCCACGAGGCGCCGCCCGCCGCGCTTTGCGACGCGCTGCGTGACGCGCACGCGAGCGGCGCGATCCTCGTCGGGCTCTGCCTCGGCGCCTACGTGCTCGCGCATGCGGGCCTGCTCGACGGCCGCCCGGGCACCACGCACTGGGCCGCGGCGGACGACTTCGCGCAGCGCTTTCCGGCCGTACGCTTCGATCCCGGCGTGCTCTACATCGACGACGGCGACCTGCTGACCTCGGCGGGCACCGCGGCGGGACTCGATTGCTGCCTGCATCTCATGCGGCGGCTGTGCGGCTCGGGCGCCGCGAACTACGTGGCGCGGCGGCTCGTCGTGCCGCCGCATCGCCAGGGCAACCAGGCCCAGTACGTACAACAGCCGCTTGCGGCGCCCGGGCGCGGCGAGCGGCTGCCGGGTCTGCTCGACTGGATTCGCGCCCACCTCGACGCGCCCCACACGCTCGACTCGCTCGCGCAGCGCGCCCTGATGAGCCGGCGCACCTTCACGCGCCAGTTTCGTTCGACGACGGGAACGACGGTGAGCGCGTGGCTGCTCGGCGAGCGCCTCGCCCGCGCGCAGCAGCTGCTCGAAAGCACCGATCAGCCGATCGACTCGATCGCCCAGCGCGCGGGCTTTGGCTCGGCCGCGTCGCTGCGTCAGCATTTCGTGGAGGCGTTCAGGATTTCGCCGTCGGCGTGGCGGCGGGAGTTTAGGGGGGTGTAAGCGGTTCGATGAGCGGTGCGACGCTCGGCGCACCTTGCGCGCGCCGGGCAGCGCCGAATTCAGGTCCCGGTGAACCAGCGCGCAGCATAAAGCAGCAACGCCACGAAAAAGATCATCGCAGCCCACGCCCAATAGGGCATGGCGTGCTGCGGCGGCTCGTGATTCAGCGTGCTTGCGGCGCGGCCCGAGAGCGTTCCGCCCGCGTGGTGCTGTGGCAGGATATGCGCACGCCGGGCGAGACCGGCGAGGTTGATGGGCCGCAGGAACACATGCTGCCGGCGCGGCTGCTCGCCCGCCACGCGGTTCGGCGCCTGGCCGTGCTTGACCGCAACCACGGCGCAGAACTCCGTGAAGAAGTCGTCGGCCAGTTCGTGCAGCGCGTTCTCGATCTGGCGCGGCGGCAGCTCGGAAAGCGGGCCCGTGAGCGTGGCCCACACCGAGTAGTCGATCCGCGTGCTCACATCCTTGCCCGTACCCGGCTCCCGCGCCGTGGCGCGCTCTTCGGGGCGCAGCGCGACGTCGATCTGGCCGCGCAGCGAGCCGATGCCGTCCGCGCGGGCGCGAAAGCTCAGCACGCGCCGGGGCGTGAGGGGCACCTGCGCCGTGTCATTGGCAATGTGGGCGCGCACTTCATAGCGTGCGCGCAGCGGCCCGAGCGGCACCGTGAGCGTGATCGCGTATTCGCCGGGGCCGAGCCGCCTGAACGACTCGCAATGCTCCATGCTCGCGCGCACGAGCGCGACGTCCTGCAGCGCCGCCCAGACGGCGGCCGGTTCGAGCGGAATTCTCAACGCGTCGTTCAGTTCCATGGCGGCTCCCCCTATGCAAGCTACCGGGCCATTTCAGGAGGTCTGGTCGATCCGGTCCACGCGAGTCGCGTAGAAAGCCAGATACCCCTTGATGCCGCTTGCGTCATCGAGCGGCGCTTCGTAGCTCCAGGCCGCGTCGTCGACGCGCCCGTCTTCGGTACGCAAATGGAAATACGTCGCCTCGCCCTTGAACGGGCAATGCGAGGTCTGTCCGGAGCGTTCGAGTCGTGCCATGTTCACGTCTGCGCGCGGGAAGTAGAAGACGTCGGGGTAGCCGGTTTCGCAAAGGGTGACGGCGTGCAGCGTATCGGCAATGGTGATGCCGCCATGAATCACGCGCACGCGGTGACGGTTCGCAACGAGTTCGATGCGATGGTCCGCATCCGGTTCGACCGCCATGTTCGGTTCCCCTGTTGGTTGGCGGCGCCTGCGGCGCCCTGCGCTCACCGGGCGGCAGGCCGCACCGGTTCGCGTGGCACGCCGCCAGGAAGGCGCGTGCCGTGCAATCCCACGGGATGGCCGCGCGCCAGTCGCCTGCCGCCGTACCGGTCACGCAATCGACGGCGACCGACGGCAACGCGCCAACCCGCTCGCGAAACGCCTGAGCGATCGCAGCCTCCCATCGGCTTCATTATCGGCCAAACTCGTCCTGGCTGCGTGAATCTTATGCGCGGCACGCGTGCGGGAGCGCCCCAACACGGCCGGCCCGGCCACGCGGCTTACCAGATGAACGCCGCCCGCGCGCTGCCGTTGCCCACCGTCACGGCGCTCGTCTTGTCGACGCCCGCATGGCTCACATGCACGCTGTAGCGGCCAGGACGCACCCTCACGAGCATATAGGGCCCGCGCGAAGTGGTATCGAGCACGCTCGCGCCGTGCGAGTCGGTGATCTGCACGTGCACGTCCGCGACGTACTCACCGCTGCGCTGGGTAAAGCGCAACGCAAGCGGCCACTGGTGTTCCGCGCCGAGCAGCGCCCTGGATTCGTCCAGACCCACGCCGCCAGAAACGAACGACACGTCGCCCTGCTGCTGGACTTGCGGCATGCCGCCGCCATTCGTGTTGCCGGCGCTCGTGTTGTCGGTGGTCGTGCCGCCGACGGTGCCCGAGGCATCGGCCTGCTGCGCCGCCGCGCCGCCCGCGTAGCCGAGAGCAAGCGTGGCCGCGAGAATCGTCGCGTAGGCGGTCGTATGGATGGGGCGCGAGTTGCGGAAACGCTTCATCGATCGCTCCTTTCAGTGTGTCCGATGTAATGCACGCGCAAGACGCGTGCCCGAATGGTTCGAGTAAAAGGTTTTGTGCGCCCCCAAAAAAAATCGCCGCCGCCGAGGCCAAAGGCCAACGGGGGCAGCGCAATTACAACGTAATGAAACCTGCTCTCGCCGCGAATCCGGCGCACGGAGCCGGATTCGCGACAGCAGGGATCAGCCGAGATCGACGGGCACGAAAATCTGTGCGTCGTCTCGCTGGATCAGGAGCGCAATGCTGTTGCCAGCCTTGGAAACCATTTGCTTGAGCTGATCGGCGCTCGTCACCGGGCGGCCATTCACGGCGAGAATCACGTCGCCGGGCTGGACACCCGCATTTTCGGCCGCGCCACCCGACTGCTCGACGAGCAGACCGTGATCGAGCGAGCCGTTGCTCTTCTCTTGCGGCGTGAGCGGGCGCACCGCGACGCCGAGGCGACCCTGCATCTGCGCCTGCGGAGCGTCGTTCGAAGCCACCTTGGCGTCGCCCAGCGCGCCGATGGTTGCGGTGAGGTCCTTCGTGCTCTTGTCACGCCACACCTGAACATCGGCCTTCGTGCCCGGCTTCATGCCCGCGATGAGCGACGGCAAAGCGGACGAATCATCCACGGCCTGGCCGTTCACGGACAGGATCACGTCGCCGGGCTTCAAACCCGCCTTCGCGGCCGGACCGCTCGCGTCCACCGAGCTCACCAGCGCGCCGCGCGGCTTGTCCATGCCGAACGAGTTGGCGAGCGTCTGGTTCATCGACTGCACCGCGACGCCGAGACGTCCGCGGCTCACGTGGCCGGTCTTGACGAGTTCGTCCTTGACCTTGATCGCCTCATTGATCGGGATTGCGAACGAAAGGCCCTGGAAGCCGCCCGTCTGCGAATAGATCATCGAGTTGATGCCGATGACTTCGCCCTGCAGATTAAACAGCGGGCCGCCCGAATTGCCGGGGTTGACCGGCACGTCGGTCTGGATGAACGGCGTGTAGTTTTCGTCCGGCAGCGAGCGCGACTTCGCGCTGATAATGCCCGAGGTCACCGTGTTGTCGAAACCGTACGGCGAGCCGATCGCCACCACCCACTGACCGACCTTGCTTTGACGCGGGTCGCCGATCTTCACGGTCGGCAGATCCTTCGCGTCGATCTTGAGCACAGCGACGTCCGACTGCTTGTCCGCGCCCACGACCTTCGCCTTGTATTCGCGCTTGTCGGTGAGCTTCACCGTCACGACGTTGGCGCCGTCCACGACGTGCGCGTTCGTGAGAATGTAGCCGTCCGGGCTGACGATGAAGCCCGAGCCGAGGCTCGCGCTCGGCTGGTCGGCCTGCGGACCATTGTCGCCGCCGCCCATGCCGGGCGCGCCGCCATAGAAGTGCTTGAAGAACTGGTAGAACGGATCGCTCGGATCGATCGGCAGTTGCTGCGAGCCGCTGCCGCCGCTGCGCAGCGCCGTCTGCTTCACGACGTGCTTGGCGCTGATGTTGACCACCGCGGGCCCGTAGGTTTCCACGAGACCCGAGAAGTCGGGAATGCCAGTCTTGGCTGCGGCTTCGGCGGGCATCATCGCCGCGGCCTGGGCCTGCGAAATGACCTGCGGAGCAGGCAGATCACGGTGCCCTGCTACATAGCCCGCCGACAATGCGACGACCACGGCGGCTGCCACGGCACTGCGGGAAAGCACTTTTGTATTCATTGCGGACTCCTTGCGCGGGGTACTCATCACGACGTACCGAAGAGTAAGCCGTGTCGCTTAAAGGAGTCTTAAGTACGCGGAAATCGCAATAATCGCGCAAACGCCCGCGCGGCGGGCATTTGCGGGCGATTCGGAGTCAGAACCGCACGTCCACGAGCAGGCCGCCTGCGGGCGAATCGCCGAGTGTGATGGTCGCGTCGTGCTGATCCGCGATTCGGCGCACGATAGCGAGCCCGAGTCCCGTGCCGGCGATATCGGTGCGCGCGCGATTCGCGCCTGCGCCCACGCGATAAAAGCGATCGAACACGCGCGCGCGCTCCTCTTCCGGGATGCCCGGCCCGCTGTCCGCGATGCGCACGTGCGCACGCCCGTCGACGACGGCGAGGCTCACGTCCACGCGGCCGCCCGCGGGCGTGTACTTGGTCGCGTTGTCGAGCAGGTTGTTGAGCATCACGCGCAATGCATCGGCGTCGCCATGCACGCTCGCCGCCGCGCTTTCCTCGATGCCGAGATCGACGCCGCGCTGCTGCGCGAGCGGCGCATGGTTGAGCACGCAATCATCGAGCAGCGCATGCAGATCGACGTTCTGCGCGCGCGCGTGACCGTCGGGTTCGGAGCGCGCGAGGGCGAGCAGCTGCTCGGCAAGACGCGTGGCGCGCGTCACGCCCGCCTGCAGATCGACGAGCGCTTCGCGACGCGTTTCGTCATCCTTTGCGCGCGCAACGAGTTGCGCCTGGATCTGCACGGCCGCCAGCGGCGTGCGCAACTCGTGTGCAGCGTCGGCGACGAAGGCCTTCTGTGTATCGATGGCCTGCGCGAGGCGTTCGAGCAGCGCGTTCAACGCATGCACGAGCGGCGTGACTTCGCGCGGCAGACGCTCTTCGGGCAGCGGATCGAGCGCTTCGGGATGACGCGTGTCGAGCGCACGCGCAACGCGCGAGAGCGGCCTGAGCCCACGCCCCACCATGATCCAGACCGCGATGCCGAGAAACGGCAGCACCACGATGAGCGGCCAGAGCGTGCGCAACGCGACGTTCGCGGCGAGACGGTTGCGCACCGAAACGGGCTGCGCGAGCTGCACGACGTTGTCGCCGACGATCGCGCCGTACACGCGCCAGTCGCCGCGGTCGGTGCGCTCCGTCGAAAAGCCGAGTTCCGCGCGCGGCGCGAGCGGCGCGCGCGGATGCGAGTAGTACATGAGCACGCCGTTGCGATTCCAGATCTGCAGCACGATGCCTTCGTCGCCCGTATCGCGCGAACTGAGGATCTCGTTGAATGGCTCGGAGGGCAGCGCCTCGGCGATTTCCTGCAGCTGGTAGTCGAACAGCTCGTTGGCTTCGGCGAGCGCCTGGCGATAGATCAGCCAGCCCGCGAGCCCAACGCCCGCGACGACGATCGCGAGCAGCCAGAACAGCAGTTGTCGTCGGATGGAACTCATCGGCTAACGAGGTCTCCCTGTCGATCCGGAGCTAGCGCTTTGGCGCTTACGCACTTGATTACCTGCTTCATGCGTCTTTGGAGATCATGTAGCCGAGGCCGCGCACGTTGCGGATCAGGTCGGCCCCGAGCTTCTTGCGCAGCGCGTGAATATAGACCTCGACGGTATTGCTGCCGATCTCCTCGCCCCAGCCGTACATCTTCTCTTCGAGCTGGGTTTTCGAGAGCACCGCGCCCGGTCGCGCGAGCAGCGCTTCGAGCAGCGCGAATTCGCGCGCCGAGAGCGCGACGGGCGAACCGTCCTGGGTGACCTGGTGCGAAGCCGGATCGAGCGTGATCGAGCCGTGGCGGATGGTCGAATCGCTGCGGCCCGCCTGGCGGCGGATCAGCGCTCGCATGCGTGCGCCCAGTTCATCGAGATCGAAGGGCTTGATGAGGTAGTCGTCCGCACCGGCGTCGAGACCCTTCACGCGATCGGCCACGGCGTCGCGCGCCGTGAGGATCAGCACGGGCAGTGCCGCGCCACGCGCGCGTAGCGTGCGCAGCACGTCGAGACCGTCGCGCCGCGGCAATCCGAGATCGAGCAGCATGAGATCGTAAGAATCCGCGCTCGCGGCCGAGAGGGCGGCGTCGCCGTCTTCGACCCAGTCGACCGCGAAGCCTTCGCCGCGCAGCGCCTTGCGCACGCCTTCGGCGATCATGCGGTCATCTTCGACTAGCAGTATGCGCATCGTAATATTGGCCGGGCGGCGCTGCTGCGCCACGCTGCGTGAGTGGATGAGGATGCGAGCATTCTAGCGCCTGAACAGGGGCGCCGCGCCGCTGCGGCACGCAGCCGGTCGCGAGGCAATGGCGCGCGGCATGGGCACATTATCGGCAGTGTTTGAATCACGCCACGCAATGTGCAACGTTTTCTTGCGGCAATGCGCGCACGCGGCGCGAGGTCTTTACAATGTGCGCTTTTGCGGCGCTCCACTCGTGATTCGGCCGCGATGCGCGCGTGCAGGCTTGTACAGTACGTTCAAGCGAGCGCATCGCGCGCGCACCAAGAATCACACGCCGCCCTGATTTTCGCGCCCGCGCGCAGCACCGGTGAGTCCCCTCTTTCCGTGCGCCGCGCCCGGCCCAAGCACCGCCCCTGCACTCGCCCGAACGCTTTTCATGCTGCCCGCTTCGCTGTCCCGCCTACGCTCTTTGTTCAGACTGCCTGCCTCGCGCTCCAACCGCACGCATCGCACCGCCGCCACTGCGCGCCTGCCTCGACCGCTCGCCCTCACGCTCGCCTGCGCCGCGCTCGCCGCGGGCTTCGCCGCCGCGCCGACCGCGTACGCGCAGCCCGAAGGCGCGCGCATTCCCACGGTCAACGTGACCACGGTGCTGCCGCCCACCGTGATGGCAGGCCTCGAGCGCGCACACGTGCCGCTCTCGTCGGTCAGCGTGGTGATCGAAAAGGTCGGCGACCGCCAGCCGAGCGTCGCCGTGAATGCCGGCCAGCCGATGATGCCCGCCTCGACGATGAAACTCGTCACGACGTGGAGCGGCCTCGCGATGCTCGGTCCCGACTATCGCTGGAAAACGAGCGCCTATACCGACGGCGAAGTCGATGCGAGCGGCACGCTGCACGGCAACCTCTATATCAAGGGCACCGGCGACCCGAAGCTCGTGCCCGAAGAGCTGATCGACCTCGTGCAGAAGATTCGCGCCGCGGGCGTCGCGCGCATCGACGGCGCACTCGTGCTCGACAAGAGCGAGTTCGATCCGTCCACGCGCGACCTGCCCTCGTTCGACGGCGACGACAGCGCGCCCTACAACGTCGGCCCCGATCCGCTGATGTACGCGTTCAAGTCGGTCTCGTTCACGTTCTCGCCCTCCCGCGAGGGGGTGTCAATCGATGTGGTGCCGCCCGTTGCGCAGTGGCAGATCGACAACCAGATCCGCGAGCGCGCCGGCGCGTGCGGCGGCATGCTGCCGAGCCCGCAGGTTTCGCCGGGCGGCAACGGCGTCGTCACCGCGAGCTTCGCGGGCAGCTACGCCATGCGCTGCGGCGAGCGCACGCTCAACATGGCCGCGCCCGTGGACCACAGCACGTTCTTCGCGGACGGCTTGCTCGCCCTCTGGCAGCAAACGGGCAGCAGCCTCTTCGCCACGCCGGCCGGCGCGGTGCGCGAAGGCGTCGTGCCGCCGCGCGCACGTCTGCTCGCCGTGCACCAGAGCCCGCCGCTCTCGGACGTCGTGCACGACATCAACAAGTTCAGCAACAACGTGATGGCGCGCAACCTGTTCCTCACGCTCGGCGCCGTCGAGGGCAAAGCGCCTGCGACTACGGCCAAGGCCGCCACGGCCGTCAATACGTACCTGCGGCGCAGCGGCCTGAACATGCCCGAACTCGTGCTCGACAACGGCTGCGGCCTCTCGCGCGAAGAGCACGTCAGCGCGCTCTCGCTCGCCAACCTGCTGCAGAACGCGAACGCGAGCCCGGTCGCGCAGGTGTTCATCGACTCGCTGCCGATCGTCGGCGTGGACGGCACGATGCGCAACCGCCTCACCAACGCAGGCGTGGAAGGCAACGCGCATATCAAGACGGGCACGCTGCGCGACGTGCGCGCGATCGCCGGTTACGTGGCGGCCGAGAATGGCGAGAGCTGGATCGTGGTGAGCCTCATCAACGATCCGCGCGCCGAGGCCGCACGCGCCGCGCACGACGCGCTGCTCGAGTGGGTCTACAAGGGCATGCCCGAAGAAAAACCCGTGTATGTCGAGCCGCATCCGAAGCGCGCGGCGAAAGCGTCGAAGGCCGAGAAGGCCACGCACAAAACTCTGGCCAGACGACGCGGCGCGCATTGACCACGCGCATTGACCACGCATTGACCACGCATTGACCACGTGCCGGGCGCACGCTGATTGCACCCGGCCAGCACGCTGTGTGCACGCCGGGCGGCCGCCGCGGACCTGTCCCCGTGCGCCTCACCCGAGCGCGCCGCCGCGCGCCGGGCTCGAATCTTTCCTCTAGCAAAGCGCCGCCCGTCCTGGGCGCGAGGCGTGTACCCTGACGGGCAAAGGCCGAAGGCGCGTCATAAAAATCTGTCATACGCGCCCGCCAATCGAGCCGCGCGCCCGTAAGAACGCGCACTAACGCGGCCGACAAGACATGAGACTACAACCGCCGCGCTGTCCACCAGCGCCGCCCACGGGACAAGGAGGACGACGTTCGTGCAGTTCGATGCGCAATGGCTGCTGCTCGCCCTCGCCCCCGTATTTCTCGCCTGCATCGGCTGGGAAGCGTGGCATCTCTCCCGCACGCGGCCGCGCACTGCATCGAACGCCACCCCCGACAGCGCCCGCTACGCCTGGCCCGATACGCTGTGCAACGCCGCGCTCGCGCTCATGCACCAGGGCGCCGACAAACTTGCGTGGCTCGTCGCGGTGCCCGTCTATGCCTACGTCTACCGGCACTTCCGGCTCGTTTCGTGGCAGCCGGGGCTCGTCGCATGGTTCGCACTCTTTATCGCGCAGGACCTGCTCTACTACGTGTTTCACCGCGCGAGCCATCGCGTGCGCTGGCTCTGGGCCGCGCACGTCGTCCACCATTCGTCGGTGCGCCTGAACCTTTCCACGGCGTTTCGCCAGAGCCTCATGTACCCCGTGGCGGGCATGTGGCTGTTCTGGGTTCCGCTCGCCATGCTCGGCTTCACGCCGGAGCAGATCGTCGCGATCGTGCTCGTCAATCTCGCGTTTCAGTTCTTCGTGCATACCCAGGCCGTAGGCAAACTCGGCTGGCTCGAATACGTGTTCAACACGCCGTCGATGCATCGCGTCCATCACGCGCGTAACGCACGCTATATCGACCGCAATTACGCCGGCGTGCTCGCGATCTGGGACCGCCTGTTCGGCAGCTATGTCGAGGAAGACGCGCACGACGCGCCCGATTACGGCATCGTCAAGCCGCTTGCGTCATGCAATCCGCTCAAGGCGACGTTTCACGAATGGCTCGCGATGGCGCGGGACTTCGCGCGCATGCCCGACTGGCGTTCGCGCCTCGCCGCGCTCTTCGCACCGCCCGATTGGTGCGAGCGCCACGACGCGCTCGGCCTCGCATCCGTGACGGTGCCGGCGACACCCGTGGGAACGCGCTACGGCGTGCCGGAAAACAACACCGAGGGTGAGTTCGGGTCGCGCAATAGCTGAGAGATTGCGTAGTCTGTCGGCCTTGGCCCTGACCCTGGGACAGCAGCACACAGGGGGTGCATGCAAGGCCGGCGATCGAGAAAAACATCGACAACGGGGCAGCTGCTCGTGCCACGAGCACCCGTTGCATGAGTAGGCAGGCATGGCATCAAAGGCCACACACAGAGGAGATGAAGTGAATATGAAGCATCAAGGACCGAGACACCGTAAGCTGTTGCGCGCCACCCAGATCGCTGCCGCGAGCGCCGCCTTTGCGCTGCTCGCCGCCTGCGGTGGTGGCAGCAGTGGGAACAACAACGCGAGCACGCCGCCGCCCTCGGGCGTCAACATGCAGGTGGTGGCGTTCGGCACGAGCCTGACCGACGCGGGCACGTATTCGGAGCAGATTCTGCCGGGCTTCGGCGGCGGCCGCTTCACGACCAACCCGGGCGAGGTCTGGGCGCAGCATGTGTCCGAGTACTTCGGCAACACGCTATCGCCCGCCTTCGAAGGCGGCTTCGGTCTGCCGCTCACGGCCGCGGGCGGGCTCGACTACGCGCAAGGCGGCGCGCTGGTGACGGGCGGCGGCGTGGCGAATACCAGCGCCGTGATCGCCGCCGCGAGCGAGCAGCCGGTCACGTGGCAGCTCCAGCAGTACCTGGCGCAGCACGGCAGCTTCAATGCGAATCAGCTCGTGCTCGTGGAAGGCGGCGCGAATGAAATCCTGAATCTGCTGAACGTGCCCACTAACGGCAGCCCCACGGGCCTGGCGTTGTTCGGCGCGGCGCTCGCGGCCACTCCGTTTTCGACGCTCGTCAACGATCCCGCGACGCAGCAGAGCACGGTTGCGAGCCTGATGCAGTCAGGCTTCACCCAAGCGCAGGCAACAGCCTTGGTGCCCGCCGCCATCGCGCTCGGTATCGTCACGAACCCGAACTACGCCTCCAGCTTCGCCTCGATCGCCCCGGTCCTCACAGCAGCGGGCACGCTGGGCGCGCTCGTCCATGCGGATATCGTCCCCGGCAGTCCGAAGATCGCGGTCG
Source organism: Paraburkholderia sp. BR10936 (assembly GCF_040965735.1). Lineage (NCBI taxonomy): Bacteria > Pseudomonadati > Pseudomonadota > Betaproteobacteria > Burkholderiales > Burkholderiaceae > Paraburkholderia > Paraburkholderia sp. BR10936. The sequence continues at coordinate 555,515 of NZ_JBFRCM010000001.1, forward strand.
TCACGGTGCCCGACATCGGCAAGACGCCGGCGGCGCTGAAGGCCGATGCCGCCATCGGCGCAACGCCCGGCTCCGCGAGTTCGGCCGACCAGGCGCTCTCGCTCATTTCGGCGATGTATAACCTGACGCTGATCAAGGCGACCGCAGCCGACGTGCAGGCGAAGAAGGTCGTGCTGGTCGATACGTTCTCGTGGCTCGACCAGTCGATCACGAACGCGGCCAGCCTCGGCTTCACCGTGACGAACACGGATACGGCCTGTAACCTCACGGCCATGACGAACAGCGCGACCAACTACGCGCTCGCCAATCCGAAGGCTACGTTGGGGCTGGACCCGGCCACGACGCCGCAGGCAGTCATCAACCAGGCGGCGCAGACCTACGGCCAGAGCTTCGGCCAGTCGCTGTTCTGCTCGCCGCAAACGCTGACGACGGCCAACGCGCCGACGACCTACATGTTTGCGGATCTCGTGCACCCGACCACGGCGCTGCACTCGCAGTTCGCGACGTACGTCGAAAAGCAGCTGGCTGCTGCGGGCATCGGCAAGGCGCCCTGATAAGCGTCGCTTGCACCGGGCCTCCCGGTGCAAGAAAAAACGCCCCACGAACCGTCAGGCTCGTGGGGTGTTTTTCATTGAACGCGAAAGAAGATGATCAGCCCTGCTGCTGCGCCTCGAACGCCGCCGCCGCCCGCCCCAACCGGTCATTGACCGCGATCCACTCGATTGTCTCCGGCAGCTTCTCGATGAGAATGCGCGAGACATTCGCGCGATCGAGCGCGCGCAGCAAGCCATACAGCTCACGCGCATATTCCTGCGGCTCTTCCGGCGCGGTGACGAAATGCACGCCCTTGGCCTGCGCCCAATCGCCCGCGCGCGAGGCGCGCGCCACGAGCGCCACCGTTTCGCCCGCATCGCGCGCTGCCGCCAGCAGCGGCTCCAGCGCCTCGAACGGCAGCAGCGCGAGCGGCGTGCGCGGCGCATAGTGCGCCTTGAGCGTACCCGAGGCGCGCGGCGCCGTGGCGTCCGAGCCGTCGGGCAAGCGCGGCGCCTCGCCCAGCACGCGCGCGATGTCGTGCGGCGTCACGTGGCCCGGCCGCAGCAACGCGGGGAACCCGCGGGAGAGATCGAGAATCGTCGATTCGATGCCCACGTCGCATGCGCCGCCGTCGAGCACATGCACCGCCGCGCCGAATTCGTCACGCACGTGCTGCGCCGTGGTCGGGCTCACGTGGCCGAAGCGGTTCGCCGACGGCGCCGCCACGCCGCCATGACCGCCGCGACGCGCAGAAAACGCCGCCAGCAGCTGCTGCGCGACCGGATGCGAGGGGCAGCGCAGCCCCACCGAGTCCTGACCGCCGCTCACGGCATCGGGAATGCGTTCGTGGCGTTTGACGATCAGCGTGAGCGGGCCGGGCCAGAATGCATCGACGAGCTTTTGCGCCGCCTCGGGCCACTCCGCTGCCCAGTACTGCGGGTCGCCGCCCGGCGGCAAGTGCACGATCACCGGATGGTTCGCCGGCCGCCCTTTGGCCGCGTAAATGCGCGCGACTGCCTCGGGGCTCGCCGCATCGCCGCCCAGACCGTAGACGGTCTCGGTCGGGAACGCTACCAGCTCGCCCGCGTCGAGCAGCGCGGCGGCGTGCTCGATGTCGGCATCGGTCAGAGTCGGCGCGCCATCGTGCGGCGCGTTCTGCTGATCAGACATGATGCGGCTCAACCTCAGCTCGTGGCGATGTGCAGCAGGCGCGCGCAGTCGCGTGCGGCCGTGCGCGCTTCGTCGAGCGTCGGCGCAGTGAAGTTCACGTGGCCCATCTTACGGCCCGCACGCGCTTCTTCCTTGCCGTACAGATGCAGGCGCGCGGCCGGCATCGCGGCCACCTGGTCCCACGGCGGCGTGACGGGCGCGGCGCCCTTCTGGGGCTTCGCCTCGCCCACGGCGCAGGGGAACCACACGTCGCCGAGAATGTTCAGCATCACGGCCGGCGAGTGCTGGCGCGTGTCGCCGAGCGGCATGGCCGTCATGGCGCGCACCTGCTGCTCGAACTGGCTCGTGGCGCACGCATCGGTCGTGTAGTGGCCCGAGTTGTGCGGGCGCGGCGCCATTTCGTTGGCGACGAGCGAGCCGTCTTCGAGGATGAAGAACTCCACGCACAGCACGCCCACATAGCCGAGCTTCGCCGCGATCTGGATCGCCGCCTGCTGGGCCTGCTGCACGAGCGCCGGGCTTGCGTCCGGCGCGGGCACGATGGTGTGCGAGAGCACGCCGTTGCGGTGCGTGTTCTGCGCGAGCGGATAAACGACGGCCTTGCCGTTCGTGCCGCGAGCAATCAGCGCGCTCACCTCGAACTTCAGCGGCAGGCGCTTTTCCAGCACGCACGGCACGCCGCCGAGCGACGCATGCGCCTCGCGCACTTCTTCGGCGTTGGAGACACGAATCTGGCCTTTGCCGTCGTAGCCCATGCGCGCGGTCTTGAGAATGCCCGGCAGCACGGCGGCGAGAGTCTTGTCGTCGATGCCGGCGAGCGCCTGCGACGACTCGATCACCACGTGCGGCGCGACCGGCACGCCGGCCGCCGCTATAAAGCGCTTCTCGGCGATGCGGTCCTGCGCCACCGCCACGCAGCGTCCAGCCGGGCTCACGAAGGTCGACTTCGCGAGCGTGTCGAGGCTCGCCGCGGGCACGTTCTCGAACTCGGTCGAGATGGCCGCGCACAGACGCGCGAGTTCGGTGAGCGCCGCTTCGTCGTCGTACGCGGCGCAGATGTGGCGGTCGGCCACGGTGCCCGCGGGGCTCGTCGCGTCGGGATCGAGCACGGCGACGCGGTAGCCCATCGCCTGTGCGGCAAAGCAGAACATGCGGCCGAGCTGGCCGCCACCCACCATGCCCAGCCAGGCGCCGGGCAGGATCGGTGAAACCGGTGAATTGTCAGGAGTCATCTTCGTGGTCGGCCGCGGGGTGGCCGCGGCGCGTGGGGACGATCAAAGCGGGACGATCAAAGCGGGGGCAGCACCATGGCGTGCGCCGCTTCGTTCTGGCGCACACGGAAGGCCGCGAGCTTGTTCGCGTATTCGGTGTTGGTCACGCTCAGGATCGAGACGGCGAAGAGCGCCGCATTGGCCGCGCCCGCCTCGCCGATGGCGAAGGTCGCGACCGGGACGCCCTTGGGCATCTGCACGATCGAGTGCAGCGAATCCACGCCCTTCAGATACTTGCTGACCGCCGGCACGCCCAGCACGGGCACCGTGGTCTTGGCCGCCAGCATGCCCGGCAGGTGCGCCGCGCCGCCCGCGCCGGCGATGATCGCGCGCAGGCCGCGCTCGCGCGCCTTTTCCGCGTACTCGAACATCTCGTCGGGCATGCGGTGCGCCGAGACCACCTTGGCCTCGTACGCGACGCCGAACTCCTGCAGGATCGCGACCGCGTGCTTCATCGTGTCCCAGTCGGAGCTGGAGCCCATCAACACGCCGACGAGCGGCGCCGCATGCTGGTGAGCCGTCTGAACTTCGCTCATTGTGCTTCCTTTTTCCCTCTTCTCGCTCACGCGAGCTTTTGACCCGTGAGACGCTCGAGCGCCTCCTGATACTTTGCCGACGTTTTGGCGATCACTTCGTCGGGCAGCTTCGGTGCCGGCGGCTCCTTCTTCCAGTCCTGGGTTTCGAGCCAGTCGCGCACGAACTGCTTGTCGAACGACGGCGGGTTCGAGCCCACCTGATACTGGTCGGCCGGCCAGAAGCGCGACGAGTCGGCGGTGAGCGCCTCGTCCATCAGATACAGCTGGCCGTGGTTGTCGAGACCGAATTCGAACTTCGTGTCGGCGATGATGATGCCGCGCGTGGCCGCGTAGTCGGCGGCTTCCTTGTACAGCTTGATCGAAATTTCCTTGATGGTGCGCGAGAGCTCGGTGCCGATGCGGCGTTCCATCTCTTCGTACGTGATGTTCTCGTCGTGATGGCCCATTTCGGCCTTGGCTGCCGGCGTGAAGATCGGCTCGGGCAGCTTTTGTGCATTCTGCAGGCCCGGCGGCAGTTCGACACCGCACACGGCGCCCGTTGCCTGATAGTCCTTCCAGCCGCTGCCGGCCAGATAGCCGCGCACCACGGCTTCCACGAGGATCGGCTCGAGGCGCTTCACCACGACGGCGCGGCCCTTGACCTGCTCGACTTCGTCGGCGGCCACCACCGTTTCAGGCGCGACGCCCGTGAGGTGGTTCGGCACGACGTGCTTGAGCTTTTCGAACCAGAAGTCGGCCATCTGGTTGAGCACCTCGCCCTTGCGCGGAATCGGCTCGCCCATGATGACGTCGAACGCCGACAGACGGTCGGTGGTGACGATCAGCAGCTTGTCGTTGCCCACGGCATAGTTGTCGCGGACCTTGCCGCGGCCGAGAAGCGGCAGCGAGCGGAGCGTGGATTCGTAGAGGGTAGACATCGTCGTGATTCGCTAAAAGGACAATCGAAACGGAGGCGGGTTCGGTCCAGAATCGCAGTTGCAACCGCGCGCGGAAACCGTAAAACCGAAGGTATTGCGAGGGTAAACCAAAAACCGGCAAATTTCCCGGAAAAGCCCATCGCCGTTCCCCCAAAACAGGCGGAAACGGCGATGTTTTGCTACTCGAGGCGCACAGCGCCCGGCACAGAAGCTCGCTTAGCGAACGATCTGCGCGAGTTCGCCCGATTTGTACTTCTCGGCGATCTTGTCGAGCGAAACCGGCTTGATCTTGCCGGCCTGGCCTTCGCAGCCGAACGCGAGGAAGCGGTCCAGGCACACCTTCTTCGCGGCTTCGCGAGCCGGCTTCAGGTAGTCGCGCGGGTCGAACTTCGACGGGTTTTCATACATATAGCGACGGATCGCGCCCGTGATCGCCAGACGCAGGTCGGTGTCGATGTTGATCTTGCGCACACCGTGACGGATGCCTTCCTGGATCTCTTCCACCGGCACGCCGTACGTTTCCTTCATGTCGCCGCCGAATTCGCGGATCTCGGCCAGCAGTTCCTGCGGCACCGACGACGAACCGTGCATCACGAGGTGCGTGTTCGGAATGCGCGCGTGGATTTCCTTGATGCGTTGGATCGACAGAATGTCGCCCGTGGGCTTCTTGGAGAACTTGTACGCGCCGTGCGAGGTGCCGATGGCGATGGCCAGCGCGTCGCACTGCGTGAGCTTCACGAAGTCGGCGGCCTGCTCCGGATCCGTCAGGAGCTGCTCGCGCGTCATGGTGCCTTCGGCGCCGTGACCGTCTTCCTTGTCGCCCTTCATCGTTTCCAGCGAACCGAGCACGCCCAGTTCCGCTTCGACCGTCACGCCGATCGAGTGCGCCATTTCGACGACCTTGCGCGAAACTTCGACGTTGTACTCGTACGATGCGACTGTCTTGCCGTCGGCTTCGAGCGAGCCGTCCATCATCACACTGGTGAAACCGCTGCGGATCGCTGCCATGCAGACTGCCGGCGACTGGCCGTGGTCCTGGTGCATCACGACCGGAATATGCGGATACGACTCGACCGCGGCTTCGATCAGGTGGCGCAGGAAAGGCTCACCCGCGTACTTACGCGCGCCGGCCGATGCCTGCATGATCACCGGCGAACCGACCTGGTTCGCGGCTTCCATGATCGCCTGGACCTGTTCCAGGTTGTTCACGTTGAACGCGGGCAGGCCATAACCGTGTTCAGCCGCGTGGTCCAGCAGTTGACGCATTGATACGAGAGGCATTGTTGCTACTCCTTTGATTTGAAACGAAATGCTTCTGCCGCCGACTGTCTTGCGCAGCCGGTCGAGGGCGGCCTGGCAGCCGCCGCCCGCGTGACCTGCCGCGGGCTCGATGGCGTGATTTTATCGCGAAGCGCGTCCGATCCCGGCACCAGGCACGTAACTGGCATGAAATTGGCGTATCGGAGCGTCAGAACCGCGAGAAGATGCAAAAAGCGTTACAGCCCGTGCGCCGTTTCTATGGCGTACGGGCTTCAATTGCGGGGAAAAAGCGTCTAAACGGCACCGATTTGGCGTCGATCTGATACCAGTGTGGTACCAGTCGAAGCCGACCGCATTTATTTTCGGGAGTCGCGAAAATAAAGCGAAAAAAATCGCCGCGAGGTTACCGCACCGAAGTTAGAGCACGTCGCCGACGCGTACGATCTTCAGTGTGTTCGTGCCGCCCGGCTGCCCCATCGGCTCGCCCACGGTCAGCACGACCATGTCGCCGTGCGACGCGTAGCCCTTGCTGACCACCACTTCGATGGCTTGCTGGAGCGCCGTGTCGCGGTCGCTGCTCGTGTCGAGGTGCAGCGGCGTGACATTGCGATAGAGCGACATGGCGCGCTCGCTGCCTGCACGCGGCGTGAGCGCGAAGATCGGCACATGGGTCCAGTGACGCGACATCCAGAGCGCGGTCGAGCCCGACTCCGTAAGCGCGACGATCGCCTTCGCGCCCAGGTGATAGGCCGTGAACAAGGCGCCCATGGCGATCGACTGGTCGATGCGCGTGAAGGTGCGGTCGAGGAAGTCCTTGTCCAGTTCGGATTGCTCCGACTTCTCCGCTTCCAGACAGATCGCGGCCATGGCCTCGATGGTCTGCACCGGGTACTTGCCCGCGGCCGATTCGGCCGAGAGCATCACGGCGTCCGTGCCGTCGAGCACCGCGTTGGCGACGTCCGAGACTTCGGCGCGCGTAGGCACCGGCGCGTGGATCATCGACTCCATCATCTGCGTGGCCGTGATGACGAGTTTGTTCGAGTCGCGCGCCATGCGGATCATGCGCTTTTGCAGCGCCGGCACGGCGGCATTGCCCACTTCCACGGCCAGGTCGCCGCGCGCGACCATGATGCCGTCCGACGAATCGAGAATTTCCTGCAGCGCCGGAATCGCCTCGGCGCGCTCGATCTTCGCGATCATCTTCGGCTTGATGCCGTACGGCGCGCCCGCGATGTTCGCGAGCTGGCGCGCCATTTCCATGTCGGTGGCGTTCTTCGGGAACGACACGGCGACGAAGTCCGCGCCCAGCGACATGGCCGTGCGGATGTCTTCCATGTCCTTCGCGGTGAGCGCGGGCGCCGTCAGGCCGCCGCCCTGGCGGTTGATGCCCTTGTTGTTCGACAGGTCGCCGCCCACGCGCACGATCGTGTGGATCTCGCTGCCGATCACGCGCGCGACGTCGAGCACGATCAGGCCGTCGTTGAGCAACAGGATGTCGCCCGGCTTCAGGTCGCGCGGCAGATCCTTGTAGTCGAGACCGACGCGCTCGTCATTGCCGAGCTCGCATTCGGCGTCGAGGATGAACGGATGGCCCGGCTCGAGCGTCGTCTTGCCATTCTCGAATTTGCCGACGCGAATCTTCGGGCCTTGCAGGTCCGCCATGATCGCAACTTCGCGGCCAGCCTGGCGGGCGCAGTCCCGCACCATTTCAGCACGCTGACGATGGTCGTCGGCGGTGCCGTGCGAAAAGTTGAGGCGCACCACGTCCAGTCCTGCGCGGATCATTTTCAGCAGGATGTCCGGCGTGCTGGAAGCCGGACCGATGGTGGCGACAATCTTGGTGGCGCGATGCATGAGTCTCCTCGTCTGGATAGGATCGCTGGGAAAACCGTTGCTGCGAGAAGTGCTGGCCGGCTGCGCCGCGGGTGCGGATGCGCCGGAACGCGCACCGGGTGTACCCGGCGTCGCTTTCTTGGAGGACGCCGCAGGGCTCACATGAGCCGCTACGGCGCTGTCTACATGCGTAGTCGTATTCGATGCGGGCGTGGCTGTGCGCCCTGTCGGATTCTGTGCGGCTGTCGATTCAGCAGTCGACTGCGTCGCCGCAAGGTCCTTTTCGGCAGCGGCGGCGGGGGTCGCGTCGGCCCCCGCCTGGTCCGTCTCTGCCTGGGGCGCTGCGCGCCCCTTCTGTTTTGCTGCGGCCCCGGCTGCGCTGCGCGACTTCAGTGCGCCTGCACGAGGAAGTTTGCTCATGGCCTTCCCGGCCGGGGCGCGCGGCGCCACTTAACCAGCCGCCCGCGTTTCGAGCACTTCGACCGCCGGCAGCTTCTTGCCTTCGAGGAACTCGAGGAAGGCGCCGCCGCCGGTGGAGATATAGCTGACCTTGTCGGCGATGTTGTACTTCGCGATGGCTGCGAGCGTGTCGCCGCCGCCCGCGATCGAGAACGCGCCCGAACTGGCGATCGCATCCGCGAGCGTCTTCGTGCCGTTGCCGAACTGGTCGAACTCGAACACGCCGACCGGGCCGTTCCACACGATCGTGCCGGCCTGCGCGAGTTGCGCGGCGAGCGCGTTGGCGGTGACGGGACCGATGTCGAGGATCATGTCGTCGTCGGCCACGTCGGCCACGTTCTTCGTCTCGGCCCTGGCCGTCGGCGAGAATTCCTTGGCGGTCACGACGTCGGTCGGGATCGGCACGGAGGCGCCGCGCGCGCGCGCCGCGTCGATGATGGCCTTCGCATCGTCCACCAGATCGGCTTCGGCGAGCGACTTGCCGATCTTCAGGCCCGCGGCCAGCATGAACGTGTTGGCGATGCCGCCGCCGACGATCAGCTGATCGACTTTCTCGGCCAGCGACTTGAGGATGGTGAGCTTGGTCGAAACCTTCGAGCCCGCCACGATGGCCACCAGCGGACGCTTGGGCGCGCCGAGCGCCTTGCCGAGCGCGTCGAGTTCGGCCGCGAGCAGCGGACCCGCGCAGGCGACGCTCGCGTACTTCGCGATGCCGTAGGTCGTGGCTTCGGCGCGATGGGCGGTGCCGAACGCGTCGTTCACGTAGATATCGCAGAGCTTCGCCATCTTTTGCGAAAGCTCGTCCGAGTTCTTCTTTTCGCCCTTGTTGACGCGGCAGTTTTCGAGCAGCACCACGTTGCCCGGCTCGACGTTCACGCCGTTTTCAACCCAGTTCGCGACCAGCGGCACGTCGCGGCCGAGCAGTTCGGCCAGACGCTTCGCGACCGGCGCGAGGGAGTCTTCGGGCTTGAACTCGCCTTCGGTCGGGCGGCCCAGGTGCGAGGTGACCATGACGGCCGCGCCGGCGTCGAGTGCGGCCTTGATGGCCGGCACGGAGGCGCGCACGCGGGTGTCTTCGGTGATGTTGCCGTGGTCGTCCTGCGGCACGTTCAGGTCGGCGCGGATGAATACGCGCTTGCCCTTCAATTTGCCTTCGGAGATCAGATCGGAAAGACGCAGAACCTTGTTCATGGGCATGTCATCTTGATGGTGGGAAGGCGGTGGCAAGGCGATGCGGCGCCGCGGGCCTCATTCTGGCGCGGCAAGACGTGCGGGACGGCACGGCGCGGGATCCGGTTTGAACGCTGTTTCGGGTCGCGGCTCCATGTCGCTGCTCGTCGCTGGCACGAGCCGGCATCGATTGCGAGATCGGTATTTTAGCTGATAGCCAGGACGATCAGAGACGTGTCCAGGCGAATCTCCCGTATTTGGGCAGACGCTGCTCGCCGGGCGGGCGTTCGCGCGATTTGCTGCGATGCAGCATGGGCTAAATCCAAAAAATATTCGGGCGGAACGCGCGCGAAACGACCCTAAAATCGCCCGAAATCCCCGCCCCAAGCGCCCGCGGGCGCGCTGGCAGGCGTCAAATGACGCTAAAATAATCGTCTTTGCCAACCGCAGCCACGCGGCGCGCGGCGAAACCCCTATATAAGCCCGATATTTACTGCACTTGTCTGGAGATTCGTATGTCAATGGCCGACCGCGACGGCAAGATCTGGATGGACGGCAGGCTGATTGATTGGCGCGACGCCAACATTCACGTGCTGACCCACACGCTGCACTACGGCATGGGTGTCTTCGAAGGTGTACGCGCCTATCAGACCGCCGACGGCAGCACCGCGATCTTCCGCCTCGCCGAGCACACCAGGCGTCTGCTCAACTCGGCCAAGATTTTCCAGATGGACGTGCCGTTCGACGCGAAGACGCTCGCCGACGCGCAACTCGAAGTCGTGCGCGCGAACAGGCTCGAGTCGTGCTACATCCGCCCGATCATCTGGGTCGGCTCGGAAAAGCTCGGCGTTTCGGCCAAGGGCAACACCATTCACGTGGCCATCGCCGCATGGCCGTGGGGCGCCTATCTCGGCGAAGACGGCCTTGCCAGGGGCATCCGCGTGAAGACGTCGTCGTTCACGCGCCATCACGTGAACGTGTCGATGGTGCGCGCCAAGGCTTCGGGCTGGTATGTGAACTCGATCCTCGCCAACCAGGAAGCCACCGCCGACGGCTACGACGAAGCGCTCCTGCTCGACGTGGACGGCTATGTCTCGGAAGGCTCGGGCGAGAACTTCTTCCTTGTGAACAACGGCAAGCTGTACACGCCGGACCTCGCGTCGTGCCTCGACGGCATCACGCGCGACACGGTCATCACGCTCGCGCGCGACATGGGCATTCCCGTGATCGAAAAGCGCATCACGCGTGACGAGGTGTACACCTGCGACGAAGCGTTCTTCACGGGCACCGCCGCCGAAGTCACGCCGATCCGCGAGCTAGACAACCGCACCATCGGCAGCGGCTCGCGCGGCCCGGTCACGGAGAAGCTGCAATCGGCCTTCTTCGACGTCGTTTCGGGCAAGAACGACAAGTACGCGCGCTGGCTCGCGAAGGTCTAAGACAAAAGGTCCGGGCGAGCCAACGCCTGGCCCCCACAGCTACACAGAGAATCGTCCTCATGAGCGAAATCAAGGAAATGCCGCTGGTCGAACTTTCGGCCAAGGATCTGCCCGCTTACTGCCCGAATCCGTCGATGCCGCGCTGGAGCAACCACCCGCGCGTGTTCCTCGACGTGACGCACGGCGAAGCGAAGTGCCCGTACTGCAGCACGCGTTACAAGCTGCGCGCGGGCGAGGTCGTCCACGGCCACTGACGCGTTTCGCCTCACTCGCGGCGCGCCGTCGTTGCATGCGGCGGCGCGTTTTACGTGCCGCCGCCGCCCGTTCACCGGCGCGCGGCTTCTCGTCATTTTCCCAACCGTGTTTCGCGCGCGGCCCAATCCGCCCCCATGCCGGCCCGAGCCGGCGCGAGGCGGGCAAGCCGCACGTGCAACCTTTACCCTCTCCGGACCCTGACTCCCGATGCGCCGCGCGCTGGTAATCGCACCGAACTGGATCGGTGACGCACTGATGGCGCAGCCGCTTTTTTCGCGGCTCGTGAAACTGCACCCGCGCATTCAGATCGATGCGCTCGCGCCAACCTGGGTTGCGCCCGTGCTCGAGCGCATGCCCGAGATCCGCGACGTCTACGCCACCGACCTCGGCCACGGCAAGCTGCAGCTGCTGCGCCGCTGGCAACTGGCGGGCGATCTGCGCGCCGAGCGCTATGACGCCGCCTACGTGCTGCCCAATTCGCTCAAGTCCGCGCTGATCCCGTGGCTCGCCAATATCGGGCTGCGCATTGGCTACACGGGCGAGAACCGTTACGGCCTCTTGAATGTGCGCCATGCGAATCCGCCCAACGACGAGCGCCCGCCGATGGTCAGCCACTACGCCGCGCTCGCCTACGCGCCCGGCGCGAGCGTGCCCGACGACCTGCCGATGCCGCGCCTCGAGTCGGACCCGAACGAGGCGTCGCGCGTGTCGGCGCGCTTCAATCTCGATACGCGCGTGCCGCTGCTCGTGTTCTGCCCCGGCGCCGAGTACGGCCCGGCCAAGCGCTGGCCGCCCGAGCATTTCGCGGCGCTCGCGAAGATGGTGGGGCAGTCGTTCCCGTACACGCAGATCGTCGCGCTCGGCTCGCCGAAGGACGCCCCGCTCGCCCAGGCGATTGCCGATCGCGCGCCGAACGTGCGCAACCTGTGCGGGCAGACCGCGCTCGGCGAGGCGTGCGCACTGATCTCGCGCGCGAACGCCGTGGTGACCAACGATTCGGGCCTGATGCACGTGGCCGCCGCGCTGCGTCGGCCGCTCGTCGCGCTGTACGGTTCGACGGATCCGCGCCACACGCCGCCCTTGTCCGAGCTTGCAAAGGTACAATGGCTCCATCTCGAATGTAGTCCCTGCTTTGCGCGAGAGTGTCCGCTCGGGCATCTGAACTGCCTGCGCGAACTGAGCCCGGAGCAGGTTTTCGGCGATCTACGCGGCATGCTGCTCGGGCAGCGATAAGCAACAGGCATCGCCAGCAGCGTTGGGCGGCTATGTGCCGCCCGCCACGCTGAAAACATCGCGCACACAAATGGATGTGCGCCACGCAACGGACGCCATGCGCGTTGCGCGCGCCCAATAGAGGCAACGAGGCGCGGGAGGGACCCATGCGCCGCATCGGAGCACGTCACAGGCCTGCCTCGCGAAAGCGGCATGCTCGCGGCAAACGCGCGGCACGCAGCGACAGCCGCACAACGACGCAACCGATCAATCGCCAACCCGCGCCCAGGTAGACGCCGAATGCGACACCGAGCGCACAAGACCAACGAGCCATGCCACGTTTTGCCCACATCTTCGAAGCCGCCGCGGACACCCTCAACGCGTACTACCAGGCCGTCGCGGAAGTCAACATCGACAGCTTGATGGGTCTGTGGATCGATGAAGAGTTCGTGAGCTGCATCACGGCGGAAGGCGCGCACCTGCACGGCCTGCCGAGCATCCGCGCGGGCCTCGCCGCACAGCTCGAAGCGGCGCCGGTGTCGATCGAGCCGCTCGACATCCGTGTGTACGACAGCCTCGGCACCGTGGTCTACGCGATCGTGGAAGCGCACCGCCCGGTCGATCCCAGTGCGATTCCCACCATGGTCTTCACGACCTACGTGATGGTTCACGAACGCGGCGAGTGGCGCATTGCGCACATTCACGCGAGCCGCATGCCCGACGACGCAGCCACCCAGTTCTCGGCCAGATTGCGCCACGGCCAGGGCGCGCTGCACTGACATAAGGGCGCAAAGCAGGGGGCAGTGATGAGTACGACCGACGACACCAGCAGGCCCGGCGACGCAGCCCGCGTCGCGGCCGCGCTCGATGCCCAGACCGCCCTGCTCGGCCCCCACTACGACAACGACTACCGCGCGCCGTTCTGGCTGCCCGGTGCGCACATCCAGACCATCGTGCCGGCGCTGTTCTCGCGCCTGCCCGCGCCCGCCTACCGCCGCGAGCGCTGGGACACACCGGATGGCGACTTCATCGAAGTGGACTGGCTGGACGGCAAGCGTGCCGGTGCGGATTCACACAACGCCCCGCTTTTCGTCCTGTTCCACGGCCTGGAAGGCGGCTCGAGCTCCCACTACGCGCGCGCGCTCGCTGCCGCCGCGCAGGCGCGCGGCTGGCATGCGGCGATCCCCCACTTTCGCAGTTGCAGCGGACCGCTGAACCTGCTGCCGCGCTTCTACCATCTCGCCGATTCCGCCGAAGTCGACTGGGTGCTGCGCCGCTTCGCTGCCCGCCACGCGGGGCCGCTCGTGGTCGCGGGCGTGTCGCTCGGCGGCAACGTGCTGCTGCACTGGCTTGCCCAGCGTCGGGAAGACGCCGCGATCGTCGCGGCCGCCGCGGCGATCTCCACGCCGCTCGATGTGCATGCAGGCAGTGAGATGCTGACGCAGGGTTTCGGCATGATCTACACGCGCAGCTTCCTGAAAACGCTGAAAGTGAAGGCGCTCCAGAAACTCGAGCAGTACCCCGGCCTGTTCGACGCGCAAGCCGTGCTCGCCAGCCGGACGATGTACGAATTCGACAATGTCGTGACGGCGCCGCTGCACGGTTTTCGCGACACCCACGACTACTACACGCAAGCGACGATCCGTCCGAAGCTCGGCGAAATCGCCGTCCCCACGCTCATTCTGAACGCGCGCAACGATCCGTTCCTGCCGGGCCGCGCGCTGCCCGCGCGCCACGAAGTGAGCGCCGCCGTCGAACTCGATCAGCCCGCGCACGGCGGCCACGTCGGCTTCATGACGGGACCGTTCCCTGGCCGCAGCGACTGGCTTTCGCAGCGCGTGTTCGCTTATCTCTCGCCTTTCGTCTCTCATGGATGACATCGTCAAACAGGCGCTCGCGCGCTGGCCCAACGTCCCGCATTGCACGGGCTGGCTGCTGCTCGACGCACGCGGCAACTGGCGCATGCGCGACGAGGCCGCCCAGGCGCAGAACGCACCCGGCACCGCGATCCGCCACGAAGCGCTGCTCGGCTTCATCAACCGCAATTACGAGCGCGATGAACACGGCCAGTGGTACTTCCAGAACGGGCCGCAGCGCGTGTACGTCGAACTCGAATACACGCCGTGGATCGTGCGTCTCGCCGCGGGTCACGAGGGCGACGACGCGTTGACGCTCACCGATCAGGGCGGTCAAGCGTTCGAGCCCGTGGCCGCCTACCTCGACGAAGCGGGCAGCGTGATCTTCGCCGATGCGAGTTCGCCGCCGCGCGCGGCGCTGCTGCACGACCACGACCTCGACCTCTTCACCGACCACGCCACGCTCGCGGACGACGCGCACAGCGGCACCTTCCACTGGCGCGCCGGCGCCGCGCTGCCGCTGCAGCCGGTCAAGCGCGCCGACGTGAGCACGCGCTTCGCCTTCGTGGCGAGCCCGGCGCGCGCCGAGCGCGAAGCGCAGGCCGCGGGGCACGGCGCGAGCGGCACGCCGCCTGCATCCGCGGACTGAGCCCCGACTTAGCCGCGGCCCTCGTCCTTCTCGTCCTGGCGCTCCTGCTGGTAGCGCGCCTCGAAGTCGTGCAGGCGCGCTTCGATCGTCGACAGATCGTAGTAGCCCACCGATTTCATGTCGCGCGCCTCCTTGAGCTGACGGATAGCCGAGGGCCACGCGCCGTCGAGCGCCAGCTTCTCCGCCATCGCCCGATGCTGAGTGAGCGCGTCGCCGAGTCCGGCACTCGCCTGCGCCAGATAGAGCCACCAGGCGTCCTGCTGCGGTTCGGCCTCGGTTTCGCTGCGCGCGAGCGTCTGCGCCTCCTTGAAGCGCCGCGCCGCGATCAGCGCCTGCAGCAGCGCATCGGCGGCCGCGTGGGAGCCTGGCCACGCCATGTGCGCGGCCTCGGCCAGCCGCACGGCGTCGTCGGTGCGGCCTGAGCGGCGCGCGATATCCACGGCGAGCACGTCGAGACTCGGCGAGCGGCGCGTCTTGCTGCCATCCGCGGCCTCGAACTTCGCGAACGCCGCGCGCGCGTTCGCGAGCGACGCCGTGGCGTCGTCGTAGCGCTCCAGCAGCAACTGCGCGTAGGCAATGCCATACCAGTTCGCGGCGACGTTGAGCGCCGTGCGGTCCTCGAGCTCCGAGCGCAGTCGCGAAACCTCGTCGATGTACTCGTTGCGCGTGCGGTCCTGAAGCACACGCACGCGTGCGCGCACGAAACCGTACTCGGGCGCCTGGCGCGGCTGACGGTAAGCGGCGCGGCGCGCGCGGTCCTGCATGTCGGCGATGCGCTCGCCGGTGAGCGGGTGCGTGCGCGCGTAGGCCGGCACGCCCGTGTCTTCCATCGAATCGCGCTCGAGCCGCTCGAAAAACGCCACCATGCCCCACGGGTCGTAGCCCGCGCCCGTGAGCAGCTGGAAGCCCACGCGATCGGCCTCGTGCTCCGCGGCGCGCGAGAAACGCAACTGGCTGTCCACGGCATACGCCTGGCTGCCGAGCGCAATCCCGGCGCCGAGATCGCCGCTACGCGCGAGCACGCCCGCGAGAATGCCGAACAGCACGCCGGCCAGCGCGGCCAGGCCCGTGCGCTCGCTCTGCGAAAGCATACGTGCGATGTGCCGCTGCAAGACGTGGCCCATTTCGTGACCGAGCACGGAGGCGAGTTCGGACTCCGTTTGGGTGACGACGATGAGCCCCGAGTTCACGCCGATGAAGCCGCCCGGCAGCGAGAAGGCGTTGATCTGGCCGTCGCGGATCGCGAACAGATCGAAGTCGGGCCGATAGGCGCCGATGAACTGCGCGCTGGCGGCCGCCGCTAGGCGCGCGGCCACCGAATTGAGGTAGTCGCGCACGAGCCAGTCGCCGATATAGTCGGGGTCGCGGCGAATCTCGCGCATCACGCGCTCGCCGATACGGCGCTCGGCCTGCGGCGTGAGCGCGCCGCCGGAGCCGTCGCCGAGGTCGGGCAGTTGCGGCACCCAGGCGGGGGCGCGCACGCTGGTATTGCCGCTCGACGACGAGGAAGCTGCGCCTGCCTGGCCCTGGGCCGAAAAGCGGCTCTGCGCGCCGCCGTAAGTGCCGAACACGCCCTGCGCGATCGAGGCGGGGACGACGGGGTCAGCCGAGTCGTCGAACGGGCCGCTGACGAGTGCGGGCGCCGCATTGGCCGCGTTCGGTGCCGGGCTGGAGGGGGCCGGTGCCGGCTGCGCGGCCATCGGCGGGGCCGCGCCGGACTTGAGGACGGCGGCATTCGACGCCTGCGCGTACGCTTGCGGCGAAACCATAAGCGACGCGCACAACCATGCAGCAAGCAGCCGTTTCAGACGCATTGATGACAGGATCGGGGAATGCGGAACACCGGCGCGGCGGCGCGCCCGGTGAGGACCGCCCGCGCCCGTGCGCCAACCCATCGATTGTAGCCCGCCTTACAACACTTGCGACACGGCAAGACGCGTAGAAAGCGCGGCGTGCCGCACTGTTAAGATAGCTACCCCTCAAGGAAGAACCACCATGCCTGAACTCACGCATTTCGACGCAGCCGGCGACGCCCATATGGTCGATGTCGGCGGCAAGGCAGAGACGAAGCGCATCGCGCTCGCGAGCGGCACGATCCGCATGTTGCCGGAAACCTTCGCGCTGATCCGCGACGGCCACGCGAAAAAAGGTGACGTGATCGGCGTTGCGCGCATCGCCGCGATCCAGGGGGCGAAGCGCACCTCGGATCTGATTCCGCTGTGCCACCCGCTCGCCATTACGCGCGTGAAAGTGGACTTCGCGCTCGACGAAGCGCTGCCCGGCGTTCACTGCACGGCGCAGGTGGAAACGCTCGGCCGCACGGGCGTGGAAATGGAAGCGCTGACCGCCGTGCAGGTCGGACTGCTGACCGTCTATGACATGTGCAAGGCCGTGGACCGCGGCATGACGATCACCGATGTGCGCGTGCTGGAAAAGCACGGCGGCAAGTCGGGAGACTGGGTGGCGGAGCGCTGATGCCATGACGCTCGACGAACTGCTCGCGCAGGTTCTGGCCTTTCGCGACGAGCGCGACTGGAAGCAGTTTCACACCTTGCGCAACCTGATCGTCTCCACCAGCATCGAGGCAGGCGAGCTGCTGGAAACGGTCCAGTGGAAGACCGACGCGCAGATCGACTCACAGCTCGCCGATCCCGCGCAGCTCACGCATCTCAAGCACGAATGCGCGGATGTGTTCATCTACCTGTTGCTGGTCGCCCATACCGCCGGGATCGATCTGGTCGAAGCGGCGGCGGAAAAGCTCAAGCTGAACGCGCAGCGCTATCCCGTGGAGAAGGCAAAAGGCAGCGCCGCGAAGTACTCCGAGCTTTGATTGCCGGAGCGGCGGCGAGCTGACTCACCGCCCCTTCACGCGCGCGCTGTGAGACTCAATCGTCCGAATCGTCCTCGTCGTCCTGTTCGACCGATTTCGCCGGCGTCCCGTACTTCTTGACGAGTTGCGCCTTGAAGTCCGCGAGCGTGGGCTGCTCGTCGAGCAGGCCGTAGAGCGAAGCGAGTTGCGTCTGCCAGTCGTGCAGTTCCGTGGCGAAAATGCGCAGACGCTCCACCGTATCGAAAGCGCCCGCCGTATCGCCATCCAGCGCCTGCAAGACCGCGTAGCGGCGCAGCACCGTTTCGCCGGGCAGCAGCGCGATGGCGCGCTGGTGCGCGTAAAGCTTGCTCGGCAGGCTCGCGGCGTTCATCGGCAACAGCGTGGCCATACCGTAGTCGCCCCAAGCGCCGAACAGGCGCGAAGGATCGTCGCCGTAGTCGCGCGCCGGGTGCTGACCGTAATACAGCACCTCGGCGCGGTTGTAGTCGCGCAGCACCGGGTACAGCGCCGCGACGCCGCCGAACACGACCACCGCATACACGCCGAGCGAGACGCGCGGCGGCACGACACGCAGCGGCTTCGTCTCCAGCAGGCCGAACACGAACATCGCCGGCAGCAGGAAGAACATGTACTGCTGCGGATATTCGACGAGCGCATGCATGACGAGCACGCCGATCAGCATGAAGCCGAACACGCGCTCGGCGGTATGCGGCGCGCGCAGCCCGCGCACGAACCACGCGACGAGCCCGATCACGACGATGGCAAGACCGACGAGGCCGGTCTTCGCGAGCAGGTCGAGGAAGATGTCGTGCGCGTTGTTGGCGATCTCGACGCCGCCAAGCGAGCGCGCCAGCTCGAACTGGTGCACCGGGAAATCGCCCCAGCCGACGCCTAGCACCGGATGCGACTTGAACATCGTCCAGCCGTAGCGCCACAGTGCGAGGCGCGGCGCGATCTGGCTGGCGTCCTTCATGCGCTCGGCGGCGGACTGCGCAAGGTCCAGGCCGTAGTGGACGTTGGCCCAGCGCACGAATGCATTCATGCCGAAGAAGATCAGCACGAGCACGAACGGGATGGCCCAGGCGCGCACGCCGCCGGCCTTGCGGCCCGCACCCGCACCGCGTCCCTCGTCGCCTTCGCTGCGGCAGCCCGTGAGCGCGATCCACAGACCCGCGACGAAAATCACGCCCATCTGCAGCCACGGCCCGCGCGACACGGTGAGCGCGAGACCGCCCGAATAGATCACGGTCAGCACGCCCCACAGCAGGATGTTCAAACGCCGTGTGAGGACGAGGTACATCGCACCCGCCATCGCAAAGGCGATATAGGTGGCGAGGTGATTGGCCTGCGCCATGTTGCCGAACGGCCGGCGATCGACCGTGATGTTGTACGCCACCACGAGCGGCGTGACCTTCGTCTCCAGGTGAAAGAGCTGGATCACCTGGGTGAATACGGCGAAGAGGCCGCCGAACTGCAGCGCGAAAGCCGCCCACACGAGCGCCGATTGCATGAGGCGCGCGCGCGTGATGGTGTAGCCCGCGTGCGTCGCGAGGAACGCGGCGAGCAGATAACCGGCGCCGAGCCAGTTCATCGAAGGCTCGGCAAGCGGCAGTGCGAACGTCTGCACGATCAGCAACAGACCGAAGAAGAGCGGCACGAGCGCGACCGTGGGCGATGCGAAGCCCTCGCCTGCGCGCGCCGGACGAATGAGCAGCAACGTCGCGGCGCCCATCAGCACATAAAGTGTCAGTGCAACGAATTCCGCGTAGAAAGTCGGAATCGGATAGGTGTGGTTGACGACCGCATAGGGCAGCGTCAACGCGAGGGCCAGCAAGACGAACGTAAGGTAACGCGCAAAATTGGAAGGCATGGTTGGGCGGGGGCGTTCAGCAACGGGGCACTATACAAAACTTTTCCCCCGCTGTGCGGGTGCGGCCGGTCGGGTCGCATCCGCGTGCGCTGCGCGAGTGGGCTTGAAAGCGCTCACGGTTGCCCCCGCACCGATGCGCAAACCTTATGCGCGGCACTCCGGCGGTGCGAGGTTGCCCGCCAGCGTTGCGGCGTCCGTGGGCGATGGGCCCGTGCCGGGCGCGCCAAGGGACGAAGCCGTCTTGCCCGCTGCGAAGCACTCCCACGTGAGCGTGCCGCCCTGCACACTGCCCTGGGCGAGCACGACGCGCGCGGTGGGCGCATCGGCGTTGTCGGGCACCGAGGGTACGAGCACGATGGTGTTGCTGCCCTCGGGCGCCACGCGCGAGGTGAAAGCGACGGTGATCTGACCGGTCGTGTCATCGATATGCAGCGACTGCACGTTGCGCGTGGCGGGCGGCACCGTGTAGCCCGCGCCGAACGCGTTGCCGCTCGCGGCGTTCTCCGCCACGGCGAGGCGCGCGGAAGCCGCGAGCGAAAGGCCCTCGCCCACGCGGCTGCGGGCGAGGTAATCCTGGTACGCGGGAATGGCGTAGGCCGCGATCACACCGACGATCGCGAGCACGATCATCAGTTCGATCAGCGTGAAGCCGCGCGCGGTCCAGCGCCCGGCAATGCTCGCGAGGCGCGAGAGTCTGGCAAAACACGCGCAGCCGTTGGGCGGCTGCGGGTTCATGGGAAGTGCGGATACGATCATCGTCAGGGCTCCTGAAACAAGAAACGCCTGCTCACAGTCGTGAACAGGCGTCTTGATCGTATCGGCGGCCCGTGCTGCGCAGCAGTCGGCCAGATGGCCCAGGCACTATGGCACAGCCATGCGCGCTCAGTGCGACTGCGGCCCCTGCGTCGCGCTGCGCTGCGCGTTGCGGCGCCGAAGCCAGGTCCCGAGCGCGACGACGAACACGGCCCCCGCCACGCACATGCCGTATTCGGCCGCGGGCGTATCGAGCAGCGGCCAGCGGTCGCCGGCGGGATCGTTGACGATGAGCCCGCCCGCAATCCAGCCGAGCAGCGCGGCGCCGAGCGTCACGATCACCGGGTAGCGGTCGAGCAATTTGAGTACGAGTTGGCTGCCCCACACGATGAGCGGAATACTTACCATCAGCCCGAAGATCACGAGTGCGATGCGATGGCGCGGATCGGCCGCTTCGGCAGCGCCGGCAATCGCGACCACGTTGTCGAGGCTCATCACCGCGTCGGCAACGACGATCGTCTTGATCGCGCCCATCAGCTTTTCGGCAGGCTTCACGTTGGCGTGCTCGAGTTGACTGGGCGCGAGCAACCGAACGCCGATCCACAGCAGCAGCAGGCCGCCCGTGAACTTGAGGAACGGCACGTTGAGCAGCACCACGGCGAAGGCGATCAGCACCACGCGCAGCGCGATCGCGCCCGCGGTGCCCCACAGAATGCCGCGCATGCGCTGCTGCGAAGGCAGGTCGCGGCAGGCGAGCGCGATCACCACGGCGTTGTCGCCGCCGAGCAGGATGTCGATGACGATGATCTGGATGACAGCGCCCCAGTGGAGCGTCGCGAAAAACTCGAGCATGGAGACGAAGACTCAGCCGTGACTCAGGATAGGCGGCTCATACGGCGAGCCAAATAAAAAAGCGAGGAGGCCACGACTGGCTCCCTCGCTCTTTGTTCGGAAACCTCGTGAAAGGATTCCGCAAGCATATCAAAAAACGCCGGCCGCCCGCGCATACATGATGCACGAGTGGCGGCGCATTTCGAATTTACAGCATCGCCTTCAGCAGACGACCCATTTCCGACGGGTTGCGCGTCACCTTGATGCCGCACGCGTCCATGATTTCCAGCTTCGCGTCGGCCGTATCCGCACCGCCCGAGATCAGCGCGCCGGCGTGGCCCATGCGCTTGCCCGGAGGCGCCGTGACGCCCGCGATGAAGCCAACCACCGGCTTCTTCATGTTGTCCTTGATCCACTCGGCGGCGTTCGCTTCGTCCGGACCGCCGATTTCGCCGATCATGATCACGGCGTCCGTATCCGGATCGTCGTTGAACATCTTCATGACGTCGATGTGCTTCAGACCGTTGATCGGGTCGCCGCCGATACCGACTGCCGACGACTGGCCGAGGCCGATCGCGGTCAGCTGGGCAACCGCTTCATACGTCAGCGTGCCCGAACGCGACACGACGCCGATGCGGCCCTTGCGGTGAATGTGACCCGGCATGATGCCGATCTTCAGCTCGTCCGGCGTGATCGTGCCGGGGCAGTTCGGGCCGAGGAGCAGCGTCTTGCGGCCTTCGCGGCGCATACGGTCCTTGACTTCGATCATGTCGCGGACGGGAATGCCTTCCGTGATGCAGATCGCGAGATCGAGATCGGCCTCGACGGCTTCCCAGATCGCAGCAGCAGCGCCTGCCGGCGGCACGTAGATGACCGAAACGGTCGCGCCGGTGGCGTCCTTCGCTTCACGCACGTTCGCGTAGATAGGAATGCCTTCGAAATCTTCGCCGGCCTTTTTCGGGTTCACGCCAGCGACGAACGCTTCGCGGCCGTTTGCGTACTCACGGCACGCGCGGGTATGGAACTGACCGGTCTTGCCGGTGATGCCCTGCGTGATGACCTTGGTGTCTTTGTTGATCAGAATCGACATGTATTGACCTCTTTTCGTTTGGCGCCGCGCGTCGCGTCATCCGCGCCTTGCGTTGCGGATTTCGCGCCGGCACGCCGCCATTCGTGTCCGGTGAAAATTACTTGCCTTCGGCAGCCGCGACGACCTTCTGCGCGGCTTCTTCCATGCTGTCTGCCGAAATGATCGGCAGGCCCGATTCGGCCAGCATCTTCTTGCCGAGGTCCTCGTTCGTGCCCTTCATGCGCACGACGAGCGGCACGTTCAGGTTCACGGCCTTCGAACCAGCGATCACGCCTTCTGCGATCACGTCGCAGCGCATGATGCCGCCGAAGATGTTCACGAGGATCGCCTTCAGGCCCGGGTTCTTGAGCATGAGCTTGAACGCTTCCGTGACCTTCTCGGTCGTGGCGCCACCGCCCACGTCGAGGAAGTTCGCCGGCTCGCCGCCGAACAGCTTGATGGTGTCCATCGTCGCCATGGCGAGGCCTGCGCCGTTCACCAGACAGCCGATGTTGCCGTCGAGCGAGATGTACGCGAGGTCGAACTTCGAGGCTTCGATTTCAGCCGGATCTTCTTCGTCCAGGTCGCGGTAAGCGACGATTTCCGGATGACGGGACAGTGCGTTGGAGTCGAAGTTGAACTTCGCGTCGAGCGCGATGACCTTGCCGTCGCCGGAGACGTTCAGCGGGTTGATTTCAGCCAGCGATGCGTCGGTTTCCCAGAATGCCTTGTACAGGCCTTGCAGGATGGCGCGGGCTTGCGGAATCGAAGCAGCCGGCACGCCGATCTTCGCGGCGAGGTCGTCGGCCTGAGCGTCGAGCAGACCCGTCGACGGCTCGACGATGACCTTGTGGATCAGTTCCGGGTGCTTTTCGGCGACTTCTTCGATGTCCATGCCGCCTTCGCTCGAACCCATCAGAACGATCTTTTGCGACACGCGATCGACGACGAGGCTGACATACAGTTCCTGCTTGATGTCGGCGCCTTCTTCGATCAGCAGACGGTTGACCTTCTGGCCTTCCGGACCGGTCTGGTGCGTGACGAGCTGCATGCCGAGGATCTGGTTCGCGTATTCGCGGACTTGCTCGATCGTCTTGGCGACCTTCACGCCACCGCCCTTGCCGCGGCCGCCAGCGTGGATCTGCGCCTTGACGACCCAAACCGGACCGCCCAGCTCTTGAGCGGCCTTGACCGCGTCATCCACCGAAAACACCGGGATGCCGCGCGGGACCGCGACTCCGAATTTCCGCAGGATTTCCTTACCCTGGTACTCGTGAATCTTCATGCGTGATTCCTTCAGTCTGAGAGTTGGAGTGAACTTCGATTCCGCTGTTGTTATTCATGCGAGACGGCGTCGGCCCTGCCCTCTTGGCCCGGGCTCCGGCTGTCGCGCACGCCGGGGGTTTCCGCGCCACGCTCTATCGAACGCGGCACATGGCCATACCAGCGCGGATAAAACTGCTTCACCGCCTCCCCGTCGAACCGCAGCGCGTGGCAGCGGCCCAGCTGGAAGGGCGGCTTTTCACCGGCGGCCTCATTGCCTCCGGCGGTCTTGCCGAGTTCCGGTCCGGGCGCTTCACCCGGGGAGCCATTCGATGTGTCCCACACTGCCCCGACGAACGCCTGGATCGCAGCGGTCGGCAAAACGCCCAACATTTCTGTGAGGTGTGTGCAGCCGACCGTGCCGGCGAGGAGCCGGCCCGCTTCACGGCGGAAATTGTCGAGGAGATTGAGCCCGATAAGGGCCCGATAGGCGGGATTGGCGTTCTGGCACTGACCGTCGTAAGGCACCCAGTCGGACGACGCTTCGGCGTCGACGACATTGAGCTTGCGATCGATCGTAATACGCAGCCAGAGTTCATGGATCGGCAGACCATTGGGCCGGACACCGGCGGCGAGCGGCACGTCGCGTGGCTTGTGGTCGGTCAGGCACGCGTCGATGTCCCACAGGCCGTCTTCGCGCTCATAGGCGACCGCCCGGATGGCGCGCTGATGGCGCAACTGGCGGGGCACGGGCGGAGAAAGCGGCATGCTAAAGGTAAGACCGGATTGGAAAACCTCGTGATTTTAACATACCGAGTATTTGAGACAGCCGCGAACACACAGGCCGGGCGGGGACTTGCCTGAGCGGATTTTTCGAGACGGCCGGCTCAGTTATCGGACCAGTCTTCGTCGATTCCCTTGAGGATCTTGCCGATGATCGACATCGAGAAGCCGCGCGCCGCGAGAAAGCGCGCCTGGCGCGCGCGTTCGGCGGGCGTCTCGGGCAACTGGCCGTACTTCTTCTGCCAGACCGTGCGGGCGCGGACGAACTCGGTCTCCCGCAGTTGCGAGCTCACCTCTTCGATGAGCGCTTCGCCCACTGCGTGGCGCTTGAGTTCGCTGACGATACGCCCTGCCCCCACGCGCGACGCGCGCCGGTGCACGACGCTTTCGGCAAAGCGCGCGTCGGAGAGCCAGCCCTCGCGTTCGAGTGAATCGAGCAGCACTTCGAGTGCGTCGGCGTCCTCGGTGTACGGCATGAGCTTGCGCGAGAGTTCGGCGCGGCTGTATTCGCGGCGCGAAAGATAGCCGAGCGCGCGGCCCTTGAGGGAGCGCTCGGGGCGCTGCTTCGCCGTGGACGACTTTTCGCGCTCGCTGGCGCGTGCGGCGCGGCTGGCCGAGCTGCGCTCGTATTGGTCGGCTAGCGGCGCGCTGGATTCGCGCGCTGTTTCGAGAGGCGCGCGACGCGATCGCTTGAATGTTGGTTCGGACAGCGGTTCTGGCGGCACGTTTGCCGCCTCTTCATCCGCCCCGCTGAAGAACGCCTCGAACGGGACTTCGAAGACCGCGCCGCCATCGTCGCTGAGATCGGCGGGCGAAGAAAACGCGGCGCCAGAATGCGCAAAGCCGCGATCGCCCGCCTGGGCGTCGCGGCTCAAATGGCCAGAACGGCTCGTGCGCGAGTCGGCAGGCTTGACGGCGGAGCGCCGCTCGGCGCCCCTGTCCGCAGGCGAACCCGCGTGCGGGTTAGCCTGCTCGCCGGAAGGCGAGGACGTGGGTGACCCGCCCTTGCGCATCAGCTTGCCTTATCTACGAGAGCCTGGTGGACTTACTCTTCGTCGGCGACTTCGACTTCGCCGGAGTCCTTGACGCCGTCCGGCATCGTGCTCACGCCAAGCGACTCGCGGATGCGGTTTTCGATCTCGCGAGCAATGTCCGCGTTCTCACGCAGGAATTCACGTGCGTTGTCCTTGCCCTGGCCAATGCGCTCGCCGTTATAGCTGTACCACGCACCCGCCTTGTCGACGATCTTGGCCTGCACGCCGAGGTCGACGATTTCGCCCTGACGCGAGATGCCCTCGCCGTAGAGAATGTCGAAAACGGCTTCGCGGAACGGCGGCGAGACCTTGTTCTTCACGACCTTCACACGCGTTTCGCTACCGATCACTTCGTCGTTCTTCTTGATCGAACCGATGCGGCGAATGTCCAGACGCACCGACGAATAGAACTTGAGCGCGTTGCCGCCCGTGGTGGTTTCCGGGTTGCCGAACATCACGCCGATCTTCATGCGGATCTGGTTGATGAAGATCACCATGCAGTTCGTCTTCTTGATCGTGCCGGTGAGCTTGCGCAGCGCCTGCGACATCAGACGCGCCTGCAGACCCGGCAGCGAGTCGCCCATTTCGCCTTCGATTTCCGCCTTCGGCACGAGCGCCGCGACCGAGTCGATCACGATCATGTCGATCGAGCCCGAGCGCACCAGCGCGTCGGTGATTTCGAGCGCCTGCTCGCCCGTGTCCGGCTGCGAGATGAGCAGTTCGGGCACGTTCACGCCGAGCTTGGCGGCGTATTGCACGTCGAGCGCGTGTTCCGCGTCGATGAACGCCGCCGTGCCGCCGAGCTTTTGCATTTCGGCGATGACCTGCAGCGTGAGCGTGGTCTTACCCGACGATTCCGGACCGTAGATCTCGACCACCCGGCCGCGCGGCAAACCACCCACGCCAAGTGCGATGTCGAGGCCGAGCGACCCGGTGGAGACTACCTGGATGTCCTCGACCGCCTCGCCGTCGCCGAGTCGCATGATCGACCCCTTGCCGAACTGCTTTTCGATCTGCGCGAGCGCGGCGGCCAGCGCCTTGCTCTTTTCAGCAGTCAGCCCAGCCGAGCCTTTCTTGCTATCTTCCATGAATCGTCCTTTGCTATGATGAACGGCGTCTCGTGACCATGCGCACGCCTCATTCGGGCTAATGCACACGAACGCAGACACTGTATAAAAAAACAGTGGTTTTGGCAAGCCTTTCTGGCTATCCAGAACCGCGAATTTCGGGAGACCGCCGCGCGTCGCCTGGCCGCGCCTTCAAGGACGCGGCGCGGCGCGGGTGTTACGAGCCTGACTACGAGGTCTAAAAGCCTCGAAGGCGACGCTGGCGCAACATGCGAATCCTCATTGCCGAAGACGACAGCATACTCGCGGATGGACTCGTGAGATCACTCCGCCAATCGGGCTATGCCGTTGATCACGTGCGTAGCGGCGTGGATGCCGATACTGCGTTGTCGATGCAGTCGTTCGACCTCCTGATCCTCGATCTGGGCCTGCCGAAAATGCCGGGCCTCGAAGTGCTGCGCCGTTTGCGCGCGCGCAATTCCAACCTGCCCGTGCTGATCCTCACCGCCGCCGACAGCGTGGACGAGCGCGTCAAAGGCCTCGACCTCGGCGCCGACGACTACATGGCCAAGCCTTTCGCGCTCAACGAGCTCGAAGCGCGCGTGCGTGCGCTCACGCGGCGGGGTGCGGGCGGCGGCCCGACCGTCGTGCGGCACGGCGCGCTGGCGTTCGACCAGGTGGGGCGCATTGCGCGCATCAACGACCAGGTGCTCGATCTTTCCGCGCGCGAACTGGGCGTGCTCGAAGTGCTGCTGCAGCGGCTCGGGCGGCTCGTCTCGAAGGAGCAGCTCGTCGACCATCTGTGCGAATGGGGCGAAGAAGTCAGCAATAACGCCATCGAAGTCTACGTGCACCGGCTGCGCAAGAAAATCGAAGCGGGCGGCGTGCGCATCGTGACCGTGCGCGGGCTCGGCTACTGCCTCGAAAAGGAGGCGAAGGAAGCGCAGGCCGGCGCAGGCCAGACGCCCGCCCGGACCGAGGCCGGCACGCCCGACGCCGCGCCGGCGATGCCCGCCAGCCACCACTTCAAGTAGGCAGGATCGACGATGGCCGGGCGTCCTCCCATCGCGCGCGCCGTGCCGCCCAAGGGCGCCGCAGGCGTTGCCGGCCCGGCCGGCGACAGCGTTTCGGGCGCGACCGCATCCGCGGCCGACGCCCTCGACGACGACGCGCGCGACGCCCGCTACGCCAATCCGTTCGCCCCGCCCGACGAAGCCGAAGCCGCCGCCGAGGCCCGCCCGCGCTCGCTCTTCGGCGAGATTCTCGACTGGATGCTCGCGCCCCTGCTGCTGCTCTGGCCGATGAGCATCGCGGTCACGTATCTCGTGGCGAAATCGATCGCCAACGCCCCGTTCGACCGCGCGCTCGAAACCGACGCCTATGTGCTCGCGCGCCAGATCCAGCCCGTCAACGGCGTGGCCGAGCTGACACTGCCCGCCTCCACGCGCGACTTCCTGCGCGCCGATAACGTCGACAGCGTGTTCTATCAGGTGCTCGGCAGCCGTGGCGAGCTGATCGGCGGCGATCGCGACATGCCGCTGCCGCACGATGACGACCGCCCGCCGCCGGGCCTCGTCGAATTCCGCGACGACACGCTGCATGGCATCGACATCCGCGTCGCCTATACGACCGTGGAGCCGACGCATCCGAGCGTCGGCGATCGGCAAGGTCAACCCGTGCTCGTGCAGGTCGCGGAAACGCTCGACAAGCGCCGCCAGCTCGCCAACGACATCATCAAGGGCGTGATCCTGCCGCAGTTCGTGATCTTGCCGCTCGCGATCCTGCTCGTGTGGTTCGGGCTCTCGCGGGGCCTCGCTCCCCTGCACGCGCTGCAGTCGAACATCCGCATGCGTCGCCCCGACGATCTTTCGCCGCTCGAAGCGCGCCGCGCGCCGCCCGAAATCGAGCCGCTCGTCACCTCGTTCAACGACCTGCTCACGCGCCTCGAACAGAACATGGAACTGCAAAAGCGCTTCATCGCCGACGCCGCGCATCAGATGAAAACGCCGCTCGCGGGCTTGCGCACCCAGGCCGAGCTCGCGCTGCGCCAGGACGCGCCCGCCGAAGTGCACCGCTCGCTCGAGCAGATCGCGACGAGCTCCGAGCACGCCGCACGGCTCGTCACCCAGCTGCTCGCACTCGCGCGCGCGGAAAACCGCATGTCCGGACAGGTCTTTACCTCGGTGGACGTGGCCGACGTGGCGCGCCACGCCGTGCGCGACTGGGTGCAGCCGGCGCTCGCCAAGCAGATGGACCTCGGCTACGAAGGCCCCGAAACGGCCGGCGGCAGTGAGGAAGACGATGGCGAAGCGGGGGCGCGCATCGAAGTGGACGGCAACCCGGTGATGCTGCGCGAGATGCTCTCGAACCTCATCGACAACGCGATCCGCTACACGCCCGCGGGCGGGCGCATCACCGTGCGCGTGCGGCCCGAGCCCTCGGCGGGCATGGTCCATCTCGAGGTGGAAGATACGGGCATAGGCATTCCGAGCGCCGAGCGCGAACGCGTGCTCGAGCGCTTCTACCGCATTCTCGGGCGCGACGGCGAAGGCAGCGGGCTCGGGCTCGCGATCGTGCGCGAGATCGCCACGATGCACGGCGGCATGCTCGCCATCGACGATCACGTCTATCAGGACACGCCGCGCCTCGCCGGCACGCTCGTGCGCGTGACGCTGCGCTTGCGTACGCAGGCCTGAGCGGCATTGCCGGCGCTTTGGCGGCGAAACCACCGCGAAACTGACGGACCGCGTCCGAAAACCGGGATGGGATTTACCCTTACCCCGATACGCTTCGAGCGAGTCAAAATCTGCACGTTAGAATATATTTACCAATAAATGCAGGATTTTGATCGCGAATTCAGCGACGTTAGCCGACCCCACCCCACACCGACGCTACACTCGAAAACCCACACCCGCGTCAGAAGCCCGTAAGTTTCCATTCCAATAATGCTCCGCAGGACCGCGGGTCTACGAGTCGCCTGCCCGACGGACCACACGCATATCAATACTGGAGACATCTATGGCAACCGTTGGCGGACAAGTCTCGCACGCGCCGATGACCAGCGACGAAAAACGCGTGATCTTCGCGTCGTCGCTCGGCACCGTGTTCGAGTGGTATGACTTCTACCTGGCCGGATCGCTCGCGGCCTTCATCAGCAAGAGCTTCTTTTCCGGCGTCAATCCCACTGCCGGCTTCATCTTCACGCTGCTCGGCTTCGCTGCGGGCTTTGCCGTGCGTCCGTTCGGCGCGATCGTGTTCGGGCGCCTCGGCGACCTCGTGGGCCGCAAGCACACGTTCCTCGTCACGATCGTCATCATGGGTATCTCGACCTTCGTGGTCGGCTTCCTGCCCGGCTATGCGTCGATCGGCATTGCGTCGCCGGTGATCTTCATCGGCATGCGTCTGCTGCAGGGCCTCGCGCTCGGCGGCGAGTACGGCGGCGCCGCGACCTACGTCGCGGAACACGCGCCGGCCGGACGACGTGGCTTCTACACCTCGTGGATCCAGACGACCGCCACGCTTGGCCTGTTTCTCTCGCTGCTCGTGATCCTCGGCGTGCGCACCTTCACCGGCGAAGAGCAGTTCGCCGCATGGGCATGGCGCATTCCGTTCGTCGCCTCGATCCTGCTGCTCGCGGTTTCGGTGTGGATCCGTCTGCAACTCGACGAATCGCCGGCGTTCAAGCGCATCAAGGCCGAGGGCAAGGTCTCGAAGGCCCCGCTCACGGAAGCGTTCGGCCAGTGGAAGAATCTCAAGGTCGTGCTGCTCGCGCTCTTCGGCGTCACGGCCGGCCAGGCCGTGGTCTGGTACACGGGCCAGTTCTACGCGCTCTTCTTCCTTACGCAGACGCTCAAGGTGGACGGCGCCAGCGCCAACATCCTGATCGCGGTGGCGCTCTTGATCGGCACGCCGTTCTTCCTGTTCTTCGGCGCGCTCTCCGACAAGATAGGCCGCAAGCCGATCATCATGGCTGGCTGCCTGATCGCGGCGCTCACCTACTTCCCGATCTTCAAGGCGATCACGCACTACGCGAACCCGGCGCTCGAAGCCGCGACCGCACGCGCACCCATCGTCGTGATCGCGGATCCGGCCGAATGCTCGTTCCAGTTCAACCCGGTCGGCACCTCGAAATTCACGAGCTCGTGCGACATCGCCAAGAGCGCACTTTCAAAGGCCGGCCTGAACTACGAGAACGTGGCCGCCCCGGCAGGCACGCTCGCGCAAATCAAGGTGGGCGACACGACCATCGACACGTTTGACGGCCGGGCGCCCGGCGCCAAGGAAGCCGGCGCGCTGTTCGAGAAGACGCTCGCGGCTACGCTGAAAGCGGCGGGCTATCCGCTCAAGGCCGATCCCGCGCAGCTCAACTGGCCGATGACGGTGGTGATGCTCACGATCCTCGTGATCTTCGTGACCATGGTGTACGGGCCGATCGCGGCGATGCTGGTGGAGATGTTCCCGACGCGCATCCGCTACACCTCGATGTCGCTGCCGTATCACATCGGCAACGGCTGGTTCGGCGGCTTCCTGCCGGCGACGGCCTTCGCGATCGTGGCGGCGCGCGGCGATATCTACTCGGGCCTCTGGTATCCGATCATCATCGCGCTGGGCACCTTCGTGATCGGCATGCTGTTCGTGAAGGAAACCAAGGACTCGGATATTTACGCGCAGGATTGAGGCTGTGAGCGCTGCCGGGTGGGGCTTCTCGCCCGGCGGCCGCCTTCCCTGCAAAAAAGATGACGAAGGGGGGTTGACAGCCTCCGGCTGTACCGCGATAATTCTTTTCTTCGGCGAATTAGCTCAGCCGGTTAGAGCGACGGAATCATAATCCGCAGGTCCGGGGTTCGAATCCCTGATTCGCCACCAGTTGCAAAAAAAAGCCGCTGTCCCGCAAGGACAGCGGCTTTTTTCATTGCCGCGTGCCTGGCGAACCGGAGTCCGCCGGCCCGCACGGCATTCACCTGATCTGCTTGCGCTCCCGCTTCGTTTCGTACATCGAACGATCTGCGTATTCGATCAGCGCCGTCATCTCGGTGCCGTCGTCGGGCAGGATGGCAACGCCTACGCTCACGCCAAGATCGATGCGATGTCCTTCGAACTCGAACGGCTCGCCCACAGTGTCCACGAGCCGGCGGCTATACGCCTCGGCGTCCCCGCGCCCCGCGATGCCGGGCAGGATCACGGCGAACTCGTCGCCGCCCACGCGCGCGGCCGTGTCCACGCGGCGGCTGTGGCGCGCAATGCGCGTCGCGGTCTCGCGAATCGCCGCGTCGCCGGCGCGATGCCCGTAGCGGTCGTTGATCGGCTTGAGGCCGTCCATGTCGAGATTGAGCACGCCGAGTCCGCCCGACGAGCGCAGCGCGAGGTCCACCGACTGGCGCAGGCGATCGTAAAAGAGCGCGCGATTGGGCAAACCGGTGAGCGCGTCATGCGTCGCGCGCAGATAGAGCTCGCTCGTCTCGTGCCGCGCGGCGTGGAACATGGCTGCGGCGATGAGTTCGGACATCAGCGAGAGCGTGCGGATGTCCTCGTCCTTGAAGGCGTCGACTTCCGAATTCGTGACTTTCAGAACACCGACCGTCGTCTCGAGATGCTTGAGCGGCGTGACGATCATCGAACGCAGGCCGGCGCGCCGGCACGCTTCGCGGTCCACGCGCGGGTCGGTTTCGGAGTCGTCGCAGCGCAGGATCTCGCCCTCGCGCACGCACAGGCCCGACAGGCTCGTTTCACGCGCGAGGCGCAATCCGAGGAGGTTCGCGACGTTGCCCGAGGCCGCGCGGTAGACCATGTCCTCACCTTCGGCGAGTTCGACGACCGCACCCTGGGCTCGCGTGAGCTGCTCGGTGCGCTCCGCTACGTAGGCCATCACGCCGCCGAGATCGAGCCCGAGCTTCGCGATGTCCGACTGCGCCTTGATGATTTCCAGCAGGGTTGCGTTGTCCAGTTGCGTGTCTTTCGCTTCGCTCTTCTTCATCGCTTAACCGTTAGCCTTGCCTTTGACTTGCTGACGGCACTGAAAGCCACGGCGCCGTTCGATCGAGCTAAAGCATAGCAAACGTCATTGCATGCGCCAGCGCAATCGTTTTACATCTGCAATTCGCTGCGTTTTTCGCGATTCGTTGCGAAGACACCCATTCGGCATACGCGTTCATCGCTCGATGCGCTCGCGCGTGAGGCGCAGCAACGCCGCCATTGCGCGGCTCGCCGCATAGGCGTCGCGTTGCACGATCGCCTCGTACACGAGGGTGTGGTCGGGCAGCGCGGCGTTGAACACCTCGGCGCGCTTTGCGTTCACGCGCAACTGGCCTTCGAGCGTGCGCTCGATCAGCGTGCCGAGCGGCACCAGCAATTCGTTGCGGCAAGCGCCCAGCACCGCGAGATGAAAGCGCAGGTCGGCGCGCACCCATTCGTCCACATTGCGCGCTTGTGCCATGGCCTCGTGCGCGGCGGCGATCGACGCGAGCGCATCGGAATCATGCGCGTTCGCGGCCAACCCTGCCGCAAACGGCTCGATCATCTCGCGCATTTCCTGGAGCTTGAGCGCAAAAGCAAGCGGCGGCGCCACGCGCGCGTACCAGTCGAGCACGTCGGCATCGAGCAGATTCCACGCTTCGCGCGCACGCACCCGCGTGCCCACGCGCGGACGCGACTCCACGAGCCCTTTCGAGGTGAGCGTGCGCAGCGCCTCGCGCAGCACCGTTCGGCTCACATCGAACGTTGCCATGAGTTCGGCCTCGCGCGGCAGGACCGTCGCGGGCGGGTAGTCGCCACGCAGGATCGCGCTGCCGAGTTCGTAGGCCACCGTGCCGTGCAGATCGCGTTGAATCGCCGTTCTCCTGGATATTGGGAAGCGTTGCGAAATAATACTATTAATAGCACTTAAAGGCGAATTTTGCAGTAGCATGGGCGGATGAAGACGTTGCCGCTCGCGCGTGATGCGAGCGCCGCCCTACCGCTCAAGGTCATGGAGACACCGCATGAAAATCACCAGGCTCGAAACCTTCGTCGTCCCGCCGCGCTGGCTCTTTCTGAAGATCGAAACGGACGAGGGGATCGTCGGCTGGGGCGAGCCGATCGTCGAAGGGCGCGCGCATACGGTAGCCGCCGCCGTCGATGAACTCGCCGACTATCTGATCGGCAAGGACCCGCTCCTCATCGAAGACCACTGGCAGGTGATGTATCGCGCGGGCTTCTACCGCGGCGGCCCGATCTCGATGAGCGCCATTGCCGGCGTCGATCAGGCGCTCTGGGACATCAAGGGCAAGCATCATGGCGTGCCCGTTCACGCGCTGCTCGGCGGCCAGGTGCGCGACAAGATCAAGGTGTATTCGTGGATCGGCGGCGACCGTCCGAGCGACGTCGCCAACAACGCGCGCGCCGTAGTCGAGCGCGGCTTCAAGGCCGTGAAGATGAACGGCTCCGAAGAACTGCAGATCATCGACACCTTCGACAAGGTTCAGGGCGTCATCAACAACGTCGCGGCCGTGCGCGAGGCCGTGGGCCCGAACGTCGGCATCGGCGTGGACTTCCATGGCCGTGTGCACAAGCCGATGGCCAAGGTGCTCGCGAAGGAACTCGATCCGTTCAAGCTGATGTTCATCGAAGAGCCCGTGCTCTCGGAGAACGTCGAGGCGCTGCGCGACATCGTCAACCAGACCAGCACGCCGATCGCGCTGGGCGAGCGTCTGTATTCGCGCTGGGATTTCAAGCACATTCTCGCGGGCGGCTACGTGGACATCATCCAGCCCGACGCCTCGCACGCGGGCGGCATCACCGAGTGCCGCAAGATCGCCGCGATGGCCGAAGCCTATGACGTCGCGCTCGCGCTGCACTGCCCGCTCGGACCGATCGCGCTCGCCACCTGCCTGCAGATCGACGCCGTGAGCTACAACGCGTTCATCCAGGAGCAGAGCCTCGGCATCCACTACAACAAGGGCAACGACCTGCTCGACTACATCAGGAATCCCGAAGTCTTCAAGTACGAAGACGGCTTCGTCTCGATTCCGCAGGGCCCGGGTCTCGGCATCGACGTGAACGAGGAGAAGGTGCGCGAGATGGCGAAGACCGGTCACCGCTGGCGCAATCCGGTGTGGCGTCACGAAGATGGCAGCGTCGCCGAATGGTGATGCGCAGATGAACGCCGAACGCGCGGCGCGCAGCGTGAAGTGACGCGCTCGATGCTGCGCGTTTCGGCGACGTAACATTTCGCGTGGCTTTGCGGGCTTCGGCGCGCGCGCTCGCGAGACGCGCGCACGCCTTATGTCGTTTGCGCACACAGCCAGTTCATGGAATGCCGCGCCGCGCAAGGCGCGGCCATCATCGAAGACACGCGCCGAACGCGAACGCCACCCACTGGCCTGCTCCTTGCAGATTCCTTTGCAACCCAACCTCGGTGTTGCAAAGGACTCCATGGACGCGTCGCTTCCCGACTATCTGATCCGCGAACAAGCCGCCGTCGGCGCACTCGTCGCCTTCGGCTTCCTGCGCGTGCTCGCTGCCGCAATCGCCTTCACGCGCGGCTGGCGCATTCGTTGGATCGAGTACGCCGCGATCGGCGCCGCGGCGCTATGGTGTGCGCCGCAGTTGATCGCGCTGATCGCTAATCCAACCTCCGTGGCTGCGCTCGCGGAGCTCGAAGGCAACGCCACGGGCTGCGCCCTCGCCCTCTTCTTCTCACCGATCCTCAGTCACCGGCTCGGCTACGAATAAGTTGCGGCGACGACGTTTCAGCCCTGCAACACGTAGGCCGGCACGCTGTGCGCGAGCGCGGCTGCGGCCACCAGCACGCCGATCATCACGATGGCTTCGAGATGGATCACGTTGACGAACCGGCGCGCCGCCGCCGTCGACGCCGCGCGCCGCAACTCGGGCATCGCCACGAGCCGGTTGAAGCCGCCCATCGCGAGCGCGAGCAGCACGAGCACAGCCTTGAGCATCAACACGCGGCCCCAGGTGCTGCCGACGATGGCGTCGATCGAGCCGCCGCTGCCGCGCAGCGCATCGAACACGCCCGTCGCGATCACGAAGCCCACCGCGAAGAACGCCACATTCGAAATCTGGCCCGCCGTGCGGATCAGCACGCCGCGTGCCGTCGATGCGCTGAGCGCCGGCAGCACGGCAAGCCCTCCCGCCATGACGATGCCGCTCCACGCGCTCGCGCTGAGCAAGTGGAGGGTATGCAGCCCGAGCGCAGCCGAGGCGAAGCCCGCATCGGCGGCGTGTCCGAGCCCCGCGCGCCCCGCGGCGATGGCGACGAGCGCGAGCCACAGCACACCGTCGCGCGCCACGCTCGAAGCCGCGAACGCGCAGCCGAGCAGCACGAGCGCACCGACGAACGCGACGGTCCACGCGTGTCCGACGTGCGTTTGCGAGAGCACCGTGCCGACCACGCCGAACGCGCTGGGCAACGGTTCGCCGCTGACCGACGCGCTCTCGTAGAGCATCCACATGATGAGCGCCGCCACGAGCACGAACGCCGCGACGCGCAGCGAGCGTTGCGCACGCAGCCATGCGAGGCGTGCGGGCGCGACGTGCGTGCGGCCGTCCTTGTCGAGCCAGGCGCCATAGAACGCCGAGCCGAGCGCGAATGCGTAGGCGATGTTGACGATGGCCGCCATGGCGACCTGCCCGATCCAGAGCCAGTCAGCTTTCATCGGACCTCGCCCTCCCGCGTGTTGCGGGTCGCACGGACTTCGCGCGAAGGGGATCGGTCGGCTGGATGCAACGATAGGGAAAGTGCAATTGGAGTCATCGAGACAAGTGGCAAGGAAACAACATGAAAACGGCAACAGCAGCACGCGCAAGCATCACGTCGCGTGACCCGCAAGGGTGCCTGCTTCGATAGCCGCCGCGCCATTCGGTTCAATGCGGGCTCGATGCGGCTTCAACGCGCATTCCATGCGCGAGCATCGAGCCGAGGCACGAGACCGGAAGTGGCGGCGGCATGCGCCCGGCATGATGACATGCATGCACCGGGCAACGAGCGGCTCGCCGAATGGGGCGCGGGTGCGGGACAACCCCGTGTCACCGATTGGCGAACAGGTGCAGAATCATAACCGGCACCGACGCGACGATCGGCCGCAAGCACGTCGCGGTGGCGCCTCGAAGCCATCGGAGAGCGTTTGTGGTGCATGCGGCAAATGGTCACTATGAGTTCCCGATGCTAGAATCTGCTGCGTCGCCGCAGCGCGCACGGTCTGCTGCTTTCATCGCGCGCAGCCTGGAAGCCGGGCCGTTCGAAGCCTGGTCAGGTCCACGATAAAGATGGAGTTACGCGTGTCCCCAAGACGTATCTTCCGACCGCTCATTCCGCTCGTCGCGCCTCTGGCAGCAGCACTTTTGCTCGGGACGACAGGCGTTCTCAGCGCTGCACATGCCCAGACGGCGGCCTCCGCGCCGCAGGCCAAAGCCCCGGACACGATCGCCGCACGCGTGCAGGGCTGCACCGCGTGCCACGGCTCGCATGGACAGGGCACCGACAACGACTACTTCCCGCGTCTCGCCGGCAAACCGGCCGAGTACCTGTTCAACCAGCTAATGAACTTTCGCGAGGGGCGCCGCAAGTACCCTCCGATGAATTATCTGGTCACCTATCTCTCCGACGACTACCTGCACGAGATCGCAACGTTCTTCTCGCAGCAGCGGCCGCCCTACCCGCCGCCCGCAAAACCTTCGGTCGGCAGCGACACGCTCGCACGCGGTCAGCAGATCGTCCTGCACGGCGACCCGGCCAAGCAGGTGCCCGCCTGTGCGGCCTGCCACGGCGCGAAGCTCACCGGCATGGAGCCGGCCATTCCGGGTCTGGTCGGTCTGCACATGGATTACATCAGTGCGCAGATCGGCGCCTGGCGCTCGGGCTCGCGGCACGCGAAGGCGCCCGACTGCATGCATGAGATCGCCACGCGTCTCACCGACGAAGACGTGAACGCGGTCGCGGCCTGGCTCTCCACGCAGAGCGCGCCGCAGAACCCCGTGCCGGCGCCGGCTGGCTCACTCAAGACGCCGCTTGCCTGCGGCAGCGAACCGCAATAAGGCGCCGGGGGAGACAGCCAATATGAACCGCAAGTCCCTGTTCGCACTTTCCGCCGTGATCGTGGCCGCCACCGCGGCCCTCGTACCAGTGCTCTGGTCGGGCACCCACTATCTGCACAACGCTGCGGCGCAGGCCGCGACGCCCGTCGACCAGGCCGATCTCATCAAGAAGGGCGAGTACCTCGCGCGCGCCGGCGACTGTATCGCCTGCCATACCGTGCGCGGCGGCCAGATGTTCGCGGGCGGCCTGCCGATGGCCACGCCGTTCGGCACGCTCTACACCCCGAACATCACGCCCGACGACCAGTACGGCATTGGCAAGTGGAGCGCCGACGACTTCTATCGCGCCATGCACACGGGCCGCTCGAAGGACGGCAGCCTGCTCTATCCGGCGTTCCCGTTCGCGAGCTACACCAAGGTCACGCGCGCCGACGCCGACGCGATCTTCGCCTATCTGCGCTCGGTCCCGCCGGTCAACGTGCCTAGCCGCCCGCACGAACTCAAGTTCCCGTTCAACAACCGCAACCTGCTGATCGGCTGGCGCACGCTGTTCTTCCGCGAAGGCGAATACAAGCCCGATCCGACCAAGTCGGTCGAATGGAACCGCGGCGCGTATCTCGTGGAAGGCCTCGGCCACTGCGGCATGTGCCACACGTCGATCAACGCGGTGGGCGGCCCGGTCAACTCGGCGGCCTTCGCCGGCGGCCTGATCCCGCTGCAGAACTGGTACGCGCCGTCGCTCACGGGCAGTGAAGGCGGCCTCGGCGACTGGGACATCAGGGACATCGCAAGCCTCCTGAAGACCGGCGTTTCCGAGCGCGGCGCCGTGTTCGGCCCGATGGCGGACGTGATCCACAACAGCCTGCAATACCTCTCGGACGACGACATCCACGCGATGGCCTCGTATCTGAAGACCATCCCGCAGAAGAAGGAAGCGCCCGAAACGATGCAGATGGAGACGTCGGAAGCGTTCGGCGGCGAACTCTTGCAGCAAGGTCAGAAGATCTACCATGACCAGTGTGCAAAGTGCCACGCGGAGAACGGTCTCGGCATGCCGCCGAACTTCCCGCCGCTTGCGAACAACCAGTCGATCCAGATGCATTCGGCCGTGAACCCGATCCGCATGGTGCTCAACGGCGGCTATCCGCCAAGCACGGGGGGCAATCCGCGCCCGTACGGCATGCCGCCGTTTGGGCAGTCGCTCTCGAACCAGGAGGTCGCGGCGGTGGTGACGTTCATCCGCATGTCCTGGGGCAACAAGGGCACGCCGGTGTCCCCGCAACAGGTCGCGGACCTGCGCTCGTCTCCGCTCGACTGACGCAAAGCAGCCCACCGCCGTAAGGGCCTCCGCCCTTACGGCGGTCCCACGCAAGTGGTTACTGTTATAGTGACGGTTGCCTGATAAGGGCGCAGTCCGCGGTGCGCGGGCTGCGCCCTTCGCTATTTGGCGCCGGGGCCGTGCGGTGAAAGCGGCTCCGTGGCCCGTCAGGCCTGGTTTTGAACGCTGCGCTCGAGCACGGCGCCGCACGCGGTGGAACACTGTTCCGCCGGCGCGCGCTGCGCTCAGGAAGAACAAGGAGTGGTCGTCATGCACGCCGGTGAGCGTCTGAACAGCATTACTCACCTCGTGGGCGCGATGTTGTCGGTAGCGGGGCTCGTCTCGCTCGTGACGCTCGCGGCGCTGGATCACGACGCGTACAAGGTCGTGAGCTTTGCGGTATACGGGGCGATGTTGTGCGCGCTGTACACGATCTCGACGCTGTATCACGGCGTGCGCGGCATCCGCCTGAAGGCCGTGCTGCAAAAGTGCGACCATGCCGCGATCTATCTGCTCATCGCGGGCAGCTATACTCCGTTCACGCTGGTGACGCTGCGTGGACCCTGGGGCTGGTCGCTCTTCGGCGTGAGCTGGGGGCTCGCGGCCCTTGGCATCGTCCAGGAACTCACGCTCGGGCGGCGCACGAGAATGCTTTCGATGGCGCTCTACGTGGTGATGGGCTGGCTCGCGGTGGTGGCGGTTCGCCCGCTCGTCGAAGCCTTGCCGGCCGCGGGCACGGCGTGGCTGCTGGCCGGCGGCGTCATTTACAGCGTCGGCATTTATTTTTTCGTCAATGACGAGCGCATCCGGCACGGACATGGAATCTGGCATCTGTTCGTGCTCGCCGGGAGCGTCTGTCAATTCGTGAGCGTCGCGCGCTACGTCGCGTGACGCGTCAATGCGAAGACATCGTACGGCCGCCGCAGTGTCCGCGGCCGCACGATGCAACTTAACGCCAGACGACGGGTCTCGATAGACTTGTCCGTTCCATGAAGAAAAAACGCGGCGCGCGCACTGGCGCGCCGTCCGAACAACGCGAAAAGGCGGCTTCACCGGGCGCATTCGAACCCGGCAACACCGCTTTGGCTGCGCAGCGCGCCTTCGGGCCGCGAAGCGACGCCCGCGCTACTGCAATACAACAGGTGTTTATGTCTTTCGATTCTCTCGGCTTGTCCGAACCGCTGGTCCGCGCAGTCAACGAACTGGGGTACAGCACGCCCACGCCCATCCAGGCGCAAGCGATTCCCGCCGTGCTCGGCGGCGGCGACCTGCTCGCCGGCGCGCAAACCGGCACCGGCAAGACCGCCGGCTTCACGTTGCCGATCCTGCAACGCCTCACGGACATGCCGCCGGCAGCGAACGGCAAGCGCGTGGTGCGTGCACTGATCCTCACGCCCACGCGTGAGCTCGCCGCGCAGGTCGAAGAGAGCGTGCGCGCCTACGGCAAGTATCTGAAGCTCAGATCCACGGTGATGTTCGGCGGCGTGGGCATCAATCCGCAAATCGACGCGCTCAGGCGCGGCGTGGATATCGTGGTCGCGACGCCGGGTCGCCTGCTCGATCACATGCAGCAAAAGACGATCGATCTGTCGCAGCTCGAGATTCTCGTGCTCGACGAAGCCGACCGCATGCTCGACATGGGCTTCATCCACGACATCAAGCGCGTGCTCGCGAAGCTCCCGCCCAAGCGCCAGAACCTGCTCTTCTCGGCCACCTTCGCCGATGAGATCAAGGCGCTCGCCGACAGCCTGCTCGACTCGCCCGCACTCATCGAAGTCGCGCGCCGCAACACCACGGCCGAAACCGTTGCGCAGAAGATCTATCCCGTCGACCGCGACCGCAAGCGCGATCTGCTCACGCACCTGATCCGCCAGCACAACTGGTTTCAGGTGCTCGTGTTCACGCGCACCAAGCACGGCGCGAACCGCCTCGCCGAGCAGCTCACGAAGGACGGCATCAGCGCGCTCGCGATTCACGGCAACAAGAGCCAGTCGGCGCGCACGCGCGCTTTGAGCGAGTTCAAGGACGGCACGCTCCAGGTGCTCGTCGCGACCGACATCGCCGCGCGCGGGATCGATATCGACCAGCTTCCGCACGTCGTCAACTACGATCTGCCGAACGTGCCCGAGGACTACGTGCACCGCATCGGCCGCACCGGCCGCGCGGGCGCGACGGGTGAAGCCGTGTCGCTCGTCTGCGTGGACGAGCATCAGTTGCTCAAGGACATCGAGAAGCTCATCAAGCGCGCGGTGCCCCAGGAGGTCATTGCGGGCTTCGAGCCAGACCCGAACGCGAAGCCGGAGCCGATCCAGCGCCGCAGCCAGCCCCAAGGGCGCTCGCCGCGCCAGGGGCAAGGCCAGGGCCAGGGCCGCGGTGCGTCTGGCGCCAATGCTGCGAACGGCGGACGCCCCGCGCAGGCGCGTGAGTCGCGTGAATCGCGTGAATCGCGCGGCGGTACTCGCGAAGGTGGCCGCGAAGGTGGCCGCGAAGGCAAGCGCGAAGGCGGCCGCGACGGCACCCGCGCACAGGCAGCAACCAACGGTGGCGGCAACGGCGGTCAGCGCCCGGCCAAGCCGGCCTCGAACGGCGGCGTGCGCACCGCCAAGCCCGTGAAACAGCAAGGCGCGAATCACGGCGCACAAGGCGCGCGCGGCGAGCATACGCGTCGCGAAAACCAGCGCGGCGTTTCGCACGAGAGCGCACTGGGCCGCCCGCAACAACGCAAGCCGCAAGGCAACCCGGGCGCGCTGCTCGGCGGCCGCCCAGGCGGCAATTCGCGCCGCGACGGCAACGGCCAGCGCGATCGCTGATCTTCGCGTCCAGAAACGAAAAAGCCCGCTCCAGCAGCGGGCTTTTTGTTTTCGTGCGCCGATGTCCTAGCGGAAGAACACGTGTTGCGTGATCTTCGCGAGCGGATAGTGCACGCCGGGCCGGATCTTCGCGGGCAGGTTGAGCGGCTTGAGCAGCATCTTCACACACATGTCGGCGGACAGATTGTGGCGTACCAGCCTGTTCACGCGCGCGGTCAGTTCGCGGCTATAGGCCTCGTCGCGCACGCGCTCGGGGTAGCGGCCCGCGTAGACATGACGCAGCGCGATCTCGGAATCCTCGTTCTTGATCTCCATCACGCGGCGCATGAGCGCGCCGAGCACGGCGAGACGCCCGTGCCCTTCTATCTGGTTGTACTTCTTGAAATAGCGGAAAAAGTGCTTGTAGTGGCGCACTTCGTCGCTGCGGATGTTGTCGGTGATTTCCTTGAGCACGGGCTCATCCGAATACTCGCCGATCGCGCGATAGAGCGTGGCGGTGCCGGTTTCGACCACGCAGCGTGCGACCATTTCGAGCGCGCGCGTTTTCTCGAACTCCTCGAACGAACAGGTCTTCGAATACTCTTCGATGAAGGTCTGAAACGCCGCGTCCCAGTCGAACTCGGGCCACACGTACTGGATGTACGTCTTCAGCGCGCGTCCGTGCTGAAGCTCTTCGGGCTCCCATTCGCGAACGAGCCACTCGGAGACCTCGGGGTCGCCTTTGAAGAACACGTTCAGGTTGCTCGTGTAGAGGTCGGAGCCGCTTTCAATGAACGAAGAGGCGGCGAGGAGCAGCAGCAGATCTTCGTTGGCTGCGGCGCGTTGACGGTCGATACGTGTGAGATCGATGTCTTCGATGCGCCAGGGCATCACATGGCGAGGCTCATTGTCGTTACGCATTGTGTCCTACTCCCGAAGCGGCGTTTTACGCTCACGACGCGCGGCGTCCGGCCGGAGGCCCGGCGAACTGCGCCAGTCACGTGCAGTGAACGTTACCAGCCATCCCTATTTCCATCTTAGCTGTACTTTCGCGCAGCTGCAGTCACAAAGCACAGACCGGGCCCAGTTCCCGCAGTTCCGGAAATTGACGACCTCTTCGCGTTACGTCATGTGACGATCACTAACCGACGCGCAAACGCAATACCCACGGGCATACCGTGCGTTTGATGCGTAGCGTATCGAAGCGCATTCGCTCGCTGCGTGCCGCGCTGCGGCACGAACTTCAAGTGATTTCGCGAATCCAGGCGGCTCGCAGCACCGCTGCGTGCGGGCTCGAATGTCAAAGGGAAAATTTTCGGGGCGTGGTTTGTACAACGCAGCGGCGTT
The DNA here is from genome assembly GCF_040965735.1 of Paraburkholderia sp. BR10936. Taxonomy (NCBI): domain Bacteria; kingdom Pseudomonadati; phylum Pseudomonadota; class Betaproteobacteria; order Burkholderiales; family Burkholderiaceae; genus Paraburkholderia; species Paraburkholderia sp. BR10936. The sequence continues at coordinate 598,061 of NZ_JBFRCM010000001.1, forward strand.
GACTACACTCCAGTTCCCCGAGGTAGATCCCGGGCTGGATGCCGTTTTGGCCGCGCACAGGCGGCCCCGGCTGCCGGTGTCCCTCCAGCCAGTCGATCTGCACGGTCGCAGGCTTTCGCTCATACCACCGCATTCCTGTCGCTGCGCCGCCCTGCGGGCCGCAACCGGCGACCTCTGATGCGGCAACACGGAGAGAACGATGCTGAGTCCGCATGAATTCGCCACCCTGCTGCTAGTGCAGGACGCCCCCAACCAGCTCGACATGGAGCGAGAAGAACTGGACGCCTTGCTCGAACGACAGCTCGTCCAACTGGAGCGCCTCGCATCCGGCCTTCAGCAATGGCGACTAACCGAAATCGGCGACTCTGCGTTGCGCGCCATCAAACGGTGTTCGTAGCCTGATCCCGCGGGCCGAGTACCCGCGCAGCCACAGGCTCCATTGCCCTTTATCGATTTGCGCGGACGCATGGGTCGTCCGCGAGCCCGGCTTGTCGGGCACGTCCCCGATGCAGGCGCACGGCAGTAGACGTACGCGCCTGCAGTGCATGGTCACGCGGACCCGCGCGCTTCATGCCCGCGTGACCATTTTTTTGCGCATGCCTGTTTGCACTGCTCGCACGCGCGAATGCGCGCACCCTGCCGCGGCACCCTTCGCCTATTCGCCTACCCGGCTCTCAACGTGGGGTCGACCGCCGAGCGCCAGCTCAGCGCCTGGGCGCGCTGTGCGTTGAGGAAGTTCACCCACTCACCCCGCGCCTCGCCGTTGCCGCTCTTGCCGAGCGTGGTGTATTGCTGCGCGAGCTGAGCCTGGAAACCGCAAAACTGGTCCTGGGGCAGCCTGCCGCGGCGATTGGCGACCCACGCGTCAAAAATGGCCGCGTAGACGCCCGCCGCATAGGCACCGAAATCGACCGCCTGGCCGCCGCACATCTGCTGCAAAGCGGCGAGCGACGGCGCGCGCCCCCCGCCTTCCGGGCCCGGCGGCGCGCCCACGCACCCCGTGAGCAGCACGGCTGCACCGATCATTGCAATTGCACGCATGATTGCCTCGTTATCGTTTTCGACTGGTTGGAACGACTGCATCCCGACTCGATTATTGTCGCACCGCGCCGTGCGAGCGACACCTTGACCGTTCCGTTGCGCCGAATCGAGCGCAAATCGCTTTCGGGCTATGCTGGGTCCGATGGCACGCGCCTCGTTGCGCGCCGGTCGACGCGCGTACCCCGCACACCCTCCAGGGAGACTGCACGATGCCTCAGTCGCACGCCGAGTCGTACATCCTCGCGCTGGACCAGGGCACGACGAGTTCGCGCGCCTTGCTGCTCGAGCGCAGCGGTGCAATCGTCGCGCTCGCCCAGAAGGAGTTCGCGCAACGCTACCCGCGACCCGGATGGGTCGAACATGACCCGCGCGACATCTGGTCGAGCCAGGCAGGCGTCGCGGCGCAAGCGCTCACGCGCGCGGGCGTCGGGGCCGCCGCGATTGCGGGCATCGGCATCACGAACCAGCGCGAAACGACCCTCGTATGGGACCGGGCAACAGGTCAGCCCGTGTACAACGCGATCGTCTGGCAGGACCGCCGCACGGCCGGCTATTGCGACGAGCTGAAAGCGCGCGGCCTCGAGCCGACGGTGCGCACGAAAACCGGCCTGCCGATCGACGCGTACTTTTCGGCCACGAAAATCCGCTGGATTCTCGATCATGTCGAGGGCGCGCGCGATAAAGCGCGCGCAGGTCGTCTCGCGTTCGGCACCGTGGACAGCTGGCTGCTGTGGCACTTCACGCGCGGCGCGCTGCACGCCACCGACGTCACCAATGCCGCGCGCACCATGCTCTTCGACATCCACACGCTGCGCTGGGACGACGACCTGCTCGCGCTCTTCGAGATTCCGCGCAGCATGCTGCCGGAGGTGCGTTCGTCGTCGGAGGTCTATGCGCGCACGGCGGCGTCGCTTTTCGCGGCCGAAATCCCGCTTGCCGGCGTGGCCGGCGACCAGCATGCGGCGCTCTTCGGGCAAATGTGCATGCGCCCCGGCATGGTGAAGAACACCTACGGCACCGGCTGTTTTCTCGTGATGAATACCGGCGCGCAGCCTGTCGAATCGAGCCACAACCTCGTCACGACCATCGCGTGGCAAGCGCTCGGGCAAACGCAATACGCGCTTGAGGGCAGCATCTTTATCGCGGGCGCGGTGGTGCAATGGCTGCGCGACGGACTCGGCATCATTCGCAGTGCAGCGGAAATCGAACCGCTCGCGGCCAGCGTGCCGCACAGCGACGGCGTGTACCTCGTGCCCGCGTTCGCCGGCCTCGGCGCGCCGCACTGGAACGCGCATGCGCGCGGCACGCTGTTCGGGCTCACGCGCGGCACGACCGCGGCGCATATCGCACGCGCGGCGCTCGATTCGATTGCCTATCAGTCGTTCGACGTGCTCGCCGCCATGGAGGCCGACTCCGGTATGCGCGTGAACGAGCTGCGCGTGGATGGCGGCGCCAGCGCGAACGATCTGCTCATGCAGTTCCAGGCCGATCTGCTGGGCGTGGATGTGTTGCGGCCGCGCTCCAGCGAAAGCACCGCGCTGGGCGCGGGATATCTGGCCGGGCTCGCGGTGGGGTTCTGGCGCGATATCGAGGAGCTCCAGCGGCACTGGAGCCTCGAGCGCCGCTTCACGCCCTCGTTGCAGCGCGACGAGGCGGCAAGGTGCCTCGCCGGCTGGCAGCGCGCGATTGGCGCAGCAAAAGCGTGGGCCGACACCCGCGAGGCAAACGCAGCAGACGCCGGCTGAGCATCCCAGGCCGCGTGTGCGCTGCTTTCAAAAAGCAAAAGCACGTATGATTGGGGTTTCCACCTTGTCCCCTGCCTGGCTCAGGCGCATGCACGGCCGCCGACCGCTGGCCGCGCGCTGCCCGGCCTCTCGTTTCACGCATGATCGACCATCTCATCTGCGACTGTGACGGCGTGCTCGTCGACAGCGAAGTCATCGCCGACCGCGTTCTGTTCGATACGCTCAGCAGCACCTTTCCCGGCATCGATTTTCACGCCGCCGTGAATGCGGCGTTCGGCCAGCAGACCTCGCGCTTTCTCGCCGACGTCGCCGCGCGCTTCGACCTCACGATGCCCGAGGACTTTCTCGAGACCATCGAACATCGTTGCGAAGCCGCCATTGCCGAATCGGTGAGCCCGATCAACGGCGTGCGCGACGCCTTGCGCCGGGTGACACTGCCTGCCGCCGTCGTCTCGAACAGCCGGCTCACGCGCGTGCACGCTTCGGTGCGGCGCGCCGGCCTCGACACGATCTTCGGCGAGCGCATCTTCAGCGCCGAGCAGGTTGCGCGGCCCAAGCCTTATCCGGACGTGTACCTGCATGCGGCGAAGCAGCTCGGCGTGGAGCCGGCGCGCTGCATCGTCGTCGAAGACAGCATTTCGGGTTTGAACGCCGCGCGCGCGGCAGGCATGAAGACGATTGCGTTCGTGGGCGCGAGCCACATTCCTTCGGGCTACGCCGACGTGCTGCGCGAGATGGGCATCACGCGCATCATGGCCCACATGGAAGAACTGCCGGCGCTCGTCGAGGCCGGCGTGCGCGGCGAATTCGGCGACGTGCAGTCGTAAGACTGCGCGCCTCAGGCCGGCTCGGCGCAGCGCTCGCGCGCCACGGCGAGCGACTCGCGAAACGCCACCAGCTCGGCAATCGAAAGCACCGGCAGATTGTGCAGCCTGGCGAAGTCGTCGACCTGCTTGCCGCGCGCCATCGTGCCATCCGGGTTCATCAGCTCGCACAGCACGCCGGCGGGCGCGAGGCCCGCGAGCACCGCCAGATCGACGGTACCTTCAGTATGGCCGCGGCGCGCCAGCACGCCGCCCCTCTGCGCGCGCAGCGGGAACACGTGGCCAGGGCGCACGATATCGGCAGGCTTGGCGTCCGGGGCGATCGCGGCGCGGATCGTCGTCACGCGGTCGGCGGCCGACACGCCCGTGCTCACCCCGTCACGCGCTTCGATCGAGACCGTGAACGCGGTGCGGTTGCGGCTCTCGTTGTGGGCCACCATCGGCGGCAGTTCGAGCGCGCGCACTTTTTCGTCTGAGAGACACAGGCATACGATGCCGCTGCATTCGCGGATGAAGAGCGCCATCGTTTCGGGCGTGAGGCGTTCGGCGGCGACGATCAGGTCGGCCTCATCCTCGCGGTCGTGGTCGTCCTGCAGCACGACCGGGCGGCCTTCGCGCATGGCTTGCAACGCGGCGGCAATGCGCGGCGGCACCGGCTCGGAATCGATGAACGGGAGATCGGCGGCGGCGTCGAGCGGCGCGCCCTGGGATGAAGCGAGAGGGGTACTGGCAGTAAGGGACATGTGAAACGCTCCTCGCGAGAGTTAGGCGAAAAACGTTTCAGGGCATTGCAAACAGGCAGGAATCCCCGGCACGCGTGATTCGGCAGTGACGTGGCGCGCCTCGAAAACGGAGACGCACACGCACCGGCCGAAACGCCGCGGCGGATGGGCAAACATGACCATCTGCACATCTTCTTTCATCCGGACTATGACCGTCGGCTCTGGCTTCGCACCAGATCTGCTGACCCTGCGCACGACACAATGAAGCTCGCGCAGGCGCTCGCGGGCTCGTCGGCCTTGCCTTGCGGCGCGGCCGGCATACCGCCGGTGGGGAATTTCACCCCGCCCTGAAGACGCACTGATTACCGGCTTGTTACCTGACTTAACCGGCGGGCAAAGGATACAACAGGCTGCGCAACTGTGCAGCGCGAAAACTTGCGACTAGACGATGTTCTCGAAGGCGCGACGCGGCTCATGCCGGCTGCGCCGTCCCGGCCGGCACGTCCCAGCGCGGCGGCGTCTCGGCGTTGAGCGTCACGCGAAACACGCGCGCCTCGGTGTCGCCCGGGTTGCGCAGGCTGTGCGGCTGGTCGGCGTCGAAGACGATCGCGTCGCCGGTGGCGAGCAGCTGGCGCCGATCGTGCACGCTCACTTCGAGCGTGCCCTCGCTCACCACGAGGTTCACCGTCGTGCCGGGCGGGCGGCGCACGCCGGACTCGGTATGCAGCGGCGCGATGCGCAGTTCGTGGAATTCGGCGGCGGCGGGCTCGCCTTCCGGATAGAGCGCGCGCGCCGAATAACGGCCGTCGGCGGAAACGAGGCGCGATGCCCGCTCGGCGGGCAAATGCTCGAAACCGTTCACGGCATGCCGCCGCAGGAACGCCGAAACCGAGACCTTGAGCGCCGCCGCCACCTTGCACAGCACCTTGATCGACGGCACGCTGCGCGCCGACTCGACTTGAGCGAGCATCGCGCGCGAGACACCGGAGGCGCGTGCGAGCGCATCGAGCGAAAGCTGGCGTTCGGCGCGCAGCCGGGCGAGGTTGACGCCCACGAGATGTTCAAGCGTCTCGTAAGATCCTTCGGTGTGCGCAATATCGGGTTGTGCATCGCGTACGAGCGCGAGGGGTGAATGCATGGCTGCCTCCAGGCAGCGCCGCGTCATTGCGGCGCAAGAGCATGAATGGAGGCAAGACTAGCATCGCGATTTGCCGCGCCCAACGAAGTTATCTTCACACTGTTATCAGCATTGCAGAGCGCAAATCGTGGATTGCTTTCGCGCCCTGCGCATAAGGCGCATTGCCATCTGCACGGCCTTGCGCCTTGCCCTCGTCAGGCGCTCACGTATTCTGCCGCGCCGCCACGTGCGCGTCGCGCAGCGTTACGGCACGCGTATCGAGCCGCGCCGCCGCCCATGTGAGCACGAGCGCCGCCACCGAGACGGCCGCAGCCACCCACGGCAGCGTGTCGAGCGCCACGCCGTGCGCAATGGCGAGCCCGCCCATCCACGCGCCCATTGCGTTACCCACGTTGAACGCGCCGATGTTCAACGTCGAGGCGAGATTCGGCGCCGCCGCGGCCTTCGCGACCACGCGCATCTGCAACGGCGGCACGGTCGCGAACGCGGCGATGCCCCACACGAAGACGGTGATCGCGGCCGGCCACATGGCGTGGCTCGTCTTCGTGAAGATGGCCATGACCACGGCGAGCACCACGAGAATGCCCATGAGCGAAGGCATCAGCGCGCGGTCCGCAAGCTTGCCGCCCAGTGTGTTGCCAAGCGTCAGGCCCACGCCGAACAGCACGAGCATCAGCGTCACGCCGCGCGGCGAGAAACCGCCCACCTGTTCGAGGATCGGCGCGATATACGTGAACACGACGAACACGCCGCCAAAGCCGAGTACCGTCATGCCGAGGGCGAGCCACACCTGCGGGTCGCGCAGCACGCGCACTTCGTGGCCGAGCCCGGCCGGGCCGCTGTCGTGATGGTTGGGCACCAGAGCCGTCACGCCGGCGAGCGAAATCACGCCAAAACCGCTCACGATCCAGAACGCCACGCGCCAGCCGAACTGCTGGCCAATGGCGGTGCCGAACGGCACGCCCAGCACGGTGGCGAGCGTGAGCCCCGTGAACATCAGCGCGATGGCGCTCGCGCGCTTTTCCTGCGGCACGAGCGAGGCGGCCACCACGGCGCCGATGCCGAAGAACGAGCCGTGCGCGAACGACGCGACGACGCGCGCGACCATCAAGAGCGAATAGTTCGACGCGACCGCGCACATCACGTTGCCGACGATGAACACGCCCATCAGCAGCTGCAGCGCGAGCTTGCGCGGCATGCGGCTCGTCAGCGCGGCGAGCAGCGGCGCGCCGGCCGCCACGCCGAGCGCATAGCCGGTCACGAGCAGACCCGCGGCGGGAATCGTCACGTGCAGATCGCGCGCCACATCGGGCAACAGGCCCATGATGAGGAACTCGGTGGTACCGATGGCAAAGGCGCTGATGGCCAGTGCGAGCAAGGGGATAGGCATCGAAATCTCCGAAAATCAGCCTGGATTCAAATGGGCTTCAGCGGCAACGCGCGGCCATCAAGCCGCCGCGCCAGCCGCCAGCGACGTCACGAACTCGACGACGACACCGGGCGCGAGCGCAACGAACAACTGCACTTCCTCGCTCGCGGGCACCTCCGCCAGCTGGTACGGCACGCGGCGCGCGGCCAGCCGTTCGACGAGTGCGCGCCATTCAACACCGGGGGCCACGCGAAACGCCACGTGGTCGATGCGCGGCGCCACGAGCGCAGACGATCCGCCTGGCAACCGGGCGGGCTCGGTCGCCTCGACCAGATGGATGACCGGGCGGCCGTTCGCGTAGAGCCAGTGGCCGCCCACGCGAAACGGCGGACGGGTGCCGTCTTCGAGGCCGACGATGTCGCGAAAGAAGCGGCATGTGCCTTCGAGGTCGGGCGTGACGAGGGTGACGTGATCGAGGTGCATCGCGTGCGAGCCGAGGCCGTTGTCCTGAAAACACGCGCATTGTCGCGGCTACACTCGAATTTGATAATTGGCGTAGCATTTGAATCATTTTCAATTCATTTCTAATAATCGCGATGGACAACCTCGGCGACGTGCGCCTGTTCGTGGAGGCGGCACGCCTCGGCAGCCTTTCCGCGGCGGGCCGCAAGCTCGGCCTCACGCCCGCGGCGGCCAGTGCCCGGCTCGCGCGGCTCGAAGCGGAGTTGCGTGCGCGTCTGTTCGACCGCACCACCCGCCAGCTGCGCCTCACCGACGAAGGCCGCGTCTATCTCACCTGCAGCGAGCACGCGCTGCGCTCGCTCGACGACGCCAAAGCGGCCTTGCAGGAGGGCCAGAACGCGGTGCGCGGCAAGGTGCGCATATCGGCGACCTCGGATTTTGGCCGCAATCTGCTGATGACCTGGCTCGACGAGTTCCGCGCTCTTTATCCCGACGTGCGTTTCGCGCTGATGCTGACCGACTCGCTCTCGAATCTCGTGCTCGAAGACATCGATCTCGCGATCCGCTTCGGCACGCCGCAGGACAGCTCGCTCGTGGCGCGCTGGCTCGCGCCGAACCGCCGTGTGCTGTGCGCCTCGCCCGAGTACCTCGCGCGCTGCGGCGAACCGCGGGAGCCGAACGATCTGGCCCGTTTCGACTGCATCGTGATCGGCTCGGCGGCGGGGCCGGTGAACGAATGGCGCTTCACGCGCGGCAGCGGATCGCAGACGGAAACGCAGACCTATACGGTGCCGCTCGACGCCGCGCTCGAATCGACGGATGGCGAAGTGGCGCGCCAGTGGGCGCTGTGCGGCTACGGCCTCGCGGTGAAGTCGATCTGGGACGTCGCGGACGATCTGCGCGCCGGGCGGCTCAAGACCGTGATGCCCGAGTGGCGCTACCCCGACGCGCCGCTGCACGCGCTCTATCACCGCAACCGCTTTCTCGCGCCGCGCGTGCGGGCGCTGCTCGATTTCCTCACCGAGCGTTTCGCGCAGACTTCGGGCGAACTGGAGGCGCTCGTCCCCTGCACGGATCCGGCCGAAGCGACGCAGAGCCGCAGACGCAAACGGATATAATGTTGGATTGCGCAGAAAGCGATCCGCAGCCGCATACGCGTTGACCCATATTGCAAATATTGGCCAATGCGGCGGTGCCGGCAAAAAAGCGAAAAAGAAGTGAAAAGCAACGCGGATCGTCCCCAACGCATTGCCAGAAGCAGGATGCCAACGCCGGCCTCATAGCCGGTCTCCCCGCATCCCGATTCGGCCCTCATAAAACACCGTAGTCCTGACGTGCAGACCGTGCATCACGCGCGTGCATCAAGCGGACGACGCCCCCAGGTCAACCACTGCGAACGGCGAAACCCGATGACCAAGAAAGTTTATGTAAAGACCTTTGGCTGCCAGATGAACGAGTACGACTCCGACAAGATGGTCGACGTACTCGGCGCCGCCGAAGGTCTCGTGAAGACCGACACCCCCGAAGACGCGGACGTCATCCTCTTCAACACCTGCTCGGTGCGTGAAAAGGCGCAGGAGAAGGTCTTCTCCGACCTGGGCCGCGTGCGCGAGTTGAAGGAAGCGAACCCGAACCTGCTGATCGGCGTAGGCGGCTGTGTGGCGAGCCAGGAAGGCGCGGCGATCGTCGCGCGCGCGCCGTATGTGGACCTCGTGTTCGGCCCGCAAACGCTGCACCGCCTGCCGCAGATGATCGACGCGCGCCGCGCCTCGGGCCGCGCGCAGGTGGACATCAGCTTCCCCGAAATCGAGAAGTTCGACCATCTGCCGCCCGCGCGCGTAGAAGGCCCGAGCGCGTTCGTCTCGATCATGGAAGGCTGCTCGAAATACTGCAGCTACTGCGTCGTGCCCTACACGCGCGGCGAGGAAGTCTCGCGCCCGCTCGACGACGTGCTCACCGAAATTGCGGGCCTCGCCGACCAGGGCGTGCGTGAAGTCACGCTGCTCGGCCAGAACGTCAACGCCTATCGTGGCGCGCTCACGAATGGCGCGCACGACGTGGCCGACTTCGCGACGCTCATCGAATACGTCGCCGAAATCCCCGGCATCGAGCGCATCCGCTACACGACTTCGCACCCGAAGGAATTCACGCAGCGCCTGATCGACACCTACGCGAAGGTGCCCAAGCTCGTGAGCCACCTGCATCTGCCGGTTCAGCACGGCTCGGACCGCGTGCTCATGGCGATGAAGCGCGGCTACACCGTGCTCGAGTACAAGTCGATCATCCGCAAGCTGCGCGCGATCCGCCCGGACCTGTCGCTCTCCACGGACTTCATCGTCGGCTTCCCCGGCGAGACCGAAGAGGACTTCCAGAAGATGATGGCGCTCGTCGAGGAGATGAGCTACGACACGAGCTTCTCGTTCATCTACAGCCCGCGCCCGGGCACGCCCGCCGCGAATCTCGAAGACGACACGCCGCGCGAGGTGAAGCTCAAGCGCCTGCAGCACCTGCAGGCCACGATCGAAGAGAACGTGGCGCGCATCAGCCAGTCGATGGTCGGCAATGTCGAACGCATTCTCGTGGAAGGCCCTTCGCGCAAGGACCCGAGCGAACTCTCGGGCCGCACGCAGAACAACCGCGTGGTGAACTTCCCGGCGCCGCTCGCTTCGCACGCGCGCCTGATCGGCCAGATGATCGACGTGAAGATCAACCACGCCTACCCCCACTCGCTGCGCGGCGAACTCGTGCTCGCGCACGAAGACGCATCGACGCTCGCGCACTAATCGGCTCGGCGCACCCAGCCAGGAATTCAGGAGTTCAGAGACACCTTGAAGCCCAATCAGCAGCATCTGGAATTCACCGCGCCGCGCGACGACAACGCGCGGCTCGCCAACCTCTGCGGCCCGCTCGACGAAAACCTGCGGCAGATCGAGCAAGCGCTCGATGTGACGCTCGCGCGGCGCGGCCATCGCATCACGATTCGCGGGCGTGGCGCCAAGCTGGCGCTCGCGGCGCTCGAAAACTTCTACAACCAGGCGCGCGATCCGCTCTCCGTCGACGACATTCAGCTCGCGCTCGTCGAAGCCCGGCACCCTGCGAACTTCGGCAGCAACTCGGCGAACGATCCGCGTGGCAACGGCAGCGGCGGCATGCGCGGCAATGTGAATGGCGGCAATAGCGGCGGCAACGACGCTTCCGAGATCGACCCGCGTTTTCGCGGCGACCCCGATCATCCGTTCGACGAGCCCGCGAGCGAAGGCGTCGACGTCGAGGAACTGGGCCCGAAGCTCTACACGCGCCGTGCCGACCTGCGCGGCCGCACGCCTGCGCAGCGCGAATATCTGAAGCAGATCATCTCGCACGACGTGACGTTCGGCATCGGGCCCGCGGGCACCGGCAAGACCTATCTCGCCGTGGCCTGCGCCGTGGACGCGCTCGAGCGCGACCAGGTCAAGCGCATCGTGCTCACGCGTCCGGCCGTGGAGGCGGGCGAGCGTCTCGGCTTCCTGCCCGGCGATCTGTCGCAGAAGGTCGATCCGTATCTGCGTCCGCTCTACGACGCGCTTTACGATCTGCTTGGCTTCGACAAGACCGCGAAGATGTTCGAGCGCCAGATGATCGAAATCGCGCCGCTCGCCTACATGCGCGGGCGCACGCTCAATCACGCGTTCATCATTCTCGACGAGGCGCAGAACACCACGCCCGAGCAGATGAAGATGTTCCTCACGCGTATCGGCTTCGGCTCGAAGGCGGTCGTGACCGGCGACACCACGCAGATCGACTTGCCGCGCGGCCACAAGAGCGGCCTGATCGAAGCGCAGCATGTGCTCAAGGACGTGCGCGGCATCGCCGTCACGCACTTCACGAGTGCGGACGTCGTGCGCCATCCGCTCGTCGCGCGTATCGTCGAGGCGTATGACGCGCATTCGAAAAAGGACGAAGGCGTTGGCGACGCGCGCTAACGCCGCCGCCTGCGTCGCTTCATAGCTCGAGCCCCATGCCCCGCGCACCAAAACTCAAACTGACCGTGCAGTTCCCCGCCGCGAAGGCGTTCCCCGAGCACAAGGCCGCGCTGCCGCGCGCCACCGTGGCGGCGTGGCTCAAGGCCGCGCTCTTCGCGGACGCGGAACTGGCCGTGCGCTTCGTCGACGCCGAGGAAGGCCGCACGCTCAACCGCACCTATCGCGGCAAGGACTACGCGACCAACGTGCTCACCTTCGCGTACGCGGAGAGCGAGGACGACCCGGTCACGGGCGATCTGGTCCTGTGCTGCCCCGTGGTGGAAAAGGAAGCCGCCGAGCAGGGCAAGCCGCTCGCCGCGCACTACGCGCATCTGCTCGTGCATGGCGCGCTGCACGCGCAGGGTTACGATCACGAAGACGAGACCGAAGCCGAAGAGATGGAAGGCATCGAGACCGAGGTGCTCAACTCGCTAGGCTTTCCTGATCCGTACAAGTAAGCCCCCGCCATGAACGACAAACGCACGCCCGATTTCGCCGAACCCTCAGCACTGCCCGAGGCGGGCGATGCGAGCGTGCCCTGCACCGGGTATCCGCCGGCGCTCGGCGAGTCGCGGCTCCTGAGCGAAGACGAGTTGAGCGCCTCGCTCGACTGCACGCTAAAGGCGCAAGGCTGGGACGGCGCGAGCGACATCTGGCTGTTCGGCTATGGCTCGCTGATCTGGAACCCAGGGCTGCCCACCGTCGAGAACGTGCGTTCGCGCGTGCACGGCTACCATCGCGGGCTGTACCTGTGGTCGCGCGTGAACCGCGGCACGCCCGAGCAGCCCGGCCTCGTCCTCGCGCTCGACCGCGGCGGCTCATGTGCGGGCGTCGCGTTCCGCCTCGCCGCCGAGGGCGTGATGCCGCACCTCGAAGCGCTCTGGCGCCGCGAGATGCCGATGGGCTCGTACCGCCCCGCCTGGCTGCCCTGTGTGCTCGCAGACGGCCGCCGCGTCGACGCGCTCGCCTTCGTCATGCGCCGTGATGTGGCGACTTACACCGGCAAGCTTTCCGAAGCCACGGTGCGCACCGTGTTCGGCTGCGCGTCGGGGCGCTATGGCACAACACTCGACTACGTGCGCCGCACCGTCGATGCGCTGCGCGAGAGCGGCATGCGCGACCGCGCCCTGGAGCGGCTGCTCGCGCGCTGCGCTTGAGGTCGGCGTCACGGGTGACGTCACGGCGCGCCGCTTTTTCGTCCACCGGGCGGCCACGCCGCATCTGCGTTAGGATGGATCTGCCGGTGTGTGTCCAATGTGTGGCATTACACGGTCGCGCCATAGGCATGTTGTATCCTTAACCCTCCGCAACAGCGCGCCCTGCCCCCCGCGGCAAAGGGCGCACCACCATGAACGACTCTTATCCCAGTCGACGCCAGACCGACAAACCGCAGGAAAAGCGCTCGCTACTCGAGCGGCTGACCGACTTCATCTCGCCCGAGCCCGACTCTCGCAGCGAGCTTCTCGAAATCCTCCAGGACGCGCACGCGCGCAACCTGATCGACGCCGATTCGCTTTCGATGATCGAAGGCGTGTTCCAGGTGTCCGAGCTTTGCGCGCGCGACATCATGATCCCGCGCGCCCAGATGGACGCGATCAACATCGCCGACAGTCCTGACGAATTCATTCCGTACGTGCTGGAGAAAGCGCACTCGCGCTACCCCGTGTACGACGGCAACCGCGACAACGTGATCGGCGTGCTGCTCGCCAAAGACCTGTTGCGCTATTACGCCGAAGATGAATTCGACGTGCGCGGCATGCTGCGCCCGGCCGTGTTCATCCCCGAGTCCAAGCGCCTGAACGTGCTGCTGCACGACTTTCGCCAGAACCGCAATCACATCGCCATCGTCGTGGACGAATACGGCGGCGTGGCCGGTCTCATCACGATCGAGGACGTGCTGGAGCAGATCGTGGGCGACATCGAGGACGAGTACGACTTCGACGAGGAAAGCGGCAACATCATCGCCTCGCCCGACGGGCGGTTCCGCGTGCGCGCGCTCACCGAAATCGGGCAGTTCAACGAGGCGTTCGGCACCCATTACCCGGACGAAGAAGTCGATACGATCGGCGGCTTCGTCACGAATCACTTCGGGCACGTGCCGCATCGCGGGGAGAAGGTGCGCATCGACGACCTGATCTTCGAGGTGCTGCGCGCCGACGCACGTCAGGTTCACATGCTGCTGGTGCGGCGCGACCCGATGGCAGGACAGCGCGAAGCCGCGCTGCAGCCGCCGGGCACCTGAGCAAGCGCGAGCGCGCGGCCTACGCTTAGACGACGCCAGCCTTGCGGCTGGCGTTTTTGCTTCAGCCGCGCCTACGCTCCGATCCGTCCCCTGGAGGCCATCCCGGTACCGTCGCACGAAAGTGCTATCGTTGCGCTCGTCGCGCAATCCGCGCTCGCGCTTTTCAGCGCGCTTTCCATCGCATTCCACGCACCGCATGGCCGAACCGATCGATACCCGCACGCACACCGAGACGCGCGCGAGCGAAACCACCAACGGCGCCGCGCGCCGCGCGCTGCCCTTCTGGCACTATCTCGCCGCCGCCGCGCTGGGCGCGCTCAACACGCTGTCGTTCGCGCCCACGCCGCACGGCGGCTGGCTCGCCATTGCGATCTTTGCGCTGTTCTACTTCTGGCTCACGCGCACCACCGGCTGGAAGAGCGCGCTCTTCACGGGCTGGGCGTTCGGCTTCGGCAACTTCGTGAGCGGCGTGTGGTGGCTCTACGTGAGCATGCACTTCTACGGCGGCATGCCCGCGGTGCTCGCGGGCGCCGCGCTCGTGCTGTTCTCGCTTTACCTCGGTCTGTATCCGGCGCTCGCCTCGCTCGTCTGGTCGTTTTGCGCGGGGCATGCGAAGAACGGCCGCAGCGGCGAGTTGCCGTTCTCGCCCACCTGGCACGGCGCCTTTGCATTCGCGAGTGCGTGGGCGCTCGGCGAATGGGCGCGCGGCTATGTGTTCACCGGTTTTCCCTGGCTTTCCAGCGGCTACGCGCAAGTGGACGGTCCACTCGCCGGTTTTGCGCCGATCGTGGGCGTATTTGGCGTGGGCTGGGTGCTCGCGCTCGTCGCGGCGCTCATCGCGCAGGCGGTTTTGCGTGCGAGCGACGTAAAAGGCCAAGGCGGCACGTCGCCCCGGCGCGGCGCGGTGGCGACGCCGGCGCTGCTTGCACTCGCCGTGATCGCCGCCGGCCTGCTGCTCTCGCTCGTTTCGTGGACGCAACCCTCCGGCACGCCGCTCAACGTGCGGCTGCTGCAAGGCAACGTCAAGCAGGACATGAAGTTCTCCGAGCAGGGCACGATCGACGCCCTCAACGAATTCCAGAAGTTGATTACCGAAAAGGCCGCCGATCTCGTCGTCACGCCCGAAACTGCGGTGCCGGTGCTCGTGCAGGAAATTCCCCAGAAGTTCGGCCGCGATGTTCGCGCCTTCGCCGACGGCACCAACACGGCCATCCTGTTCGGCGCCGTGGGCGGCACGATCACGTCCGACGGGCGCGTGATCGACTACACCAACAGCCTCTTCGGCATCACGCCGGGCCAAAACGGCCTCTATCGCTACGACAAACATCACCTCGTGCCCTTCGGCGAATTCGTGCCCTGGGGCTTCCGCTGGTTCGTCAATCTCATGAACATCCCGCTCGGCGACTTCGCGCGCGGGGCGCCCGTGCAGCCGCCCTTCCATGTGCACGGTGAGCTCGTGGCCGTGAACATCTGCTACGAGGACATCTTCGGCGAGGAGATCGCGCGCACCGTGCGCGAGAGCCCGACCTCGCCGGGCATCCTGATCAATTCGACGAACCTGGCGTGGTTCGGCGACACCATCGCGCTCGACCAGCACCTGCAGATCGCGCGCATGCGTTCGCTCGAAACCGGCCGCCCGATGCTGCGCGCGACCAACACGGGCGCCACCGCCGCCATCGACGCAAAAGGCCGCGTGATCGCACGCCTGCCGACGTTCACGGTCGGTTCGCTCGACGTGAAGGTTGAAGGCACGAGCGGCTTCACGCCTTACGTGACGAGCGGCAACAACACGGTGATCGCCATTTCGTTGCTGCTGCTGGCGCTCGGCTTTGCGTTCGGACCGGCTTTCAAGGGCGCGAAGGAACGCAAGCCGACCAACGGAAAATAAGCCGCGCAAAGCACACGAAACCTCGCGCTGAAGACGCAACCACACCGCTGCCGGCCGCCCGAACCCCGTCCAGGTCTCAAGGCTCCGGCAATCCGGTAAAATTCAACGTTTTAGCACCTGGCCGCCTCCCGGCCCGGGCCACGCAAGGGGAAGGGGCAAAGCGGAACATCGCCGCCCCGCCGGCGCGCTCGCCTGGCTCCGGCCGCCGCATTCCGCCCCCGAAAGCCCGAAAGACACTGCAGGCACACATGCTCACGTTTCAGCAAATCATCCTGACGCTCCAGTCTTACTGGGACAAGCAGGGCTGCGCACTGCTCCAGCCGATCGACATGGAAGTCGGCGCCGGCACCTCGCACGTCCACACCTTCCTGCGCGCAATCGGCCCCGAGCCGTGGCGCGCGGCCTATGTGCAGCCCTCGCGCCGCCCGAAGGACGGCCGCTACGGCGAGAACCCGAACCGTCTGCAGCATTACTACCAGTACCAGGTGGTGCTCAAGCCCGCGCCGGAGAACATTCTCGACCTGTACCTCGGCTCGCTCGAGGCGCTCGGCTTCGACCTGAAGCAGAACGACGTGCGCTTCGTCGAAGACGACTGGGAGAACCCCACGCTCGGCGCCTGGGGCCTCGGCTGGGAAGTGTGGCTCAACGGCATGGAAGTCACGCAGTTCACCTACTTCCAGCAGGTGGGCGGCATCGACTGCAAGCCGGTGCTCGGCGAAATCACCTACGGTCTCGAGCGTCTCGCGATGTATCTGCAGAAGGTCGAGAACGTCTACGACCTCGTCTGGACCGAGTGGGAAGAGCCGGGCCCGAACGGCCCGGAAATGCGCCGCCTCACGTATGGCGACGTCTACCACCAGAACGAAGTCGAGCAATCGACCTACAACTTCGAGCACGCGAACGTCGACCTGCTGTTCACGTTCTTCAACGCGTACGAAAGCGAAGCGAAGCGCATGATCGATCTGCAGCTCGCGCTGCCCGCGTACGAACTCGTGCTCAAGGCCGGCCACACGTTCAACCTGCTCGACGCGCGCGGCGCGATCTCCGTGACGGAGCGCGCAGCGTACATCGGCCGCATTCGCGCGCTGTCGCGCAGCGTGGCGCAGTCGTACTACGAGTCGCGCGAGAAGCTCGGCTTCCCGATGCTCGGCAACCCCGTGCACGGCGTGCCAGGCCTGACCACCGACGAACAGGACGCCGCGATGCCCGCCTGGGCGCCGCCGCTGAAGGTCGAACGCAAGTTCGACGAGGCATGACCGGATCTCAAGAACAATGACGCAAGCTCATCACGCCACTCTCCTCGTCGAACTGCTGACCGAGGAACTGCCGCCGAAGGCCCTCGCGCGCCTGGGCGACGCGTTCGCCGAAGGCATCGCGCAGCGCCTCGCCGCGCGCGACCTGATCGAAGGCGATCTCTCGTTCGAACGTTACGCGACGCCGCGCCGCCTCGCCGTCACGATCAGGAACGTGCGCAGCGTCGCGCCCGAAAAGCAGGTGCGCGAAAAAGTGCTGCCCGTTTCGGTCGCCCTCGACGCCAACGGCCAGCCCACCGCGCCGCTCGCGAAGAAGCTCGCGGCGCTCGGCTTCCCCGATTTCCCCGTGAGCGACCTCGAACGCGCGAGCGACGGCAAGAACGAAGCGTTCTTCCTGCGCTACTCGGCGCCGGGCGCCATGCTCGCCGACGGGCTTCAGGCCGTGCTCGACGAAGCGCTCGGCAAGCTGCCGATCCCGAAGGTCATGACCTACCAGCGCCCGGACGGCAGCAACGTGCAGTTCGTGCGTCCGGTACATCGCCTCACGGTGCTGCACGGCGACCAGATCGTGCCGGTCACGGCATTCGGCGTCGACGCCGACGACACCACGCGCGGCCACCGCTTCCTATCCGAAGGCCTGATCGCCATCCAGCACGCCGACGAGTACGCGCACACGCTCCAGCACAAGGGCTTCGTGATCGCGAGCTACGCCGACCGCCGCGAGTCGATCCGCGCGCAACTGATCGAACAGGCTGGCAGCGACAGGGTCGTCATGCCCGAGTCGCTGCTCGACGAAGTGAATTCGCTCGTCGAATGGCCGGTCGTCTACGCGTGCAAGTTCGAGGACGAATTCCTGCAAGTGCCGCAGGAATGCCTGATCCTCACGATGCAGACGAACCAGAAGTACTTCGCGCTCACCGACGACCAGGGCCGGCTGCGCTCGCGCTTCCTGATCGTCTCGAACATCGCGACACAAGCGCCCGACGAGATCGTCGAGGGCAACGAGCGCGTGGTGCGCCCGCGTCTGGCCGACGCGAAGTTCTTCTTCGAGCAGGACAAGAAGAAGCCGCTGGCCGACCGTGTGCCGCTGCTCGCGAACGTGGTGTATCACAACAAGCTCGGCTCGCAGCTGCAACGCGTGGAGCGCCTCGAAGCGCTCGCCGGTCGAATCGCCCTGATGTGCAGCGCCGATATCGCGCTCGCGGAACGCGGCGCGCGCCTCGCGAAGGCCGACCTGCTGACCGACATGGTGGGCGAGTTCCCCGAGCTGCAAGGCACGATGGGCACCTACTACGCGCGCCACGACGGCGAGCCCGAAGAAGTGGCGATCGCCTGCTCCGAGCACTACCAGCCGCGCTTCTCCGGCGACGCCCTGCCCGCCACCGTGACGGGCACGATCGTCGCGCTCGCGGACAAGCTGGAAACGCTCGTCGGGATCTGGGGCATCGGCCTCGCGCCCACGGGCGAAAAGGATCCGTTCGCGCTGCGCCGTCACGCGCTGGGCGTGCTGCGTATTCTCGTCGAAAAGCAGCTGCCGCTCGACCTCGTCGAGCTGCTGCGCGCTACCTCCGCGCAATTTGCCGGCATCGAGGCCGTGACGGAGTCGACCCAGGCCATCTACGAGTTCTGCATGGACCGCCTGCGCGGCATGCTGCGCGAACGCGGCTTCGCGGCCACCGAAGTGGACGCGGTACTCGCACTGAACCCCACGCGCTTCGACGACATCGTCTCGCGTCTGGACGCAGTGCGCGAATTCGCAGCGCTCGCGGAAGCGGCCTCGCTCGCGGCGGCCAACAAGCGCATCTCGAACATCCTCAAGAAGTCCGAGGGTGCGCAAGACGCCGACGTGCAGATCGCCCTTTTCGTCGAATCCGCCGAGAAGGCGCTCTTCGCGCAGCTCGAACAGGTCGCGCCGCGCGTGGAAACGCAACTCGCCGCACGCGAGTACACGGGCGCGCTCACCGCGCTCGCGGCGCTGCGCGAAACCGTGGACACGTTCTTCAACGACGTGATGGTCAACGCCGAAGACCCGGCGCTGCGTGCGAACCGTCTCGCGCTGCTCAAGGCGCTGCATCGCCAGATGAACAGCGTCGCGGACATCTCGCGACTCGCTGCATAAGCGCAAAGAAGCGGAAACAAGCGGAAACAAGGGGAACTGAGCGAAACGCCATGCCGACCAGCACCACCAGAAAACTCGTGATCCTCGACCGCGACGGCGTGATCAACGTCGACTCCGACGCGTTCATCAAGTCGCCGGACGAATGGGTCGCGATACCCGGCAGCCTCGAAGCGATCGCACGCCTGAACCAGGCGGGCTATCGCGTCGCGGTGGCGTCGAACCAGTCGGGCATCGGGCGCGGACTATTCGACATGGCCGCGCTCAACGCCATGCACGCGAAGATGCACCGCCAGGCGGCAGCCGTGGGCGGCCGCATCGACGCCGTGTTCTTCTGCCCGCACACGGCGCAGGACCACTGCGAGTGCCGCAAGCCGCAACCGGGCCTGCTCAAGATGATTGCGGAACGCTTCGAGATCGATCCGGCCGGTACCCCGGTGGTAGGCGACTCGCTGCGCGATCTGCAGGCAGGCGCGGCGCTCGGCTTTCGTACGCACCTCGTGCGTTCGGGCAAGGGCGAGAAAACGCTCGCCGCCGGCGGCTTGCCCGAAGGCACGCTGATCCACGACGACCTGCGCGCTTTCGCGCTCGACTTTCTCGCGAACGTCACTGCGTAGAGGCGCAGGCGGCTTACGCGAACTTTAAACCGGCTCGACCGATGCGCTTTCTCCGCTCCCTGCTGCTGTTCATCTATTTCATCGTCTACACGATGCCGTACGCCACGGCGTGCTTTATCGCGTTCCCATTCTTGAACGCGACGCGGCGCTACTGGATGGCCGTGGGCTGGTGCCGCTCCACGCTGTTCGTTGCGCGCCACCTCTGTGGCATTCGCTACCGCATCGAGGGCATGGAGAACCTGCCCGACGGGCCGGCTGTGCTGCTTTCGAAGCACCAGTCCGCATGGGAGACGCTGGCGTTCCCCGCGCTCATGCCGCGGCCCATGTGCTACGTGTTCAAGCGCGAGCTGCTGTTCGTGCCGTTCTTCGGCTGGGCGCTGGGCATGCTGAAGATGGTTCACATCAACCGCAAGGAAGGCAAGAACGCATTCACCTCGGTGATCCGCCAGGGCAAGCAGCGCATGGCCGAAGGCGCTTGGGTGATCATGTTCCCCGAAGGCACGCGCATCCCGGTGGGCAAGACAGGCAAGTACAAGACCGGCGGCCCGCGCTTCGCCATCGAAACGGGCGCGCCCGTGGTGCCGATCGCGCACAACGCGGGCCACGTCTGGCCCCGAAACTCGTTCATCAAATATCCGGGTATAGTCACGGTGTCGATCGGCAAGCCGATCGAGACGACCGGACTCACGCCCGACGAAGTGAACACGCGCGTGCAAACGTGGATCGAAACGGAAATGCGGCGGATCGATCCTGAGGCTTATCGCGGAACGGATGGCGCAGCGGCGAAGGCGGCACGGATTTGAGGCACAGAGCGGGCTCGCTCACGCCGCGCGAAGCGTGGTGGCGCGGATGTGGGCGCTGCTCGCTGCACGGCTGGGCGCGCCGCGCAACACTGCGCCAGAAGCTCCGCGCAAACGCCCCGCGAACGGCACACGTCCACGCCGCGCACGCCCATCCGCACCAGGCCTGACGATGCAGAAGTCCCCCGCGCCGCGCCCAACCGCGGCACTCGACAACCGGCAACTCGACTTGCCGCTCTTTGCTGAACCGGCGCCTGTCGTGGCGCCCGATGCATCCTCTCCCTCCCTCACACCGCAGCGCGGGACTCCGCCCTCGCCTGAAAAGCCCGGCAAGGCACCGCTTGCACCCGATGGCACGCGGCTGCGTTCTGTCGCGCTTGGCGCGCGTACGCTGCATTACCGGCTCAAGCGCTCGTCGCGCAAATCGATCGGGTTCGTGATCGACGGCACCGGGCTCAGCATCACGGCGCCCAGGTGGGTCGCGATCGCCGATATCGAGACCGCTATCGCCGAGAAGCAGCGGTGGATCTTCGCCAAGCTCGCCGAATGGCAGACGCGCACGGAGCAGCGCGCCTTGCCGCGCGTGGAATGGAGCGATGGGGCCGAGCTGCCTTATCTTGGCAAGCCGATAACGGTGAAGCTCGGGGCTTCCTTGCTCGCGTTCGATCAGGAGACGCGCGTGCTTGCGTTGCCGCTGCCGCCGCATGCCGACGCGCAGCAGATCAAGGACCGCGTGACGGGGTGGCTGCAGGGCGAAGCGACGCGGATTTTCGGTGAGCGGCTCGAGGTGTATGCCGAGAAGCTCGGCGTCTCGTTTCGGTCTTACGCGCTTTCTTCGGCAGCGACGCGATGGGGCAGCTGTTCAAGCGAAGGGAGAATTCGCCTGAACTGGCGGCTGATTCATTTTCCGCTCTCCGTCGTGGACTATGTGGTCGCGCATGAGCTCGCGCATTTGCGCGAGATGAACCATAGTCCAAGGTTCTGGCAGACGGTGGAGTCGATTTTTCCGGAGTTTCGCGAGGCGAGAAAGCAGCTTAAGCAGCATCCGCCGGAGATGGTGCCGGGGATGTGATATCCCCATTGCGAGTTCGCGAATTCCAGCTGAAATTCAATTCATTCGCAGTTCGAAACAATTCACCGAAGAAACAGGCTGGATTGCCAGCCTGTACTACCAACGCCCTTACTTCTTGCGCTGAATGAACTCGATCTTGTATCCGTCCGGATCGGTCACGAACGCGATCACCGTGCTCCCGTGCTTCATCGGGCCGGCTTCGCGCACCACCGTCCCGCCCTGTTCCTTGATCTTCGCGCAGGCGGCGTAGGCATCCTCCACCTCGACCGCCAGATGGCCGAAGCCCGTTCCAGGATCGTACGAAGCCGTATCCCAGTTATGCGTCAGTTCGATCACGGTGCCGTCGCGCTCGTCCGTGTACCCGACGAAGGCCAGCGTGAACTTGCCATCGGGGTAGTCTTCGCGGCGCAGCAGTTTCATGCCGAGCAGTTCGGTATAGAACTTGATCGAGCGATCGAGGTCGCCGACCCGGATCATCGTGTGCAGCAGGCGCATGGTGTACTCCGTTTTGCCGTCGTCAAAAAACGGACTGTACCAAAAACGGGCCAGCCCTGCCGGCGCCGGCAAGATACGCCGATTTGCTCTAGCATGGACGCCATCGCGAAATTGCCGCGGCAATTTCCCCAGCCAGGCGCAAGCACAGCGTGCGAGCAATGAACGTGAGAACCGAGGAGTAGACATGCGAATTCTGGTAGTCGGTGCGGGTGCGACGGGCGGCTATTTCGGCGGCCGGCTCGCCGCTGCGGGACGTGACGTGACGTTTCTGGTACGCGAGGCGCGCGCCGCGCAACTGCGCGAAGCGGGCCTCGTCATCCGCAGTCCGGCGGGCGATCTCACGCTGCGCGAGGTCAAGACCGTCACGCGCGAAGCGCTCGAATCACAAGGCGGCCAGCCGTTCGATCTCGTCCTGCTGAGCTGCAAGGCCTACGACCTCGACAATGCCATCGATTCGTTCGCCGCAGCCGTCGGTCCCAACACGTTGATCCTGCCGCTGCTCAACGGCATGCATCATCTCGAAGTCCTGCAGGCGCGCTTCGGTACGCAGGCGGTGCTGGGCGGTGTCTGCCTGATTGCGTCCACGCTCAACGACAAGCGCGAGATCGTCCATCTGAACGACGTGCAGGCCATCACGTTCGGCGAACTCGGCGGGGGCGTCTCGGCGCGCGTGCAAGCCGTGGCGGATCAGTTCGGCAATGCCGGCTTTCACGTGAAGGCGAGCGATCACATCCTTCAGGAGATGTGGGAGAAGTGGGTGTTCCTCGCGTCGCTCGCGGGCAGCACGTGCCTTTTCCGCGCGCCCATTGGCGTGATTCTCGCCACGCCCGACGGCGCCACGATCATCGAGCGACTCTTCGCCGAATGCCGCGCGATCGCAGCCGCACACGGCCATGCCGTGCGCGACAGCTTCCTCGAGCGCTCGCGCGCGATGCTGTTCGCCAAGGGATCGTCGCTCACCGCCTCGATGTTGCGCGACGTGCAGAACGGTTCGCGCATCGAGGCCGATCACGTGCTCGGCGACCTCATCCAGCGCGGCGGCGCGGCGCAGCACGCGTCGGCCGAGCTTTCGGTGCTGCGCGTCGTCTACAGCCAGCTCAAGGCCTACGAGGCGCAGCGCGCCGAGGCTGCCTGAGCGACGACGCTTGGTGCACCGGCAACGCGGCGGCGCGCCACGCGCATATCACGCGCCGCCAGCCGCTTCCAGCGCCTGCGCGAGGCTCACATACTCCTCGACGGGCACTTCCTCGGCGCGGCGCGCCAGATCGAAGCCCAGCGCGTCGAAGTCGAGGCGCTCGCGGTAATCGCCGAGCGTATTGCGCAGCATCTTGCGGCGCTGCGAGAAGGCGGCCGTCACGAGTTCGCCGAGCACGGCGTCGTTGACCTTCGGCAGTTCGTGCGGCGCGTAGGGAATCATGCGCACGATCGCCGAATCCACCTTGGGCGGCGGCTGGAACGATTCGGGCGGCACGTCGATCAGCTTGTCGATCACATAGCGGTACTGGAGCATCACCGTGAGACGGCCGAACGCCTTGCTGCCCGGCTCCGCCACCATGCGCTCGACGACTTCGTTCTGCAGCATGAAGTGCTGGTCGATCACGCGCTCGGCGAACGTGGTGAGGTGAAACAGCAGCGGGCTCGAAATGTTGTACGGCAGGTTGCCGACGATGCGCAGCGAGGGCTTCTCGCCCGGCGCCGCGAGCGAGCCGAAGTCGAACGCGAGCGCGTCGCCCGCGTGGAGTTCGAGCAGCGGGCCGAACTTCTTCGTGAGGCGCGCGATCAGGTCGCGGTCCAGCTCGACCGCGTGCAGCGGCGATTCGGGCGTGGCGAGCCGTTCGATGAGCGGCTCGGTGAGCGCGCCGAGACCCGGCCCGATCTCGACCATGCGCTCACCGCGCTGCGGGCGGATGACGTCGACGATCGAATCGATCACGCCCGTGTCGACGAGGAAGTTCTGGCCAAAGCGCTTGCGCGCGAAGTGGCCCTGGTGCTGTCTGCTGCTGTTGGACATCTTCTCTGGAATCAATCAGATGGCGCGCCGGTGGCGCGCCATCGAAACGGCGGTGTCGAGGGCGGCGATCAGGCTGCCCGCGTCCGCGCGGCCAGTGCCGGCGAGGTCGAGCGCGGTGCCATGATCGACCGAGGTGCGCACGATCGGCAAGCCGAGCGTGACGTTGATGCCTTCGCCGAACGTCGCGTATTTCAGGACCGGCAGGCCCTGGTCGTGGAACATCGCCAGCACACAGTCGGCGTCCTTGAGGTAGCGCGGCTGGAACAGCGTGTCGGCGGGGTACGGGCCGCGCGCGTCGATGCCTTGCGCGGCGGCGGCGGCCAGTGCCGGCGAAATCGTGTCGATTTCCTCGCGCCCCAGGTAGCCGTTCTCGCCCGCATGCGGGTTGAGGCCGGTCACGAGGATGCGCGGCAGGGGCACGCCGAAATGATGGCGCAGGTCATGGTCGATGATGCTCAGGGTTTCGACGAGCCCCTCGACCGTGAGCGCCGCCGACACGTCCTTGAGCGGCAAATGCGTCGTGGCGAGCGCCACGCGCAGCGGGCGAGCGCCCGTGCCCGCCAGCATCATGACCACGCGCGGCGTGTGCGTGCGTTCGGCGAGGTATTCGGTGTGGCCGGTGAAGGGCACGCCGGCGTCGTTGATCGTGCTCTTTTGCAGCGGCGCGGTGACGATGGCGTCGAATTCGCCTGCCAGTGCGCCGTCGATGGCACGGTCGAGCAGCGCCAGCACATAGCGACCGTTGGCGGCGTCGAGTTTGCCTGGCTTCGCGGGCGTAGCCAGCGCCACATGCTCGACCTGCACGGGCTGGTTCGCCAGCACGGCGGCCCAGTCGACGCTCGCGGCCTGCGCGCGCGCTTCGAGCAGCGCGCTGTCGCCGAGCACGATGAACTGCGCGTCGGGCCAGTGTGCCGAGGCACCCGCCAGTGCGGCGGCGGTCAGCTCGGGGCCGACGCCGGCCGGCTCACCCGTGGTGATGGCAATGCGGATCGGCCCCGCCCTCCGCGGAGCCGGCGACGACGATGCGGAGGCGTTCATGGCTCGATCCCCTGGTGACGCTTAGTTGTGCGGCGGCGTCATGCCCGCGATCTTGTAATCGACGTAGGCACTGTCGCGCAGCTGACGCAGCCAGTCGGCGTAGGCCTGCTCCGCCTTGCGCTGGCCGATGGCCTGGCGCGCGAGTTCCATTTGCTGCGCGATCGAGCCTTCGGCGTCGCGGCGGCCCAGCACCTGGATCAGGTGGTAGCCGTACTCGGTGCGTACCGGCTCGCTCAGCTGGCCGTCCTGCAGCGTATTCATGGCGCGCTCGAATTCAGGCACGGTTTCACCCGGGCTGATCCAGCCGAGGTCGCCGCCCTGCGAAGCCGAGCCGTCTTGCGAGTAAGTGCGCGCGAACTTGGCGAAGTCGCCGCCCGCTGCGATTTCCTGGCGGATCTCGAGCAGCTTCTGGCGCGCCTGGGGCTCGGACATGCCGTCGCCCACGCGCAGCAGGATGTGGCGCACGTGCGTTTGCACGAGCTTGGGCGCGTCGGCGGCCGTGCCCTGGCCCTGGCGGCGCTCGACGAGGCGCACGATCTCGAAGCCGTCGTTGGTGCGGATCACCGAGGGGTTCACCTCGCCCGGACGCAGCGTGGCAGCGGCGGTCACGAATTCGGGCGGCAGCTTCGACTGCGGCAGGAAGCCCATGTCGCCGCCCTTGCCCGCGTCGCTCGCCTGCGAGTTCGACTTCGCGAGGCTCTCGAACTTGCTACCCGACTGGGCTTCCTTGAGCAGCGCATTGGCCTTCGCCTGCGCCGCTTCGATGTCGGTTTCCGAGGCGTTCAGCGGCGCCTTGATGAAGATGTGCTGGAAATGCAGGTCGTTCGACTGGCCCGCGTTCGGTCCGCGCTGGCTCGCGATGTAGTTCGCGACTTCGGCGTCCGTCACCGTGACCTTGCTGTCCACTTCCTTCTCGCGCAGCTTCGAGAGCGTGAGCTCCGTGCGCGCGTCGCGTTGGAACGTGGTCCAGGGCACCCCAGCCGCCTCGATGCGCGCGCGATAGGTCGCGAGATCCATGCCGTTGGCCTGGGCGAGGCGCTCCAGCGTGCGCTGCACGGCGGCGTCGTCTACGGTGATGCCGTCTTCCTTGGCCTTCTGCAGCTGAATGCGCTCGAGCACCATCTGGTTGAGTACCTGCGCGCGCAACTGCTCATCGGGCGGAACCGGCGCGTTTTGCTGCTGCAGCCGGTGAGCGATCATTTCGGCGCGGCTGTCGAGCTCGCGCTGCGTGATCACGCCGTCATTGACGACTGCGGCGATCGTATCGACCGTCTGGCCGTTGCCGGCCGGGAGACCTTGAGCTTGCGCCGGCGCGGCCGGCAACACGCCTGCAACGGCGAAGAGACTCGCAGCGTACGCTGCCAGGCGAAGCTTTTTCATGATTCCCACAGATACTCCAATGTTGGCGGGCACGCTTCGCCCGTCTCTATGCAACCGACACCGCGTTGCCCCGAGGCGCAAGCAATGCGCTCCGGATCACGCGTTATTGATAATCAGTGAAGCGCGAGTCCGGCGGCGACTGAGCCGGCAGCTGCGTGTACCCCGGCACTGCCGTGCGGAACGCCGCCACCAGCCCGTTGTCGACGTTCGACAGTCCCTTGAGCGTAAGCTGCGCGAGAAACCGCGTTGACGAATTCGGCGTGCCCGACGTATTGAGCCCGTTCGCGTAACGCTGCAGGCCGACCCCGAGCACCCAGCAGTCGGCGTCGTACTGCATGCCGACCAGGCCGTCGACGATCCGATGGCCGTTCAGATCGTAGTTGAAGCGGCCTACGGCGTACACCCGGTGCGAGAACGGCCATTGAGCCGAGATCAGGACCTGATTGATCGGCTGGAAGTCGAGCGTCGTGTTCGCGCGCGTGTAGCGGTAAGCCACGTTCAGCACACGGCTCGTTCCCGGGCTGTACCCGAAACCGATGCTCGCCTTGGTGAGCTGGTTGCTGTCGGCATTATATTGGAACGCCGTTTCCGAAGCGAAACCGGCCCCGATTTTCAGTGCAGCGCCCGCAATCAGGTCCGAATGCGTCGCCTGACTCGTGCTTTCGCCCGAGTTGAGCGTGACGCGCTGATCCTGGAAGTAGTACTGCTGCGCGATCACGAAGCGCGCGCGTTCGTCGCCCGAAGCCGGGTCGATGAAGCGCGTGGTGAGCGCGGCCGTCAGGCGGTTCGCATCGGCAATGCGGTCGTTGCCGACGAAGGTGTTCGGCGTGAAGATTTCCGCGAGGCCGAAGTCCGACTCGGCGGTATCGAACAGAGGCGCGAACTGCTGGTTGCGATACGGCGTGTACACGTAGTACAGGCGCGGTTCCAGCGTCTGGATGTAGTCCTGACCGAACAGACGGACCGAGCGGTCGAACACGAGGCCCGTGTCGAAGCTGAAGGTCGGGATCGATTCGGTGAAGCTCTTCGGCGTGCCCACAGGCGAGCCGAAGGTCGTGCCCGCCGGGCCGATGTTGCTCAGGTTGTACGACGCGAAGTGCCACTGAACCTTCGGCGTGACGAAGTAACCCGGCCCCATCAGGGAGTACGACACGTACGGATTGAAGACGACGCGGTCGCCTTCGGTCGCATTGTCTTCCGTGATGCGGAAGCGCGAGTAGTCGGCTTCCATGCCGTAGTCGAAGCCGCCGACGTTGTACTTCGCGTACTTCACGTTCAACTGCGGCTCGCGGCCATACGGCGGCGTCGACGACTCGACCGTCTGCCAGTGCTGGTAGCGGCCCAGCACGGACCACGGCCCGTTGTTGTACGTGAGGCCGGCTTCCTGCTGGTACAGCGTCTGCGTGCCGTTCAGGAACTGGTTGGCCGGCGACGACAGGTCCGACGGATAGGTGTTGTCCGAGACCTTGTTGTAGTAGACGTAACCGCCGAAGCCGTTGCCGAAGTTCTGGTTGTGCTGGATGAACAGCGCGTAGCGGTTCGTCTTCGTGATCGCGTCGTCCGGCAGGAACGTTCCGGTGATCGAACCCGAGTAATTCGTCGAGAGATACCGGTAGTTGCCCTGCAGGAACACGCCCCGCTTCGAGATGATCTCGGGCGTGAACGTGAAGTCGCGGTTCGGCGCGATGTTGAAGTAATACGGCAGCGAGATTTCGTAGCCGTTCGTCGAGCTGACCGAGAACGTCGGCGGCAACAGGCCGCTGCGGCGGTCGCCCGAAAGCGGGAACGACAGCCACGGGCTCGCGAAGATCGGCACGTCCTGGAAGAACAGCACGGCGTTGTGCGCGACACCTTCGTCGTTGCCGGTGTCGAAATCGAACTCGCTGCCCTTGATGTACCACGCCGGATTGGTCGAGCAGTGGCACGCAGTGTAGGTGCCGGTCGTGAGCACCGAGCGCTCGCTGTCCAGCAGGTCGGCGCGCGCGGCGCTGCCCGAGCCGCCCGTGAGCGTGAAATGGTACTTCGGCGCGGGCATGAAGCCCTCGTTCGCCTCGACCTTCAAATGCGCCTCGGGCCCCGAGAACGTCGTGCCGTTCTGCACGACCGTGACATTGCCGTAGGCATTGGCCATGTCGGTGTCCTGGTCGTAATGCAGGGCGTCGCCCTTCACCACGTTCGAACCCTGACGCAACTCCCCCGCCCCTTTCACGGCGAGGTCGGTATCCACCGTGCCGGTCGTCGAATCGCCGAGCACGAACGTTGCCGGGTGCTGGCCCGACGCATTGGGGTGATCCTCGAGTTGCGGCGCGAGCCGCAGGCTCCACGGGCCGTCGAGCTGCTCGGGCTGCGCGGCCGCGCCCGAGAGCTGGGCGTGCGCGAGCGCGGGCACCAGACCCGGTACGGCCAGGAGTGCCGCGATGAGCCGCCGCTTGCCCGGCACGCCGTCGTCACTAGGGGAGATCGTCTGGAAAAACTGTCTGGGCGGCATGTATGGTTTTGGCGAATCGGCCCGGGCCGCCTGCCCTCTCCATGATGGTGGCCCGCCTGGGCACCCGCCTCCCGATGAACCGGATCGAGGCCGGGCTGCAAACAAATAATTACAATTCATCGCCCCCCTGGAGCGACGATGAATGCGGCGAGCGAACCGTCATGCGGGCTTTGGCGCGAGTCGCGTCAAAAAAGTCGTGGGGTATTATATGGCAAGACGTTGATCCACTGATTTTGCCTCTGGCTTTCATGACCTTTTCTGCCGCGCATTCTCCCGCCGCTTCCCCTGGCGCCGCTCCGACCGACAATCGCCGCGACCTGCTCGCCGCCTGGCTCGGCAGCCACGCCGGCCAGTACGCCCTCGACCTCGCGACGCTCGCCCCGGCCTCGGCCGACGCGAGCTTTCGGCGCTATTTCCGCCTCGCGAGCGAGGGCGCGCACGGCGCGTCGCTGATCGCCGTCGACGCCCCGCCGCCCGAAAAGAGCCGCGAATTCGCCCAGATCGCGCAGTTGCTCGAGGCGGCCGGCGTGCACGTGCCGCGCGTGCTCGAAGCCGATTTCGACGCGGGCCTCATGCTCGTGACCGATCTCGGCACCGCGCCCTACCTGAATGCGCTGCAGGAAGCCGGCCCCGGCACGCGCTCGCGCGAGCTGATGCGCGACGCCATCGACGCGCTGATCCGCTGGCAGCTCAGCTCGCGGCCGGGCGTGCTGCCGGACTTCGACGAAGCCTTCATGCGCCGCGAGATGGAGCTGATGCCCGAGTGGTATCTGGAGCGCCATCTGGGCCGCAAGGTCGACGAAGCCACGCGCGGCGTGCTCGATCGCACCTTCGCCCTGCTCGTGGCGAGCGCGCGCGCGCAGCCGCAAAGCTTCATGCTGCGCGACTTCATGCCCCGCAACCTGATGATCGCCACGCCGAACCCCGGCGTGCTCGACTTCCAGGACGCCGTGTACGGCCCGATCACGTACGACGTCGTCTCGCTGCTGCGCGACGCGTTCCTGAGCTGGGACGAGGCGTTCGAGCTCGACTGCTTCGCGCACTACTGGGAGCGCGCCAAGAAGGCGGGACTGCCCGTCGATGCCGACTTCGGCGAGTTCTACCGCCAGCTCGAGTGGATGGGCCTGCAGCGCCACATCAAGGTGCTTGGCCTGTTCTGCCGCATCAACTATCGCGACGCCAAACCGCATTACATGGCCGACCTGCCGCGCTTTCTCGCCTACGCGAGCAAGGTGGCGCACCGCTACCGCCCGCTCGCGCCGTTCGCACGGCTCATCGACGAGCTGCAGGGCAGCGCCGTCGAAGTCGCTTACACCTTCTGAAACGGGCCGTCATGACCCAATCGAATCACACGCCGGCCAGGGCGAGCCACGGCCGCACCGCCATGATCTTCGCCGCCGGACGCGGCGAACGCATGCGTCCGCTCACCGACACCTGCCCGAAGCCGCTCCTCGCCGTGGGCGGCAAACCGCTCGTCGTGTGGCAGATCGAGCGGCTCGCCGCGGCGGGCTACACGCGCATCGTCATCAATCACGCATGGCTTGGCGCGCAGATCGAAGCCGCGCTCGGCGACGGCGCGCGCTTCGGCGTCACGCTTCACTATTCGCCCGAGCACGACGCGCTCGAAACGGCGGGCGGCATTGCCCAGGCGCTGCCGCTCATCGAGTCGACGGGCGCGCCCGAGGTGTTCCTCGCGGTGAGCGGCGACGTCTACAGCGCCTACGATTTCGCGCGCCTGAACACGCACGCGCAAGCGCTTGCGGCGCAAGAACAGCCGGGCATGCATCTCGTGATGGTGCCGAATCCGCCGTTCCACCCGAAGGGCGACTTCGCGCTGGGCGCCGACGGCCGGCTCGCGCTCGACGGCGCGCCGCGCTACACATTCGGCAATATCGGCCTCTATGACACGCGTATGTTCCGCGATCTCGCGCCCGGCACGAAGCGCGCGCTCACGCCGTACTATCGCGAGGCGATCGCGCAAGGACGCGTGAGCGCCGAGCTATACGAAGGCGTCTGGGAAAACGTCGGCACGCCCGCGCAGCTCGAGGCGCTCGACGCCGCGCTGCGAGATTCGACGAGCGCGCACCACGGCTGAGACCGGCAACGCAAAGCGCCGCGCCAACGCCGGCGCGGCGCGCTTCGTCAGTTTCCTCCCGCCGCCGGCAACTCCACCTGCCCCTGTTGTGCCTGGGACTGTGACTGCGACTGGGGCGCTTCACCCGCCTTCTGCTGCTGAAGCGCCCACATCTGCGCATAGTGTCCGCCCGCTTGCAGCAATTGCGCATGCGTGCCGCGCTCGACGATGCGGCCATGATCCATCACGATGATCTGCTGCGCGTGCACGACGGTCGACAGCCGGTGCGCGATCACGAGTGTGGTGCGCTCGCGCGCGATCTGGTCGAGCTCGTGCTGGATGGCGCGCTCCGAGCGCGAATCGAGCGCTGACGTCGCCTCGTCGAACAGCAGGATCGGCGGATTCTTGAGCAGCGTGCGCGCGATCGCCACGCGCTGCTTCTCACCGCCCGAAAGCTTGAGGCCGCGCTCGCCCACGGACGTGTCGTAGCCCTTGGGCAGGCTCTCGATGAACGCGTGAATGTGCGCCGCGCGCGCCGCGGCGATTACTTCCTCGCGGCTTGCCGTGGGCCGTCCATAGGCGATGTTGTAGTAGATCGAGTCGTTGAACAGCACCGTGTCCTGCGGCACGATGCCGATCGAAGCGCGCAACGAGTCCTGCGTGACGTCGCGGATATCCTGGCCGTCGATCGTAATCGCACCGCCGCTTTTGCGGGGATCGGAGCGGTCGAGATCGTAGAAGCGGAACAGGAGCCGAGCGAGCGTGGACTTGCCCGAGCCGCTATGCCCCACCACGGCCGTCGTCGTGCCCGCAGCAATCGTGAAGCTCAGGTCGTGCAGAATCTGGCGCGACGGTTCATACGCGAAGTTCACGTGAGAAAAGCGCACCTCGCCGCCGCGCACCGCAAGCGCCTGCGCGCCGGGCACGTCGGCCACTTCGCGCTCGACGGTGAGCAGCGTGAACATGCGGTCCATGTCGGTGAGGCTTTGCTTGAGCTCCCGATACACCACGCCGAGAAAATTCAGCGGAATGTAGAGCTGCAGCATGAAGGTGTTGATGAGCACGAGGTCGCCGAGCGTGAGCCGCCCCGCCATCACGCCCTGGGTGGCGCGCCAGAGGATGAACACGAGCCCGGTGCCGATGATCGCCTGCTGTCCGAAGTTGAGCGCCGAAAGCGAGTGCTGCGACTTGATCGCGGCCTGGCGGTAGCGGTGCAGGTTTTCGTCGTAACGCTTCGTCTCCCACTCTTCGTTGCCGAAGTACTTCACGGTCTCGTAGTTGATGAGCGAATCGATCGCGCGCGCATTGGCGCGCGAATCGAGCTCGTTCATCGTGCGGCGAAAATGCGTGCGCCACTCGGTTACCTTCACCGTGAACACGATGTACGCGACGAGCGCGATGAGCGTGACGATCGCGTAGTACGCCTCGTACTTCACCACGAAGAAGCCGAGCACGAGGCCCACTTCCACGAGCGTCGGCAGGATGCTGTAGAGCGAGTATGAAATGAGCTGCGTGATGCCGCGCGTGCCGCGCTCGATGTCGCGCGACATGCCGCCCGTCTGCCGCTCGAGGTGAAAGCGCAGCGAGAGTGCATGCAGATGGCGGAACACCTTGAGCGCGAGCTGGCGCACGGCGCTCTCGGTCACCTTCGAAAAGAGGATTTCGCGCAGTTCGGTGAACAGCGACGTCGACAGACGTACGATGGCATACGCCACCACGAGCAGTCCGATGCCGCCCGCGAGCACGATGCCGGGTGCGTGCTCCGCACGCCCGAGCGCCGTGAGATGACGCACCGAGGCGAGACCGTCGACGATGTGCTTCATCACGATCGGCACGCCGAGGTTGGCCACCTTCGCGCCGATCAGGCAGGTGAGCGCGAACGCCACGCGCCATTTGTAGGCCGTGAGGTAAGGCAGCAGCGAAACGATCGTCTGCCAGTCGTTGCGCGGCCCGGTGGCGGGCAGCGCGGGTTCGTTGGAAGCGGGAAAGCGGCGCATGGGGCGAGCGGCGAGATGCCAGCGCCGTGCGGCGCGCCAAGGCCGGTTCGGGGACCGGAAGCTGGCGCGGCGCAAACGGCCCGGCGAGTCATGTGGGGCGAATGTGAGGTTACTGGCGACGGGTTTCGCGAAGGTGGAGGGCTCTAATCGACCGCCCGCCGCGCCTCAGGCTTTCCCGTACAATTCCTGATCAACGTATTGTCGCAGAAGGCGGCACGCGCCGCTGGGCGCCCCGCGCCGCAACGCCTTGCGCCGTTCGATCCCTTTTCATGGAAGCCCGATGACCGACTCCTTCCCGCTCCCCCAAAAATCGCCTGCGCTGCGCGTCGTGCCGCAGCCCTCGGACGCCAACGTTCACGGCGACGTCTTCGGCGGCTGGATCATGGCGCAGGTCGACATCGCCGGCTCGATTCCGGCGAGCCGCCGCGCCAACGGACGCGTCGCGACCGTCGCGGTGAACTCGTTCGTGTTCAAGCAACCGGTGTTCGTAGGCGATCTGCTGAGTTTCTACGCCGACATCGTCAAGACCGGCAACACCTCGGTGACCGTCGAGGTCGAGGTGTACGCGCAGCGCATGCGCCTCCAGGAGGAAGTCGTCAAGGTGACGGAAGCCACGCTCACCTATGTCGCCACCGGCGCTGACCGACGCCCGCGTCAGCTGCCGCCGATCGAATAACGGCAACAACCAGCGCAAGCACGAACGCCCGGTCGTGGCGCCGGGCTCAATCCGTCCACGCGAGACCGGGCGTTTCCTCGTAGGTCGCGCTCGCGCGCAACAGCGCCGCCGCCTCGTCGCCAGGCAGCGGCGGCGCGAAAAAGTAGCCTTGCAGCTCGTCGCACGCGCGCTCGCGCAGGAAGGCGAACTGCGCCGAAGTCTCCACCCCTTCCGCGATCACCTGCAACTGCAGCTCGTGCGCAAGCGCGATGATGGCTGCCGTGATCGTTTCGTCGTCGCCGCTCGTGCCGATGTCGGCCACGAACGAGCGGTCGATCTTGAGCCGGTCCACTGGCAGACGCTTCAGGTAGCTCAGGCTCGAATAGCCGGTGCCGAAGTCGTCGATGGCAATGCCGATGCCCAGCGCGTGCAGCTCATTCAACATCGACACGGCTTCTTCGGCGTTGCGCATGAGCGTGCTCTCGGTCAGCTCGATTTCGAGCCAGCAGGCTTCCAGGCCGGTTTCCTGCAGCACGTCCTTCACGAGCTGGGCAATGTCGCGCTGGTGGAACGTCTTCGCCGAGAAGTTCACGGACACGCGCACGGGCGGCAGCCCCGCGAGCTGCCACGCGCGATTCTGCCGGCAGGCCTCGCGTAGCACCCAGTCGGAAAGCGGGCCGATCAGGCCGCTCTCCTCGGCCACGGGAATGAACTGCGCGGGCGAGACGAGCCCCACCTCCGGATCGCGCCAGCGCACGAGCGCCTCCATGCCGATGATGCGCCCGCCCTCGATCTCCACCTGCGGCTGGTAGTGCAGCAGGAACTCGCTGTCGCGCAGCGCACGGCGCAGGCGCCGCTCGAGATTCAGGCGCGCGCCCACATTCGCGTTCATTTCGGGCTCGAAGAACTGGAACGTGTTGCGGCCCATGTCCTTCGCGCGGTACATCGCGACGTCGGCCTTCTTCATGAGCGTTTCGGCGTCGTTGCCGTCCTGCGGGTAGACGCTCGCGCCCATGCTGCAACCCACATACAGCTCGGTGCCGTCGATCCACACGGGCT
This sequence comes from Paraburkholderia sp. BR10936, assembly GCF_040965735.1. Taxonomy (NCBI): domain Bacteria; kingdom Pseudomonadati; phylum Pseudomonadota; class Betaproteobacteria; order Burkholderiales; family Burkholderiaceae; genus Paraburkholderia; species Paraburkholderia sp. BR10936. Next base: position 632,548 of record NZ_JBFRCM010000001.1, read on the forward strand.
CCGAGATCAGCGAACGCGCCCGCTCCATCCAGCCGATCAGCGACTTTTCGTCGATCGTGTCGGTGAGCACGATCACGAACTCGTCGCCGCCGTGGCGCGCGACCGTATCGGTCGTGCGCGTGCAGCGCTGGAGCCGCTCGGCCACCACGCCCAGCAGCCGGTCGCCCACGCTGTGGCCGAGACTGTCGTTCACGTTCTTGAAGCCGTCGAGGTCGATGAAGACCACGGCCACGCCCGTGTCGTGCCGCTGCGCCGCGAGCAGCGCGTGCTGGAGACGGTCGCGCAGCAGGTTGCGGTTGGGCAGCAGCGTGAGGCTGTCGTAGTTCGCCTGGTATTCGAGCTGCTCCTGATAGCGGATCAGCTCGGTCACGTCGTTGATGATGCCGATGTGATGCGTGATGCGCCCATCGAGATCGGGCACCGGCGCGATCAGCAGCTGGTTCCAGAAGAGCGCGCCGTCCTTGCGGTAGTTGCGCAGCACGGCGCTCACTTCGCGATTGGAAAGCAGCGCCTTGCGCACCGCGATGAGTCCGTCCTGGTCGCGGTCGTCGCGCTGCAGGAGGCGGCAGTCCTGGCCGATCACCTCGGCCGGATCGAAGCCCGTGATGCGGCGAAACGCCGGATTCGCGTACTCGATCAGATTGCTGCCGCCCGGGCCCGGCGCGGTGATCAGGATGGCGTTCACGCACGCGTCGAGCGCGCGGCTCTGCAGGCGCAGCGCGAGGTCGGCGCGCTTGCTTTCGGTGGTGTCCGAGTACGAGCCGAGCACGCCGATCACGCGGCCGTCGCCGTCGAGCAGCGGCAGCTTGCTCGTGAGCGTCGTGCGGTGCAGGCCGTCGATCGTGTGGTTGTCCTCGTAGTTGATGCGCGGCAGCCCCGACTCGATGACTTCGCGGTCCTGCTCGCGCATGCCGTCGGCGTAGGCGCGCCACGGCAGGTCGTCGTCGGACTTGCCGATGATCTGCTCGGGATACGCGAGGCCCGCGTCGCGCGCGAAGGTCATGTTGCAGCCCAGATAGCGCGACTGCGCGTCTTTCCAGAAGATGCGCTGCGGGATGTTGTCGATCACCGACTCGAGCATCTGGTTCGAGCGCTGCGCCTCCGCTTCGGCCTTGATCTGCTCGGTCACGTCGTCGGCGAGCACGAACACGGCGTCGCGGCCGAGGAAGGTGAGCGAGTGATGCGAGATGTCGGCGCTGATGATCGAGCCGTCGCGGCGGCGATGGTGCCAGATGCCGGCCATCATGCGCACGTTTTGCGTGACCATGTCCGAGCGCGTGAGGTGCTGCTCGAGCCGCGAGACGTCCTCGGCGGGACGGATTTCGCGGATCGTCATCGTGAGGAATTCTTCCTCGCTGTAGCCGTACTGCTGGATCGCGGCGGCGTTCACGGCGAGAAAACGCAGCGTCTCGCGGTCGAACACGTACATCGGCACCGGATGCGCGTCGAACAGACCCTGAAAGCGCTCGCTGCGCAGGCGCATGCCGCTCACGGCGCGCAGCTTCTCGCGGGCCGCGCTCTCGCGCGCGCCGAACGTGTAGATGAGGAGCGTCCCGCCCGCGAGCATCGTCACGATCAGCAGCAACAGCGCGCGGCCGCCCGAGCGCGCCGAGTCGGCGAGCGCGGCGGCGAGCGCCAGATCCTGGGCGCGTTGCAGCGCCGCGAGCTGCCCGTCGAGCTGGTCCACGAGGTTATCGATGCGGATGTATTCGCCGGCGAGCCACGCGGCAGTGGCGGGCGACGGCATTGCCGTGTCAGGCAGCGCAGCGGTCGGCGTGATGGGGTTCTGGGCGCCGTTCGTGACAGCCGGTGCGACTGTTAGCGGATCCGGCGTCACGGCGCTCGCCGCCTCATCCGCCGCGGCGTGCAGCGGCAAGATGGTGCCGGTCACGACATGACCGGCCATGCGCGCGTCGGCGGGGTTCCCGGGTTGCATCGTCTTCGCTGCCGCGACGTTGCGGGCGAGCGCCACGCGGTCGCCCCACGGCGCTGCGGGCGAACGCGCGGCATTTGCGGGCGTTGCGGTGCCGAATTCCTGGCTGGCCGCACCGTCGGCCGGCACAGCCTGCGTTGCCACGGTCCCGCTTGCCCCCGCCGCCACGGCAACCTGCCCGCGCTCGTCGGCAACGCGCTGCTCGGCGCGCGCAAGCGTCACGTCGATCTCGCTCACAATGGCACTGGCCTGCCGCGCCAGCGCGTCGAAACGGGCTGCGAGGTCGGCGTTGCCGGCCAGCTCAGCGCGCAGGGCGCGGGTGGTTTCGTCGAGCATCGCGGCGCGCGCGTCGTGCGCGGCGGCCGACTCCGGCTGACTCCGCACGGCGAAACGGCCCAGCGCGCTCACGCCGCTGCCAAGCGCATCGCGATAGCGGTCGAGGTCGTGACGGATCGTCGCCGCCTGGCTCGCGCGCTGGTCGATCTCGCGCTGACCGTCGATCTGCGTCCACGCGACAAAAGCGTTCGCGCCAACGGCCGCCGCGACGACGGCCAGATTGATGAGTTGGCGCTTCGAAAAAAGAAGGTTCATGAATGCCGAGCGTCGTTCGCGCCCGCGCCGTGAGCGCGGGATGATGGGTCACGACTGCGCGCGACCGGTCGGCGCCTGACGCGCCAACCCGAAATAACGGCAGGGCCGGCCGGGTCTTGAGGGTCAATGTGGAGAAAGAAGCGGAAAACGACCCGCGGCGGCGCGAGGCTGCCGCGGTCAGCGGGAATCGGGTAGGGATCGGCGATGAATCGTGGCGGGCAGGCGCGGCGGGAAACAGCGGGTCAAAATCACCGCGGCACCGCCAGCCCGAACTCGTGCATCGCCGGCGCGAAGTCGTGATTGCTCTCGGGCTTGCGCGCGAGCTTTGCCAGCACGTAGCGCTGGAACGGGTCGAGCTGCGCCCAGTCTTCGAGGTCGGGCGCCTGCAGACTGGCAAGCTCGGACTGCAGCGCAACGCCGCCGGGCACCGCGTTCACGTCGCGCCAGGCCGGCGCTTCTTCGGGCGCGAACCATTCGGGTTCGACGTTCGCGTGCGTGCGCATCATCTCGAAGAGCGCGTGGTCGAAATTGGGCTCGATTTGCGTGTCTTCGTCCACGGGGAAACACGCCAGCAGCCGGCGGTCCTCGTAGGGCAGCAGTTGCCATTGCGCGAGCGAAATGCGCAGACCAAAGCGATCCAGGTTGAAGCGCACGCACATCGGGATAAAAGTGAGATTTTCCGACGAGTCGACCTCGAACCGGAAAAGCAGCGGAGCTTCGTTCAATGCCATGACGGTGTCCTCGCGAGGCGGGCATAAGCGCGGGCGGCCCGCTTGAGGTATTTTAGAACCTTCCGCGCGCGGCGCGGCCCCGCTGTCCCCCGGCGGCGCTGCGGTACCGCGCCGCACAAGGACCGATGGAGTTTTTCGCTTGTCCCCCTCAACTCGCCCCCCTACCCGCACGCCAATGAGCACCGCAGACCGGCCGCAGATCGCGACGACGCATCCCCTCGAAACCGAAGGCCAGCCCGGCGCCATCGAATTGCGCGTGCATCGGCACCGCGGCGGCGCCGTGCAAACGCGTGAGGACCACGTGGGTCAGGAATGGCCCGTCGCGCTCGTCTTCAACGGCATTTCGCACGCCGTCATGATGTGCACGCCGCGCGACCTCGAAGCGTTCGCCGTGGGCTTTGCGATCTCCGAAGGCATCGTCGGGCGCAATGCCGACATTCAGGACATCGAGGTGTACTGGCACGAGGATGCGGACCTGCCGCACGCCGAAGTCCACTTGACCGTGGTGCAACAGGCGTTCGTCGAGCTCAAGGAAAAGCGCCGCGCGCTCGCCGGGCGCAGCGGCTGCGGCGTGTGCGGCATCGAGAGCATCGACTTGCTCGATCTCGAGCCCGAACGGGTGCCCGATACGGGCTTCGTTGCGCGCCTGGCTCCCGACGCCATCGCGCGCGCCGCGCGCGAACTGCCGCAGCATCAGGCGCTCACGAAGCTCACCGGAGGCCTGCACGCGGCCGCGTGGTGCGACGAAAACGGCGCGATCCTGCGCGCCTTCGAAGACGTGGGACGCCATAACGCGCTCGACAAGCTCATCGGCGAGCTCGTGATGGAGCGCGCCGACACGCAGCAGGGCTTCGTCTTCCTCTCGAGCCGCGCGAGCTACGAACTGGTGCGCAAGGCCGCGCGGGTGGGCATTCCGATGGTCGCGACGATCTCGGCGCCCTCCTCGCTTGCCATCGCCATCGCCAGGCGCGCCGGACTGCGGCTCGTGAGCTTTTGCCGCGAGTCCGGGTACGTCGATTACGAAACGGCCTGAAGCACCGTTAGCGCTTAATCGAACTGCCGGAAATCCGGCTTGCGCTTTTCGAGGAACGCCGTGAACGCCTCGCGCGCTTCGGGCGCGAGCAGCATCTTGCCGAAGTGCACGAACTCTTCGCTCATGCGCGTCTTGACCTCGTGCGTGTCCGCGCGCTTCATGAGCGACTTCGTCACGCGCAGCGACGACGCGGGCAGCGCCACGAGCTTCGCCAGTTGCGCGCTAACGAACGCGTCGAGTTCGGCCACCGGCAGCACGCGATTCACGAAGCCCATGCGATGCGCTTCCGCCGCGTCGAAGGTCTCGCCGAGCAGCAGCTTTTCCGCCGCGCCCTGGTGGCCCGCAATGCGCGGCAGCAGCAGCGACGAAGCCGCTTCGGGGCACAGCCCGAGTTGCGAGAACGGCACAGCGAAACGCGCGTTGTCGGCGGCATAGACCATGTCGCAATGCAGGAGCAGCGTCGTGCCCACGCCGATCGCCGGCCCCTTCACCGCGGCGACGAGCGGTTTTTCGAACGCCGCGATGGCATCGAGAAAGCGGATCACGGGCGAATCGGCGCCCGCGGGCGGCCCCTTCAGAAAGTCTTCGATGTCGTTGCCGGCCGTAAAGATCTCGGCGTGGCCGCGCAGCAGCGCCGCGCGCACCGAGGTGTCCTTGTTCGCGCCGTTGAGCGTGTCGGCCATCGCCTGATACATCGCGGGCGTCAGCGCGTTCTTGCGCGCGGGCCGGTCGATGGTGATCGTGAGCACGCCGTTTTCGTGTGCTACCAAAATTTCGTTGCTCATAAACCTGTCTCCTCGCATCCCAATCGTGATACGAAAAACGGTCCGCAGACCGCGAAGTCTGCGAACCGTGTCGATAACGCCAATGCGCTAATCAGATGAACGCTTACAGCCGCTCGATGATGCCCGCCGCACCCATGCCGGTGCCGACGCACATCGTCACCATGCCGTACTTGTAGTTGCGGCGGCGCAGGCCGTGGACGACCGTCGAGGCGCGGATCGCGCCCGTCGCGCCGAGCGGGTGGCCCAGCGCGATCGCGCCGCCAAGCGGGTTGATCTTCGCAGGATCGAGGCCGAGGTCCTGGATCACCGCCAGCGACTGCGCGGCGAACGCCTCGTTCAGTTCGATCCAGTCGAGATCGTCCTGCTTCAGGCCCGCAGCCTTGAGCGCCGCCGGAATCGCTTCCTTCGGACCGATGCCCATGATCTCCGGCGGCACGCCGCGCACCGCGAAGCTCACGAAACGCGCGAGCGGCGTGAGGTTGAACTGCTTGAGGATCTTCTCGGAGACGACGATCAGCGCGCCCGCGCCGTCCGACGTCTGCGAGCTGTTGCCGGCCGTGACCGAGCCCTTGTTGGCGAACACCGCGCGCAGCTTCGCCAGGCCTTCGAGCGTGGTATCCGCACGCGGGCCTTCGTCCAGCTCGATCAGGCGCTCCTTCACCTTCACTTCGCCCGAAGCGAGATCGGGGGAACGCTCGACGAGCGTGTACGGCGCGATTTCGTCCTTGAACTCGCCGGCCTGCTGCGCGGCGAGCGCGCGGCGATGCGATTCGACCGAGAACGCGTCCTGCGCCTCGCGGCTCACCTTCCAGCGCTCCGCCACTTTCTCGGCCGTGAGGCCCATGCCGTAGGCGATGCCAACGTCTTCATTGCGATCGAAGATATGCGGCGAAAGCGACGGCTTGTTGCCCATCATCGGCACCATGCTCATCGACTCGCAGCCGCCCGCGATCATCGCGTCGGACTCGCCCACGCGGATGCGGTCCGCGGCCATGGCGAGCGCCGTGAGGCCCGATGCGCAGAAGCGGTTGACGGTCACGCCGCCTACGCTTTGCGGCAGACCCGCGAGCAGCGCGCCGATACGCGCCACGTTCAGGCCCTGCTCGGCTTCGGGAATCGCGCAGCCGACGATGGCGTCTTCGATCACGCTCGTGTCGAGGCCGGGCACCTGCGCCACGGCCGACCTGATCGCGTGAACCAGCAGCTCGTCCGGGCGGGTATTCCTGAACACGCCGCGCGGCGCCTTGCCGATGGGCGTGCGGCTCGCGGCGACGATGTATGCGTCCTGCAACTGTTTGCTCATCTCTTACTCCAGTATCTGGTGTGCGTCGTGCCGCTTAGTTGCGCACCGGCTTGCCGGTTTGCAGCATGCCCATGATGCGTTCCTGCGTCTTCTGCGTGCCGAGCAGATCGACGAAGGCGCGGCGCTCGAGCTTGAGCAGCCATTCTTCGTCGACGAGGCTGCCCGCCTCGACGTCGCCGCCGCACACCGCTTCCGCGATGCGGCTCGCGATCAGGAAGTCGTGATCGCTGATGAAGCGGCCGTCGCGCATGTTCACGAGCGATGCCTTGATGGTCGAGATCGCCGAGCGGCCCGCCACCGGAATCTGCGTGGCGCGCAGCGGCGGGCGGTAGCCCGCAGCGGAGAGTGCGCGCGCTTCCTTCTTCGCGGTGTCGAGCAGTTCGAACACGTTGAAGACGATCGTGTCCGACGACTTCAGATAGCCCATCGCGCGGGCTTCGTGCGCCGAGGCCGAAACCTTCGCCATCGCCGCGTTTTCGAACGACTTCTGCAGGAACCGGAGCAGATCGCTCGGTGCCGCGCCGATCGCCGCTGCGCCTTCGGCTGCGCGAATCGCCGCTTCCTTCAGGCCGCCGCCGGCAGGCACGAGACCCACGCCCACTTCCACGAGGCCGACATAGCTCTCGACATGCGCCACGCGCTTCGCGCTTTGCAGCATGATTTCGCAGCCGCCGCCGAGCGCGATGCCCGACACCGCCGTGATCACCGGCACGTTCGCGTACTTCACGCGCAGCATCGTGTCCTGGAACTTCTTCACGAACGGCTCGATGCCCTTCGCCCCGCCCATCATGAACGCGGGCATCGCCTCTTCGAGGTTCGCGCCTGCCGAGAACGGGCCGCCCGGCGCGCCGAGCTTGAGCGACGTCGGTTGCCAGATCACGAGGCCCTTGTAGCCGTCTTCCGCGATGTCGATGGCCTTCACGAGCGAGTCGAGCAGGCCCGGGCCCATCGTGTTCATCTTGCTCTTGTACGAGACGATGACGACGTCGTCCTCGCCCGCGCGGTCGTCCACCCAGGCGCGCAGGTTGTCGTTCTCGAACAGCGTCTTGCCGTAGGTCTTCGGATCGCGTGCGCTCGTTTCACCGAACAGCGCCGCACGGAACACCTGACGCTCGTACACCGGCAGCGTCGAGCGCGGCACGAAGCGCGCTTCGGCGGGCGACCACGAACCTTCCGCGCCGTGCACGCCGCCGTTCGCGGCGACCGCGCCTTCGAACACCCAGGCGGGCAGCGGTGCATTCGACAGCGCCTTGCCTGCATCGATGTCTTCCTTTACCCACTCTGCGACCTGTTTCCAGCCCGCGGCCTGCCAGCCTTCGAACGGACCTTCGTTCCAGCCGAAGCCCCAGCGGATCGCGAGATCGACGTCGCGCGCGTTGTCCGCAATCGACTGCAGATGCACGCCGATGTAGTGGAACACGTCGCGGAAGATCGACCACAGGAACTGCGCCTGCGGATGCTGCGTTTCGCGCAGCAGCTTCAGACGTTCGGCGGGCGGACGCTTGAGGATGCGGCCCACCAGCTCGTCGGCCTTGCCGCCGCCGTCGACGTACTCGCCCGTGTTGGCGTCGAGCACCTTGATCGCCTTGCCTTCCTTGCGATAGAAACCGCCGCCCGTCTTCTGGCCGAGCGCGCCCTTCGCCACGAGACCTGCGAGCACAGCCGGCGTCTCGTAGACCGGGAAGAACGGGTCGTCCTTCAGGTTGTCCTGCATCGTCTTGATGACGTGCGCCATCGTGTCGAGACCCACGACGTCCGCGGTGCGGAACGTCGCCGACTTCGCGCGGCCAAGGCGCGCGCCCGTGAGGTCATCGACTTCGTCGAAACGCAGACCGAACTTCTTCGCCTCGGCGATCACCGCGAGGATCGAGAACACACCCACGCGGTTCGCGATGAAGTTGGGCGTGTCCTTCGCGCGCACCACGCCCTTGCCTACCACGCTCGTGAGGAACGATTCGAGCTGGTCGAGGATTTCGGGCTTCGTTTGCGTCGTCGGGATCAGCTCGACGAGGTGCATGTAGCGCGGCGGGTTGAAGAAGTGCACGCCGCAGAAGCGCGCCTTCAACGCATCGTCGAAGCCATGCGAGAGTTCGGTGATCGACAGGCCCGAGGTGTTGGTCGCGAAAATCGCGTTCGGGCCGAGGTGCGGCGCGACCTTCTTGTAGAGGTCGTGCTTCCAGTCCATGCGCTCGGCGATCGCCTCGATCACCACGTCGCATTCCGCGAGCTTTGCGATGTCGTCTTCGTAGTTCGCGGGCGTGATGTATTGCGCGTCGTCCTTCATGCCGAAGGGCGCGGGCGAGAGCTTTTTGAGCGTCTCGATCGCCTTCAGCGCGATGGCGTTCTTCGGGCCTTCTTTCGCGGGCAAATCGAACAGCAGCACGGGCACGCGGGCGTTGATCAGGTGCGCGGCGATCTGCGCGCCCATCACGCCGGCGCCGAGCACGGCCACCTTGCGAATATTGAGGTTGCTCACGTTGTTCCTCCAGCGGGTATGCAATGTCGAGCGGATTGAGGTGTGAGGGCGGCGCGTTTCAACGTGGGCCGCCTCCGGACATCGTGTTGACGGCGCGCGCGCCTTTGAAAAGCGCGCGCCCGTTGGCTTTTAGAACAGCGCTTCGTCGACTTCCATCAGCGTCTTCGAACCCGCGCGCGCCTGGCGGATCGACGTGGCCGTTTCGGGCAACAGCTTCGCGAAATAGAAACGCGCCGTGGCCAGCTTCGACTTGTAGAACGGATCGCCCGAGCTTTCCTTGTCGAGCGCGATGCGCGCCATGCGTGCCCAGAAGTAGGCGAACACGAGGTGGCCCGCCGTGCGCAGATACGGCACCGCGGCCGCGCCCACTTCGTCCGGGTTCTGCATCGCCTTCATGCCGATTTCCATCGTGAGCTTCTGCATCTTGTCGCCGATGTCGGCGAGCGGATTCACGAACTCCTGCATTTCCGGCTTGACGCCTTCGGCTTCGACGAAATCCGTCACGAGCTTGCCGAACTTCTTGAGCTTCGCGCCCATATCGCCCAGCACCTTGCGGCCCAGCAGGTCGAGCGACTGGATCGTGTTCGTGCCTTCGTAGATCTGGTTGATACGCGCGTCGCGCACGTACTGCTCCATGCCCCACTCGGAGATGAAGCCGTGGCCGCCGAACACCTGCATGCCGAGGTTGGTGCTCTCGAACGCGTTGTCGGTGAGGAAGGCCTTGATGATCGGCGTGAGCAGCGCGACGAGGTCGGCCGCTTCCTTGCGCTCGCCTTCGTCGCCGTGCGAGAGTTCCTTGTCGATCTGCAGCGCGGACCAGTACGTGAAGGCGCGCGCGCCTTCGGCCCAGGCCTTCTGCGTGAGCAGCATGCGGCGCACGTCCGGATGCACGATGATTGGGTCGGCGGCCTTTTCGGGCGCCTTCGGGCCCGTCAGCGAGCGCATCTGCAGGCGCTCCTTCGCATAGACGAGCGAGTTCTGGTAAGCCACTTCAGTAAGGCCGAGGCCTTGCATGCCGACGCCCAGACGCGCCGCGTTCATCATCACGAACATGGCGTTCAAGCCCTTGTTCGGTTCGCCGACGAGCCAGCCCTTCGCGCCGTCGAGGTTCATCACGCAGGTCGCGTTGCCGTGAATGCCCATCTTGTGCTCGATCGAGCCGCATTTGATGCCGTTGCGCTCGCCCACTTCGCCCGCTGCCGTGGGGATGAACTTCGGCACGACGAACAGCGAGATGCCCTTGGTTCCCGGCGGCGCATCGGGCAGTCGAGCGAGCACGAGGTGGATGATGTTCTCGGCCATGTCGTGCTCACCGCTCGAGATGAAAATCTTCGTGCCGGTGATCGCGTACGAGCCGTCGCCGTTCGGCTCGGCCTTCGTGCGCAGGATGCCGAGGTCGGTGCCGCAGTGCGGCTCGGTCAGGCACATCGTGCCGGTCCATACGCCTTGGACGAGCTTCGGCAGATAAGCCTTCTGGAGCTCGGGCGTGCCGTGTGCATGCAGACACTCGTAGGCGCCATGCGAGAGACCCGGATACATGGTCCACGCCTGGTTCGCCGAGTTCAGCATTTCGTAGAGCGCGTTGTTCACGAACGCGGGCAGGCCCTGGCCGCCGTATTCGGGATCGCAGCCGAGCGCGGGCCAGCCCGCTTCGACGTATTGCTTGTACGCTTCCTTGAAACCAGCAGGCGTGGTGACGACGCCGTCGCCGGCGTACGTGCAGCCTTCACGGTCGCCGACCTGGTTCAGCGGAAACAGCACCTCGGAGCAGAATTTTCCGGCTTCATCGAGCACCTGGTTGATGGTGTCGGCGTCGAGGTCGGCGTGCTTCGGCATCTGCTTCACTTCGCCTTCCACGTTCAGCAGTTCGTGCAGAACGAACTGCATGTCGCGCAGCGGCGCGGTGTACTGTCCCATGTCTTCTCTCCAAAATTTGAGCTTCGGGTCCCTCGCGCGCCGCCGCGACTTCGATGTTGCGGCCGGCCGCTACTGGGTCTCGCTCTGATACGAAACAATCAGCTTCTCGAACGCAGCCCACGTATGCTCGACCGCGTCCGGCAGATGCAGGAAGCGGCCGTCATGATGCAGGCCGAGCGTCACGCTATACAGTTCGAAGAGCATCAGCGCGGGATCGGTCTCCTTGCGCAAATGGCCTTCTTCGATTGCCTGCGAAATGGCCCTCAGGAGCGCCGCGCGCCACATCGACACGCTCGCGACCAGCGTCTCGCGCACCTGGCTGTCCGCGCGGTCGTCGTACTCGACGGCGCCGCTGATGTAGATGCAGCCGGTCGTGACTTCGTGAATGCGCTTCTCGAACCATCGCGACAGCATCGCACGCAGACGCGGCAAACCGCGTGGCTCACGCAAACTCGGAAAGAAGACTTCTTCCTCGAATCGACGGTGGTACTCGCGCACCACCTCGACCTGCAGGTCTTCCCGAGACCCGAAGTGAGCGAAGACGCCACTCTTGCTCATCTGCATGCGCTCGGCGAGCAGGCCGATGGTCAAGCCTTCAAGGCCATCGCGACCTGCGAGGTCGAGTGCTGCATCCAGAATAGCGGCTCGTGTCTGTTCGCCTTTTCGCATAGCTTTCTTTACCGTAACGATGTGGCCTCGATGTCGCTGTCAACTGCTCATTAACTGCTTACATCTGGGCCCGAATTAAATCGAACGGCCGTACTATTGTTGGGGACGGCCGTCCGCGAAACAAGGACTTTATTAGAAACCGATTTCTAACCGGTACTCTAATTTTCGAGGTTCGTGCGCCGCGCGCAAGCCGACATTCTCTCGATTGCACGAGCGGGGATTCGTATGGCAGCTTTCTGTTTCTAGTCGTAGCCGCCCACGGTGATGAGCTTCATGAGCGCACGATAGAACGCCCAGGCGAGCCAGTTCACGGCGCGTACGTGCCACGGCCGCGCCTCGTAGCGCGCACGGTCGATCTGTGCAGCGTCGCCGAACGCTGCGAGGATCTCGCAGCGCAGCTGTTCGATCTGCGGATGCTGCACGAGCAGCACGTTGGCCTCGTTATTGAGCACGAGGCTGAGCGCGTCGAGGTTCGAGGAACCCACGGTGCCCCAGCTCGAATCGACAACGGCCACCTTGCCGTGGAGCATCGTTTTCTCGTACTCCGCAATCTGCACGCCCGCGCTGAGAAGCTGGTGATAGAGGAACGGCACCCCGTAGTCGAGTACCTTGAATTCCTTTCGTCCGACCAGAAGCTTGACCGCCACGCCGCGCTCCGCGGCGCTCACGAGCGCGCGACGCAGCCGCCGGCCCGGCATGAAATACGGATTGGCGAGCAGCACTTCCTTGCGCGCCTCGCCGATGGCGTCGAGATAAGCCTTTTCGATCGCGCGCCGGTTCACCACGTTGTCGCGCGCGACGAACGCCACGCAGGGCACCTGCGCCGCGCGCGGATCGCGCACGCTCGCGCGCAGGCGCTCGCGCAGACGCGTGAAGAAGCGTTTCGCCCGCGGCGAGCTAACAGTGGGTGCAAGCGCGCGCAGCGCGTCGTCGACGATCTGCGTGGGGCGCCCCACCGTGTGGCCGGTGGGATGCGGCGACATGAAACCCGCGCTCGCGGGCACGCCGGGCGAGAGTTGCTGGGGCAGCGGCGGCCGGTAGCCGAGCCGGATACGCCGCCACTGCTGCTCGATCGCAAGGCGCACGTCCACGACCACGGGACCGTACAGCTCGACGGCGAAATCCCAGCGCGCGTAGGGCAGCCTGTGGCCGTCCTGCTCGAAATCGTCGATCACGTTGATGCCGCCGCAGAAGGCGAACTGGTCGTCGATCACGGCGAGCTTGCGGTGTGTGCGCGAAAAACCGAAGCGCCCGAAGATATGCGGGTTGTAGACGCGGTGCTCCACCCCAGCGCCCGGCCAGGTCTCGAACAGCGCGATGCGTGGCGAGCCGATGCCGTCGGTGATGACGCGCACGCGCACGCCGCGCGACGCCGCGCGCATGAGCGCATCGGAGAGCGCGCGGCCAATGTCGTCGTCGCAGAAGATATAGGTTTCGAGCGCGACGTCCCGCTCGGCGGCGTCGATGCGCTCGATCATCGCGCCGAACAGACCGGCGCTCGAGCCGAACAGGCGCACGTCGTTGCCGCTCGTGAAGCGATAGCGCGAACGATAGCGCCGGCCAAGCAGCGCCTCGCGTAGCCGCACCACGCGCTGCGATTCAATGCCGGGATCGGTACTGGTTTCGCTCATGTCGCGTTCACCCACGCCCTTCGCGTAGCCGCATGGGCAGTTGCAGAATGGCTTCGCGGTTCGACCACGAGAAGCACTTCGCCGCCGCCTGCTCGTAAGGCAGCCACAGATAAGCCGTATGCTCGCGCGGCGCGAGCGTGACGACTGTGCCCGTTGGCACTTCCAGGCTGAACCAGTGCTCGGTGTTGCGCGTGACGCCGGGCGCATAGCGATGGCGCCAAACGGGATAGATTTCGTACTCGATCTCGTGATGCCAGTCGAGCAGCGCCGCCTGCGGAACGTTCCCGGCGCCCACCGCAATACCCGTCTCCTCGCCCACCTCGCGCACGGCGGTTTCGGCGAACGGCTCGCCTGGGCGATCTTTCGAGCCGGTGACCGACTGCCAGAAACCCGGCCGGTCGGCGCGTTCGATGATCAGGACCTCCAGTTGCGGCGTATGGATGACGACGAGTACGGATTCCGGAATCTTCGGCGGCTTCTGCATGGTGATGGAGCGTGGGGAGGGACGCGCGCTGCGCGCTTGCGGCGCGTCTAAAGGTAATTTAACGCAAAAAGCAAAAAAGGCGCACGATGCGCCTTTTTTGTTGTTGCGATGCAAAAGCCCTGACGGGCCTTCGCAGCCGAAGGGCGGCTTACTGCGCCGTCTTCTGCTCGGGCTGACGCAGACGGATGTGCAGTTCGCGCAGCTGGCGCTCGTCCACCGGGCTCGGGGCCTGCGTAAGCAGGTCCTGCGCGCGTTGCGTCTTCGGGAACGCGATCACGTCGCGAATCGAATCGGCGCCGGCCATCATCGTGACGATGCGGTCCAGACCGAACGCGATACCGCCGTGCGGCGGCGCGCCGTATTGCAGCGCGTCGAGGAGGAAGCCGAACTTCGCGCGCGCTTCTTCCGCATTGATCTTGAGCGCGCGGAACACCTTGCTCTGCACGTCTTCCTGATAGATACGCACCGAGCCGCCGCCGATTTCCCAGCCGTTGAGCACCATGTCGTAAGCCTTGGCGAGGCAGCGGCCCGGATCCGTTTCGAGGTATTCCAGGTGCTCGTCCTTCGGGCTCGTGAACGGGTGGTGCGCGGCCACGTAGCGGTTTTCTTCCTCGTCGTACTCGAACATCGGGAAGTCGATCACCCACAGCGGCTTCCAGCCCTTCTCGACGAGGCCGTTGGCACGGCCGAACTCCGAGTGGCCGATCTTCAGGCGCAGTGCACCGAGGCTGTCGTTCACGACCTTCGCGCGGTCTGCCGCGAAGAAAATGATGTCGCCGTCTTGCGCGCCGGTGCGCTCGAGGATCGCGGCGATCGCGGCGTCGTGCAGGTTCTTGACGATCGGGCTTTGCAGACCGTCACGGCCCTTCGCGGCTTCGTTGACCTTGATCCACGCGAGACCCTTCGCGCCGTAGATACGCACGAATTCCGTGTAGCCGTCGATGTCGCCGCGCGACAGCTCGCCGCCCTTCGGCACGCGCAGCGCCGCGACGCGGCCGTCCTTCGTGTTGGCCGGTGCGCTGAATACCTTGAAGTCGACGTCCTTCATGGCGTCGGTCAGTTCGGTGAATTCGAGCTTCACGCGCAGGTCCGGCTTGTCCGAACCGAAGCGGCTCATGGCTTCCGCATACGGCATGATCGGGAACTTCGCGTCGAGCTCGACATCGATCGTTTCCTTGAACACGTGGCGCGCCATGTCTTCGAACAGGTCGCGGATTTCCTGCTCGCCGAGGAACGACGTTTCGCAGTCGATCTGCGTGAATTCGGGCTGACGGTCGGCGCGCAGGTCTTCGTCGCGGAAGCACTTGACGATCTGGTAGTAGCGATCGAAGTTCGCCACCATCAGGAGCTGCTTGAAGAGCTGCGGCGACTGCGGCAGCGCGAAGAACTGGCCCGCGTTTACGCGCGACGGCACGAGGTAGTCGCGCGCGCCTTCCGGCGTGCTCTTCGTGAGCATCGGCGTTTCGATGTCGATGAAGCCGAGCGCGTCGAGATACTTGCGCACGGCCATCGTCACGCGGTAGCGCAGACGCAGGTTGTGCTGCATCTGCGGACGGCGCAGGTCGAGCACGCGATGCGTGAGGCGCGTGGTTTCCGAGAGGTTGTCGTCGTCGAGCTGGAACGGCGGCGTGACCGACGCGTTGAGCACCACGATTTCGTGGCACAGCACTTCGATCTTGCCGCTCGTGAGGTTCGCGTTGACCGTGCCTTCCGGACGATTGCGAACGAGACCCTTGACCTGCACGCAGAACTCGTTGCGCACGCCTTCGGCGATCTTGAACATCTCCGCGCGGTCCGGGTCGCACACGACCTGAACGAGGCCCTCGCGGTCGCGCAGGTCGATGAAGATGACGCCGCCATGGTCGCGGCGGCGCTGCACCCATCCGCACAGCGAAACAGTTTGGCCCAGCAGCTGTTCGGTCACCAGACCGCAGTATTCAGATCTCATCGACATGATGTTCGTCTTTCGTTATGCATGAATGAACGGGAGCGGCGCGCAGCAGCGCGTCGTCCGGTATTAAAGCGGAGGATCGATGGGGCGGCGTGGTGAGGTTGCCGGCGCGACCACGCCCATCGAAACAATATACTTGAGCGCGGCGTCGACGGTCATGTCCAGCTCGACCACCTCGCTCTTTGGCACCATCAGGAAAAAGCCCGACGTCGGATTCGGCGTAGTCGGGACATAGACACTCACGTGATCTTCCTGCAGGTGGTTGACCACGTCGCCGCCGGGAATGCCGGTGAGAAACGCGATCGTCCACGAACCCTTGCGCGGGTATTCGATCAGGAGCGCTTTGCGAAATGCATTGCCGTTGCTCGAAAGCAGTGTATCGGAAACCTGCTGGATGCTGCCGTACAGCGGTCCGATGATCGGAATGCGGCGCACCAGCGCGTTCCACCACTCCACCAGCTTCTGCCCGATGAAGTTGTGGGTGAGCAAACCGACCCCGAAGATGAACGCGAGCGTGAGCACCGCGCCGAGTCCCGGCAGGCGCACGCCGAACATGCGCTCCGGCCGCCACGATTCGGGCAGCAGCAGCAGCGTCTGATCCATCGTACCGATGACGAGGTTCAGCACCCACAGCGTGATGGCCAACGGCACCAGCACCAGCAGGCCGGTCAGGAATACCGATTTGAACGTCGCTTTCTTGATCGTCATGTACACCGCCATGCGGGCCGTGCGCAGCAAACGGGCTGCCGGCGCGGCTACGGCGCGGCGCGTGTCCCCGGAAATAGAGGAATCGCGCCGCAGGTTGTCAGGTCGAGGCTGCCGGGCTGGGCGTACTCGCTGGGGTGCTCGCGGCGGGCGCGGCTGCGCCCGAATCGCTGGAAGCACTCGCGGCGCCCTCGCCGGGCGGCTTGCCGGCTTCCGACGACGGCGCGTTTTCGCCAGCCTCCTTCGCGCCGGTCGCCGCCGCGCTCTTGCTGCCGTTGCCGCCGCGGAAATCGGTGACGTACCAGCCCGAACCCTTCAGCTGAAAGCCCGCTGCGGTCACCTGCTTGCGAAACGTGTCCGCACCGCAGCTCGGGCACTGCGTCAGGGGCGCATCGCTCATCTTTTGGAGCACGTCCTTGTCGAAGCCGCACGACTCGCAGCGATAAGCGTAGATCGGCATGATCTCTATCCTGATGAAAATCTGATAATTGCTTGCAAAGCCTTGAATTATAGCCGCAAACCAGGATCGCCCCTGGCATTTACCGGGGTTGGGCGTCCAGCGGGGAAGGTCGGAGGGTTGCGGCCGCCTCGGTTTAGATGAGGGCAGGTTGCGCGCACATCAAGAGCGTGCGCGGCCATGCAAGGCGGCAAGCGCACGGCGCGCCGGCCTGAGACAGCTCCAACCCCGCTCAAACGGGCGACGGCGCGACGTCGTTGCGGCGCCACACGAGCCAGCGCTCGCGCCCGACGAACACGGGCAGCGAGTCGGCCACGGGCTGATCGTCGGCCAACGTGAAGTACGGCGTGAGCAAGGCGTCGAGTTCGTCGCGCGCGATCGCGAACGGCGGGCCCTTGGGCGTCTCGCCGATGAAGAAATAGCCCGCGAGCAATGCGCCGGGCTGCAACAGCTGGGCCATGCGGGTGGCGTAGCTCGCGCGCTGCGTTTTGGGCAGCGCGCACAGGAACGCGCGCTCGAACACCCAGGCCGGCATGAACGGCGGCGTGTAGGCGTAGAAGTCCGCCTCTTCGACGACACCGGCGTACTGCCCCAGCGCCGTGCGCGCGCTCGCGACCGCGGCCGGCGCGAAGTCGATGGCGCGCACCGTACGGCCGCGCTCGGCGAGCCAACGTGCTTCCCAGGCATTACCACAGCCCGGAATCAGCACCGCGGCGCCAGGGTGCGCCGTGGCGAAGGCTTCGAACTGGCGCTGCACGCCCGCCTGATCCCACGGCGTGAAGCCGCGCGCAAAGCGCTCATTCCAGAACGAGGGCGACGCCGGGTCGCGGGTTTCGAACTCGGGCACTTCGCCCGGTTGCGGCGGCAGGGTCGGGTCGCTCATCGTCTCACTCCTTGTTCACGTGGTCCGTCAGCCGCCGTAGGCAAACGCGAGCCACACGCGCGCGGCCACCATGCCCACGCCCACGGCAACGCCGAACAGGAGCAGGCCCTGCAGCATGCGGTTCGTGCGGCGTTGCTCGGCGAGCATCGCGCGGATCGTCTCGTCGTTCGCGAAACCGCCCGGTTCCTGGCGATGCAGGAGCGCCTGGTGCACGAGGCGCGGCAATTGCGGCAGCGTCTTGCTCCATTGCGGCGCTTCGATCTTGAAGCGCTCGTACCAGCCGCGCAGGCCGATCTGCTCGGTCATCCAGCGCTCGAGATACGGCTTCGCCGTTTTCCAGAGATCGAGCTCCGGATCGAGCGAGCGCCCGAGGCCTTCGACGTTGAGCATGGTCTTTTGCAGCAGCACGAGCTGCGGCTGGATTTCCACGTTGAAGCGCCGCGAGGTCTGGAAGAGGCGCAGCAGCACCTGGCCGAGCGAGATGTCCTTCAACGCCCGGTCGAAATACGGTTCGCACACGGCGCGAATCGCGCTCTCCAGCTCCTCCACGCGCGTGTTGGGCGGCACCCACCCCGATTCGATATGCAGCGTCGCCACGCGGTGATAGTCGCGCTTGAAGAACGCGAGAAAGTTCTGCGCGAGATAATTCTTGTCGAAGTCGGACAACGCGCCGACGATGCCGAAATCGAGCGCAATATAGCGGCCGAAATGCGCGGGATCGAGACTCACCTGAATGTTGCCGGGGTGCATGTCGGCGTGAAAGAAGCCGTCGCGGAACACCTGCGTGAAGAAGATCTCGACACCCTCGCGCGCGAGCTTCGGAATGTCCACGCCTGCCGCCCGCAGCTTGTCCACCTGGCTGATCGGCACGCCGACCATGCGCTCCATCACCAGCACGTTGGCCGTGCTGAATTCCCAGTACATTTCCGGCACGAGCAGCAGGTCGAGGCCCGCGAAATTGCGGCGCAACTGGCTGCCGTTCGCGGCCTCGCGCATGAGGTCGAGCTCGTCGTGCAGGTACTTGTCGAATTCTGCCACCACTTCGCGCGGCTTCAGACGCTTGCCGTCGGCCCACAGGCGCTCGGCCCACACGGCGATGTCGCGCAGCAGCGCGAGGTCGGAGTCGATCACCGGACGCATGTTCGGGCGCAGCACCTTCACCGCCACCGGCTTGCCCGCGTGCTGGCCCGACTTCACCTTGGCGAAGTGCACCTGGGCAATCGATGCGCTCGCCACCGGCACACGCTCGAACTCGTCGAAGATCGTGTCGACCGGTGCGCCCAGCGACTTCTCGATCAGGCCGATCGCCACGTTCGAATCGAACGGCGGCACCTGGTCCTGCAGCTTTGCCAGTTCGTTGGCGATATCGGGCGGCAGCAGATCGCGGCGCGTGGACAGCACCTGGCCGAATTTCACGAAGATCGGGCCGAGGCTTTCCAGCGCGAGACGCAGACGCAAACCGGGCGGATCGTCGAAGCGACGGCCGATCGTGGTGATGCGCAGAAGCAGCGCGACACGCCGGTCGTTGATCCGGCTCAACATCATCTCGTCCAGGCCGAAGCGGATGACGGTGAAGAAAATCTTGAGGAAACGCAGAAAACGCATGTCTGGGGGGCCTGTTGACTAGCGCGAGCCGCGCGGCGCAGCGCTTTGGCTCCCGCCGCCGGCCTGTGATTTTTGTTCGAGCCGCTCGATGCGCTTTTCCACGCGCGCCAGCGCGTCGCGTGCGCGCGACAGCTCTTCATTGAAGCCGTCGAGCTCGGCGCGCCGCACGAGCTGCGGATTTTCATCGAGCAGATATTCCGTGACCGAGCCGAGCACGTTGCGCCCGGTGCGCAGGGCCTGCTCGCTCGCGGCGCGCGCGAGCGTGGCGATGCGTGAAGCCGGGGCGTCGCCGATCAGCTTCGCGAGGTCCTCTTCGGGCTCCCAGCGCAGATGCTCGGCGAGCTTGCCGATGACCTGCGCAAACTCGGCATCGCCCTCGATCTTCACGTGCTTCATCACGGCCGCCTGGCCGCCCTGCATGAACGACGAGAGCGCGCCTGCGGGCAGCGAGAGCGTCACATCGACGTCGCCCGCATCGTGGTCCTCGACCGCGCCCAGATAGCCGTCCGGCTGCACGAGCAGCGTGAGCACGATGGGCGCACAGGTGAGACGGGCCGTCTTGCCGGCATAGGGGGCGAGACGCTCGCGTGCCCACGTTTCGCGGGCGAGCAGGTGATTGACGGCGGCAGCGAAGGGCTTGGCGGCAAGAGTCATCGGCTTGGAATAAGAAAACCCGCACGGGCACAAGCCCGGGCGGGTTCCTATTGTAACGTTCGAGCCACAGGATCGCGCCGCCGCCCTGCCCTGTCGAATGCGGCGGGGCGCCTGGAAGGCACCGCACTGCGATCTGGATCAAGTCACGAGACGCTCGGCCCGGCTACCGACTCAGTGAGATTCGACCTGCTGGATGCCCGCGAGCAGCCAGCCTTCGCCCGACGTGCGCGACTTCGAGAGATTCCATACCTCGACGAACGGCGCGGCCGGCTCACCCATGGCTTCGCGAATCAGGCCGGAGAAGCGCACGCTCGCAAGGTATTCGCTGCCGCGGTCTTCCACGCCGAGCAGGTCCGCGTTGAGCTGCACGAAGTCGGTCTGGTTGGGCTGCGCGCCGCGGCCCGCGAGATCGACGCGGATTTCGGCGAACATCTCGGGCGTCGTGAATTCGCGGATGTCGTCCATGTTGCCCGCGTCCCATGCGGCCTGCAGGCGCACGAAGTAAACCTTGGCATTGCGTACGAAGGCTTCCGTGTCGAAGCCGGCCGGAATCGACGCCGCTGCCGGCGTATCGATTTGCGGCGTGCTCAGCGGATTGGCTTCAGGCGCGAGGTACTGCCCCGTGGGCGGCGCGGTGTAGCGCGGCTCCTGCGGCTGATACCCGCCCGACGACGGGTTCATGCTGTTCGACGCATACCCGCCCTGGTACGCGGGTTCCGCGGCACGGCGGCGGCTCATGAACTTGCGGATCAGCCAGACGGCGATAAAGGCGATGATCGCAATGACGATCATGTTGGCCATCATGCCGGCAAACGCCTCGCCAAGACCGAAGTGCGAAAGCAGCGCGGCGATGCCAAGACCGGCCGCGAGGCCCGCGATCGGCCCAAGCCAGCGATTGCGCGCCGGTGCGGGCGCGGGCGTGGGAGCCGGCGTGCCGGGAGCGCGCTGGGCGCCGGCCTGCTGCGCGGGATTCGCGGGGGTGGGCTGGGCCGGCGGCGGCGTGGTGCTGCGCTGCGTAGCCGTGGACGACTGCTTGCCGAAACTGCGGCCGCCCCCCATGCGGCGAGCCTCTGCGTCGAACGATGCGAGGCTGCCGGCAAACATCACGCCGGCAAGGGCCAGGACGCCGATTCGTCTGGCCCATGGCGATGAAAGCTTTTTGGAAGCAACGTTGCAGGGCTCAGACATGGCGAAAATTCCTTTAAAGACAGTGAGTTGGGAACACTAATACTTTGTGCCGACGTGTAAGGCTACCACGCCAGCTGACAAATTGTAATATTTGACGGCGTCGAGGCCGACTTGTTCCATCATCGTCTTGAGTGTTTCCTGGTCCGGATGCATGCGGATCGATTCCGCGAGGTACTGGTAGCTGTCCGCGTCCTGGGCGAAGCGCCGGCCAAGCCACGGCAGCACCTTGAACGAATAGACGTCGTACGCCTTCTTGAGCGGCTCCCAGACCTTCGAGAATTCGAGCACGAGCACGCGACCGCCCGGCTTGAGCACACGGCGCATCTCGGCGAGCGCAGCGTCCTTGTGCGTCATGTTGCGCAGCCCGAAAGCCACGGTCACCACATCGAAATAGTTGTCCGGAAAGGGAATTTTCTCGGCGTCGCAAAGGAGCGCCGGCGTGATCACGCCATTGTCGATGAGGCGGTCGCGGCCCACGCGCAGCATCGACTCGTTGATGTCGGTGTGCCAGACCTCGCCCGTCGGGCCCGCTTTCTTCGCGAACGCCATGGAAAGGTCGCCGGTGCCGCCCGCGATGTCGAGCACCTTCGCACCGGGCCGGATGTTCGCCTGCGCGATCGTGAACGCCTTCCACGCGCGGTGCAGCCCGCCCGACATCAGATCGTTCATCAGGTCGTAGTTCGAGGCGACCGAGTGAAACACGCCGGCCACCTTCTTCGCCTTGTCCTGTTCGTCGACTGTCTGATAGCCGAAGTGGGTTTTGCTCATCGCGCTCGTCCTTTCGCGGAAGGGTGTTCTATTGGTGTGCTGCGCCGCGTCTGTCAGAGATGCGGCGGGGCTGGATCGTAACAGGAAGCGTCAGTGGCAGTGGCCATGCGCGGCAGGAGGCGCCGCCATCGGAGCGTCGCGCTCGACGCCCGCTGCCTTCAGTCTGGCGAAATATTCCGCCCAGAGCTCGTCCTGGCGTGTGGCGAGCTCATAGAGCTGGTCCCACGAGTAGATGCCGGTGTTGTGGCCGTCGGAGAACGTGGGCTGCAGCGCGTAGTTGCCGACACCTTCCAGCGCCGTAATCGTCACCTCGCGCTTGCCCGTCTGCAGCGTTTCCTGGCCGGCGCCGTGCCCGCGCACCTCCGCCGAGGGCGAATACACGCGCATCAGCTCGAAGGGCACGCGGTAGCTCTCCCCGTTCGCATACTGCAGTTCCAGCACGCGCGAGACGGCGTGCACCACGACGCCGCTTGGCACCGGCGTATCGGATTTCAGTCCACTCATGATCGTTCCCGCTGTTGGATGCGTGTTGGACGCGTATTGGACGCAATTGGACGCTCACCGCCCCCGCCCGCTCAGGCCTTAAGCCTGCTCCATTTCGTGGCGCACCGCGTCGCGCAGCAGCGTGGCCTGCGCGCGGCGCTGGCCCAGCATTGCCTCGGACACTGTGCGCTGGCGCGGTGCCCAGACGGGCAGCGGGAAATGGGCATCGTTCGTGAAGCGCGGAATGACGTGCCAGTGCACGTGCGGCACCTGGTTGCCGAGGCTCGCCAGATTCACTTTCGAAGGCTGCATGACGCGGCGCAGCGCACGCTCGACGGCGTACACCGCGCGCATCAGATGTTCCCGGTCGGCCGCGCCCAGGTCCGAGAATTCGGCGACGTGCGCATTCCAGATGACCCGGCAGAAGCCGGGATAGTCGGCCTCGGCAGTCGCGAGCACGACGCGCATGCGCTCGTCCTGCCACAGCACGTCGCCGCCTTCCTCACTGCAGAATACGCATGTCATCGTCGTCCTCGAACCCGTTCACGGAAAATTGAGCGCAGCCATTAGACCAGCACGCGCTCGATTCCGCCATTGTTCGCGTTCTGAACGTAGTCCGCCATCCAGTTTTCGCCAAGTATGTGGCGGGCGATTTCCACCACGATGTAATCGGCTTCGATGTTGGCGTCCTCGTTGTACCGCGACAGACCCTGGAGGCACGACGGGCAAGAGGTGAGAATCTTGACGTCCTGCGTCGTACCCTGCCCGCCCGCTTCCTGCTGCGTCGCCGGCTGCACCCCGTTCGCGCCGTTGCCGACGATCGGAATGCCGCGCAGCTTCGCCGCGCCCTTGCGGATTTCCTCTTCCTTGCGGAAACGCACCTGCGTCGAAACGTCCGGGCGCGTCACGGCCAGCGTGCCCGATTCGCCGCAGCAGCGATCGTTCTTCTCGATCTTGTAGCCGTCGTGTTCAGCACCCATCAGCTCATTGACGAGCTTGACCGGATCCATCGTCTTGATCGGCGTGTGGCACGGGTCGTGATACATGTAGCGCGTGCCCGTCACGCCGTCGAGCTTGATGTCCTTCTCGAGCAGGAACTCGTGGATGTCGATGATGCGGCATCCCGGGAAGATCTTGTCGAATTCATAACCCGCGAGCTGGTCGTAGCACGTACCGCACGACACCACGACGGTCTTGATGTCGAGGTAGTTCAGCGTGTTCGCGACGCGATGGAACAGCACGCGGTTGTCGGTGACGATCTTCTCGGCCTTGTCGTACTGGCCCGAGCCGCGCTGCGGATAGCCGCAGCACAGGTAGCCCGGCGGCAGCACCGTCTGCACGCCCGCTTCCCAGAGCATCGCCTGGGTGGCGAGGCCCACTTGCGAGAACAGACGCTCCGAGCCGCAGCCGGGGAAGTAGAACACCGCTTCCGAATCGACGTTCGTCGTCTTCGGGTTGCGGATGATCGGCACGATCTTGTTGTCTTCGATGTCGAGCAGCGCGCGCGCCGTCTTCTTCGGCAGGTTGCCCGGCATCTTCTTGTTGACGAAGTGGATCACCTGCTCGACCACGGGCGGCTTGCCCGTGGTGGCGGGCGGCAGCGCCGTCTGCTTCTTGACGAACTTCTTCAGCACGTCGTTGCCAAGGCGCTGCGCCTTGTAGCCCACGCCCATCATCGCGGTGCGCGCGAGATTGATGGTCTGCGGGTTCGTGGCGTTCAGGAAGAACATGCCCGCCGCGTTGCCCGCGTTGAACTTCTTCTTGCCCATCTTGCGCAGCAGATTGCGCATGTTCATGGTCACGTCGCCGAAGTCGATCTTGACCGGGCACGGCGTCACGCATTTGTGGCAGACCGTGCAGTGGTCGGCCACGTCGTTGAACTCGTCCCAGTGCTTGATCGACACGCCGCGGCGCGTCTGCTCTTCGTACAGGAACGCCTCGACCAGCAAGGAAGTCGCGAGAATCTTGTTGCGCGGGCTGTAGAGCAGGTTCGCGCGCGGCACGTGCGTCGCGCACACGGGCTTGCACTTGCCGCAGCGCAGGCAGTCCTTCACCGAATCGGCAATCGCGCCAATGTCGGACTGCTGCATGATGAGCGACTCGTAGCCCATCAGGCCGAACGACGGCGTGTAGGCGTTGCGCAGGTCGGCGCCTTCGAGCAGCTTGCCCGCGTTGAAGCGGCCTTGCGGATCGACGCGTTGCTTGTAAGCGCGGAACTCGGCGATCTCTTCGTCCGTGAGGAATTCGAGCTTCGTGATGCCGATGCCGTGCTCGCCCGAGATCACGCCGTCGAGCGAACGCGCGAGCTTCATGATGCGCGCGACCGCATGGTGCGCGTCCTGCAGCATCTCGTAGTTGTCGGAGTTGACCGGCAGGTTCGTGTGCACGTTGCCGTCGCCGGCGTGCATGTGCAGCGCCACGAATACGCGCCCGCGCAGCACCTTCTTGTGGATCGCCTGCGTCTCGTCGAGGATCGGCTTGAATTCGCCGCCGTTGAAGATCTTGCGCAGTTCCGCGCGGATCTCCTGCTTCCACGAAATGCGCACCGTGCGGTCCTGAGTCACGTGGAAGACGTTGGCGTCGGGCTGCACGTCCACGCGGTCGGCGAACTTCTCCGCCAGCGCCTCGTAGCCCAGCTGCACGAGATAGTGCTGCGCCTCGCGCAGCGACAGATCGAGCTTCTCGCCCACGAAGGTCCAGCGCTCGCGCACGCGTTTGAGCAGGTCGAGCGCCTGCTGCACGCGGTCTTCGAGCAGTTCCGCGGAGGGAATCTCGTTCGCGTCGTCGGTCTTGCCGAGCGGCAGCTTGCCCGCCTTGAAGAACGCTTCGAGCGCGTCGACCAGTTGCAGCTTGTTCTTGATCGACAGCTCGATGTTGATGCGCTCGATGCCGTCCGTGTACTCGCCCATGCGGTTGAGCGGGATCACGACGTCTTCGTTGATCTTGAACGCGTTGGTGTGCTTGGCAATCGCGGCCGTGCGGCTGCGGTCGAGCCAGAAGCGCTTGCGTGCCTCGGCGGACACCGCGACGAAGCCTTCGCCGCTCTTGCCGTTGGCCATGCGAATGACTTCCGAGGTCGCGGCGGCCACGGCATCGGCGTCGTCGCCGACGATGTCGCCGATCAGCACCATCTTCGGAAACGCGTTGCGCTTGCTCTTGGTCGCGTAGCCCACGGCGCGCAGATAGCGCTCGTCGAGGTGCTCGAGGCCCGCGAGAATCGCGCCGCCCTGCTTCGACGTCTCGAACAGGTAGTCCTTGATCTCGACGATGCTCGGAATCGCCTCGCGCGCCTGGCCGAAGAACTCGAGGCACACCGTGCGCGTATGCGCGGGCATCTTGTGCAGCACCCAGCGCGCGGACGTGATGAGCCCGTCGCAGCCTTCCTTCTGCACGCCCGGCAGGCCGGCGAGGAACTTGTCGGTGACGTCCTTGCCGAGGCCTTCCTTGCGGAAGCGCTTGCCTTCGATATCGAGCGATTCAGCGCGCAGCAGCTTTTCGCCCGGCGCGTATTCGCCGTCGAACCACTTCAGCTCGAAGCGCGCCACGGGAATGTCGTGGATCTTGCCCATGTTGTGGTCAAGACGCGTGACCTCGAGCCAGTTGCCCTGCGGGTCGACCATGCGCCACCAGGCGAGATTGTCGAGCGCCGTGCCCCACAGCACCGCCTTCTTGCCGCCGGCGTTCATCGCGACGTTGCCGCCGATGCAGGACGCATCGAGCGAAGTCGGATCGACGGCGAAGACGAAGCCCGCGGCGTCGGCGGCCTCGGTTACGCGGCGCGTGACCACGCCCGCGCCCGAGAAAATCGTCGCGACCTTGCGGTTCACGCCCGGCAGGTCGGTCATCTCGACGGGGCCGAGCTGCTCGAGCTTTTCGGTATTGATGACGGCCGAGAACGGCGTGAGCGGCACCGCGCCGCCCGTGTAGCCCGTGCCGCCTCCGCGCGGAATCACGGTGAGGCCGAGTTCGAAACAGGCCTTGATGAGGCCCGCGATTTCGGCTTCGGTATCGGGGGTGAGGACGACGAACGGATATTCCACGCGCCAGTCGGTCGCGTCGGTCACGTGCGAGACGCGCGAGAGGCCGTCGAAACGGATGTTGTCCTTGGCCGTGCGCTTGCCGAGCACCTTCGTCGCGCGGCGGCGCAGGTCGGCCATCTTCTCGAACTCGCCCGCGAAGGCGTCGATGGCGCGGCGCGTGGAGCCGACCAGTTTTTCGACGCGCGCGGCGCGATCCACGCCTTCCTTGTCCGTGTGCTCCTGCAGATCGGCGCGGCGGCGCTTCTCGATTTCGGCGAGGCGGTGGTTCAACGCCTCGATCAGGAGCGCGCGGCGCTTCGGATTGTCGAGCAGATCATCCTGCAGATACGGGTTGCGGCGCACGACCCAGATGTCGCCCAGCACTTCGTACAGCATGCGCGCCGAGCGGCCGGTGCGGCGCTCCGCGCGCAGCTCGGCGAGCGCGTTCCATGCGTCTTCGCCGAGCAGGCGGATGACGATTTCGCGGTCCGA
The DNA here is from genome assembly GCF_040965735.1 of Paraburkholderia sp. BR10936. Taxonomy (NCBI): domain Bacteria; kingdom Pseudomonadati; phylum Pseudomonadota; class Betaproteobacteria; order Burkholderiales; family Burkholderiaceae; genus Paraburkholderia; species Paraburkholderia sp. BR10936. The sequence continues at coordinate 659,306 of NZ_JBFRCM010000001.1, forward strand.
AAACGACGTGTAGTTATAGGGAATCTCGCGCAGGCGCGGTTCGATGTCGGCGGCCACGGCGGCGGCGGCGCCGTGAGGATCGAAAACTTGAGGTGCGTTCATGGTTGGACGACTCTTTGGGCCAGTCCCGTGCACGGCTCGCGGCCGCTGCGACGGATACTGACGGGGCGCGTGGGGCGCTATTCTGAAATCGTGTCCGCCTGTGGCAGGCTGCGGACGAAAAGGGTGGGGAGGCACATGGCGGCAACGCTCACGCCGATGGTTCCCCGGCGCTCGGATTTAGCGACACGATCGTGCGTGGCGGGCGTGCCGCTGCGCCGCCGGGCGGGTTACGCGCCGTGCGGGCATCAAATGGGCTGTCCGAGGTTGCCAGTGCATCATCCGATCCTTGTTTCGAAAAAGGATTTTACCGCATGATCCGCACCCGCGCTGACGCTGCGTGGGAACCCGGTGAACACGCAAGATTCACTTGCGTTGACGGGCGATTCGCGCCCGATTGCGCGCGCTTTGACGATGATTTGCCTTCCGGCCGGTCGGCGAATCGCGCCGCCGCATCCGGCGCCACCCGCCAGGCCGCGCCGCCAGTGCTGGAGCGGTTGGCGCTATCATTTACGCTTTCCCGCCCTAAACCCGCGCCCGGCGCGCCCTCGCATGGCCTCCCACGACGATTACCTGAAGAAGATCCTCACCGCCCGCGTGTACGATGTCGCCCGCGAAACTGAACTCGAGCGCGCCCCGAACCTCTCGGCGCGTCTGCGCAACGCCGTGTTCCTCAAGCGCGAGGACAACCAGCCGGTGTTCTCCTTCAAGCTGCGCGGCGCCTACAACAAGATGGCGCATCTCTCGCCCGCGCAGCTCGAGCGCGGCGTGATCACCGCCTCGGCGGGCAACCACGCGCAGGGCGTCGCGCTGTCGGCGGCGAAGCTCGGCGTGAAGGCCGTGATCTGCGTGCCGGTGACCACGCCGCAGGTAAAGGTCGATGCCGTGCGCGCCCACGGCGGCGCCACCGTCGAGGTCGTGCAGGCCGGCGAGTCGTACAGCGACGCCTACGCCCACGCCGTGCGCCTGCAGGAAGAACGCGGCCTGACCTTCGTGCATCCGTTCGACGATCCCCACGTGATCGCCGGCCAGGGCACCGTGGCGATGGAAGTGCTGAGCCAGCATCAGGCCCCGATTCACGCGATCTTCGTGCCGATCGGCGGCGGCGGGCTGGCTGCGGGCGTGGCGGCGTACGTAAAAGCCGTGCGCCCCGAGATCAGGGTGATCGGCGTGCAGACCGACGATTCCTGCGCGATGGCGCAGTCGATCAAGGCCGGCAAGCGCGTGGAACTCACCGAAGTCGGGCTGTTCTCCGACGGCACGGCCGTCAAGCTCGTGGGCGAGGAAACCTTCCGCCTGTGCCACCAGTATCTCGACGAAGTGCTCACGGTCGATACGGATGCCCTTTGCGCCGCGATCAAGGACGTCTTCCAGGACACGCGCAGCGTGCTCGAACCCGCAGGCGCACTGGCCGTGGCGGGCGCGAAGCAGTACGCGGAGCGCGAGGGCATCGAGGGGCAGACGCTGGTGGCGATCACCTCGGGCGCGAACATGAACTTCGACCGCATGCGCTTCGTGGCCGAGCGTGCCGAGGTGGGCGAGGCGCGCGAAGCGGTGTTCGCGGTGACGATCCCCGAGGAGCGCGGCAGCTTCAAGCGCTTCTGCGAGCTGGTCGGTACGCGCAGCGTGACCGAGTTCAACTACCGCATCGACGACGCCGAGCGCGCGCACATCTTTGTGGGCGTGCAGATCCGCAACCGCGGCGAGTCGCAGCAGATCGCGAGGACCTTCGTCGATCACGGCTTTCCGAGCGTCGATCTCACGGGCGACGAACTGTCGAAGCAGCACATCCGCTACATGGTGGGCGGACGCTCGCCGCTCGCGCACGACGAACGCCTGTTCCGCTTCGAGTTTCCGGAGCGGCCGGGCGCGCTCATGCGTTTCCTTTCGTCGATGGCGCCGAACTGGAACATCAGCCTGTTCCACTACCGCAACCAGGGCGCCGACTACAGCTCGATTCTGGTGGGCATCCAGGTGCCCGCCGCCGAAGACGCCGAGTTCCGCCGTTTCCTCGCGACGCTCGGCTATCCGCACTGGGAAGAGACGCAAAACCCGGCGTATCGGTTGTTCCTCGCGTAACGAGCGGCCATCGTGTCCGTATCGCTTTCCGACAAGCTCGTCGTCGCCATTTCGTCGCGTGCGCTCTTCGATTTCGAGGAGGAAAACCACGTGTTCGAGGCGGGCGACCTGCGAGCCTACGAGGCGCTCCAGCGCGAGCGCCTGAACGTGCCCGCGCGGCCAGGCGTGGCGTTCGCGCTGATCCGCAAGCTGCTCGCGCTCAATGACGGCGCACATCACGTGGAAGTGGTGATCCTCTCGCGCAGCGATCCCATCAGCGGTCTGCGCGCGTTCAGTTCGTGCCGCGAGCACGGGCTCGACATTCAGCGCGGCGTGTTCACGCGCGGGCGCGAGCCCTGGCATTACCTCAAGCCGCTCAACGCGTCGCTGTTTCTCTCCGCGAATCCGGCCGATGTGAAGAGCGCGCTCGACGCTGGATTCCCCGCTGCACGCGTCTTTCCAGAATCGGCGACAATGGCGGAACGCAACGCGCAAGAGATTCGCATTGCCTTCGACGGCGATGCGGTGCTGTTTTCCGACGAAGCCGAGCAGATTTTCCAGAGCAAGGGGCTTTCCGCCTTCGTGAGCCACGAGCGCGACAACCGCGAACTGCCGCTCGCGCAAGGCCCGTTGCAGCCGCTGCTCGCAGCGCTCAACCGTCTGCAGAAGCTCGCCGACGCGAACGCGCAAATGCGCATCCGCACCGCCCTCGTCACCGCACGTTCGGCGCCCGCGCACGAGCGCGCAATCCGTACGCTGATGGCCTGGAACATCGAGATCGACGAAGCGATGTTCCTTGGCGGACTCGACAAAGGCCCGTTCCTGCGCGAGTTCGAACCCGATTTTTTCTTCGACGACCAGATCCGCCATTGCGAATCCGCGCGCTCGGTCACGGCCACCGGGCACGTGGCAAGCGGCGTGACCAATCTCGCAACCGAAGCCAACGCATCATGACTCCCGATCAATCTCCGCTCGGCAAGGCCTCCACCTACACCGAGCAATACGACGCTTCGCTCCTCTTCCCGATCCCGCGCGCGGGCGCGCGCGAGCAGATCGGCATTGGCGCGCAACTGCCCTTCTTCGGCAGCGATATCTGGAACGCCTACGAGCTTTCGTGGCTCAACGCGCGCGGCAAGCCGCAGATCGCGATCGCCACGTTCTTCATTCCCGCCGACTCGCCGAACATCATCGAATCGAAGTCGTTCAAGCTCTATCTGGGCTCGTTCGCGCAAACGCCGTTCGAATCCGCCGAGGTGGTGCGCGAGACGATCAAGCGCGATGTGACGGCGGCCTGCGGCGCGTCGGTATCGGTGCGGCTCGAGCAGCCGGGCGCGTTCGGCAAGATCCCGTTCGAGGAATTCGAAGGCCTCTCGCTCGATCGCCTCGATCTCGATACGGAAATCTATCGCCCGGAGCCGACGCTGCTCAAGGCGGCTTTCGACGAAGCCCCGGTAGAAGAAACGCTGATCTCGAACCTGCTCAAGTCGAACTGCCCGGTGACGGGCCAGCCCGACTGGGGCAGCGTGCAGATCCACTACGTCGGGCCGCAGATCGACCAGGCGGGCCTGTTGCGCTACATCATCTCGTACCGCAATCACACGGGCTTTCACGAGCAGTGCGCCGAGCGCATCTTCATGGACATCCTGCGCGAGTGCAAACCGGACCGGCTCGCTGTCTACGCGCGCTACACGCGGCGCGGCGGCCTCGACATCAATCCGTTTCGCACCAACTTCAACATGCCGATGCCGGATAACGCGCGGCTCGCTCGCCAGTAAGCGGAAGAAACGCAGACAATCAAAGGAAAACGCGCCGCAAAGACGGCGCGTTTTTCATTGGTGTGGCGATGCGACGGCGCTTCAATGCGGCAGCTCGGCCGCCCCCATGCGACGCGCAATCACGGCGGTGCGCTGCGCGATATAGGCCGAGTTGCGATGCTCGTCGAAGTACCTGGGACGCGGCAGCATCACCGCGAGCCGCGCCGACTGCCACGGCGTGAGCTTCGCGGCGCTCGTGCGGTAGTAGTAGCGCGCGGCGACTTGCGCACCGTACACGCCATTGCCCCACTCCACCGAATTCAGATAGATCTCGAAGATGCGTTCCTTGTCGAGCAGCGTCTGCAGCATCCACGTGATGATGAACTCCTGGCCCTTGCGGATGTAGCTCTGCTCGCGCGAGAGGAACAGGTTGCGCGCGAGCTGCTGCGTGATGGTCGAGCCGCCGCGCACGATATGGCCGCGCTGCTTGTTCCTTTCCCAAGCCTGGAGGATGGCGTCGGTTTCGTAGCCGTTGTTGTTGACGAAGTTCGCGTCCTCGGAAGCGATGATCGCGCGCTTCAGGTTGCGCGAGATCTGTTCGTACGGGACCCATTCGTGCTGGATCGAGAGACCGGGGCGGTCGGTGGAAAGACGCGCGGCGTCGGTGCGCATGAACGCCGTGGTTTGCGGATCGACGAAGTTCCAGAGCGCGATTTGCGCGAAGTAGAAGAGTTGCGTGGCGATCCACGCAATCGCGCACACCGAGACGACCCAGGTCAGCCAGCGCAGCGCGCCAGGACGTTTGCGCGACTGCGCGCGCCGCCCGCTACCGCTCGCGATCGCCGCGGCCTGCGCACCGATGGCTTGCCTGCGCATGGCGTCGTCTCCGTTTTGTGCGAGAGGCGCGGGGCGTTACGCGGCCTGCGCGGCGAGCTGCGCGCGCAACGCCGCCAGCACCGGCGCGCCCTCGGGCCGCACGCCGCGCCACACGAAGAACGACTCGGCGGCCTGCTCGACCAGCATGCCGAGGCCGTCGGCCGCGCGCGCGCCGAGTGCCTGCGCGTGGCGCATGAACACGGTGGGCTGCGCGCCGTACATCATGTCGTAGGCGAGCGTACCGGTGCCGAACGCGCGCTCGTCACACTCGGGCAACGCCGCATCGAGGCTGCCCGCCGTCGCGTTCACGATCACGTCGTAAGGCTTGGGATCGACGTCTTGAGGACCGCCACCGTTGAGAATGCAGCCGAACTCGCCCGCCGCGCCTGCGAACTGTTCGATGAGCGCGTGCGCCTTGGGCGCCGTGCGGTTCACGATGGTGATCTCGCGGGGCCGGCGCTCGAGCATCGGCAGCACGACGCCGCGCGCCGCGCCGCCCGCACCGAGCAGCAGCACGCGCGCGCCTTCGAGCGCAACGCCGAGGTTCACCTCGATGTCGCGCACGAGGCCGAAGCCGTCGGTGTTGTCGCCGAAGATGCCGTCCGCATCGAAGCGCAGCGTGTTCACCGCGCCCGCCGCCGCCGCTCGCGGCGAGAGCTTGTGCGCAAGCGCGTGCGCTTCCAGCTTGAACGGCACGGTCACGTTCAGGCCGCGCCCGCCAGCCGCGTGAAAGGCCTGCACGTGCTGGACGAAGCCGTCGAGCGGCGCGAGCAGGCGGTCGTATTCAACGCGCTCGCCCGTTTGCAGCGCGAACTGCGCGTGGATGTACGGCGACTTGCTGTGCGCCACCGGATTGCCGACTACGGCGTAGCGGTCGGCGTGCACAACAGGCTTCGACTCCCTGACGCTCATTCGCGCGGCTCCGTGGCGTGCTGTTCGCTCGATTGCTCTTCTGCCGCGGGCGCATCGCTTGCCGTCTCGCCGTCGGCGTCGCCCGCTTCTGCGACAGCTTCTGCTTCGCTTTGTGCGGATTCGTCGGCGGCTTCGATCAGCTCTTCGTCTTCGCCCGCATCCTCTTCGGCCTGCTCGCCGCTCGTCACGACGGGCGCATCGAGCACGCGCAGCATGCGCACCGAAGCCTCGATGGTCAGCTCGTCGATCGACAGCACTTCCATCATCAGGCGCGTGCCGCGCGCGTGCACGCCGAGTGCAGGCACGTGCATGAGCAGCGGCACTTCTTCGAAGCGCACCAGGTCGTCCTTCACCACGCTCGCCGGGAACTCGCGGCGCGGCTCGCGCCCCGCTTCACCGCGCATTTCCTGCTGCAACCAGCGCAGGCACCAGAAGTACTCCATGCGGCGCTGATGGTCGGCGTAAGCGGTGTAAGTCTCGTCGAAGCCCTGCACGACGGCGAACAGATCGGCGTCCTTGGGCTTGAACGGCGCGACGAGCTTGGCGGCCACGCCGTGCTCCACACAGGCGAGCAGCTGCCACTGGTTCACGAGGTCCACGTAGCGGCGCAGCGGCGAGGTGCTCCACGCATACTGCGCGACGCCGAGGCCTTCGTGCGGCGCGGCGTTGGTCTGCATGCGCGTGCGCTTGGGGCCGGTCGGCGCGCCGAACGCGCGCTGCGAGCGATAGATGCCCGGCACGCCATGGTCGTGCAGGAAAGCGCCCCACGTGGAGTTCGCGAGAATCGCCAGCTCCGCGACGATCAGGTCGAGCGGCGAGCCGCGGCGGCGCGGCGAGATGGTGACATGCTCGCCTTCCACGTAGAAGTTGAAGTCGGTGTTGCGCTGGACCTCGCGGCGCAGGCCGTAACCGGCGCGCGCCTGCTGGCGCTTCTCGAACAGGGCCTGCGCGAACGGCCACAGCACGGCGATGTCGTCCTTGTGCGGATACTCGCCCGTGCCCGCGGCGAGCGTCGCTTCGGTGACGACTTCGTCGAGCGTGTTGTGACGCAGATTGCTCTTCACGAACACGCGCTCGGCGCGCGTTTCGGTCGCGACGATCTCTTGTGTCTCGCGGTTCACGATGCAGTAGAGCGAAAGCGCCGGGCGCAGACCGCCTTCCTTGAGCGTGAAGGCGTCGACGAAATCGTCGGGCAGCATCGTGATCTTGTCGCCGGGCATGTAGACCGTCGAAAGACGCGTACGCGCGATCGTATCCGCCGTGTCGCCGCGCTGGATGCCAAGTGCGGGTGCCGCGATGTGAATGCCGATGCGCACGCGCCCGTCGGCCAGATGCTCGATCGAGAATGCGTCGTCGATTTCGGTCGTGGTGACGTCGTCGATCGAGAACGCCTGCACGTGCTCGGCGGCATCGGGCAGATCCTCGGGCAGCGTGCCCACTTCGACCGGCGGGAAGCCGGTGCCGTGCGGGAAAAAGTCCGCGAGGAAGCGTGCCTCGTGCAGCGCGCGCGGCGAAGCGATGCCGCCGTTTTCGAGCATGAGACGCGGCATCGAAATGCCGCGCGCAGCGGCCGCCGCTTCGAGCGCCTTGTATTCGATCGAGTTCTTGTCCGGCTTCGTGAGGAGTCCGAGCGCCTTACCCTTGAACGCCTCGGGCAGTCCACCCGCCTTCAGCTCCTCCTCGTAGCCGGCCTGCACCAGCGCCTGCTGACGCTTGCGCTCGAGCGAGGCCAGCGCCATCTTGAGCTGCTCTTCGGGCGCGCGCTGATACTGGCCGCGCCCCTTGCGGCGAAAGTACACGGGCGAGCCATGCAGGCGCAGCACGAGCGCGGCGCGCTCCACCGGACCGTAGGTCTCGCCGAAGTACTCGCTCGCAAGCGCCGTGTACGCAAATTCGTCGGCAGGCGCGCATTCCCACAGGAAGTCGAGATCGATCTCCTGGGCGGCGGCGTCCGCCTGCTCCAGCAGTTCGCTCGCAGCCGGCTTCTCGAACTCGATCAGCACGTCTTTTGCGCGCACCTTGGCGCGCCGGCCGCCCGGCAGCTCGACCTGAAATGCATCGCCCTGGCGCGACAGCACGCTGCCGGCCTTGAAACTGCCCGATTCCTCAAAGAAAACGTTCACTCAATACTCTCGTTCAGACTTGCTTCGACCGCCGGCGCGGCGCGCGGGCGGTGCTGTATACATATAGGCGTTCGCACGCATCAAGCGGCGTCGCAGAAACGGATCACTTCGTCGACGTAATCTGCGAACTCGCTGATGCCATGATCGCTGCCTTCGATCAGGTGTGTGGGCACACCCGGATAGTGCGCGAGCATCTCGCGGTAATCGAGCACTTCGTCGCCGGTCGCGGCGATCAGATAGTAGCGCGCGGGTTGCGTCACCGACGTAACGGCCAGCGCGCGCAACTCGTCCAGGTGACGCGGTTCGACGACGATGCTGCCGCCGCCGTGCCAGAGCGGCTGCTCGCCGAGATACTTCGACAGATCGCGGTCAGGCACCACCGCCGGGTTCAGCAGCGCGGCGCGCCAGCCGTGCTTTTCCGCGAGATGCGTGGCGAAGTAGCCGCCAAGCGAGCTGCCGATGAGCGTGACGCGCTCGCCCGGCTTCATTTGCGCGCCGATCTCCTGCTCAGCGAGCGCAATCGCCTCGCGCGGCGAAACCGGCAGCGTCGGGCACAGCCATTCGCCGCTGCGTCCCAGCTCGGCCATGCGCGCCGCCAGGAGGCGCGCCTTGAACGACTGGGGCGACGAGCGAAAGCCGTGCAGATAGACGATCACGCCGCGCTCCGTGCCGAGAGCGCATCGAGCAGCTTTTGATGCACGCCGCCGAAGCCGCCGTTGCTCATCACGAGCACCTGGTCGCCGGGGCGTGCTGCTGCGACGACCGCCTTCACGAGCGCTTCGAGATCGTGGAAAGCGCGGGCCTTCTCGCCGAGCGGCGCAAGCGCACCGGGGAGATCCCAGCCGAGCGCGTCCTTGCCGCTCAGTGCGCCGTAGCCGAACACGAGGTCGGCGTCGGCGAGACTGGCGGGCAGTTGCGCCTTCATCACGCCGAGCTTCATCGTGTTCGAGCGCGGCTCGAGCACGGCGAGGATGCGCGTGTTTTCGTGACCGACGCGCGTGCGCAGGCCGGCGATCGTCGTTTCGATGGCCGTGGGATGGTGCGCGAAATCGTCGTAGACGGTCACACCGTCAATGCTGCCGCGCACTTCCATGCGGCGCTTCACGTTGCGGAACGTGGCGAGCGAGGCCGCGGCCTGAGCAGGCGGCACGCCCACGCTGCGCGCGGCGGCGATCGCCGCGAGCGCGTTCAGGCGGTTGTGTTCACCCTGGATCTGCCAGTCCACCACGCCTGCACGTTCGCTGTTGTGATAGACGGCGAAGCGCTCGTCCACGGCCACGCCGTCTTCCGCCGGCAGCGCCTGCCAGCCGCCATCCACGCCGAAGCGCTCCACGTCGCTCCATGCGCCGCGCGTGAGCACGCGTTCGAGCGCGTCCGAACGGCCGTTCGTGACGATGCGGCCAACGCCCGGAATCGTGCGCACGAGATGATGGAACTGCGTTTCGATCGCCGCGAGATCGGGGAAGATGTCGGCGTGATCGAATTCGAGATTGTTGAGCAGCGCCGTGCGCGGACGGTAATGAACGAACTTCGAGCGCTTGTCGAAGAACGCCGTGTCGTACTCGTCGGCTTCGATCACGAAGAAGCTCGAATCGGTCAGGCGCGCCGACACGCCGAAGTTCAGCGGCACGCCGCCGATCAGGAAGCCGGGATTCAGGCCCGCGTCTTCGAGCAGCCACGTGAGCATCGAGCTCGTGGTGGTCTTGCCGTGCGTGCCCGCCACCGCGAGCACCCACTTGTCGCGCAGCACGTGGTCGCCGAGCCACTGCGGACCCGACGTGTACGGCAAGCCGCGATTGAGGATCTCCTCCATCAGCGGGTTGCCGCGCGTGACCACGTTGCCGATCACGTAGAGATCGGGATTGAGTTCGGTCTGGCTCGCGTCGTAACCCTCGATGAGGCGGATGCCCTGCGCTTCGAGCTGGGTGCTCATCGGCGGGTACACGCCGGCGTCGCAGCCGGTCACCGTGTGGCCCGCGCTGCGCGCGAGCACCGCGAGTCCGCCCATGAACGTGCCGCAGATGCCGAGGATATGGATGTGCATAAGCCTGTCGCGCCGCGCGGGCGTCGTGAACGCGTTGATCGGATTGATCAGGTTGAAAAGGACGGAGAAGCTGGAACGTCGGCAGTCCTGCGCCGCCGCAGCAAAGAACGGGTATTGTACCCGAGGCCCTGAGCCCTATTGGCTCGACCTCGGTCCCCGCAGCGACGGAAAATCCCTGCGCACCCGGCAGCGGACGCGGCGCAGTGGCTGCGTGCAGGAGCCAGGGCGATCTCTAGTATCATTAAAAGATGGTTCGCAGATCACATTTCGATCCCCAGCGCGTGCGCGAGGAAATCGCCATCGCGGCAGCAAGGATGATCGCCGAGGACGGCCTCGACTACGCCACCGCCAAACGCAAGGCTGCCCGGCAGGTAGTGGGGGAAACGCGTATCGAAGGCACCTGGTTGCCCGACAACGATCAGATCGAGGAAGAGATCCGCGAATATCAGGCCCTCTTTCAAAGCGACAGCCAGCCTGCGGTGCTGCGCCGCCTGCGCGAGATCGCGCTCGAATGGATGCAGCGGCTCGATGCGTTCAATCCGTTTCTGACCGGTGCGGTGCTCAATGGCACGGCGGGCGAGCACTCCGACATCCATCTGCAGATTTTCTGTGACAACGCGAAGGATGTCGCGATCTGGCTCCTGAATGCGAACGTGCAGTACGACGTGTCGGAGACGCGCCATTTCGCGGCGCGCGGCCTCGTGGAAACTCTCAGCTTCATGTGGCGCCCGTCACGCGCCGAGGAGCCGGTGGGCATCCACGTTGCGCTCTACAATACGGACGACTTGCGCGGCGCCGTGCGCGCCGACGCGCGTGGCAGGCTGCCGCGCGCCAATGCGCAGGCCCTCCAGGCGCTGATCGACGAGAGCGGCGCCACTTCTTCCACAACCTGATAACGGCAGCGATGAATACGAAGCGGATTCTGGCCGGCGTGGCAGTGGCGGCAATCGCCGCAGGCGGCGGCCTACTGGCTGGGCACTGGGCAACGAGCGGCAGCGCCGACGCGGCCGACGCGACCTCGGTAAGCGCGGCGTCGGCGAGCGGCAAGCAGAATGCGCTCACCCAGCTCTGGTCGGCGGCAGTCACGAACCCGGACGGCAAGGCGCAATCGCTCGCCATCTACAGGGGCCGGCCGATCGTGGTCAACTTCTGGGCTTCCTGGTGCGGCCCGTGTGTGGAGGAAATGCCGGAGCTTTCCGCGCTCCAGCGCGAGTACGCGAAGAAGGGAATTCAGTTCGTCGGCGTCGGCGTGGATTCGGCCGCGAACATCAAGACGTTCCTCAAGAAGGTGCCCGTCGATTACCCGATCTACATCGCCGGTTTCGGCGGCGCGGATGTCGCACGCGCATTCGGCAACAGCGCGGGCGGCTTACCTTACACGGTCGTAATCGACGCGAACGGCGCCGTTCGTGCGACAAAATTAGGGCAAATCAAGCCGGACGAGCTTCGGCGCACCCTCGACGCGCTTTGACGCAGCAGATCGTCTGACAAGATCTTAGGCGCCATAAATGGGCTTTTGCCGTGAAAATCCTGTCATTTGACCGAAGATCGACCCAAACCCTCGCCGCAGCGGGTAGTCGGGGCCATATCCCCTTATCGGAAAACTAGACAAATTTCTCTAATCGGCGCTAAAGTTCGCGCAATTCCACGGAAAAAGAAGCGACCATGACGCGACTGCTGGTTCTGCACGGCCCCAACCTCAATCTTCTCGGCACCCGGGAACCGGAGGTGTATGGGCGCGTGACGCTGCCGCAGATCGATCAAGCGCTCTCGGACCGTGCAGGGGACGCCGGCGTCGAACTCGCGACCTTCCAGAGCAATCACGAAGGCGCACTGGTCGACCGCATTCAGTCGGCTCGCACCGAGCAGACCGACTTCATCCTGATCAACCCGGCCGCGTATACGCATACGAGCGTGGCGATCCGGGATGCGCTGGCAGGCGTCGGCATCCCGTTCGTCGAGATTCACTTGTCGAACGTGCATCGCCGCGAGTCCTTCCGGCACCATTCGTATTTTTCCGACCAGGCCGAAGGTGTGATTTGCGGCCTCGGCTGGAAGGGTTATCTCTACGCGCTCGAATACGCGCTCGACCGGCTCGCTGCCCGGTCGGCGGCCTGATTCCTGCGTCGGATGACCGTCAATACCTGAACAACAACCCGTGTCGGGACGCGCGCGCCCCGGCACTTCACGTATTCAAAGTAAAAGGGGCTGCACCATGGATCTACGTAAGCTGAAGACTCTGATCGACCTCGTCTCCGAATCGGGCATCTCGGAGCTCGAAGTGACCGAGGGTGAAGGCAAGGTGCGCATCGTCAAGAACGCGCCGCCCGTTTACGTGCAGCCTGGCCCCGCGCAATACGCGGCGCCGGCCATGGGTGCCCCGCTCGCAGCGCCCGCCCATGTGGGCGAAGCTGCCGCTGCGGCTCCCGCCGCGCCCCCCGTGCCGCAAGGCCACGTCGTGACCTCGCCGATGGTGGGCACGTTCTACCGCGCGCCGTCGCCGGGCGCCGACCCGTTCGTCCAGGTTGGCGACACGGTCAAGGAAGGCCAGACGCTTTGCATCATCGAGGCGATGAAGCTGCTCAACGAGATCGAGTCGGACACGGCCGGCGTGGTCAAGGAAATCCTCGTCGAGAACGGTCAGGCAGTCGAATACGGCCAGCCGCTCTACGTGATCGCCTAAGCTTTTCTGCGCGCGGCGGCGGCCTTCTTTTTTGGCCGCCGCCGCGTTTGTCGCGTTTGGCGCCCCATGACGGCGACGCACGCGACCGATCCTCTGAGGCGTACGCACATACGACTTGCGACGCCCTTTGATGAGTCGAATACCCACCATGTTTGAAAAAATCCTCATTGCCAATCGTGGCGAAATCGCGCTCCGCATCCAGCGCGCATGCCGCGAACTCGGCGTCAAGACGGTCGTCGTCTATTCGGAAGCCGATAAGGAAGCCAAGTACGTGAAGCTCGCGGACGAGGCGGTCTGTATCGGCCCGGCGCCTTCGAACCTCTCCTATCTGAACATGCCGGCGCTCATCAGCGCGGCCGAAGTCACCGACGCAGAAGCGATCCACCCCGGTTACGGCTTCCTCTCCGAGAACGCCGATTTCGCCGAGCGTGTCGAGCAGTCGGGCTTCACGTTCATCGGCCCGCGCCCGGAAACGATCCGCATGATGGGCGACAAGGTCACGGCGAAGCAGACCATGATCAAGACCGGCGTGCCCTGCGTGCCGGGCTCGGAAGGCGCGCTGCCCGACGATCCGAAGGAAATCGTGAAGATCGCGCGCGCGATCGGCTACCCCGTCATCATCAAGGCGGCGGGCGGCGGCGGCGGGCGCGGCATGCGCGTCGTGCATACGGAAGCGGCGCTCGTGAACGCGGTCAACATGACCCGCGAGGAAGCCGGCCGTGCGTTCGGCAACCCGCAGGTCTACATGGAGAAGTACCTCGAGAACCCGCGTCACATCGAAATCCAGATTCTCGCGGACTCGTTCAAGAATGCCGTGTGGCTCGGCGAGCGCGACTGCTCCATGCAGCGCCGCCACCAGAAGGTGATCGAGGAAGCGCCGGCGCCGGGCATCGCGCGCCGCCTGCTCGATCGCATCGGCGATCGCTGCGCCGACGCCTGCAAGAAGATGGGCTACCTCGGTGCGGGCACGTTCGAGTTCCTGTATGAAAACGGCGAGTTCTACTTCATCGAGATGAACACGCGCGTGCAGGTCGAGCACCCGGTCACCGAGCTGATCACGGGCATCGACATCGTGCAGGAGCAGATCCGCATTGCTGCGGGCGAAAAGCTCTCGTTCCGCCAGCGCGACATCCAGTTGAAGGGTCACGCGATCGAGTGCCGTATCAACGCGGAAGATCCGTTCAAGTTCACGCCGTCGCCGGGCCGTCTCACGTCGTGGCACATGCCGGGTGGCCCTGGCGTGCGCGTCGACTCGCATGCCTACAATGGCTATTTCGTGCCGCCGAACTATGATTCGATGATCGGCAAGCTGATCACCTACGGCGCCACGCGCGAGCAGGCTATTCAGCGCATGCGCATCGCGCTCTCGGAAATGGTGGTCGAAGGCATTCAGACCAACATCCCGCTGCACCGCGAGCTGATGCTGGACGCGAAGTTCGTCGAGGGCGGCACGAGCATTCACTACCTCGAAAGCCGTCTGGCCGAACGTCAGGCAGTGAAGAAGGACGAAGCGTAATTCATGAGCTACCGGGAACTGATCGTCGAGCTCGAGCGTGACCGCGCGGAAGCACTTTCCGACGCGCTGATCGAGCTTGGCGCCCTCTCGGTGTCGGTGGAAGATGCCGACGCCGACACGCCCGACGAGCAGCCGCTCTTCGGCGAGCCGGGCTTAACGCCCGAGCGCACCGCGTGGCAGCATTCGCGCGTGATTGCGCTGATCGGCGCCGATCAGGATCCCGCCGTGCTGCTCATGGCCGCTTCGAACGAGTTGGGTCTCGCGCAAACGCCGAAGTTCTCGCTGCGCGAAGTCGAGGAGCAGGACTGGGTGCGTCTGACGCAATCGCAGTTCGACCCGATCCAGATCGGCGAGCGCATCTGGGTCGTGCCGTCGTGGCACGATGCCCCGGACCCGGACGCGCTCGTGCTCGAGCTGGACCCGGGCCTCGCGTTCGGCACAGGCAGCCATCCCACCACGCGTCTGTGCATGGAATGGCTCGAACAGCACGTGCAGCCGGGCAATTCGCTGCTCGATTACGGCTGCGGCTCGGGCATCCTCGCGATCCTCGCGAAGAAGTGCGGAGCGAATCCGGTGATCGGCATCGACATCGACCCCCAGGCAGTCGAGTCGGCGCGCCACAACAGCGAGCGCAATCGCGCGGCGGTCACCTACGGCCTGCCCGACGATTGCCCCGCCGGCAAGTTCGACATCGTCGTCGCCAATATTCTGTCGAATCCGCTCAAGCTGATGGCCTCGATGCTCTCGTCGCGCGTGAAGCCGGGTGGGCGCATCGCACTTTCGGGCATTCTCGCGCGCCAGGCCGAGGAAGTCGCGCAGGTGTACGCGCAGTGGATCGAGATCTCGGTCTGGCGCGAACACGAAGGCTGGGTCTGCCTCGCGGGCACGCGGCGCGCCTAGTCCCTTCCCGTTCCGATCGGGCTCGCACGAGCCTGATCGCGCCCCAAGCGGCAAGACCGAAGTCGTAGACTGCGGTGGATTGCCAGTAGAATGCGGGTATCACCAATCCTCCGGTCTACCCAGATCTTCGGCCCACATGCTTCTGGCAACGCGCTGCCCCTTCTGTGAAACCGTATTCCGCATCCAGCCAACGCAGCTCGCCGTGCGGCGAGGCCTCGTGCGTTGCGGACATTGTCAGGAAGCGTTCGACGCGTCGGGCAGTTTGTACGAGATGCCCGAAGGGGGCGACTTCACGCGCGCGGTGCCCCTTGCAGCCGAAATCGCGGCCAGCCTGACCTCGCCGCCATCGGAGCCCCCTTCGCGCTTTGCCGCGCAGCCCGCTTCGGAACCCGCCTCACAATTCGCATCGCAGTCTGCATCACAAGCCACATCGCAGCAGCCCGATGATCAGGCGTATCAACCCGCAGCAGCAACGCCATCGCAAGAGCCGCCCCCCACGCTGGGCGCCACACCCAATTTCACGAATCGCACGTGGGACCCGTGGGCGCCGCCGCAGGACAGCCAGCGCGATCCGCGCCTGAAATACGACGCCGACAAACTGCCTGGGGCAAGCGTTGCCCGCGGCGCCTCGCCTGAAATTACGCCCGGAGCCGAGTCGCGGGTCGCCTTCGACGACGAACCGACGCCTGGACGCGCTCCACAAGATGCGCCGCGAGCGCCGGCGGCACCTGCAGCAGAACCGGTACCGCCACCCCAGCAGCCCGCAGCAGCCGAACCCTTCCCGCCCGCCGCGCGCTGGACGCGCAGCGAGCCGAACCTGGGCACGAGCGGCCCGAAAGAGCCGACCTTTTCGGCCAGCGAAACATCGGCTGCGGCTCGCATGAACGACCCCGAGCCCGCGCTCGGTCCCCGCACCCGCGAAGCCGCGCCAGAGCCCGCGTTCAGCGCGCTCTCGCCCAATGACGGCGCCTCACCCTTCGCCGTCACCCGCGAAGCGCCCGCCCGCCCGCGCGGTTCGCGCGGCCTCGTCTGGCGCATTCTCGGCACGCTCATCGCCATCCTGCTGTTTGCGCTGCTCGTCGTGCAGCTCGCGTGGTGGCAGCGTGAAACGGTCATGGTCTACTGGCCCGACTCGCAGTCGCTCTATCAGCAGGCGTGCGAGCAGCTTGGCTGCCGCGTGCTGCCGCCGCGCGACATCGACGGTCTGCTGGTCGAGCCGTCCGATCTGCGCCAGGTCGACAACGAGCCGCATCACCTCGAACTGAAGGTGCCGCTGCGCAACCGCTTCAACGTGGCGCTCGCATACCCCGCCATCGAGCTGTCGCTGCTCGACCGGCAGAACAACATCGTCGTGCGGCGCGTGCTGTGGCCGCAGGACTACGTCACGCCCGGCACGTCCATCGAAGCCGGTTTGCCCGCACGCACCACGCAGACCATGATCGTGCGGCTCGACACGGGCGACGTGGTGGCGTCGAACTTCCGCATCGAGATTTTCTACCCCTGATTTTCCGTCTGTACGCGGGTGCACTGGCGTGCCCCGCGCATTTCCCGGCGTCCCGTATCGCGCGGGTGCGCCATTCACCACACCATGCATTCCCGGAGAGCACATCATGAGTCAAGTCACGCTAGGCGGTAACCCGATCGACGTCGCCGGCACGTTCCCGAGCGTCGGCCAGAAGGCCCCGGCGTTCTCGCTCGTCGGCAAGGATCTGAAGCCTGTCTCGCTCGCCGATTTCGCCGGCAAGCGCAAGGTGCTGAACATCGTGCCGAGCCTCGACACGCCGACCTGCGCCACCTCCACGCGCAAATTCAACGAAGCCGCCGCCGGCCTGAGCAACACGGCTGTCGTCGTGATCTCGGGCGACCTGCCGTTCGCCGCCGCGCGCTTCTGCACGACCGAAGGCATCGCCAACGTCGTCACGGCCTCGACCTTCCGCGGCCATGAATTCGCGCAAGCCTATGGCGTGGACGTGACGAGCGGCCCGCTCACCGGTCTGACCGCGCGCGCCGTCGTCGTGCTCGACGAAAACGACAACGTCCTGCACGCCGAGCGCGTGAGCGAAATCAAGAACGAACCGAACTACGACGCCGCACTCGCCGCGCTGAAGTAATCCGGCGGCGGCGCACACGCGCCTCGCGCCTGCGCTTTCAGATCAATGCGCAGGCGACGCGCAGGCCGGTGCGCCGCCCCCTTTCCCTACCACGCCCTACAGGAATTTCCGCCTTGGCTACGCTGATCTGCGGCTCGCTCGCCTACGACAACATCATGACCTTCGAGGGTCGCTTTCGGGAGCACATCCTGCCCGAGCAGGTGCACATCCTGAACGTGAGCTTTCTCGTGCCGACGATGCGCCGCGAGTTCGGCGGCTGTGCCGGCAACATCGCGTACGCGCTCAATCTGCTCGGCGGCGACGCCCGCATCATGGCGACGCTCGGCGCCGCCGACGCGCGCCCGTACCTCGAACGCCTCGACACGCTCGGCCTCTCGAAGGCGCACGTGCGCGTGCTGGAGGATACGTGGTCCGCGCAGGCGATGATCACGACTGACCTCGAGAACAACCAGATCACCGCGTTCCACCCGGGCGCGATGATGCAATCGCATTTGAACCGCGCCGACGAAGCGCCCGGAATCAAGCTCGGCATCGTCGCGCCGGACGGCTTCGACGGCATGGTCCAGCACGTCGAGCAGTTCGCGAAGGCCGGCGTGCCGTTTATCTTCGATCCGGGCCAGGGCCTGCCGCTCTTCGACGGCGCTTCTTTGCGCCGCGCGATTGAACTTGCGACCTACGTAGCGGTCAACGACTACGAAGCCAATCTTGTCAGCCATCGCACCGGCTGGTCGTTCGACGAAATCGCCGGCCATGTCGACGCGCTGATCATCACGCGCGGCGAGCATGGCTCGCAGATCTACCACAGCGGCAAGATCGAGGAAATTCCTCCGGTCAAGGCTGCTCAGGTGCTCGATCCGACCGGCTGCGGCGACGCTTTCCGCGGCGGCCTGCTCTACGGCATCGAGAACGGCCTCGACTGGGCAACCACGGGGCGTCTCGCGAGCCTGATGGGCGCGCTCAAGATCGAGCATCTCGGTCCGCAAAACTATGCGCCTACGCGAGCGCAGATCAACGAACGGTTCAAGGAGGCATTCGGCTACGAACTGCCGAACTGAACGCGGGAGCCGCACACGAACGGCGCCCATTGGAGCTACGGGAATGAAAATAACAAGTCGTCTGATTGTTGCAGCCATGCTCGCGGGGCCGCTCGCGATGTCGGGCTGCGCCTATAACAGCAGTTCCGCCGATGTGTACACGGCCTCGCAGGCGCAGCGGGAGCAATCGGTGCGCATGGCCACGGTCGAAAGCGTGCGCGCGGTGAAGATCAGCTCCAACAACGGCCAGCCTAGCGGCCTTGGCGCGGTCGGTGGCGGCGCGCTCGGCGCGGTCGCCGGCAGCCGGATCGGCGGCGGCACGGGCTCGATCGTCACCGGCATCATCGGCGGCATTGCGGGCGCCGTGGCCGGCAACGCGGTCGAGAACGGCGTGGCCATGCGCGACGGCCTCGAGATCACGGTGCGCCTCGACAACGGCGACTACCGCGCCATCACGCAATCGGCGACCGGCGAAGTGTTCAACGCGGGCGAGCGCGTGCGGCTGCTCTCGAGCGGCGGTGTGACGCGCGTCACCCACTAAAGCTTTCCCCTGTACCGCAGCGGCGCCTCGCGCCGGATGCGGAACCTCAGGCGCATGTGCTCCCCTGTGCATGCGCCTTTTTTCATGCCCGCACGCGGCATGCAGGCGCCCTCACCCCGACTATTACGAACTCCAGACGAAAAAATCCCGCCGCGGACAACCCAGCGACGGGATTGGGATCGAGCCTGGCGCGCCATGCCGCCCGGCCCGGCCAACGAAGCGCGCGTACGATGCAGCCTGCGCGCTTCGTCTCGGACTGCTTACGGACGGCTGCCGGTCGGGAACGGCCATGCTGCGGCCGGATTCAGGGCAGTCTTGACCGTTGCTGCGGGCGCGGACGGTTGCGCAGCAGGGGCAGCAGGTGCGGCAGCGGCCTTCGCAGGCGCCTTCTTGGCAGCCTTCTTGGCGGCAGCCTTCTTCGCAGGCGCAGCCTTCTTGGCAGCAGCCTTCTTCGCAGGCGCCTTCTTGGCGGCAACCTTCTTCGCAGCGACCTTCTTGGCGGCGGCCTTCTTCGCCGGTGCTGCCTTCTTCGCAGCAACCTTCTTCACGGCGACTTTCTTGGCTGCAACCTTCTTCGCTGCGGCCTTCTTCGCCGGTGCTGCCTTCTTCGCAGCGACCTTCTTCACGGCGACTTTCTTGGCTGCAACCTTCTTCGCTGCGGCCTTCTTCGCCGGTGCTGCCTTCTTCGCAGCAACCTTCTTCACGGCGACTTTCTTGGCTGCGACCTTCTTGACCGCGACCTTCTTCGCTGCGGCCTTCTTCGCCGGAGCTGCCTTCTTCGCTGCAACCTTCTTCACTGCGGCCTTCTTAGCCGCCGGTTTCTTCTTGGCAGTAGCCATTTTTTTCTCCTTCAGGTTCAGATGAGAGTCAGTTCAAACTACACCCTTCGTCAAAACCCGCTTCCCGCGAACGCTTCTCACGGCGCACGCTGCGAAGCGGGCTATTCATCGGCGTACGCTGATCCCGCGCGCTTACGCTAATGAATGCGGTAAGGCGCGCCGTGCCACGAGGCACAGCGCGCCAAGTCATTCCGGCGTCGGCTACCGACACCGGGCAACGTTCGTTGAAAGCGGCGGCCTCACGACACGCGAAGCCTGCGCGCTTTTCCGGGGGGAAGTTTGCCCATCCCTCTGAAGGGTTCGCAAAGTGCCTGTCACGTCGGTGAGCCAGCCTGGCTCCGGGCATGCTTTGCATCAGGCGTTCCTGCTCCTAATCATCATGCCGGTCGAGGCGCCTGCACGGCGCCTCGCGGCAACCCCAAAAGACTTGCACCGCAGTGCGCCCGGGTTATTCCCAGGACAGCGCACCACCCGTCTGATATTCGATCACGCGCGTCTCGAAGAAGTTGCGTTCCTTCTTCAAGTCGATCATCTCGCTCATCCACGGGAACGGATTCTCTTCGTTCGGGAACAGCTGATCGAGACCGATCTGCTGGCAACGGCGGTTGCAGATGAAGCGCAGATAGCTCTTGAACATCGATGCGTTCAGACCGAGCACGCCGCGAGGCATGGTGTCCTCGGCGTAGCGGTACTCGAGGTCGACCGCATGCTTGAACAGTTCGGTGATTTCCGCACGGAACGCCGGGGTCCACAGGTGCGGGTTTTCAAGCTTGATCTGGTTGATGAGGTCGATGCCGAAGTTGCAGTGCATCGACTCGTCACGCAGGATGTACTGGTACTGCTCAGCGGCGCCGGTCATCTTGTTCTGGCGGCCGAGCGCGAGAATTTGCGTGAAGCCTACATAGAAGAACAGGCCTTCCATGATGCAGGCGAACACGATGAGCGACTTGAGCAGGTTCTGATCGGCTTCGAGCGTGCCGGTCTTGAACGACGGATCAGTCAGCGTCTGGATGAACGGGATCAGGAACTCGTCCTTGTCGCGGATCGACTTGACCTCGTGGTACGCGTTGAAGATCTCGCTCTCGTCCAGACCCAGCGACTCGACGATGTACTGGTAGGCGTGCGTGTGGATCGCCTCTTCGAACGCCTGGCGCAGCAGGAACTGGCGGCATTCGGGCGCCGTGATGTGCCGGTAGGTGCCGAGCACGATGTTGTTCGCGGCGAGCGAGTCGGCGGTCACGAAGAAGCCGAGGTTGCGCTTGACGATGCGGCGCTCGTCCTCGGTCAGACCGTTCGGGTCCTTCCACAGGGCGATGTCGCGGGACATGTTGATTTCCTGCGGCATCCAGTGGTTCGCGCAGCCTGCCAGGTATTTTTCCCAAGCCCACTTGTACTTGAACGGGACCAACTGATTCACGTCGGTCTGGCCGTTGATGATGCGCTTGTCGGCGACATTCACGCGCGCTTCGGTCGAGACCGGCGCTTGCGGCGGCGGTGCAACGGCGAAGTCGCTGGCGAAGATGTTGGTCGCCGTGGAAGCCTGAGGAGCGGAACGCAGACCAAACTGCACCTCGGCAGCCTGGACAGCCTGACCCGCGGGGTTGCGCATTGCGTTTTGCTGCGCACCGCTCGACGGAGTTACGGCCGTGATCTCGTCATCCCAGTTGAGCATAAATGTCACCATCAATTTAGATCGGTTTGTACCATCTTTTCGTGAGCGATAAAAGGGTTCGCACACGAAAAATCCTGTTTTCGATTCGCGTTGCGACCTCGATACAACACTTTGTTATCGCATCGTGTCGATTGCATCGCGTGAGCACTGTGTAGAGAGCACTGATTCGTCGTGCTCACTTCGCATGTGCGATGTGCTTCGAAGGTCTTCGCGACATCGAGAGCGTGTGTGAAAGACGGGGTTCGCCGCGCGCTTTTCGCTCGCGCTGCGAGCGCGTTTTCACTCGCCGCTCACTGCCTGCCGCGCGCGGCGCTGGAAGCTCGCGCGGCCTTGAGTCTTGTCCCTGCGAGAAACTCCAGGGATTCCTTCCTGTTGCCTCTTTCGCGTACCGCAACGCGCGTGGTGCGAGTTGCCGGGAGAGCCGGCGCGCATTGCGCGCGCCTCGTTCGTTGTTACATCTCGCTACGACTGCTTCGACTACTGTTTACTACTGATGCTGCGGTCCTCGCATGATGCGAGCGGCCTTGCACCGCACGCATCATGCGCAGCCAGCTTTACTGGCAAGCCTCGCACTCTTCGAAGCCGGGGTCGCCCGGACGCATCATGCACACCGGACCATCGGCTTCCGGCGCCGCCTCAACCGCGGCTTGCGGTGCGGCCTGCATCGTGGTCGACCCTGCTGCACCGCCGAATGCGCCGCCCGTTGCACCGCCGAACGCGCCGCCTGCATTGCCGCCGCCCTCGCCGCCCGTCGGCACGGCGTTGAGCGCGCCGTGCGCAACCGTCGACTTCTCGACGTGCGTCGCCCCCATCGTGCGCAGGTAGTACGTGGTCTTCAGACCGCGCACCCATGCGAGCTTGTAGATCTCATCGAGCTTCTTGCCCGATGCGCCCGCCATGAAGATGTTCAGCGACTGCGCCTGGTCGATCCACTTCTGACGACGCGATGCGGCTTCGACGAGCCACGTCGGGTCGACTTCGAACGCCGTTGCATACACAGCGCGTAGATCGGCCGGCACGCGGTCGATGCGCGAGAGCATGCCGTCGAAGTACTTCAGGTCGGCGACCATGACTTCGTCCCACAGGCCGCGCGCCTTCAGGTCGCGCACCAGGTAGTCGTTCACCACCGTGAATTCGCCCGAGAGGTTCGACTTCACATAGAGGTTCTGGAACGTCGGCTCGATGCAAGGCGACACGCCGATGATGTTCGAGATGGTCGCGGTCGGGGCGATCGCGATGCAGTTCGAATTGCGCATGCCGTGCGTCGCGATGCGCTCGCGCAGCGACGTCCAGTCCATCGATTCGCTCGAGTCGACTTCGACGTAGCCGCCGCGTGCTTCGGCGAGCAGCTTGAGCGTGTCCTGCGGGAGGATGCCGCGATCCCACAGCGAGCCGCGGTAGGTCGAGTAGCGGCCGCGCTCGGCTGCCAGCTCCGTCGACGCCCAGTACGCGTAGTAGCAGACGGCTTCCATCGAGCGGTCGGCGAACTCCACGGCTTCCTGCGAAGCAAACGGCGTGCGCAGAACGTGCAGGCAGTCCTGGAAGCCCATGATGCCCATGCCCACCGGACGGTGCTTCAGGTTCGAGTTGCGTGCCTTCGACACCGCGTAGTAGTTGATGTCGATGACGTTATCGAGCATGCGCATCGCCACGCTGATGGTGCGCTTGAGCTTGTCGTGGTCGAGCGCGAACGTGCCGTCGGCCTGTTCCACCATGTGCGCGACGAGGTTCACCGAGCCCAGGTTACACACGGCGATTTCGCTGTCGCTGGTGTTCAGCGTGATTTCCGTGCACAGGTTCGACGAGTGGACGACGCCCACGTGCTGCTGCGGCGAACGGATGTTGCACGGATCCTTGAACGTGATCCACGGGTGACCCGTTTCGAACAGCATGCCGAGCATCTTGCGCCACAGTTGCGCGGCCGGCAGCTTCTTGAACAGCTTGATCTCGCCGCGCGCGACCTTTTCTTCGTAAGCCGTGTAAGCCTGTTCGAACTCGGCGCCGAACTTGTCGTGCAGATCCGGGCAGGTCGAGGGCGAGAAGAGCGTCCAGTCGCCGCCTTCCATCACGCGCTTCATGAACAGGTCGGGAATCCAGTTCGCCGTGTTCATGTCGTGGGTGCGGCGGCGGTCGTCGCCCGTGTTCTTGCGCAGCTCGAGGAATTCTTCGATGTCGAGGTGCCACGATTCCAGGTAGGCGCACACCGCGCCCTTGCGCTTGCCGCCCTGGTTCACGGCGACAGCCGTGTCGTTCACGACCTTCAGGAACGGCACGACGCCTTGCGACTTGCCGTTGGTGCCCTTGATGTGCGAGCCGAGCGCGCGCACGCGCGTCCAGTCGTTGCCCAGACCGCCGGCAAACTTCGAGAGCAGCGCGTTGTCCTTGAGCGCTTCGTAGATGCCGTCGAGGTCGTCGGCAACCGTCGTGAGGTAGCACGACGAGAGCTGCGAGCGATGCGTGCCCGAGTTGAACAGCGTGGGCGTGGACGACATGAAGTCGAACGACGAGAGCACGTTGTAGAACTCGATCGCGCGCGCTTCGCGGTCGATCTCGTTGAGCGAGAGGCCCATCGCGACGCGCATGAAGAATGCCTGGGGCATTTCGATGCGCGTGCCGCCGACGTGCAGGAAGTAGCGGTCGTACAGCGTCTGCAGACCGAGGTAGCCGAACTGCAGGTCGCGGCTCGCGTCGAGCGCGTTGCCGAGACGCTTGAGGTCGAACTGCTGGAGCTTGTCGTCGAGCAGGCCCGCTTCCACGCCGCGCTTGATGAACTGCGGGAAGTAGTCGGCGTAACGCACGGCCATTTCGGCTTGCGTCACTTCCTCTTCGAGAATTTCGCGACGGATCGTGTGCAGCAGGATGCGCGAGGTCACCTGGCTATACGCCGGGTCCTTTTCGATCATCGTGCGCGCAGCGAGGATGGCCGAGTCGTAGACCTGGCTCATCGGCACGCCGTCGTACAGATTCTTGACCGTCTCCGCGACGATCGGGTCGGCGTTGACCGCGTCGCCGAGACCGTCGCACGACGAGTCGATCAGCGCGCGCAGCGCCTGCATGTCGAGCGGGCGCGTCACGCCGTTGTCCGTGACGTTGATGCCGGGCGCTGCGCTCGCTGCCGTTTCCGGCGCGTTGGCGCGCTCCTGGTTGCGCTTCTCGCGATACAGCACGTAGGCGCGCGCGACGTTGTGCTCGCCGCCGCGCATCAGCGCGAGTTCGACCTGATCCTGGATGTCTTCGATGTGGAACGTGCCGCCGTTCGGACGGCTGCGCACGAGTGCGCGCACGACGTTCTGCGTGAGCTGTTCGACGAGCTCGCGAATGCGCGCAGACGCCGCGCCCTGGCCGCCGTTCACGGCGAGGAAGGCCTTCGTCATCGCGATCGCGACTTTCGAAGGTTCGAACGACACCACGCTACCGTTGCGGCGAATCACCTTGTGGTCGGCGAACTGCTGCGCGCTCGTCTGGCCGTCTTGCGGTTGGCCACCCAGCGTGTGCGCGGCGGGCGCGCCTTCATACCGGGTCGAGACGTTATCGGTCGTTTGCATGTGCAAAGCTCCTGGGTCCTGGAAAGGTGCGAAGAGAGTTCGCGGATTAAGACGGACGCCGACGTCGTGCCCCCGTGTGCACGCTCGATCGGGCAGAGAAAAAAGTCCAGCCTGGCGAGGCTGCCGGATGCGACAAGGCAGATGAATCACGGACTGCTTCGGTCTTCATCGTGGATGTCGCGATCATTGGCTGTACCTTCTCTCTCGATTACAGCCGGTGCGCCGGTTCTCTCGGCCGGCGGCACCGTACAAAGTTTCTGTTTTTTCTATGCCGGTAACGCGCGCGGCGCCTTGCGAGTGAAGCGGGGCGCCGCGGTACAACACAACATATGGTGTGAAGCCTTGTTTCGGGTACCAAGTATAGTGGAAGAAACAGTACGATCAAATGGCTTTTTTTGCTGGTCCTATCTTGACAAGACCACAAGCCAAGCGGCGCGGGGCCTGGCGGCGAATGCCCCTTCGAGTGGTCTGCGAGGCGCGCGCGAAGACCCTGCGTTTGCGCGCAAAAGGTGCTTATTTCTTGTGCAGCTTGAGAGGGTTCAGCAGGCGATCGAACGTGTCACGACGCCGCGTCCTGCGCGCCGTGCCCCTGGATATAGGGGAAGCTGGCATCGGCGAGCTGCGTATCGTGTTTGAGGCGCGCCCAGTCGAAGTGCGGGCCGGGATCGGTCTTGCGCCCGGGCGCGATGTCCGAATGGCCCGCCAGCGCCTCGATCGGATAGTGCGCGACGAGCGCCTTCACGAGCGCCGCGAGCGTCGCGTATTGCGGCGCCTCGAAGGCCGTCGTGTCGCTGCCTTCCAGTTCGATGCCGATGGCGAAATCGTTACAGCGCTCGCGCCCGAAGAAGCTCGACGCGCCCGCGTGCCACGCGCGCTCGTCACACGAGACGAACTGCTCGAGCGTGCCATCGCGATGAATGACGAAGTGCGCCGAGACGCGCACGCCGCGCAGGTTGGCGTCGAAGTACGGATGCGCGTCGCAGTCGAGGCGGTTGAGGAAGAGATCGGCGATCTCGGGGCCGCCGAAGACGTTGGGCGGCAGGCTGATGTTGTGGACGACGATGAGCGTCGGCACGGCGCCTGGCGGGCGGGCCTCGAAGTTGGGCGAAGGCAGTTGGCGTGCGCCGGGCACCCAGCCCTGCGCATCGACTGCGTACGCGCGCGATCCTGGCAGTCCTGGCGATCCAGCAGCGCTCATCGTGCGGGGCGATCCTGGGCCGTGGTGCGCGCGTCCCAGGCACGCGCGTGCTCGGAACTGCAGAACGAGCGCGCGCCGACACTCACCGATTCACTGCGCGGCGCATGCACGCCACACTCGGCGCAGCGCACCATCGGCTCGGGCAGCGCAGCCTTGCCGCTCGTGCTCGCGCCGCCAGTGGCGCTTTGCGCGGCGCCCTGTCCCGGCTGCGCGCCCTGTCCCGGTTGCGCACCGGCGCGCGTCTGCGTCTGCGCACGGCGCAGCGCCTTGACGAACCACTGTCCGACCACGAACAGCAGGACGAGGAGAAGAATCTGTCTCATCGGAACACGCGACTCACACGACTCAAACCACAGGGCGGTGCAGCAGCACCTCGAAGACGAAACGGCTGCCCACATAAGCGAGCAGCAAGGCGATGAACGATGCGATCACCCAGCGCAGCGCAGCGCGGCCGCGCCAGCCGGAAATCTTGCGCGCGGTGAGCAACGCACCGAACATCAGCCACGAGAGAATCGCGAAGACGGTCTTGTGATCGAGCGAAAGCGGCCGGTCGATCAACTGCTCGCTGAACACGATGCCCGAGACGAGCGTGGCCGTGAGCAGCACGAAGCCCGCGCCGATCAGGCGGAACAGCAGCTTTTCCATCGTGAGGAGCGGCGGCAGCGTCTCGATCCAGTTCGAGAGCCAGCCACCGCCGCGATTGCCCGCGTTGCGCTGGAAGCCGGCGCCCTTGAGCGCATGCAGCCGGCGCTCGACGGCGAGCATCAGCACCGCATGCAGCGCGGCGATCGCAAAGAGCCCGTAGGCGATGTTCGCGATGACGAAGTGCAGCTTGAACATCGGCGCGGCCGCGTAGGGCAGCACGCGCACGCCGCCGAACACGAGCGGCAGGATCGACGCGACGGCCGCCAACGGCAGCAGCAGGAGGCGCAGGCCGTCGAGCGCAAAGAAAAAGCTCTCGATCCAGTAGATGCCCGCGCCGAGCCAGAACATGGCCGACAACGCGAAGGCGAAGCCGAACACCATTTCGTTGGCGGGGAAGATCGTCATGTGCAGGAGCACGCCGTGCGCGGCGAGCGCGGCGAACAGCAGCGCGCGCGAAAGCGGGCCGAAGGTCCGCGCGCGCAGGGTGTCGCCGCCCGCGCCGAGCGTCACCGGAACGGGAGGCACGCTGCCGAGCAGCGGCGCGGTGCCCGCGCGGCGCAGCGCGCGCCAGTCGGCGGCGCACAATCCGCCGTACAGGAGCACGGTGAGGGCATACAGTACAATATCCATGTTCGAAGTTTACTATAGGCCCCCTGGCCGCGCGCTCCCCTAACGATTCGGCGACGAAACGCGGCGCATTCCCGTTTTGCGCGCGCGGGCCGGGCCGCACTGCTCACCGCCTCCCCATGCTCGACAATCTCACTCAACGGATGGCGCGCGTCGTCAAGACGCTGCGCGGCGAAGCCCGGCTGACCGAAGCCAATACGCAGGAAATGCTGCGCGAGGTGCGTCTCGCCCTGCTCGAAGCGGACGTGGCGCTGCCCGTCGTGCGCGAATTCATCGCCAAGGTGAAGGAGAAGGCGCTCGGCGAAGAAGTGATCTCCAGCCTCTCGCCGGGCCAGGCGCTCGTCGGCGTGGTGCAGCGCGAGCTGACCGCCGTGATCGGCGGCGACTACGAAGGCCGTGCCGCCGAACTCGATCTCGCCGTCACGCCGCCTGCCGTCATCCTCATGGCGGGTCTGCAGGGCGCCGGTAAGACCACCACCACCGGCAAGCTCGCCAAGCTCCTGCGCGAGAAGTACAAGAAGAAGGTCCTCACCGTTTCGTGCGACGTCTACCGCCCTGCCGCTATCGCGCAGTTGAAGACGGTGACGGAACAGGTCGGCGCCGACTTCTTCCCCTCGCAGCCGGACCAGAAGCCCGTCGAGATCGCCGCCGCCGCGGTCGACTGGGCCAAGCGCCACTATCACGACGTGCTGCTCGTCGACACGGCCGGCCGCCTCGGTATCGACGAGGCGATGATGAACGAGATCACCGCGCTGCACGCCTCGCTCAAGCCCGCCGAAACACTGTTCGTGGTCGACGCCATGCTCGGTCAGGACGCGGTCAACACCGCGAAGGCGTTCAACGACGCCCTGCCGCTCACCGGCGTCGTGCTCACCAAGCTCGACGGCGACTCGCGCGGCGGCGCGGCGCTCTCCGTGCGCCACATCACGGGCAAGCCGATCAAGTTCGTCGGCGTCGCGGAAAAGCTCGATGGCCTCGAGGTGTTCCACCCGGACCGCATGGCGAACCGTATTCTCGGCATGGGCGACATTCTCGCGCTCGTCGAGGAAGCGCAGCGCGGCGTGGACGTCCAGGCCGCGCAAAAGCTCGCCGACAAGGTCAAGAAAGGCGGCGACTTCGACCTCAACGACTTCCGCGCGCAGCTCTCGCAGATGAAGAGCATGGGCGGCCTGTCGTCGCTCATGGACAAGCTGCCCGCGCAGTTCCAGCAGGCCGCCTCGGGCGCCAACATGGGCCAGGCCGAGAAGCAGATGCGCCGCATGGAAGGCATCATCAACTCGATGACGCCCGCCGAACGCGCCAAGCCCGAGCTCATCAAGGCCACGCGCAAGCGCCGCATTGCGGCGGGCGCGGGCGTGCAGGTTCAGGAAGTGAACCGCATGCTCAACCAGTACGAGCAGATGCGCACCATGATGAAGAAGCTCAAGGGCGGCAATCTGCAAAAGATGATGCGCGGCATGAAGGGCATGATGCCCGGCATGCGCTGATCTTGCGGGCCGCGCGGCGCACATCGCGCGCACGGCGGCCCCATTCGACGCGGCGCGCGACGGACCGAATGCGCGGGTTTATGCTGTAGCGCGCGCCGCCGTTATTTTCCACACTTCAATAGCTACAGCTACCTTCCCGCCAGAGTCATGAATCGCGAAGAAGCCCTGCACATTTTCCGCCACTCCGAAGAGATCGTTTCGGAGGGCGACGTCAATGCGTCGATCGGCCGGATGGCCGAAGCCATCCGCGCCGAAATCAGCGAGGACTTCCCGCTCGTGCTGTCGGTGATGGGCGGCGCCGCCGTGTTCACCGGCATGCTGCTGCCGCACCTCGACTTCCCGCTCGAGTTCGACTACATCCACCTCACGCGCTACCGCAACGCGATCAAGGGCAGCGCCGAGATGCAGTGGCGCGTGGCGCCGCGCGAGTCGGTGAAGGACCGTGTGGTGCTCGTGCTCGACGACATCCTCGACGAAGGCGAGACCATGGCCGCGATTCGCGACCGCATCATGGACATGGGCGCGAAGCGTTTCCTTTCGGCCGTGCTGTGCGAGAAGACGCTCACGAAGGCCAAGCCGCTGCATCCCGACTACTGCGGTTTTTCGGTGCCGGACCGCTACGTGTTCGGCTGCGGCATGGACGCCAAGGGTTACTGGCGTAATCTGCCGACTATCCGTGCGCTGACCGAAGGCGCGTGAAGCGCGCATTGACTGTCTGACGCACCATGAAAAAAGCAGCCCGCGGGCTGCTTTTTTGTTGCCTGCGACGCGCGCTGCACGCGGCGTCAGAGGTGATGCACGAAGGTCGCGATGCCCGCGAGGATCATCTCCACCGATATCGCCACGAGCACGAGGCCCATCAGCCGCTCGAAGGCCGTCACTACGCGCTCGCCGAGCCACTGCTGGATGCGCTCCGCCATCACCAGCACGACCGCGCAGATCACCATCGTCACGACGAGCGCGGTCATCCATTCGTAGAGTTTGCCCGGCGCCTGAGAGGTGAGCAGCATGACCGTGGCAAGCGCCGAAGGCCCGGCCAGCGCAGGAATGGCGAGCGGCACGATGAGCGGCTCGCCGCCCTTGTCGCCGCTGCCGAACGGGCCGCCCGGATGCGGAAAGATCATGCGCAGCGCGATGAGGAACAGCACGATGCCGCCGCCGATGCGCAGCGAGGTATCGGTGAGCCCCATCATGCGCAGGAAGCTGTTGCCGGCGACCATGAAGATCAGCAGGATCACGAACGCAATCGCGACCTCGCGCAGGATCACGATGGCGCGGCGCTGCTTGGCAACGCCGCGCAGGCAACTGATGAAGAGCGGAATATTCCCGAGCGGGTCGGTGATGAGGAGCAGCAGGACCGTAGCGGACAAAAAACTGTACTCCACGCTCGCAGCGCTCCTTTAACCGGGATGGATCGTCGTTAAACCGCGAGTGCCGCGCGGATCTTCTGCGCCACCGTCTGCGCGGCCTCATCGGCCGCGAGCAGCGTCGCTTCGGTATCGCGGCGGCCCTGGTACTCGATCTTGCCGTCCTTCAGGCCCCGCTCGCCGATCACGAGACGATGCGGCACGCCGATCAGCTCCCAGTCGGCGAACATCACGCCCGGGCGCTCGCCGCGGTCGTCGAGAATCACGTCGACGCCCGCTTCGAGCAGTTCGTTGTAGACGCGCTCGGCGTGCTCGCGCACGAGCTCGCTGCGGTCCATGCCCATCGGGCACACGACGACCTGGAACGGCGCGATCGACTCAGGCCAGATGATGCCCTTCTCGTCGAAGTTCTGCTCGATGGCTGCACCGAGGATACGCGTGACGCCAATGCCGTAGCAGCCCATCTGCATCGGCGCAGGCTTGC
Organism: Paraburkholderia sp. BR10936; assembly: GCF_040965735.1. Classification (NCBI taxonomy): domain Bacteria; kingdom Pseudomonadati; phylum Pseudomonadota; class Betaproteobacteria; order Burkholderiales; family Burkholderiaceae; genus Paraburkholderia; species Paraburkholderia sp. BR10936. The sequence continues at coordinate 689,821 of NZ_JBFRCM010000001.1, forward strand.
CGTTCTCGGCGAGGAACGTGGCGTTCATCGCTTCCGAGTACTTCGTGCCGAGCTGGAACACGTGGCCCACTTCGATGCCGCGGCAGATGTCGATCACACCCTTGCCGTCCGGCGAGGGGTCGCCCTTCTTCACGTTGCGGATGTCGGCAACGACCGGCTCCGGCAGATCGCGGCCCCAGTTCACGCCCGTGGTGTGGAAATCGACTTCGTTCGTGCCCACGACGAAATCGCTCATGTTCGCGACCGTGCGATCGGCGATCACCTTGACCGGCTTCTTCGTGCCCAGCGGACCGAGGTAGCCGGGCGGCGTGCCGAACCACTCGACGATTTCCGCTTCGGTCGCGAAGCGGAAGCCGCTCAGGCCTTCGAGCTTGCCGACCTTGATCTCGTTCAGATCGTGGTCGCCGCGCAGCATCAGCAGCCAGATCGTGGGCTCGGCGCCTTCGTTGTCCGTCGCGAGGATGATCGACTTGATCGTGCTTTCGAGCGGGATGCCGAGAAGTTCAGCCACAGCCTCGCATTTCGCCGCGCCCGGCGTGGGCGTCTTCGTGAGCGCTTGCGTGGGGGCGCCGCGCTGCGCGATGAGCGGCAACGCTTCGGCGGCTTCGACGTTGGCCGCGAAGTCCGAGGTCGGGCAGTAGGCGATGTCGTCCTCGCCCGTTTCCGCGATCACGTGGAATTCGTGCGAGCCGCTGCCGCCGATCGAGCCGTTGTCGGCCGCGACTGCGCGGAACTGCAGGCCGAGACGCGTGAAGATGCGCACGTAGGCGTCGTACATTTTCTGGTACGAGAGCTTGAGACCTTCGACGTCCTTATCGAACGAATACGCGTCCTTCATGATGAATTCGCGCCCGCGCATCACGCCGAAACGGGGACGGATTTCGTCGCGGAACTTCGTCTGCACCTGGTAGAAGTTCACCGGCAGCTGGCGATAGCTCTTGATCTGGCCGCGCGCGATGTCGGTGACGACCTCTTCGTGCGTCGGGCCCATCACGAAGTCGCTCTGCTTGCGATCCTTGAAGCGCAGCAGTTCCGGCCCGTATTGTTCCCAGCGACCCGACTCCTGCCACAGCTCGGCCGGCTGCACGGCCGGCATGAGCAGCTCGATGGCGCCGGCGCGGTTCATTTCTTCGCGCACGATCTGCTCGACCTTGCGGATCGAACGCAGACCGATCGGCAGATAGTTGTAAATGCCGCCAGCGATGCGACGGATCATGCCCGCGCGAACCATCAGCTTGTGGCTAACGATTTCCGCGTCAGCGGGCGCTTCCTTCAGGGTGCCGATAAAGAAACGGGAGGCTTTCATTCAAATTATCCAAAAGCGGCGGCCCGGTGCAGACCGCCCGAAGAAGTGACCAACGGAGGAGTTCACGAACCCGCCATTATGACAATGTGCCGCATGCGGCGCCGATGACGCGGGCCAGATGCCAGACCGATCGCGCCCCGAGACCGTTTTGCGCGGCCGCGGCCATTCGCTCGCTTTTCGGACGGCGGGTCACGGACGGCGGGTGCGTGAGGGCCGTTATCTGTTTATAATCAAAGCAATTTTAAAGGATTCGAAGGTGGTTGTATGCTGGATCGTGAGGGGTTTCGCCCGAACGTCGGCATCATCCTCTTGAACGCGCGAAACGAGGTGTTTTGGGGCAAGCGGGTTCGCGAACATTCCTGGCAGTTTCCGCAAGGGGGCATCAAGTATGGTGAAACCCCCATGCAGGCAATGTTTCGGGAGTTGCACGAAGAAACCGGTTTGCATCCGGAGCACGTCAAGATCGTCGGTCGCACACGCGACTGGTTGCGTTATGAGGTGCCGGACAAGTTCATCAAGCGCGAAGTGCGCGGCCATTATCGCGGCCAGAAACAGATCTGGTTTCTGCTGCGGATGGTCGGGCGCGACTGCGATATCTGCCTGCGGGCAACGGAGCATCCTGAGTTCGACGCGTGGCGCTGGAATGAATACTGGGTGCCGCTCGAAGCGGTCATCGAGTTCAAGCGTGACGTCTATCAACTCGCGCTGACCGAACTCTCGCGCTTCCTGCGCCGGCCCGCGCCGCGTCAGGAGCGTCTGGGCGTGCAGGCTCACGAGGTGCGCTACCCGCGCATCGTGACGTCGGCGCACGCAGACGCGGTGCACGCCGAGCCGTATGAGGCCATGCCGGAAGGCGTAGCCGCACGGACAGCGCGCACGCCGATCGAAAGCGATTGCGAGTCGGCGCAGAGTATCATCGAGCCTGCGCAGGACGAGCAGGATCAAGGGGCTTGAGCCAACGCAAAGAACGCCCGAACCGGCGGGGTCCGGCGCATCACGCGCCGGGCCCCGCCGGTTCGCATTCGCGGCGCAGTTCGTTCGTAACTGACGCCCGTGCTTCGAGGAAAACCAATTTGAAACGATTTGCTCTTGCTGCGGCATGCGCCGCAGGCGGTGTGCTGCTTGTGTCAGGACTGGCCGCGTGCTCCAGTTCCGGTCCCACGAACAAGGACGACAGCGCGTTCGTCTACCTTCTGGACCGCAAGGGCGAATGGCAGGAGAACAAGCTCGAAGGCTTGCCGCCGCTGCCGCAGGCCGGCGCGACGCTGCTGCCGTTCGACGTCTCGAACAACTCGCCGCTCAAGTTCGCCATCGACCCCGCATCGCTCACGGTCGGCACGGATGGCGTCGTGCGCTACACCATCGTCATCTCGAGCCCGAGCGGCGCGCGTAACGTGAACTACGAAGGGATTCGTTGCGACACCTACGAGTGGCGCCTCTACGCGAGCCTCGACGCCGATCACAACGGCTGGGACCAGACCGTCGCGAACAACTGGTCGCGCATCGAGAACGGCACGCTCAATGCGTACCAGTCGAGGCTCTATCAGGACTACTTCTGCGCCAACAAGATGCCGATCGCGAAGGCGTCGACCCTTATCGAGAACCTGCGCTACGGCCGCACGCAGTCGACGCTGGTGCGTTAAGCCGCGCCACGCCATGCTGCGAAGGGCATGAAAAAAGCCGCTGCGGCCTTTGGCCACAGCGGCTTTTTGACTTTTGGCGCTGCGCGGCTGCGCGGGAACGCTCGTCAAACCAGCACGAGATTGTCGCGGTGAATCAGTTCCGGCTCGAGCATATAGCCAAGGATGCCCTCGATCTCGCCGCTCGGATGACGCTGGATCAGCTTGGTTTCCGCGCTGCTGTAGTTGGTGAGTCCGCGCGCCACTTCCACGCCCGCGCCGTTCAGGCAAGCGATCACTTCACCTCGCGCGAACGCACCCTGCACGCCGGTCACGCCGATGGGCAGCAGGCTCTTGCCATCCGCCGTGAGCTTCTGCACCGCACCGTCGTCGATCACGACGTGGCCGCGCACCTGCAGATGGTCGGCCATCCACTGCTTGCGCGCCGCCATGCGCGCCGTACGCGCGATGAGCTGCGTGCCGATCGCCTCGCCCGCAGCCAGACGCACGAGCACTTGCGCTTCGCGCCCGCTTGCGATCACCGTATTCGCGCCGCTATTCGCGGCGCGCTTGGCCGCGAGGATCTTGGTGAGCATGCCGCCGCGGCCGATGCTCGATCCCGCGCCGCCCGCCATTGCCTCAAGCTCCGGCTTGCCTGCATCGGCTTCCTGCACGAGCGTCGCGCCCGGGTCCTTGCGCGGATCGGCCGTATAAAGGCCGCTCTGGTCGGTGAGGATGATGAGCGCGTCGCCTTCGATCAGGTTCGCGACGAGCGCGCCGAGCGTGTCGTTGTCGCCGAACTTGATTTCGTCGGTGACCACGGTGTCGTTCTCGTTGATGATCGGCACGACGCCCAGGCGCAGCAGCGTGAGCAACGTCGAGCGCGCATTGAGATAGCGTTCGCGGTCCGCCAGATCCGCATGCGTGAGCAGGATCTGCGCAGTGCGGATATCGTGCTCGGCAAAGCGGCTCTCGTAGACCTGCGCGAGCCCCATCTGCCCGACTGCCGCGGCAGCCTGAAGCTCGTCGATTTCGCGCGGCCGCTTCGTCCAGCCGAGCCGTTGCATGCCTTCCGCGATCGCGCCCGAACTCACGAGCACGACTTCCTTACCCTGCGCACGCAGCGCCGCAATCTGCTCGGCCCAGCGGCCGATTGCCGCATGATCGAGCCCGCGGCCGTCGTTGGTGACGAGGCTCGAACCGACTTTCACTACCAGACGCCGCGAATCGGCGATGACGGAACGCATGCTGCGCGGTCTCCCAAATGACTGATGACGCGTGAAGATTCCTTGGCGCGACCGGCGCGGCTCGCGCACCGGCCGGTGCGGCGAATTACTCCTGCGGCTGCTGCGCGTTCCCGCCCTGCCCCTCGCGGAAGCGCACGTCCGAGGCGAGGTCTTCGGCTTCGGCCGCACGGCGCGCGTCCGAGTGCGAGGAGACGTAGTCGTACACCGCGTAACACAGGTTTTCGCAGCCCTGCCCCGTGAGCGCGGAAATCTCGAACACGGGACCGTCCCACTCGAAGCGCTTCACGAAGTCGGCAATACGCTCGGCGCGCTCCTCCTCCGGCACCATGTCGAGCTTGTTCAGCACGAGCCAGCGCGGCTTGTCGTAGAGCGTCTCATCGTACTTGCGCAGCTCGCCGACGATCGCTTTTGCCTCCGCAACCGGATCGACGCTTTCATCGAACGGCGCGAGGTCGACCAGATGCAGCAGCAGGTTCGTGCGCTGCAGATGTCGCAGGAACTGGTGGCCGAGGCCCGCGCCTTCGGCGGCGCCTTCGATCAGGCCCGGAATATCGGCGATCACGAAGCTCTTGCTCGGCCCCACGCGCACCACGCCCAGATTCGGCGCAAGCGTCGTGAACGGGTAGTCGGCGATCTTGGGCTTCGCATTCGACACCGAGGCGATGAACGTGGACTTGCCCGCGTTCGGCATGCCGAGCAGGCCGACGTCGGCCAGCACCTTCAGTTCCAGCTTGAGCATGCGGCGCTCGCCGGGCTTGCCGTCGGTCTTCTGACGCGGCGCGCGGTTCGTGGACGACTTGAAATGCAGGTTGCCGAGGCCACCTGCGCCGCCCTTCGCGACCATCACCTGCTGCTCGTGCTCGGTCAGGTCGGCGATCAGCTCGCCCGTGTCCTGGTCGGTGATGACCGTGCCCACCGGCATACGCAGCGTGATGTCGTCGCCGCCCTTGCCGTAGCAGTCGGAGCCGCGGCCGTTCTCGCCGTTGCGCGCCTGGTGCTTCTTCGTGTAGCGGTAGTCGATGAGGGTGTTGATGTTGCGGTCGCCGACAGCGTAGACGCTGCCGCCGCGCCCGCCGTCACCGCCGTCCGGCCCGCCGAACGGGACGAACTTCTCGCGTCGCATCGACGCGCTGCCATCGCCCCCATCGCCGGCGATGACTTCGATCTTCGCTTCGTCAATGAACTTCATGAGTTACTCCGTCCCGTGGATATCGATATTTTGCCCGCCATGGCCAAAAGTGGCCAACAACGCACCGCAAGTCAAACGCAAGCCCGTTACGACCCCGAAAGACTGCGGATAAATAAAAAGGCCCCGCAAACTTCGCGGGGCCTTCCTTGCGTCGCGTGCAGCCCGCTCGCGAGCGGTCTAAAGCTTGAAAGCTTAGGCCGCTGCCGGGACGACGTTGACCAGTTGCTTGTTGGCTGCGCCCTTGATCGTGAACGCGACGTGGCCGTCGACCAGCGCGTAGAGCGTGTGGTCCTTGCCGATGCCGACGTTCAGGCCGGGGTGCATGCGCGTGCCGCGCTGGCGAACGATGATGCCGCCTGCGAGGATCGCCTGGCCGCCGTACACCTTCACGCCAAGTCGTTTCGACTCTGAGTCGCGGCCGTTACGTGACGACCCGCCTGCCTTTTTGTGTGCCATTTGTTTGCTCCTTTACCTGCGTGCGCTTACGCGTTGATCGCGTCGATGCGCAGTTCGGTGTAGTTCTGGCGGTGGCCGCCATGCTTCTGGTAGTGCTTCCGGCGACGCATCTTGAAGATGGTCACTTTGGCGTGTCGGCCTTGCGACACAACGGTGGCCTTGACGGAAGCCCCACTGACCAGCGGCGTACCGAACTTAATCGATTCGCCTTCGCCCACTGCGAGAACCTGGTCGAGCGTGATTTCTGCGTCAATGTCAGCCGGTATCTGTTCTACTTTAAGTTTTTCGCCAACGGCAACTTTGTACTGCTTGCCGCCGGTTTTTATGACCGCGTACATTGAGAACCTCACTCTGAGTAATCTTTTCAGGCACACTGCGCGCCCGAAACCTTAGATTATACATAGAGTTAGCTGCGCGGTCAAAAGACATGCAAGTCCGTTGCGCGACTGCTAGCGAGGGGTTGGGGGCCCGTCAGACAGGCTCCAAGGCTATCCGCACGGCATAGCGCCAGCATCCATGCGGCCGCCCGGGCCGCGTGAAAATAGAGGGAGCCATCGGCAGGGCGGCAGCGGAGCGTCCGGCATGCAGTCGATTCGCCTTATAATCCGCGGCACTACCCCTATTTGCCATCATGTCGTCCACCGCCACTCCATCCCCCAGCGCAGCCACCCTGCTTGCCCCCATCGCCAGTGACATGGAGCAGGTGAATCGTGTCATCCGGCAGAGCCTGGCGTCCGAGGTGATGCTGATCAACCAGATCTCCGAGTACATCATCGGCGCGGGCGGCAAGCGGCTGCGCCCGGCGCTCCTGCTGATGGTGGCCGGCGCGCTCGGCGACCACGGCACGGAGCGCCATGTGCTCGCGGCGGTCGTCGAGTTCATTCACACGGCGACCCTCCTGCACGACGACGTCGTCGACGAATCGGACCTGCGGCGCGGCCGCCAGACGGCCAACGCGCTGTTCGGCAACGCCGCCAGCGTGCTGGTGGGCGATTACCTGTATTCGCGCTCGTTCGAGATGATGGTGGGCGTCGGCAAGATGCGCGTGATGGAAATCCTCTCCGCCGCCACGACGATCATCTCCGAGGGCGAAGTCCTGCAGCTGCTGAACATGCACGACGCCGACGTGGACACCGACCGCTACATGCAGGTGATCCGCTACAAGACCGCCAAGCTTTTCGAAGCCGCGGCGCAGCTCGGCGCGGTGCTTTCGGGAGCGGATGCGCGCACCGAGGAAGCGGCCGCCGAATACGGGCGGCGCATCGGCACGGCATTCCAGATCATGGACGACTGGCTCGACTACACGGGCACGCCTGAATCGATGGGCAAGAACGCGGGCGACGACCTGCGCGAAGGCAAGCCCACTCTGCCGCTCATCTGGCTGATCGAGCACGGCACGGCCGCGGAAGCCGCGCTTGCACGCGAAGCGATCGAGCAAGGCGGCACGACGCGCTTCGACGAAATCTTCGCGGCAATCACGCGCTCGGGCGCGCTCGAGCACACGCTGCAATGCGCGCGCACCGAGGCCCAGGCCGCCGCCGACGCGATTTCAGCGTTCCCCCCTTCCATTTACAAAGATAGCCTGCTAGAATTATGTTCTTACTCAACGACGCGCCAGTCTTGAAACAGGCGAAGCGAGTTGTGGAGTCCAGCAGTCAATTCGGGGTGTAGCTTAGCCTGGTAGAGCGCTACGTTCGGGACGTAGAGGCCGGAGGTTCGAATCCTCTCACCCCGACCAGAATTCGAGAAAAACCGCGCATGCATTGCGCGGTTTTTTTTCGCCTGTATCTCCCGCACTTCCATCCTGTCCGGCAACTCGCGGCGCGTAACCGGCAACCGCCTTGTCCGTTCGGCCAACCGCCCTGGAACTGCGGTACCCCTCTGTTATAGTTTCCCCATCCGCCCCCCTCATTGTCTCGACGCGTGGACCACCTTCCCTTATGGGCGCAGATATGCGCCGTCTTCGTCCTGCTCATCTGCTCCAGTTTCTTCTCCATCTCCGAAACGGCGATGATGGCGCTCAATCGCCATCGGCTCAAATACCTCGCCAATCACGGCACGCTCGGCGCGAAGACCACCCAGAAGCTGCTCGCGCGCACCGACCTGCTGCTTTCGGTGATCCTGATCGGCAACAATCTCTTCAACACCATCATCCCGGTCCTCACGACCTCGATCGCGCTCCATACGTTCGGCCGCAATAACCTCGTGCTCTCGATCGCGACGGGCATCGTCGCGTTCCTCATCATCGTGTTCGCGGAAATCACGCCGAAGATTGTGGGCGCAACGTTTCCGGAAAAAATCGCGCTGCCCGCGAGCCTCCTGATCGCGCCGCTCATGCGTGTGACGAAGCCACTCATCTGGTTCGTCAACATGTTTGCGAACACCATCCTGCGCATCCTGCACATCAATACGCACAAGGCGCATGACCAGCGGCTTTCCACCGAGGAGTTGCGCACCATCGTGCTCGAGTCGGGCAGCTTCATGCCGACCAAGCACCGCAGCATCCTGCTCAACCTGTTCGACCTGGAGAACATCACCGTCGACGACGTGATGATTCCGCGCCGGCGCATCGAGGCGCTCGACTACGACGCCCCGCTCGAAGACATCCTGCATCAGCTCGAGACCTGCTATCACAACAAGCTGATCGTCTATCAAGGCGACATCGACCGGGTGCTCGGCGTGCTGCATGTGCGCAAGACGTTGGCCGCGCTGCACAACCAGGAATTCGAGCGCGAGACGCTGCGCGAACTGCTCGCCGAGCCGTACTTCGTGCCCACGGGCACGCCCGGATTCCAGCAACTTCAGTACTTCCAGGAAAGCCGCCATCGCATCGCGCTCGTCGTGAACGAGTACGGTGAGATGGAAGGACTCGTGACACCCGAAGACATCATCGAGGAGCTGATCGGCGAATTCACCACCTCGATGCCGCGCAGCGGCACCGGACGCGGCGGCTGGAACGACGAAGGCGAATGTATCGTGCCGGGCAGCATGCCTTTGCGCGAACTCAATCGCTGGCTTCATATCAAGCTGCCCACGGATGGGCCCAAGACGCTCAACGGCCTGATCCTCGAAGTGCTCGAAGAGATTCCCGAAGGCGACGTGTGCCTGCAGATCGGCGACGTGAAGCTCGAAGTGCTACGCAGCGACGACCAGGCCGTACGCACGGTCAAGCTCTTCAAACCCGGCGCCAAGCCGCGCCAGGGCACGCTGCAAAAGGCGAAGAAGCTGCTGCCGGGACGTTAGCCGTTCGGCCGGGTGGCGGCGCAGTGCGCCTCGCGCCATGATGAAGGCGTCATCTGTTCGAGGCGGCTTCGCGCCGGCATGCCGATGCTTTCTACTCCTTATCGTGCGCGCCCTTTCGCCGCCGCGGTTGCCGAAGGCGGTACGGGTGGTGGCTCGACGGCGCGCACATCTGCGCCTGTCTCTGTACCGCAGCTAGACGACGCACCCGCCGTTCGGCTGCTCTCCGAAACGCTGCGCGAAGCCGCGCGGCGCAACGCCTCCGATCTGCACATCGAGCCGATGGAACACGGCTGGCGCGTGCGTCTGCGCATCGACGGCGTACTGCACGAAATGGCGCGGCCGCCCGCGCATCTGCGCGATGCGTTCGTCACGCGCATCAAGGTGCTCGCCCGCATGGACATCGCCGAACGACGCATTCCGCAGGACGGCAGGCTGCGGCTCGCACTCTCGGGGGCGTCGCAAGCCGCCGAGGACTATCGCGTGAATTCGCTGCCCACACTTCATGGCGAAAAGCTCGTCTTGCGCAGGCTCGAAGCGCTTCCCGCCGAACTGTCGCTAGCCGAACTCGGGCTCGATGAAGCGCAACAGCACGCCGTAGCCGAAGCGATCGGCGCGCCGCATGGTCTTGTCCTCGTCACGGGCCCTACCGGCAGCGGCAAGACGCTCTCGCTCTACTGTTTCCTGCAAAGGCTCAACGGCACGGCACACAATCTCTGCTCGGTGGAAGATCCCGCCGAAATCCAGCTTGCGGGCATCAATCAGGTCAACGTGCGCGAGAAGGCCGGGCTCACCTTTGCGGTGGCACTGCGTGCGCTGCTGCGCCAGGATCCCGACGTCATCATGATCGGCGAGATTCGCGACGAAGAAACCGCCAGCGTGGCCGTCAAGGCCGCGCAGACCGGCCACCTCGTCCTCTCGACCGTGCACACGAACGACGCCAGCGCGGCTTGCGCACGGCTCGTCGACATCGGCGTAGAGCCGTACAACCTGGCAGGCTCGCTGCGGCTCGTCACGGCGCAACGCCTCGTGCGGCGGCTATGTCAGCAATGCCGCGTGCGCGGCGAGGCTTCGCCGGCGGCGCTCGTCGCGGCAGGCCTGACCACGCACGGCGGTAACATGATGCAGCCTTATGTCGCGCGCGGCTGCGAGGCTTGCCACGGCATCGGCTATCGCGGCCGCGTGGGAATCCACGAGGTCTTGCCGATCTCGGAAACCATACGCGACCTGATCGTCACAAGGCGCGGCGCGCACGAAATCGCTCGGGAAGCACGCAGAAGCGGTGTCGCAACCTTGCGCGACGCGGCGCTCGCGCGCGTGCGCGACGGCACCACGAGCCTCGCCGAAGCGCTTGTCGCAACGGATGCGCCATGAGCGCCGCGCACGCCCCTCAAGGCCCATCCGAGTGGCGCTTCGCGTGGCGCGGTCTCGATGCATCGGGCGCGACGAGGCGTGGCACGCTGATCGCGCTCGACGCCGCGGCGGTGCGCGACGCACTCAAGCGCGAGCGCATCACTGTGCTCGCCATCGAGCGCAGGTCGAGCGCGGGCGCGCCTAAAGCACGCCACGCGGACGTCACGTGCTTTACACGCCAGCTAGCGAGCCTCCTGCGCGCCGGCCTGCCACTTGCGAACGCGCTCGAACTGCTCGCGCTCTCGCCCGGGCCAAACGGCATGCCACGCATTGCCGCGGCGCTCGCGCGCGACATCGCCGGCGGACTGCGCTTCGCCGACTCACTCGCGCAACATCCGGCGCGTTTCAACGCGCTGTATTGCCAGCTCGTTGCCGTAGGCGAAGCCTCGGGAGCGCTCGCCGCCGTACTTGCCCGCCTCGCCGACGACCGCGAGCGTGCCGCTGCGCAGCGCGCCAAAGTGCGCGCCGCGCTCACCTACCCCGTCGCGGTGCTGTTGCTCGCGCTTGTCATTACCGCGGCGTTGCTGGTCTGGGTCGTACCCACGTTCAAGCAGATCTTCGACGGCTTCGGCGCCGCACTGCCCGCGCCCACGCAAATCGTGCTGATGCTGTCGGCGGGCGCCGCGCGCTGGAGCGTGCCGGCCGCCGTAGCTGCAGCCACCGGCGCGCTCGCCATGCAAGCGGCCTTGCGCCGCTCGGAAACCGCGCGCATCGCTTTCGGACGCACGCTGCTGAAGCTCCCGCTTTGCGGCACGCTGCTCACAACGCTGTGCGCCGCCCGCTGGAGCCGCGCGCTCGGCACGCTCCTCGCCGCCGGCACGCCACTCGCCGACGCCTTCGATTCGCTCGCGCACGCAAGCGGCAACGCATTCTTCGATCGCGCGAGCGCAGGTATCAGCGAGCGCCTGCGGCACGGCGAGCGGCTCGCCGCAGCCATGCGCGCGGCGGGATGCTTTCCGGCCGATGTGGTTCAGCCCGTTGCGGTTGCGGAAGAATCGGGCGCGCTCGACGCGATGTTGCTCGATGTGGCCTCGCTCGCCGACCGTCAGGTCGACGAAAAGATCGCGCTCGTCTCGAGCCTGTGCGAGCCGCTCGTGATCGTCGTGCTTGGTGCGCTGGTCGGCGGCCTCGTCGTCGCGATGTATCTTCCCATCATTCAACTGGGCAACGTGGTGTAGCATCGCTGCCAGATTCCGGTTCCGTCTCATGCCCGCCCAACTCCTGTCCGCGCCCGATACCGCAACGCCGCTCGCAGCCGCTCTCGCCGGTCTGCCATTCGGCGTGCTCATGGTTTTCGCCATTGCGTTCGGGCTCGTCATCGGCAGCTTTCTCAACGTCGTCGTGCACCGGCTGCCGATCATGCTGGAGCGCGCGTGGCGCGCCGATGTGGCCGAAGCGACCGGCACGCCCGGTCCGCTCTTCGAAGAAGACGGGTTGCCCGCGCGCTACAACCTCTGGCTCCCACGCAGCGCGTGCCCGCACTGCGGCCACGTCTTGCGCGCCTGGGAGAACATCCCTGTGCTCAGTTGGCTCGCGCTGCGCGGGCGCTGCTCGCACTGTCATGCGCGCGTGAGCGTGCGCTACCCGCTCATCGAAATCGCGAGCGGGGCCTGCGCGGTCGGCGCAGTGCTCGCCTTCGGGCCCACCGGCAAGGCGCTCGCCGCCTTCGCGCTGTGCGCCACGCTCATCGCCGCAAGCGCTATCGACCTCGAACACCAGATGTTGCATGACGAGATCACGCAACCGCTGCTGTGGGCCGGGTTGCTGGTCAATTTTGCCGGCACCTTCGTCGCGCTGCGCGAAGCGGTGATCGGTGCGGTCGCGGGTTATCTGGCGCTCTGGTGCGTGTACTGGGTCTTCAGGCTGTTGCGTGGCGTGGAAGGCATGGGCCACGGCGACTTCAAACTGCTCGCCGCGCTCGGCGCGTGGCTCGGCTGGAGCGCGTTGCCGCAGATCGTCGTGATCGCCGCAGTGGCCGGCGCGCTCGTCGGCATCATCGCTACGTTGACGGGACGCATGCGTTTCGAAGAACCGTTGCCGTTCGGCCCGTATCTGGCCGCTGGCGCGCTCGTCACATTGTTTGCGGGCACACCGCTGTATGGCGTATTTGCGTGGGGGAACTGATCAAATGTTCGCGGTCGGATTGACGGGTGGCATCGGTAGCGGCAAGTCCACGGTTGCTGATGGCTTTGCCGCGCGCGGCGTAACGATCGTCGACACCGATCTCATCGCGCATCGCATTACCGCGCCGCACGGCGTCGCGATGGCGCAGATCGTTGCGGAATTCGGCCCTGAATTCGTCGCGCCCGACGGCTCGATGGACCGCGCGCGCATGCGCGCGCTCGTGTTCGGCGACGAGTCCGCGCGCAAGCGGCTCGAGGCCATCACGCACCCGCTGATCCGCTCCGAGACCGAACGCGAAACGCGAGAGGCCAGCGGGCCTTACGTCATCGTGGTCGTGCCCCTGCTCGTAGAGTCGGGCACCTGGAAGACGCGTGTCGATCGCGTGCTCGCCGTCGATTGCAGCGTGGAAACGCAGATCGAGCGCGTCATGCGCCGTAACGGCTTCGCACGCGAGCAAGTGCTCGCGATCATCGCGCGGCAGGCCACGCGCGAGGCACGCCTCGCGGCCGCCGACAACGTGGTGGTAAACGACAACGGCGCGACGCTCGAATCGCTCGATCAAGACGTCGACGCATTGCATCAGACGTATCTCAGGCTCGCGGCCGAAAAGGCCGGCAAGACGTAAAACGCGCCATCGGCGCGCGATTAGCGGGTCACATCGGCATAGCGCCGGGCCGGCGCGATTGCGACCGTGGTCCCACGGCATTAGAATGTCCTGCAATCCGTCACCTACCACGCCCGAGGCGAGCGCGCTTGATTCTTTACGAGTATCCCTTCAACGAGCGAATCCGAACGCTGCTGCGCCTCGAAGACCTGTTCGAGCGCTTCACGTTTTTCCTGACCCAGGAGGATCCGAGGGAACATCACGTCGCGCTCACGACGCTCTTCGAAATCGCCGAAGTCGCAGGCCGCGCCGATCTGAAGTCGGATCTCATGAAGGAACTCGAGCGGCAGCGCCAAACGCTCGCGCCGTTCCGCGGCAATCCCGGCATCGAGCAGAATGCGCTCGAAACCGTGCTGGGCGAAATCGAGCAAACGCTCGCTGGCCTCACGCAGATGCAAGGCAAGACGGGCCAGCATCTGATGGACAACGAGTGGCTCACGAGCATCCGCAGCCGCGCGATCATTCCCGGTGGCACCTGCAAGTTCGATTTGCCGTCGTATTACGCCTGGCAACAGTTGCATCCCGATCAACGCCGTCAGGACATCGCGAAGTGGGTCACGCCGCTGCTGCCGTTGCGCGACGCCGCCGCCATCGTGCTGCGTCTCGCGCGCGAGTCGGGCCAGGCGTCGAAGGTGATGGCGATGCAGGGCAGCTATCAGCAGATGCTGTCGGGCCGCGCGTATCAGCTCATGCAGGTACGCGTGGCACCGGAATTGCGCATGATTCCCGAAGCGAGCGCCAACAAGTACATGCTGTGGGTGCGCTTCACCGTGCAGGACGGCGATCTGCGTCCGCGAGCCGTCGATCAGGACGTGCCGTTCCAGCTCACGCTCTGCAGCTTGTGAAAGCAAACGCGTCGCCAGGCCAGACTCAACGCAAACCAAGTTCTATCGCATGACCACTGTCGTCAAATGTCCGAGCTGCGGCAAGGAAGTCCGCTGGGTGCCGGAGAACCGCTTCCGGCCGTTCTGCTCCGAGCGTTGCAAGCAAATGGATCTCGGTGCATGGGCAGCCGAAAAGTACCGTATTGGCGGCGCCGACGATGAAACGCCGCCGGAAGACGCGCCGCCCACGGATACGCGCCAATAACGATTAAAGCGCCGCGACGCGCTTGCGCCAGGCGAAAAAAAGGCCGCTGTGCGTGATGCACAGCGGCCTTTTGCATCGTGGCGGCCTCGTAGGCCGTTATTCCGCCGCAAGCCACTCCAGCACAGGAATCGTCGCAGGCAAGAGCGGCTCGACGCTCGCCGGCAGCGACTGCCAGACGAACGCCTGACCTTCGCGACCGTGCGGCTCGCCGGTCCACTCGGTCACCTTGCAGAAGTAGAGCCGTACGTAGGCGTGCGGGTAGTCGTGTTCGAGCGTGTGCCACAGGTGGCACGCCTTCACGTCGATGCCCAGTTCCTCGTGCAACTCGCGCGCGAGCGCCGCTTCGACGCTCTCGCCCGCTTCCAGCTTGCCGCCCGGAAACTCCCAGTAGCCTGCATAAGGCTTGCCTTCGGGGCGCTGGGCGAGCAGGTAGCGGCCATCGGGCTGCACCAGCACGCCCACCGCGACTTCCGTCACGGGGCGCGTCGTTGCGGAAGCGTCGTTTGCGCTGTTGGCCTCGGCGCTCATGCCTCTTGCGCCTTCTTGCCCGACCAGTCGCGTGCGAATTGCCACGCCACGCGGCCCGAACGCGAGCCGCGCTCCAGCGCCCAGACGAGTGCGTCGCCGCGCGCCGATTCGACTTCGGCGTCGTCGCAGCCGAAATGGCGCAGCCAGTGGGCGACGATCGTCAGATAGTCGTCCTGCTTGAACGGATAGAAGCTCACCCAAAGCCCGAAGCGCTCGGACAGCGAGATCTTTTCTTCCACCACTTCGCCCGGATGAATCTCGCCGTCGGGCATGTGCTTGTACGTCTCGTTGTCGCTCATGTACTCGGGCAGCAGATGGCGCCGGTTCGAGGTCGCGTAGATCAGCACGTTGTCCGATTGCGCGGCCACCGAGCCGTCCAGCGCCACCTTCAGCGCCTTGTAGCCCGATTCGCCTTCCTCGAACGAGAGATCGTCGCAGAACACGATGAAACGCTCGGGGCGCGTCGAGATGAGATCGACGATATCGCCGAGGTCATGCAGATCGTCCTTGTCGACTTCGATCAGGCGCAGGCCCTGTTGCGCGTACGCGTTCAGGCAGGCCTTGATCAGCGACGACTTGCCGGTGCCACGCGCGCCGGTGAGCAGCACGTTGTTCGCGGGCTTCTTCTGCACGAACTGGCGCGTGTTGCGGTCGATGAGATCTTTCTGCCGGTCGATGTTCTGCAGGTCGTCGAGCGAGATCAGCGAGATCGCGGGCACCGGCTGCAGGAAGCCGCGCCCCTGGCGCTTGCGCCAGCGAAACGCGACGGCCGCGTTCCAGTCGACATCGGGTGCCGACGGCGGTAACACGGCTTCGAGGCGGCCGAGCAGCGCTTCGGCGCGGGTCAGAAACTGTTCGAGCTTATCCATGTGGTGAGCGCGCTTGAAATCAGGAGCGGTAATCCGCGTTGATGCTCACGTAGTCGTGCGAGAGGTCGCAGGTCCAGATCGTGGCCTGCGCGTCGCCGCGGCCGAGCAGCACGCGAATCAGGATCTCGCTCTTCTTCATGACGCGCTGGCCGTCTTCTTCGCGGTAGTCCGGGTTGCGACCGCCCGCTTTCGCCACGAGCACGTCGTCGAGATACAGGTCGATCTTGTCGACGTCGAGGTCCGTCACGCCGGCATAGCCGATCGCGGCGAGGATACGGCCGAGGTTGGGGTCCGATGCGTAGAACGCCGTCTTCACGAGCGGCGAATGGCCGATCGCATAAGCGATCTGGCGGCACTCGGCCACGTCCTTGCCGCCTTCCACCTGCACCGTCATGAACTTGGTTGCGCCTTCGCCGTCGCGCACGATGAGCTGCGAGAGTTCCTGGGCGACGGCCGTCACGGCGTCGCGCAGCGCGGCGTAAGCGGGCGTGTCCGTCGACGTGATCGCGGGCAGGCTCGACTTGCCCGAGGCGATCATGATGAACGAGTCGTTGGTCGAGGTATCGCCGTCGATGGTGACGCAGTTGAACGAGCGGTCGGCCACGTACTTCACGAGTTCGTCGAGCACGGGCTGCGCAACGTTCGCGTCGAAAGCGAGGAAGCCGAGCATGGTCGCCATGTTCGGCTTGATCATGCCAGCGCCTTTGCTGATGCCCGTGAACGTGATGGTGTGGCCGTCGACCGTGACCTGGCGCGACACGGCCTTCGGCAGCGTGTCGGTCGTCATGATGGCCTGCGCGGCGTCGTACCAGTTCGCGGCCCGGCGATTCGCCAGCGCGGCGGGCAGGCCCGCCTTCAAACGGTCGATCGGCAGCGGCTCGAGGATCACGCCGGTCGAGAACGGCAGCACCTGCGAGGACTCGAGGCCGGCCAGGCGCGCGAGTTCATCGCAGGTCTCGCGGGCGTGCTTCATGCCCGGCTCGCCGGTGCCCGCGTTCGCGTTGCCGGTGTTCACCACCAGCGCACGAATGCCCTTGCCGCCCGCGCGCACCTTCGCGAGATGTTCGCGGCACACCGTCACCGGCGCGGCACAGAAGCGATTCAGCGTGAACACGCCGGCCACGCTCGCGCCTTCGTCGACGGAGATCACCAGGACGTCCTTGCGATTGGGCTTGCGAATGTTGGCTTCCGCCCAGCCGAGCGTCACGCCGGCGACCGGATGAAGTTGTGCGGGATCAATCGAGGGGAAATTGACAGCCATGGTGGCGACCTGTCGAAATGGCGATGCCGGCCAGGGCGCTGGAGCCTGGCCGGCATCGGGAATCAAAACGCAAGGCCCACCATGGGAAGCGGGCCACCGGAATCTACGTTCAAGCCTGCGTCACGCGATCTTGCCGTGACACTGCTTGTACTTCTTGCCGCTGCCGCACGGGCACGGATCGTTGCGGCCCACCTTCGGCATTTCGCTGCCCACCGGCGGCGTATGGCTCATGGCCGCGCCCACCATTGCAGCGGCGGCGTCGGCAGCCACCGGTGCGGCAGCCGCCGGAGCCGGCGCCGCGTCGGCTTCGGCGAATTCGGCATGGCGGAACTCGACGTTCTCGACATGATGGCCCTGCTCTTCGATCTGCTCGGCCGCCTGTTCGAGCTGCTCCGGCGACTGGATCTGCACGTTCATCACGATACGCGTGACTTCGAGCTTCACGGCTTCGAGCATCGCGGCGAACAGTTCGAACGCCTCGCGCTTGTACTCCTGCTTCGGGTTCTTCTGCGCATAGCCGCGCAGATGGATGCCCTGACGCAGGTGGTCGAGCGCCGCGAGGTGTTCGCGCCAGCTGCGGTCGAGCGTTTGCAGCATGACCGAGCGCTCGAACGCGCTGAACGATTCGCGGCCCACGAGCGCCACCTTCTGCTCGTAAGCTTCGTCGCCCGCGGCGAG
The DNA here is from genome assembly GCF_040965735.1 of Paraburkholderia sp. BR10936. Lineage (NCBI taxonomy): Bacteria > Pseudomonadati > Pseudomonadota > Betaproteobacteria > Burkholderiales > Burkholderiaceae > Paraburkholderia > Paraburkholderia sp. BR10936. The sequence continues at coordinate 707,504 of NZ_JBFRCM010000001.1, forward strand.
CACGGCCTCGAGAATTTCATCGGCATCGATCGACGACGACTCGTTGATCATCTCCTGGATCGCGAGGTCGAGCTGCCATTCGTTGCGCAGCACTTCTTCGAGCTCGGGCACGTCCCACTGCTCTTCGATACTGCCGTGCGGCACGAACTGGCGCACGATGTCGGTGATCACGCCATGACGCATCGCGCCGATCGTTTCGGTGATGTCATGCGCTTCGAGCAGTTCGTTGCGCTGCTGGTAGATCACCTTGCGCTGATCGTTCGAGACGTCGTCGTATTCGAGCAACTGCTTGCGGATGTCGAAGTTGCGCGCTTCGACCTTGCGCTGCGCCGACTCGATCGAGCGCGTGACGATACCCGCCTCGATCGCCTCGCCTTCCGGCATTTTCAGGCGGTCCATGATCGCGCGCACGCGGTCGCCCGCGAAAATGCGCAGCAGCGGGTCTTCGAGCGAGAGATAGAAACGCGACGAGCCCGGGTCGCCCTGACGGCCCGCACGACCGCGCAGCTGGTTGTCGATCCGACGCGACTCGTGACGCTCGGTGCCGATGATGTGCAGACCGCCCGCGGCCTTTACCCGATCGTGCAGCGTTTGCCACTCGTCGTGCAGTTGCTGGATGCGGCGCGCCTTTTCGTCGGCGGGAATCGCTTCGTCGGCTTCGATAAACGCTGCCTGCTTCTCCGCATTGCCGCCCAGCACGATGTCGGTACCGCGGCCTGCCATGTTGGTGGCGATGGTGACGCGCTGCGGACGGCCCGCTTCAGCGACGATCGCGGCTTCACGCGCGTGCTGCTTCGCGTTGAGCACTTCGTGCGGCAGACCGGCCTTCGTGAGCAGGTTCGAAAGCAGCTCCGAGTTTTCGATCGACGTCGTGCCGACCAACACCGGCTGACCACGCTCGTAGCATTCGCGGATATCGCGAATCACGGCGTCGTAGCGTTCGTTCGCCGTCTTGTAGATCTGATCCTGCTTGTCGATCCGCTTGGGTGTCCGGTTCGTCGGGACCACCACCGTTTCGAGGCCGTAGATCTCGTTGAATTCGTACGCTTCGGTGTCGGCCGTACCCGTCATGCCCGAGAGCTTCGCGTACATGCGGAAGTAGTTCTGGAACGTGATCGAAGCGAGCGTCTGGTTCTCGCTCTGGATCTTCACGTGTTCCTTCGCTTCCACGGCCTGGTGCAGGCCGTCCGACCAGCGGCGGCCGGCCATCAGACGGCCGGTGAATTCGTCGACGATGATGACTTCGCCGTTCTGCACCACGTAGTGCTGGTCCTTGTGGAACAGCGTGTGGGCACGCAGCGCGGCGTACACATGGTGCATCAGCGTGATGTTCTGCGGCGCATAGAGGCTTTCGCCCTGGCCGATCAGGCCCCACTCGGAGAGCATGCGCTCGGCCTTCTCGTGGCCCGATTCCGTGAGGAACACCTGGCGCGCCTTTTCGTCGAGCGTGTAGTCGCCCGGCTTTTCCACGCCCGTGCCGTCGGCCTTCTCTTCGCCGATCTGCTGCTCGAGCAGCGGCGGCAGCGCGTTCATGCGCACGTAGAGTTCGGTGTGGTCTTCGGCCTGGCCCGAGATGATGAGCGGCGTACGCGCTTCGTCGATCAGGATCGAGTCCACCTCGTCGACCACCGCGAAGTTCAGCGTACGCTGCACGCGCGCCTCGGTCTCGTAGACCATGTTGTCGCGCAGGTAGTCGAAGCCGAACTCGTTGTTCGTGCCGTAGGTGATGTCCGCGGCGTACGCTTCCTGCTTCGTCGCGTGGTCCATCTGCGACAGGTTGATGCCGACGGACAAACCGAGGAAGTTGTAGAGGCGCGCCATCCATTCGGCGTCGCGCTGCGCGAGGTAGTCGTTCACCGTCACGACGTGCACACCGCGGCCCGACAGCGCATTCAGGTAGACGGGCAGTGTGGCGACGAGCGTCTTGCCTTCGCCGGTGCGCATTTCAGCGATCTTGCCGTAATGCAGCACCATGCCGCCGATCAGCTGCACGTCGAAGTGGCGCATTTTCAGCACGCGCTTGCTCGCCTCGCGGCAAACGGCGAACGCCTCGGGCAGCAGTTCGTCGAGCGATGTACCTTTGGCCACGCGCTCGCGGAACTCGGCCGTTTTCGCGCGCAGCTGCTCGTCGGTGTACTGCTCGATCTTCGGTTCGAGCGCGTTGATCGCCGCGACCGTCTTCTGATATTGCTTGATCAGGCGCTGATTGCGGCTGCCAAAGATTTTCTGTAAGAAACCGGTGGTCATCGGATCGGTGTCTGCGTCGCGGCTTCGGCCGGGATTCCTGAGGGTGGGTTCAGCGGGTTGTGCAGGGTGTGCACTACGCATCCGGACCGGCGGGACCTCGGCGGCTTTAGCCCAAAATGGTGGATTCGAATCGGGCATTTTAGCACGCGCCCTCTCACCCGCCTGTGTCAGCGCGAAGACGGCTCTGGCGCGCGCGGTGCCCGCACGGACGGCCTTCCCGCCGGGCGGCGAAGGGCCGCGATGCGGCCCTGGCCGAATGGCCTGAAGGCGCTTGAATGAGCGGTGCGCAGGCTACAATGACGACATCGCAGTGCCGCCTGCGCGCTCGCCCATCCTTACGCCACATGAGCCGTTTCTCGCCGTTTTCAAGGTCCAGGGGACCACGCGCCCCCCAGCCGCTCGCCGAAGTGCTGAGCCGCACGGACGCGTTCGCGCCGCTGCGCGCCGGCGTGGAGCAGATCGCGGCGATCCAGCGCGACCTGAATGCGCTGCTGCCCGACTATCTCGCGGCGAGCGTCGAGCCCGGCTTCATCAAGGACGGCACGCTGGCCCTCTTCACTGCGCACAACGCGCTCGCCGCGCGGTTGCGGCATCTGGAGCCGCGGCTCGTGGCCGATCTGCAGGCGCGCGGCTGGGCATTGAACAGCGTGCGCATCCGCGTGCGTCCTCAGGCCGTGAAAGATCCGGCACCGCCCAAGCAGGCGCGCATGACGCCGGTTGGCGCGGCAGCGCTTCAGGCGCTGAGCGAAACGCTCGAGGCCTCGCCGCTGCAGGCAGCCCTCGCGAAGATGGCGGCGCGCCACATGAAAAAGCGCTGATCCGGTGCGCCCAGGGCTCGCGACCGCGCTCACGAAGCCGCGCAAAAAGAAAAAGGGCAGCATATCGCTGCCCTTTTTACTGCCTATACGCTCGAAACTCAGGCGAATGCGGTCTGTGCCTCGTAGCCGAAGCCGCGCGGCGCCTTCTGCGGATCGTCGAACGTGACGATCTCGTAGGCGTCCTCATTCGCGAGCAGCTCGCGCAGCAGCGCGTTATTGAGGCCGTGGCCCGACTTGTATGCGTCGTACGCTGCCAGCAGCGGATGGCCGACCACGTACAGATCGCCGATCGCGTCGAGCATCTTGTGCTTCACGAACTCGTCGTCGTAGCGCAGGCCGTCGTTGTTCAGAATGCGGTACTCGTCCAGCACGATGGCGTTGTCCATGCTGCCGCCGCGTGCGAGGCCGAGCTCGCGCATCATCTCGACTTCGTGCGCGAAGCCGAACGTCCGGGCGCGCGCGATTTCACGCACGTACGAGGTATTCGCGAAGTCCACTTCGAGCGCCTGGCCCGTCTTGTCGACAGCCGGATGGCGGAAGTCGATCGTGAACTTGAGCTTGAAGCCGAAGTAAGGCTCGAGACGTGCGAACTTGTCGCCGTCGCGGATCTCCACGGGCTTCTTGACCTTGATGAACTTCTTCGGAGCGTTCTGCTCCTCGATACCCGCCGACTGGATCAGGAACACGAACGAAGCCGCGCTGCCGTCCATGATCGGAATTTCCTCGGCGGTCACGTCCACGTAGAGGTTGTCGATGCCAAGGCCTGCGCAGGCGGACATGAGGTGCTCGATCGTCGAGACACGTGCGCCGTCTTTCTGCAGCACCGAGGCGAGGCGGGTATCGCCAATCGCCATCGCCGACGCGGGGATGTCCACCGGCGTCGGCAAATCCACGCGCGAAAACACGATGCCCGTGTTCGGCGCCGCCGGACGGAGCGTCAGGTCGACCTTGCGCCCCGAATGCAGGCCGATGCCGACTGTCTTCACGATTGATTTGATGGTTCGCTGCTTCAACATGGTCTTCTTGCTCATTGAAAATCCCAATCGGGACTTTTTAATTCATAGCACGAATTATACTCCAGTTGCGCCGAGTCCGTCTTTTTCACCGGCGTGACAAACTGTTTCCCCGTGTTACCCAATGGGGATGGAGCGCGGGCCGATGCCCGGAACGGAGGCGTTCCCGGGGTAATCGGCCCGCTGGGCTCACGTAATGGCCTGTCACATTTACGCCGCAGGTGCACGTTGCTTCGGGGCAACGCCGCGCCCGCGAACGCGCTCATGCGCGGGTCAACGTGGCGAGTATGCTCGCAGCATCGCTCACTTCGAACTTGCCGGGTGCTTCGACGTGCAGCGTCTTGACCACGCCGTCGTCGACCACCATCGCATAGCGCTGGGAGCGGATTCCCATGCCACGCGCCGACAAATCCTGCTCCAGTCCGAGTGCACGAGTCAACGCTGCGCTGCCGTCGGCCATCATGCGTACCTTGCCCGAGGTACGCTGATCGCGTCCCCACGCGCCCATGACGAACGCGTCGTTGACGGACACGCACCAGACCTCGTCGACACCGGCCGCGCGCAGCGCGTCGAAGTGTTCGACGTAACCCGGCACGTGCTTCGCGGAGCACGTTGGCGTGAATGCGCCCGGCAATCCGAAGATCACCACGCGCTTGCCCGCCGCTTCCTTTTGCACGTCGAAGCTGTTCGGCCCCAGCGTGCAACCCTCGCGCGCGTCTTCGACGAACTCGAAGAGGGTCGCTTCGGGCAGCGTTTCACCCTGTTTGATCATGACTCGTCCTTCGCAACGATGCGCAAGCGTGTCGCGCTGGCGTCGTGCAATGTTGGGCAACGATGTACTCCAAGGTTACACAGGAACGCCTGGCGACACCGCGCCTTTCCCCCACGCTCAACGCGTGGCGGGCAACCGTCCCTGCCGCGCATCCTCGCGGATGCGGCCTTGCTGGTCTTGCTCGCCTTCATTGCTACGCAGCGCGCTGTCTGTCTGCGGGCGAGGGCAACGCGTGCCCTGCCGCAGTCAGATCGGCTCGCGTGTCAGTCCGCCTGCTTGCGCAGGAACGCCGGGATATCGTACGTGTCGACGCCCTTTTCCTGCAGCGCCTGCACGTGCGAAGCCGCGGTGTCGCGCGACGTGCGCCACACTGCCGGCGTGTCGAGCGCGCCGTAGTCGGCCGTGTTGCCGTGGCCGCTGTGCTGCGGTGCGTACGAACCCGCCGGAGCCGGGATCGGCTGGTTGTCCGTGCCCGTGCGCAGCAGTTGCATCGGCGCGGCTTGCTGCTTCTTCGCAGCGCGGCCGAGGCCCGTTGCCACCACCGTCACGCGCAGAGCGTCGCCCATCGCGTCGTCGTACACCGCACCGAAGATCACCGTCGCGTCTTCTGCAGCATAGCTCTTGATGGTGTTCATCACTTCGCGCGTTTCCGACAGACGCAGCGAACGGCTCGACGTGATGTTGACCAGCACGCCGCGCGCGCCCGACAGATCGACGCCTTCGAGCAGCGGGCTCGCCACGGCCTGTTCCGCCGCGAGGCGTGCGCGATCGACGCCGGCGACCGTCGCCGTGCCCATCATCGCCTTGCCCTGCTCGCCCATCACCGTCTTCACGTCTTCGAAGTCGACGTTCACGAGACCGTCGACGTTGATGATTTCGGCGATGCCTGCGACTGCGTTGTTCAGAACGTCGTCCGCGCACTGGAAGCACTTGTCCATCTCGGCGTCATCGCCCATCACGTCGAACAGCTTGTCGTTCAGGACGACGATCAGCGAGTCGACGTGATCCTCCAGTTGCTGCGAGCCGGCTTCCGCCACGCGCATACGCTTGCCGCCTTCGAACTCGAACGGCTTGCTCACCACGCCAACGGTGAGAATGCCCATCTCCTTGGCGATCTGCGCGACGACCGGGGCTGCGCCCGTGCCGGTGCCGCCGCCCATGCCGGCGGTGATGAACACCATGTGCGCGCCGCGCAGTGCGTCGGCGATGCGCTCACGGGCTTCTTCTGCTGCCGCGCGGCCCATCTCCGGCTTCGCACCGGCGCCGAGGCCCGTGTTGCCGAGTTGAATCACGGCCGATGCACGCGAGCGCGAGAGCGCCTGTGCGTCCGTGTTCATCACGATGAAATCGACGCCTTGCACGCCGCGGTTGATCATGTGCTGCACGGCATTGCCGCCCGCACCACCAACGCCTACCACCTTGATGATGGTGCCGTTGGTTTCGGTTTCCAGCATCTGGAATTCCATGTTGCCTCCGTCAAGAAAAAGATTCCGCTCCTCGGCCGTTATCCAGTGGAAGATCGGGCAACCTTCCACTGCGCGCTAGCCGCCGTCACCAGCGCGATTTTCGAAGCTTGTACTTCGCCTTCTGTCCTGCGACTTCTGTCGTCAGAAGTTGCCGAGGAACCAGTCCTTCATGCGTGAAAAGACCTGGCCCATCGACCCCGACTGCACTGCAACCTTGCGCCCGCGCATACGCTGCGAGCGGCCTTCGACGAGCAGGCCCATCGCCGTCGAGTAGCGCGGATTGCGCACCACGTCGGCCAGACCGCCTGCGTATTCCGGCACGCCGATGCGCACCGGCTTCAGGAAAATGTCCTCGCCCAGCTCCACCATGCCCGGCATCATCGCGGCGCCGCCCGTCAGCACGACGCCCGAGCTCAACAGTTCTTCGTAGCCCGACTCGCGCACCACCTGCTGCACGAGCGAAAAAAGCTCTTCCACGCGCGGCTCGATCACGGCGGCAAGCGCCTGGCGCGACAGCGTGCGCGGACCGCGCTCGCCCAGCCCCGGCACTTCGATCATCTCGTCCGGATCGGCGAGCGCCTGCTTCGCGATGCCGTAGCTCACCTTGATGTCTTCCGCGTCGGGCGTGGGCGTGCGCAGCGCCATGGCGATGTCGCTCGTCACCTGGTCGCCCGCGATCGGAATCACCGCGGTATGGCGAATCGCGCCTTCGCTGAAGATCGCGATGTCGGTCGTGCCGCCGCCGACGTCGACGAGCACCACGCCCAGTTCCTTCTCGTCCTCGGTCAGCACCGCCAGCGACGAAGCGAGCGGCTGCAGGATGAGGTCGTTCACTTCGAGACCGCAGCGGCGCACGCACTTCACGATGTTCTGCGCCGCGCTCACCGCGCCCGTCACGATATGCACCTTCACTTCCAGACGGATGCCGCTCATGCCGATCGGCTCGCGCACATCTTCCTGGCCGTCGATGATGAATTCCTGCGTGAGGATATGCAGCACCTGCTGGTCGGTCGGGATGTTGATCGCCTTCGCCGTTTCGATCACGCGCGCGACGTCCGCCTGCGTGACTTCCTTCTCCTTGATGGCAACCATGCCGCTCGAGTTGAAGCTGCGAATGTGGCTGCCCGCAATACCGGTGAATACGTTAGTGATCTTGCAGTCGGCCATGAGTTCCGCTTCTTCGAGCGCTCGCTGGATAGACTGCACAGTGGCCTCGATGTTCACCACCACGCCCTTCTTGAGACCTTTCGATTCGCTCTGGCCGAGACCGATCACTTCGTAGTGGCCTTCGCCCTTCAATTCGGCGACGACGGCCACCACCTTCGACGTCCCGATGTCGAGGCTGACCAGCAGATCCTTATAGTCTTTACTCATATCGTGCTCGTTGCGTGTGATGTCCTGTTACTTCTTGCCCGGAGCGGGCGTGTCACTGATGAAGCGCATACCGGCCGCCCTTATCGCAAACCCGTTCGGATAACGCAAGTCCGCGTATTCGATTGCTTTGCCCCAACGTTGCGTCACCGCCGACCATGCCGCGATGAGGCGGTGCGAACGCTCGCTCAGTGTGTCGGCGTTGCGCTCGCGGCCCAGCTCCACCTGCATGCCGTTCGAGAGCTTCACCGTCCATGCGTAACGCGGCGAGAGCGTCACTTCGTCGGGCGTGAGCCCGAGCGGCGCGAACCACTTCTCCAGGTCGCGGTAGCGCGCAACCACCTCGGGCGCGGTGCCGTCGGGGCCGTCGAACGCGGGCAACTCTTCGTCGAGTTCGCCCTGGTTCGCCGTGAACAGCTCGCCGTCCGTGCTCACGAGCTGATCGCTGCCCCACGTGCCCAGCGGTTTGTACTCTTCGAGCGTGACAGCCAGTGCGTTGGGCCACACGCGGCGCACACTCGCATGACGCACCCACGGCATCTGCTCGAACGCGGCGCGCGCCGTATCGAGATCGACCGTGAAGAAGTTGCCCTTCAGCCGGCCGACCACGCTCGCACGCACGGTGGGCGAGTTGATGTGCTCGGTATCGCCCTCGATGCGGATCTCTCGCAGCGCGAAGTTCGGACGCTGCACGAGCCAGTAGCAGCCCGCCGCCAGCAGCGCGAGCGCGAGCAGCGCGTGCAACGCGTTGGCGGCAAGGTTGAGCTGGCGTACGTTATTCCACATTTCGAGATTGTCGCTTCACTACCGGTTCGGCAATTCGTCGGTCAGAGATTAATCAGGGGTTCAATCTTTTAGCGTCTGTGCCAGCACGCGCACCACCAGATCGCGATACTCGATGCCTACCGAGCGCGCGGCCTTCGGCGGCAGCGAGTGATCGGTCATGCCCGGCGCCGTGTTCACTTCGAGGAAGTACGCGTTGCCTGCGCCGTCCATCATGAAATCGGCGCGGCCCCAGTCGGTGCAGCCGAGCACGTCGAATGCGCGGCGCGCGAGCTTCTTCAGTTCCGCCTCTTTCTCCGGCGCGACGCCGCAGGGAATCAGATACTGCGTCGTGTCGAGGATGTACTTCGCGTCGTAGTCGTAGAACTCACCCGCCGGCACGATCTTGATGATCGGCAGATCGAGGTCGCCCGCGATGCACGCGGTGTACTCGCCGCCGCCTTCGATGCTCTTTTCCACCAGCACGATCTTGTCGAACTTCGCGGCTTCTTCGAGCGCCGGCACGAGTTGGCTTTCCGCCTTCACCTTGATCACGGCCACGCTCGAGCCTTCGCTCGCGGGCTTCACGAAGAGCGGCAGGCCGAGCTTCGCGACGATCTGCGGCGCGCGCGCCGCGTAGTCGTCGCCGCGCAACACCGCTTCGAACGGCGGCGTGGGAATGCCGAGCTGCTGCCACACGAGCTTGCTGCGGAACTTGTCGAGCCCGAGCGCGGAGCCGAGCACGCCCGTGCCCGTATAGCGAATGCCGTAAAAGTCGAGCGCGCCCTGGATCTGGCCGTTCTCGCCGTAGCCGCCGTGCAGCGCGTTGAACGCGCGCACGAAACCTTCGTCCTTGAGCGCGGAAAGCGGGCGCTCGGACGGGTCGAACGGATGCGCGTCGATGCCGGCGCTCTGCAGCGCCTGCAGCACCAGCGTGCCCGACTTGAGCGATACCTCCCGCTCAGCGGACACGCCGCCGTACAGCACCGCGACCTTGCCAAATTGTTTCGGATCGATACTGCTCATGTCACTCACGCCTTCTGTTCCTGTTGGGCGATTCGACCCGGCACGCCGCCGATCGAACCCGCGCCCATCGTAATCACCACATCGCCGTCGCGCACGACAGCTGCTAGCGCCTCCGGCACTTCATCCACGGTCTCGACGAACACCGGCTCGACCTTGCCCGCCACGCGAATCGCGCGTGCGAGCGCGCGGCCATCGGCTGCGACGATCGGCGCTTCGCCGGCCGCATAGACATCGGTCAGCACGAGCGCATCGACGGTCGACAGCACGCGCACGAAGTCTTCGAAACAGTCGCGCGTACGCGTATAGCGGTGCGGCTGGAACGCCAGCACGAGACGGCGCTCGGGAAACGCGCCGCGCGCCGCTGCGATCGTCGCGGCCATTTCCACCGGGTGATGGCCATAGTCGTCGATCAACGTCCAGGCGCCGCCGCCGTTGACGGGAATTTCGCCATAGCGCTGAAAACGACGGCCTACGCCGTTGAATTCCGCGAGCGCGCGTTGAATATCGGCGTCCTTCACTTCGAGTTCGGTCGCGATCGCAATCGCGGCGAGCGCGTTCTGCACGTTGTGCGTGCCCGGCAGATTCAGCACGATGTCGAGCGACGGCGCGTCTTCGCGCATCACCGTGAAGTACATCTTGCCTTCTCGGGCAATCACGTTGACCGCGCGCACCTGCGCGTCGGACGCGAAGCCGTAACGGATGATCGGCTTCGAGACGAACGGCAGAATCTCCTTCACATTCGGGTCGTCCACGCACAGCACCGCAATGCCATAGAACGGCAGGCGATGCGTGAACTCGATGAACGCCTGCTTCAGGCGCGCGAAATCGTGCCCGTAGGTGTCCATGTGATCGGCGTCGATGTTCGTAATGACTTCGATCACCGGGAACAGGTTCAGGAACGATGCGTCCGATTCGTCGGCTTCCGCCACGATGAAATCGCCCGTGCCGAGGCGCGCGTTCGCGCCCGCACTGATCAGGCGCCCGCCGATCACGAAGGTCGGATCGAGCCCGCCCGCGGCCAGCACGCTCGCCACGAGCGAGGTCGTGGTGGTCTTGCCGTGCGTGCCTGCAATTGCGATGCCCTGCTTTAGACGCATCAGTTCCGCGAGCATCACGGCGCGCGGCACGATGGGAATGCGGCGATGGCGTGCCGCGAGCACTTCGGGGTTGTCGCTGCGCACCGCGGTCGAAACGACCACGGCATTCGCGCCTTCGATGTTTTCTTCGGCATGGCCGATCGCGATGCGCGCGCCGAGCGCGGCGAGTCGATCGGTGACCCCGTTCTTCGCGAGGTCCGAGCCGCTTACCTGATAGCCGAGGTTGACGAGCACTTCGGCGATGCCGCTCATGCCCGCGCCGCCGATGCCAACGAAATGGATATGTTTGACGATGTGTTTCATTGCTTTCCTCCCGCACTTACGCCCGCCACAGCCGCGCAGATGCGCGCGACCTGATCGGCGGCGTCGGGTTTCGCGAGCGCGCGAGCGCGCCCGGCCATTTCCGCCAGCGATGTTCTGGTCTGATGCCGCAACCAGTCGGCGAGTCCTTCCGCCGTCAGGTCGCGTTGCTGCACCACGAGCGCTGCGTCCTTGTCGGCAAGGAACGCGGCGTTGGTGGTCTGGTGGTCGTCCACGGCGTAGGGGAACGGCACAAAGCATGCCGCCACGCCCACGGCCGCGATTTCGGCCACCGTCATTGCGCCCGAACGGCAGATCACGAGATCCGCGTTCCGGTAGGCGCTCGCCATGTCGTCGATGAACGGCACGAGCTGTACCGTGTCATTCAGTTCGAGTCCGGCGTCGAGATAGTTTTGACGCAAGGCGTCGATGTGCTTCGCGCCCGCCTGATGCACGATATGCGGACGCTCTTGCGGCGCGAGCAGCGACAGCGCGCGCGGCACCACTTCGTTGAGCGCCGTGGCGCCGAGACTGCCGCCCACTACGAGCACGCGCAGCGGACCGCTGCGCGCGGCGTAGCGCGCCGCCGGCGCGTCGACGTGTTCGAGCGCCTCGCGGATCGGGTTGCCGGTCCACTCGGCGTTCGGCAAGGCGCCCGGAAACGCCACGAGCACGCGCCTGGCCAGCTTCGCGAGCACCTTGTTCGCCAGACCCGCAATCGAATTCTGTTCATGCAGCACGAGCGGACGGCCCGAAAGCGCGCTCATCACGCCCGCCGGGAACGTGATGTAGCCGCCCATGCCGAGCACGACGTCGGGCTTCACGCGGCGCAGCGCCGCGAGGCTCTGCGTGCAGGCGCGCAGCAGGTTCAGCGGCAGCATCAGCTTGGTCTTCATACCCTTGCCGCGCACGCCGCCAAAGCGCACGTATTCCATCGTGATGCCGTGCTTCGGAACGAGCGTCGCTTCCATGCCTGCGGGATTGCCGAGCCACACCACGCGCCAGCCCCACTGCTCCATGCGATGCGCGACGGCAAGCCCCGGGAACACGTGTCCCCCGGTGCCGCCGGCCATCACCATGAGCGTGCGCGTTGCTGCGGTCATACCTTGCCTCCGCGCATCAAGACCCGGTTCTCGTAGTCCACGCGCAACAGCAGCGCCACCGCGATGCAGTTCAGCAGGATGCCCGAGCCGCCATAGCTCACGAGCGGCAGCGTGAGACCCTTGGTCGGCAACAGCCCCAGGTTCACGCCCATGTTGATGAAGGCCTGCGCACCGAACCACACGCCAAGCCCCTTGGCGACGAGACCGGCGAACGTGCGGTCGAGCGCGAGCGCCTGGCGGCCGATCTCGAACGAGCGGCGCACGATCCAGTAGAACAGCAGGATCACGACGAGGACGCCGACGAAACCGAGTTCCTCGCCGATGACGGCGAGAATGAAGTCGGTGTGCGCTTCCGGCAGATAGTTGAGCTTTTCGACGCTGCCGCCAAGACCCACGCCGAACCACTCGCCGCGACCGAACGCGATGAGCGAGTGCGTGAGCTGGTACGCCTTGCCCTGCGCGTAGCGGTCGTCCCACGGATCGAGGTACGCGAAGATCCGCTCGCGGCGCCACGGCGACGCCCACACGAGCAGCGTGAAGGTGCCCACTGCCGTGGCCACGAGGCCGCCGAACAGCTTGCCGTTCACGCCGCCGAGGAACAGCACGCCCATGGCGATCGCGGCGATCACCATGAACGCGCCCATGTCAGGCTCGAGCAGCAGCAGCGCGCCGACCACGCCCACGGCGAATGCCATCGGCAGGAAGCCTTTCGCGAAGCTATGCATGTATTCCTGCTTGCGCACCGTGTAGTTCGCAGCGTAGATCGTCACGGCGAGCTTCATGATTTCCGACGGCTGCATGTTCGTGACGCCGAGCGGAATCCAGCGACGCGCGCCGTTCACGCCCTTGCCGATGTGCGGAATCAGCACGACCACCAGCATGGCGAGCGAGATGAGAAAGAGCTTGGGCGCGTAACGCTCCCACGTCGAAACGGGAATACGGAACGCAACGAGCGCCGCAACGGTAGCGATCACGAGCGAAACGAGGTGGCGCACGAGGAACGCCCAGTCGCGGTACGAGGCGTACTTGGGCGAATCGGGCATGGCGATCGAGGCGGAGTACACCATCACCACGCCGAGGCCCAGAAGCGCGATGACGGCCCACAGCAGCGAGTGGTCGTAGTCGAGCATGCGCGAGCGTCCGGGACGCACGCCGTTGACGACGCTCGCAAGACCGCCCGAGCGCGCGCCGCCGCTCGACGAGCCGCCGGCCTGGCCGTTTTCGCGCGAGAGGCGCGCACCGAATCGCTCGGACCAGCTCATATCATCGTCCCCCGTTCTGCAGCGATTGCTTCTACGGTGTCGTGGAACACGGCTGCGCGATGGGCGTAGTTGCGGAACATGTCGAGGCTCGCGCAAGCGGGCGAAAGCAGCACGACGTCACCGGGTTGCGCGAGCGCCGTCGCCGCGCGCGTGGCTTCTTCGAGCGTGGCGTGGTCGCTCATCGCGATGCCGGTTTCTTCGAGCGCCGCGCGGATCTTCGAGGCGTCGCGGCCGATCAGCATCACGGCGCGGCACCAGCGCGCAACCGGCGCGACGAGCGGATCGAAGTCCTGGCCCTTGCCGTCGCCGCCGGCGATCAGCACCGTGCGCTGCGCGAGGCCGTCGAGCGCTGCCACCGTCGCGCCGACGTTCGTGCCCTTGCTGTCGTCCACGTAGTCGATGCCGTCGATCGATGCGATCAGCTCCACGCGATGCGGCTCGCCGCGATACTCGCGCAGGCCGTGCAGAAGCGGCGCGGGCGCGAGATCGATCGCGCGCGTGAGCGCGAACGCCGCGAGCGCGTTGGCCGCGTTATGCAGACCGCGAATGCGCAAGGCGTCGGCGGGCATGAGGCGCTTCATGCCGAGGTTCACGGGCGCCGCTTCCTGCTGCTTGCGACGACGCGGGGAGACAGGCACGTCGGCCGCGTCGAGGTCGTGGGCCTGCACGAGCCACTGCATGCCGTTCTCGCGCAACAGACCCAGGTCGCCGTCGTTCTCGGGTTCATTCAGGCCGAAGGTCACGACCTTCGCGTCGCCGCTCGCCTTCACGCTCGCGAGCGACATGACGCGGGCGTCGTCGCGGTTGAGCACGCGCGTCGTGCGCGGCCCGAAGATGCGGCCCTTCGCGGCCGCATAGGCGTCGAGGCCGCCGTGCCAGTCGAGATGGTCCTGCGTGATGTTGAGGACCGCGGCGGCGTCCGGCTCGAACGTGTGCGCCGTCTCCAGCTGGAAGCTCGACAGTTCGAGCACCCAGACGTCGGGCAGCGCGGTGTTGTCGATGGCTTCGGCGAGCTTGTCGAGCATGGCCGGGCTGATGTTGCCCGCCACCGCGACGCGCTTGCCCGCGCGCTCGCAAAGCATGCCTGTGAGGCTCGTCGTGGTGGTCTTGCCGTTCGTGCCGGTGATGGCGAGCACCTTCGGTGCGTAGCCGCTCTCGCCCAGATGGCGCAGCGCCTGCGCGAAGAGTTCGAGTTCCCCCCACACTTCGATGCCGCGTTCGCGCGCCGCCGCGATCAGCGGCACGAGGTCTTCGGCGAGCGGCGAGAGGCCCGGGCTGATTGCGACGAGCTCCACGCCGTCGAGCAGCGCCGTCGTGAACGGACCGCCGACGAAATCGGCGTCGATGCCGCGCGCGGCGAGTTCGGGAAGATTGGGCGGCGCTTCGCGCGTGTCGGCAATGCGCAGGCGGCAACCATGCCGCGCGCACCAACGCGCCATCGCGAGACCCGATTCCCCGAGTCCCAGCACGAGCACCATCGGCTTTTGCCGATCCCGAAACTTCTCGCCGAACATCGCTTGCTTCCCTTGCTTACTTAGAGGCTCAACGCAGCTTGAGCGTGGACAGACCGATCAGACACAGCATCAGCGTGATGACCCAGAAACGCACGACAACCTGCGTTTCCTTCCAGCCAGACAGCTCGAAATGGTGATGCAGCGGCGCCATCTTGAAGATGCGGCGCCCTTCGCCGTAACGCTTCTTCGTGTACTTGAACCAGGTGACCTGCAGCATCACCGAGAGCGTCTCCGCAACGAAAATGCCGCCCATGATGAAGAGCACGATTTCCTGACGCACGATCACCGCAATGGTTCCCAGCGCGCCGCCGAGCGCGAGCGCGCCCACGTCGCCCATAAACACTTGTGCTGGATACGTGTTGAACCAGAGGAACGCGAGCCCTGCCCCGCCCATCGCCGAACAGAAGATGAGCAGTTCGCCAGCGCCGGCAATGTGCGGAAAGAGCAGATACTTCGAGTAGACCGAGCTGCCCATCACGTAGGCGAACACGCCGAGCGACGCGCCAACGAGCACGACCGGCATGATCACGAGACCGTCGAGGCCGTCGGTGAGGTTCACGGCGTTGCTCGCGCCGACGATCACGAAATACGTGAGCGCAATGAAGCCCCACACGCCGAGCGGGTAACTGATCGACTTGAGGAACGGCAGCAGCAAGTCGGCGCGCGCGGGCAGGCCCATCGACAGGCCGCTACGTACCCATGCCATGAAGAGATCGAACACGCGCACGTTGCTCGCTTCGGACACACTGAACGCGAGGTACACCGCCGCGAACAGACCGATCACCGACTGCCAGAAGTACTTCTCGCGCGAAGACATGCCGCGCGGGTCCTTGTAGACGACCTTGCGATAGTCGTCGACCCAGCCGATCGCGCCGAAGCCGAACGTGACGAGCATCACGATCCAGATGAAGCGGTTCGTAAGATCGCCCCACAGCAAGGTGGAAACCGCGATGCCCAGCAGAATGAGCACGCCGCCCATGGTGGGCGTGCCGGACTTCACGAGGTGAGTTTGCGGGCCGTCCGTGCGCACGGCCTGGCCGACCTTCATTGCGGTGAGCTTGCGGATCACCCACGGGCCGAGGAAAAGCCCGATCGCCATCGCGGTGATGGTGGCCATCACCGCACGGAACGTCAGATAACTGAACACGCGCAAGAAGCTTGCGTCATTCTGCAGCCATTGCGCCAGCGCCAGTAGCATGCCTTGTATTCCTTCGTATTTCAGTGCGCACCGGACTTCGCGTCCGGCGCAGGGTTTTGCGGATTCGTGAGTGCCGCTACTACGCGCTCCATCTGCATGAAGCGCGAGCCTTTCACGAGAATCGTTGCGCCAGCGCCGTAACCGGCACCAGCCAGTGCGCGCACGAGTTCGCTCACGTCGGCGGCATGCAGCGCCTGCGCGCCGAACGCCGTCGCGCTGTCACGCGCTGCGTCGCCGAGCGTGTAGAGCGCGTCGATGCCGCGTTCCCTCGCGTAAGCGCCCACCTCGCGGTGAAAGGCGGGACCGTCGTCGCCGACTTCGCCCATGTCTCCGAGCACGAGCACACGCGGCGACGTGCGCAAAGCCAGCACGTCGATCGCTGCACGCACCGAGTCGGGATTCGCGTTGTAGGTGTCGTCGATCACCGTCGCGCCCGTCAGCTCGCCAAGCGCCGCGCGCTTCACCTGCAAGCGGCCCTTCACCGGCTCGAACGCCTCGAGCCCGCGGCCGATCGCTTCGAGCGAGACGCCCGACGCAATCGCCGCCGCCGTGGCCGCGAGCGCGTTGTGCGCGTTGTGTGCGCCCAGCACCTTCAACTCCACTTCGAGATGGCCTTCCGGCGTCGCGATCGCGAGACGGTTGCCCGCGAGCCTGTCGACGAGCTTGCCGGTGACTGCCGCTTCAACCGCACGCGTATCGGTATGCAGCGCGAAGTCGAAGATGCGCGAACCCGTCGCCGCCACGCGCCAGATGCTCGCGTAGGCATCGTCGGCGGGAAACACCGCGACGCCCGTGGGCTTGAGCGTGTGAATCACGCTCGCATGCTCTAGCGCGACGGCTTCCACCGTCGCCATGAATTCCTGATGTTCGCGCTGCGCGTTGTTCACCACCGCGACCGTCGGCTCGGCGAATTTCGCCAGCAACTCGGTCTCGCCCGGGTGATTCATGCCGAGTTCGACCACCGCCAGCCGATGAGCGCCGCTCAAACGCAGCAACGTTAACGGCACGCCGATGTCGTTATTGAGGTTTCCGGTGGTCGCGAGACGCAAATTTTCTCCAACGGCCGCCGCGAAGATCGACGCGATCATTTCCTTGACCGTCGTTTTGCCGTTACTGCCCGTCACGGCGACGAGCGGCATCGAGAAGCGGCGGCGCCAGCCGAGCGCGAGCGCGCCGAGCGCCTTGCGCGTGTCGTCCACGCGCAGCGCGGGGATGCGCCAGTCGCCGGGGCTGCGCGAAACGAGCGCCGCGCTCACCTGGCGGTTCGCAACTTCGCCGAGAAAGTCGTGCGCGTCGAAGCGGTCGCCCTTGAGCGCGACGAAGAGATCGCCGGGGCCGGTGGTGCGGCTGTCGGTCGAAATGCGCTCGAACGTGGCGTTCTCGTCGCCGAGTACGCTCGCGCCGGGAATCAGCGCCGCGGCTTCCCGCAGGGAAAGCATCGTCATTCACCACCTCCGCGCCCGTGCGTGGCACGGGCGGCGAGTGCAAGCCGCGCGTGGTCCTGATCGGAGAACGCGCGCTTCTTGCCCATGATTTCCTGGGTCGCCTCGTGGCCTTTGCCGGCCAGCACGACGACGTCTTCGCGCGCCGCGCCGCGCACCGCCTGCAGGATCGCACTCGCGCGATCCTCGATGCGGCGCGCCTTCGCGGCGTCGCGCATGCCTTGCGCGATCTGCTCGATGATCGCGGCCGGCGACTCGCTGCGCGGGTTGTCGCTCGTCACGACGACCTGGTCGGCGAGGCGTTCCGCGATCGCGCCCATGAGCGGGCGCTTGGTCGCGTCGCGATCGCCGCCGCAGCCGAACATGCAGACGAGCTGGCCGCCGCGTGCGGCCGCCATCGGGCGCAGCGCTTCGAGCGTTTTTTCGAGCGCGTCCGGCGTATGCGCGTAATCGATCACGATGAGCGGCTCGTCGTGATCGGCGCGGCCGCCAAGACGCTCCATGCGGCCGTTCACCGGCTGCAGCTTCGAGATCTCGTTGAGCGCCGCGACGAGCGGCACGTTCGCCGCAAGCAGCGCGCCGAGCACGCCGAGCAGATTGCTCACGTTGAAGAGTCCGAGAACATGCGCCTCGACTTGCGCCTCGCCCCAATCCGACGTTTCCAGATGGAACGCCGTGCCGGTGGCGGTCGCGCGCACGTCGTTCGCGCGCAGCCACGCGTCGGCGACGGGTGCGTCGGCGGCGGGCGTCGCCACGCTGTACGCAATCGTGCGAGCCTTGCCGCGCGTCGCGGCGATCAGGCGGCGGCCCGCTGCGTCGTCGGTGTTGATGATCGCGGCGCGCAGGCCCGGCCATGCGAACAGACGCGCCTTCGCGGCCTCGTAGGCCTCGAACGTGTGGTGATAGTCGAGATGGTCTTGCGTGAGATTCGTGAAGACGCCGATGTCGAACGACGTGCCGTTCACGCGGCCCTGATGCAGCGCGTGCGAGGAGACTTCCATCGCGATCGCCTGTGCGCCAGCACCGCGCAATTGCGCGAGGCTGCGCTGCAGCTGCGGCGCGTCGGGCGTGGTGAAGCCCGTATGCACGAGCTGGCCCGGAAAGCCCGTGCCCAGCGTGCCGACGATCGCGCACTTCTGGCCGATGGCCGTCAACGCCGAGGCGATCCACTGGCTGCACGACGTCTTGCCGTTTGTTCCCGTCACGCCGACCACGAGCATGGCATCGCTCGGGTCGCCATACCAGCCGCTGGCGATTTCGCCCGCGAGCGCGTCGAGCTGCGGTACAGCCAGCGCAATCGACGCGTCGAGCTTCTCGCCCGCATACCCTTCCGGCTGATACAGCACGGCTGCAGCGCCCCGCTCGATCGCGTTGGCGATGTGCGGGCGGCTGTCCGCGCCCTCGACGGCGTAGGCGAGAAACACATCGCCCGGCTTGAGCGAGCGCGTATCGGCGTGCAGGCCCGCTTCTGGCGCGACGTGCGCGCGCAGCCATGCGAGCGCGTCCGCGATCTGCCGGTGCGCGGGATGCTGGGTGCGCGTGGCGCTCATCGGACGACTCCGGGTCGATTTTTCGCGTTGTCCGCGACGGTCATGTGATGCGCGGCTGCGGCGCTTTTCGCGGTAGGCGTGTTCGCCGCGTGCTTCACGGGCGCAGCGGGCGCGTTCGCGACGGCCGGGGCCGAGGCGGCGGCGCTGTTGTCCTCGACGACGAGCTGCTTCACCGGCATATCCGGCGGAACGTTGAGCGAGCGCAGCGTATCGCCGACGATGCCCGAGAACACCGGACCCGACACGGCACCGCCGAAGTGGCTGCCGGCCGTCGGTTCGTCGACCGTGACGGCCACGACGATGCGCGGATTCGGCATCGGCGCCATGCCGACGAACGACGCGCGGTATTTCGAATGATCGTAGCCGTGCGGGCCGTGCTTGTACGCCGTACCGGACTTGCCGCCCACGCGGTAGCCGGGTACGGCGGCGTCGGGCGAAGTGCCGTCCTTCGACACCACGCTCTCCAGCATCGTGCGCACTTCACGCGCCGTGGTCGGCGCGAAGACCTGGGTGCCCTGCACCGGCTGCGTGTCGCCGGGGTGGCGGAAGATCGTGACCGGCAGAATCTGGCCGTCGTGCGCGATCGCCGTGTACGCGCGCGCGAGCTGGAACAGCGAAACGGAGAGGCCGTAGCCGTAGGACATCGTCGCCTGCTCGATGCGGCGCCAGCTTTTCCACGGACGCAAACGGCCCGCCGCCGCGCCGGGGAACCCGACCTTCGGCGCCTGACCGAGACCGATGCTGGTGTACATGTCCCACATTTCTTCGGGCTTGAGCGTCATCGCGATCTTGGTCGCGCCGATGTTGCTCGACTTCTGGATCACGCCGCCCACCGTCAGCACGCCAAAACCGGCGTCGTCGGTGATGGTCGCACCGTCGAGGGTGAAGTGGCCCGCGCCCGTATCCACCAGTGTACTCGGCGAGACGCGGTGCAGATCCAGCGCAAGCGACACCGTGAAGGGCTTCATGATCGAACCCGGCTCGAACACGTCGGTGAGGATGCGGTTGCGAAGCTGCTCGCCCGTGAGATGCGAGCGGTCGTTCGGGTTGTAGGTCGGATAATTCACGAGCGCGAGCACTTCGCCCGTGCGCACGTCCACCACCACCGCAGCGCCGGCCTTGGCCCTGAACTTCTCGACGGCAGCCTTCAGGTTCGAATAGGCGATGTACTGAATCTTGCTGTCGATCGACAGTTCGACGTCCTTGCCATCGTGGGGCACGACCGTCTCGTCGACGTCCTCGACGATGTGGCCCATGCGGTCCTTGATGACGTGGCGAATGCCCGGCACGCCCGCGAGCACCTTCTGGTCCGACAGCTCGACGCCTTCCTGGCCCTCGTCCTCGACGTTGGTGAAGCCGATCAAGTGCGCGGTGACGTCGCCTTCCGGATAGAAGCGCTTGTATTCGTTGCGCTGGTAAATACCCGGAATGTCGAGCGCCGTCACTTTCTGCGCGACGTCGAGCGGCACCTGGCGCTTCACATAGACGAAGGTCTTGTCTTCGTGGAGCTTCGCACGCAGCTCTTTCGTGTTCATGCCGAGCAGCGCGCCGAGCTGGTTGAGCTTGTCGGCGCCGAGATCGTCGGGCACGGCTTCGGGAATCGCCCAGATCGCGCGCACGGGCAGGCTCGTGGCGAGCACGAGGCCGTTACGGTCGAGAATCTTGCCGCGCGTGGCCGGTAACTCGATCGTGCGCTGGTAGCGGCTTTCGCCCTGCTTCTGATAGAACGCGTTGCCTGGCCCCTGAATCCAGAATGCGCGCGCGGCAAGCGCGACGAACGCCATGAAGAGCAGGAATACGACGAGCTTCGAGCGCCACATCGGCAGGCGCACGGAGAGAATGGGGTTGGCGCTGAAGGCAACGCTCTTGCGGCGATTGTCCTTTTTCATCGCGTGCCTCCGCGGCGGGCAGGCGTAGGCGCGGCGCCCTGCGGGGGCGCCGAGGTCGGCACGGGTGCGTCGACGGCGGTTGCGCTGCCGGGCGCGAGCGTCAGATATTGCGTGCGTCCGGTCGTGACGGGCTGCATCTTGAGCGAGTCGGTGGCGATCTGTTCGATGCGCGACGTTCTCGACAGCGCGCTCTGCTGATATTGAAGCTGTGCGTAGTCCTGCTGAAGCTGATGCTCCTGCGACTGCGCACGTTGCAACTGGATGAAGATCTGGCGCTGCTGATTGGTGGCGTTCACGACGGAAAGCGCGCACCCCATGACGACGATCAGCAGGAAGATGTTCAGACGATTCATGGCGTGACGCGCTCCGCGGTGCGCATCACGGCCGAGCGGGCGCGCGGATTCGCGGCGACTTCTTCGTCGCTCGCGAATACGCGGCCGAGCAGCTTGAGCGGCGGGCTCGGCAGGTCGACGGCGCGGATCGGCAAGCGGCGATCGACCGCCGGCGCGCTTGCGTGCGCCTGCATGAACCGCTTGACGATCCGGTCTTCGAGCGAATGAAAGCTGATGACCACCAGCCGCCCCCCCTGTTCCAGCAACGACAGTGCTGCTTCTAGAACGACCTGCAGCTCCGCAAGCTCTTGATTGACGTGAATCCGTATAGCTTGAAAGGTGCGGGTTGCCGGGTCCTTACCCTTCTCACGGGTTTTGACGACGTTAGCCACGATTTGGGCAAGCTCGCCCGTGCTGTCGAGAGGCCCGAGACGGTCGGACTCTGCCCGGCGAGCAACAAGCGCCTTTGCAATCTGAAAAGCAAACCGTTCTTCCCCATAATCCCGAATTACCTCCGTCAGTTCCTGCAACGTGGCCCGAGCGAGCCAGTCAGCGGCGGACTCGCCGCGCGTCGGGTCCATCCGCATGTCGAGCGGGCCATCCGCGCGGAAACTGAAACCGCGCTGCGGATCGTCGAACTGCGGCGACGACACGCCAAGGTCCAGCAATATTCCCGACACACGCCCTACCCCGCGCGACGCGAGCTCGTCGCGCAGCGAAGCAAAACTCTCATGCACGATCGAGAACCGCGCGTCGTTCACGGTTTGCGCCGTCGCGATCGCCAGCGGGTCCTTGTCGAACGCGATCAGGCGCCCGGCCTCGCCGAGACGCCCGAGGATCGCGCGACTGTGCCCGCCGCGACCGAACGTGCCGTCCACATAGACGCCGTCCGCGCGCGTGACCAGCGCGTTCACCGCTTCGTCTAGCAGCACCGTGCGATGCTGCAGTCCCTGTCCCATCGCAGATGCCATAGCGTTTTGAACCGCGATCAGAACGTGAAATTTTTCAAGGCGTCGGGCATGCCCTGCGCCATCGCCGCCTGTTCCTTGGCGGCGTAGGTCTGCGCATCCCACAACTCAAAATGACTACCCATGCCGAGCAGCATGACTTCCTTTTCCATTCCTGCCGCCAGACGCAATTCAGGTGAGACGAGCACGCGGCCAGCACTATCGACATCGACGTCGGACGCATTGCCCAGAAAAATACGGCGCCACCAGTGCGCGTCCATCGGCAACGCGGCGACCTTCGAGCGGAACACTTCCCATTCGGGGCGCGGAAATAGCAACAGGCAGCCGTCCGGGTGCTTGGTGATCGTCACCCGTCCTTCTGCCTGTTGTTGCAGCGCTTCCCGATAGCGAGACGGAATCGACATCCGTCCTTTCGCATCGAGTGTTAGCGCCGACGCCCCCTGGAACAATTTGCTCCCCCTTATGCGGCGCTTTTGGCCGCCCGCCTAAATCCCGGAAAATCTACCTGAATACGCGCCTGAAATCACACAAAAATACACTTTCTCACACTGTCTCCCACTTTAGAGGAACGCCCAACGAGGGTCAAGGGAGACCGGACGTTTTTTGACGAAATTTATCCGCTAGAACAAGGACTTAGCGGCACTTGTTGAAGTCGCGACAAAAGCCAAAAACCGTTATGAATGAATGAGCTAACGCAGGTTCTGAAGGTGATACGTGAAAAGCGCGGCGATAAACGGCCTACGGAGGGATCGAGCGGGGGGCTTGCGGGGATTAAAACCGGGGGCTGAAAGCTCTGAAAGATTAATCCGAGTATGGACCGACAGCGATTGCCGGCCCATACGCATTAATCAGATGTAGTAGGCGGTTCGCGTCATCACTTTCGATGCTACACGCATTAGCGAACGCACCGGCAAAGGCAATTCGACTCCGCCCAGATCGGCGGCCGATTTTGCGTGCGAGATTTCGTCGGCGCGCATTTGCTCGACGACCGCGCGCGACTCGAGATCGGCGGGCGGCAAGCTGTCGAGGTGGCTGTCGAGATGATGCTCGACCTGGCGCTCGGTTTCGGCCATGAAGCCGAGGCTCACCTTGTCGCCCAGGCGGCCGGCGGCGAAACCGATCGCGAGCGCGCCTGCGTACCAGAGCGGATTAAGGAGGCTCGGACGCGAGTCGAGCGCCTGTAGCCGGCGCGAGGTCCACGCGAGGTGGTCCTCTTCCTCGCGCGCGGCTTGCTCGAAGGCCGCCCTGAGCGAGGGCGAGCGCGCCGAGATTTTCTGCGCCTGATACAGCGCCTGCGCGCACACTTCACCGACGTGATTGACGCGCATGAGGCCGGCGGCGTGCGTGCGCTCGGCAGCCGTGAGTTCGCTGCCGGCTGGTACGGCATCGCCCTCGGGCGTCACTTCGATGGTCACGGGGGAAGGCTGCGGCATCGGACGCGTCATGCGCGACACGCCGGTGAGAGAGCGCAGGCCCCGGTCGAATTCGGTAATCAAGTCATCTAGCGTCATCCAGCCTCCCTTTCGTTTCGTTGGCGAGCCGGATTGGTCGCTCGCCCGGACTGCCCTTTCACCACTACACAAACTCACGGACATCCGTCAATCCGGGGCAGCGCCGATAGATAGCTGCATATTCTAGACCATGTTGTGTAAACGAAACAGGTACTTAGCGAGGCCCAGGCTTTTCCTTTGTGACTGTTAACCCTTTTGTTACATTACGTGCAACTTCTCGCGAAGTTAGAAGGACAGGACCCTACGCAAGATAAAAAACTGGTCCCGTTAAAAGACGCAAAAGATTCGCAAACACTGGAGATCATTCAATGAAGAAGTCGCTTCTCGCGCTGGCTGCGCTGGGCGCGTTCGCGGGCGTTGCTCACGCTCAGAGCAGCGTCACGCTGTACGGTATCATCGACGAAGGTTTCAACATCAACACGAATTCGGGTGGCAAGCACCTGTACAACCTGTCGAGCGGCGTGATGCAAGGCAGCCGTTTCGGCCTGCGCGGCGCTGAAGACCTCGGCGGCGGCCTGAAGGCAGTCTTCGTGTTGGAAAATGGTTTTGACGTGAACACCGGCAAGCTCGGTCAGGGCGGCCTGATGTTCGGTCGTCAGGCTTATGTCGGCCTCTCGAGCGCACAGTTCGGCACGGTCACGCTGGGTCGCCAGTACGACTCCGTCGTCGACTACGTGGGCCCGCTCGAAGCAGGCGACCAGTGGGGCGGCTACATTGCTGCTCACCCGCAGGATCTGGACAACTTCAACAACGCCTACCGTACGAACAACACGGTCAAGTTCACCAGCGCCAACTACGCTGGCCTGACGTTCGGCGGCACGTACAGCTTCGGCGGCCAGGCAGGCGACTTCTCGGCGAACCAGATCTGGTCGTTGGGCGCTGGCTACAACAACGGTCCCCTCGTCCTCGGCGTTGGATACTTGAACGCACGCACGCCGAACGCTACCGGCGGCCTGTTCAACAACGGCGGCACCGCCTCGCCGCAGACGGGTGTAAAGGGTGTTACGGGCACTTCGTTCAATCCGGTGTACGGCGGCTTCGCATCGGCCAACACGTACCAGGTCATCGGCGCAGGCGGCGCATACACGTTCGGCGCAGCAACGCTCGGCCTGACGTACTCGAACGTCAGCTTCCGCAACCTCGGCCAGACGTCGACCTCGCTGTTCCAACGCGGCACGAATGCCAACTTCAACAACGTCGAAGCGAACATCAAGTACCAGTTCACGCCGGCCCTGCTGGCAGGCTTCGCGTTCGACTTCACGGACGGCAGCAGCGTCACGCGTGCGAACGGCACGAGCGAAAGCGGCGCGAAGTACTTCCAGTACGCACTGGGCACGGACTACTTCCTGTCGAAGCGCACGGACGTCTACCTGATCGGCGTGTACCAGCACGCTACGGGCTCCGACTCGACGGGCAACACCGCTGTCGCGTCGATCAACGGCCTGACGCCGTCGAGCACGAACAACGTGTTCACGGCTCGCGTCGGTATCCGTCACAAGTTCTAAGAAGAACAGTCGCTGTAATCTCGAAGGCGCCTCCGGGCGCCTTTTTTCTTTGGTGCTTCGTGTCGTTTCGCGACAGTGCGCACGACAAAAAAGCGGCCCGCCCTCGACGGGCAGGCCGCTCTTCGCTTTTGACTCGCTGGCCTTTCGCTTCGCTCTTGCGTTTTCAGGCGCGACCGTCGCGCAGCTCGCGGCGCAGGATCTTGCCGACGTTGCTCTTGGGCAGATCGTTGCGGAACTCGATGATCTTCGGCCGCTTGTAGCCGGTGAGCTGCGTCTTGCAGTACTCGAACACGTCCTTGTCGGTGAGCGCCGGGTCCTTCTTGACGATATAGAGCTTCACCGCCTCGCCGGAATTCTGGTCCGGCACGCCCACCGCCGCCACTTCGAACACGCCCGGCAGCTTGGCCACGACATCCTCGACCTCGTTCGGATACACATTGAAGCCCGAGACCAGAATCATGTCCTTTTTTCGGTCGACGAGCTTGATGTAGCCGCGCGCGTTGATGAGACCGATGTCGCCCGACTTGAAGTAGCCGTCCGGCGTCATGACCTTCGCCGTCTCTTCCGGCCGCTGCCAGTAGCCCGCCATCACCTGCGGCCCACGGATGCAGATCTCGCCCGCCTCGCCGATCGGCAGTTCGTTGCCGGCGTCGTCGCGAATCGAGATTTCAGTGGAAGGCAGCGGCAAGCCGATCGTGCCGGTGTATTCCGTCGCCGTGACCGGATTGCAGGTCACGCTGGGTGAGGTTTCCGAGAGGCCATAGCCTTCGACGATCGGCGTATGCGTGCGCTCGTACCAGCGCTTGGCCACCGCTTCCTGCACCGCCATGCCGCCGCCGTTCGCAACGAGCAGGTGCGTGAAGTCCAGATTGCCGAATTCCGGATGGTTGAGCATCGCGTTGTAGAGCGTATTCACCGCGGGGAAACACGTGATGGAGTAGCCGCGCAGCTCCTTGATCATGCCGGCGATGTCGCGCGGATTCGGAATCAGGATCGCGAGACCGCCGGTGCGCAGCGTCAGCAGCCCGCAAACGGTCAGCGCGAACACGTGATAAAGAGGCAGCGCCGCGACCGTCACCGGTTGCGTACCGGACGGCAATTTCGCCAGCGCGGGCTCGGTCCATGCCGCCGACTGCAGCACGTTGGCGATCAGGTTGCGATGCAGCAGCGTCGCCCCCTTGGCCACGCCGGTCGTGCCGCCCGTGTACTGCAGGAAGGCGACGTCCTCGGGCGTCTGTTCGACGCGCTTGAAGCCAGTGCGCGCACCTTCGGCGAGCGCGTCGTTGAAGCGCACGTGGCCGGGCAGGTTCCAGGCAGGCACCATCTTCTTCACGCTTCGCACGACAAAGTTGACGATGAAGCCCTTCGCGCCAAGGAGGTCGCCCATCGCCGCGACCAGCACGTGCTTCACGCGCGTATTGGCGACGACCGCGCTTACGGTTCCGGCAAAATTCTCGAGGACGACGATCGCCTCGGCGCCGCTGTCCTTCAACTGGTGTTCGAGTTCGCGCGGCGTGTAGAGCGGATTGACGTTCACGACGACATATCCCGCGCGCAGCACTGCGGCGAGCGCGACCGGATACTGGAGCACGTTGGGCATCATGAGCGCGATGCGCGCACCACGTGCGATGCCGCGCGACTGGAACCACGCGGCCAGACGCTGGGAGAGATGGTCCAGCTCGCCGTAGGTGATCGTCTTGCCCATGCAGGCGAAAGCGGGCTTTGCACGGAATTCGCTGAAGCTCTCCTCGAGCAGCGCAGTGATGGACGCGTAACGGCTTGCGTCGATTTCAGCGGGAACGCCGGGCGGGTACGATTTCAGCCAGACTTTTTCCATGCAGCGTCTCCTCCTTGATTTTTCGAATGGTCGTGCTAAAAAATTGGATCGTAGCATGGCGACCCAGCTTTTATGTCAGCAAATCAGCGAGTTAGAAAGGCCCCTCGAACGCACGTTGCGGGGCGGCTAGCGGTAGCTTGAGGCGCTTTCAGGCGCGCTCGACCTCGACGAGGCAGTCATAGAAAGTCGCTGAGCCGCCAAGATCGGTAAGCGCCTGGCTCGTCACTTCGTTGGCGTTGCGGCCATCCGGCGCAAGCTTCTTCCACCAGATCGACAGGCCGACCACGAGACCGCTGCGCGCCCGATCGGTCACACGCGCCCGCGCGCGCATCGAGCCGCGGTCGTTGAACACACGAACCTCGTCGCCGTCGGCAATCTCGCGGCGGGCCGCGTCGGCCGGATGGAGGTCCACGTGCGGCTCCCCTTCGGTCGCGCGCAAGCTTTCCACGTTCACGAAGGTACTGTTCAGGAAGTTGCGCGCAGGCGGCGAGATCATCGCGAGCGGATAACGCGCGGCGAGTTCGGGCGCGCCATCCGCCGACTCGTGCGGCGGCAGGTAATCGGGCAGCGGATCGAGCCCGGCCTTCGCAAGCGCCTCGCTATGGAACTCGCACTTGCCCGTCGGCGTGCGAAAACCGCCGTTCGCAAACGGCGCTTCGGCGATGTTCAGCTTCAGCCAGCCTTCGCGCTTGAGCGCCGCCCAGTCGGCGCCGCCCAGTGCGGGATCGTTCCAGTCGAATGCATGGGCCGCCACGTCTTCATCGCTTTCGAACAGCGCCGGCTCTGTCAGACCCATCGCGCGTGCGATGCAGCGGAAGATTTCGGTATTCGGCCGCGCCTCGCCAACGGGCGCGATGGCCGGCAAGTTCGCCATGACGTGCGTGTGGCCGTACGACTTGTGGACGTCGAGATGTTCGAGCTGGGTCGTGGCCGGCAGAAGTAGATCGGCGTAATCGGCGGTGTCGGTCTGGAACTGCTCGAGCACGATCGTAAAGAGGTCCTCGCGCGCGAAGCCAGCCGCGACCTTCGCCGACTCGGGCGCAACCGCAACCGGATTCGAGTTGTAGACGACGATCGCCTCGACCTTCGGCCCGAATGCGGCGTCGCCTTCGTGCGTGAGCGCGTTGCCAATCTGGTTCATGTTGACGATGCGCGGCTGATGCTGCGGCCAGCCCGGAATCAGATCCGGACGCTGGAGCGCGTTCGCATCGACGGGCGCCCAGCCAGACGACGAAAGCAGCACGCCGCCCGCGCGCTCGCGCCATGCACCGGTCAACGCGGGCAGGCAGGCGATGGCACGCACGGCGTTGCCGCCGCCGCGCACGCGCTGCAGGCCATAGTTCATGCGAATTGCCGCCTTGCGCGTCGAGGCGTAGAGGCGCGCGAGATCGACGACTGCCTGCTCCTCGATGTCGCAGATCGCGGCGACACGTGCGGGCGTATAGGTCAGCGCACGCGCCTTCAGCGCGTCGAAGCCGTGCGTGTGGGCCGCAATGTAATCGTGATCGAGACGGTCCTCGGTGATCAGTACGTGCATCATGCCGAGCGCGAGCGCGCCGTCCGTGCCGGGCTTGAGCGCAATGTGCTGATGGCACTTTTCGGCCGTCAGCGAGCGATAGGGGTCGATCGCGATCAGCTTCGCGCCGTTGCGTTTCGCTTCCTGCGCGCGGGTCCAGAAGTGCAGGTTCGACGCAATAGGGTTGGCGCCCCAGATCAGGATCACTTCGCTTTCCGCGAAATACTCGGTGAGCATGCCGAGGCTCGAGCCGAACGTATAACGCAGGCCGGCGGCGCCCGCCGCCGCGCAGATCGCGCGATCGAGACGCGATGCGCCGAGCTTGTGGAAGAAGCGCTGGGCGATGCTATCGCCCTGAACGAGTCCCATCGTGCCGGCATAGCTGTACGGCAGAATCGCTTCGGGCGCGCGCTGCGCGATTTCGCCGAGGCGTTCGGCCGCGATGCGACAGGCTTCCTCCCAGCTGATCGGCTCGAAACGCCCTTCCCCCTTGCGCCCCACACGCTTCATCGGCTGCGTCAAACGTTTCGGATGATGGACGCGCTCCGCATAGCGGGTCACCTTCGTGCACAGCACGCCTTGCGTGGGCGGGTGGTCGGGGTCGCCGCTCACCTTGATCGCCCGGCCATTTTCGACGCTCACGCGCATCGCGCAGGTATCGGGACAATCGTGCGGGCAAACTGCACGGGCAAATTCGGCTGGGGCGTTCATCGGAAATCCGTGGGTGAGGCGTTTTGTCGTAAAAGCGATTTTATTATGTTCGGGGTGCGGGCCCTGTACGCACCCTGTGCTTGGCGCGAAAAAAAAGGTTCGGCGTAGAATGGTCCGTCTAGACCCGGCCTATTTTGGAGACGAAGGCCGGGCGACCACTTTTTGAGCACCGTCCGCCATGAAACTGATCCCGGAAATCCAGGCCGCCCAAGGCGAAATTCAGGGCCTCCGACGAACGATCCACGCGCATCCCGAACTGCGCTACGAAGAAACCCAAACCTCCGACCTCGTTGCGGCAAAGCTCACGGAATGGGGCATTGAAGTGCATCGCGGCATGGGCCAAACCGGCGTTGTCGGCGTGCTCAAACGTGGCACCGGCAAACGGATGGTTGGATTACGCGCCGATATGGACGCGTTGCCGATCCAGGAACTCAATACGTTCGACCATCGCTCGCGCAACGAAGGCAAGATGCACGCGTGCGGCCACGACGGCCATACGGCTATGCTGCTTGGCGCGGCGCAATATCTCGCGCGGCACGGACAGTTCGACGGCACGATCGTCTTCATTTTCCAGCCCGCCGAAGAAGGCGGCGCCGGCGCGAAAGCCATGATCGAAGATGGCCTCTTCAAACAATTTCCTGCGGACGCCGTATTCGGCATTCATAACTGGCCGGGCATGCCGGCCGGCTACTTCGGCGTGACCGAAGGGCCGATTATGGCCTCGAGTAACGAATTCCGCATTGAAATCAAGGGTGTAGGTTCGCACGCCGCGTTGCCGCACAACGGCCGCGATCCGGTCTTCACGGCGGTGCAGATCGCGAACGGGTTGCAGAGCATCATCACGCGCAACAAGAAGCCGCTCGATACGGCCGTGCTCTCGATCACGCAGATTCATGCGGGCGACGCGGTCAACGTGGTGCCGAATACGGCATGGATCGCGGGAACGGTGCGTACCTTCACGACGGAAACGCTGGATCTGATCGAATCGCGACTGCGCAAGATCGCCGAGAGCACAGCTGATGCGTACGACTGCTCGGTCGACATCACCTTCCATCGCAACTATCCGCCGACGGTGAACAGCAGCGCGGAGGCGCAATTCGCCGCGGAGGTCATGCGCGAGGTTGTCGGCGCCGATCACGTCGATGCGAACGTCGAACCGACCATGGGCGCCGAGGACTTCTCGTTCATGCTGCTGGAGAAACCGGGCTGCTACGCGTTTCTCGGCAACGGCGAAGGCGGTCACCGTGATGCAGGGCACGGCGCAGGCCCTTGCATGCTGCACAACGCGAGCTATGACTTCAACGATCAACTGCTGCCGGTTGGTTCGTCGTTTTGGGTGCATCTGGCGACGAAATTTCTGGCGCAGCAGTAATTCGAGGCACCAATGCAAAAAGCCGTCCATTGGACGGCTTTTTTGTTTTCTGCATCTGAAGAAGCCCAAACGCCAGAACCCCGGTTCTCTTTCGGAGACACCGGGGTTCTGGACGTTACAGCATAAGGAGCCTGACGATTACCTACTTTCACACGGGCAATCCGCACTATCATCGGCGTGGAGCTGTTTCACGGTCCTGTTCGGGATGGGAAGGGGTGGGACCAGCTCGCTATGGTCATCAGGCTTGACGGGTT